>JAVHXQ010000079.1 GCA_031119555.1 Candidatus Dactylopiibacterium sp.
CCAACCCCAACCCCAACCCCAACCCCAACCCCAACCCCAACCCCAACCCCAACCCAGCGAGCCTGCCGCCTTCACGAAAAGCTTGCGCTACGGGGGCTTCGTTGCTAATATTCTTGGCTCGTTGGCCTGGTAGCTCAGTTGGTAGAGCAGCGGATTGAAAATCCGCGTGTCGGTGGTTCGATTCCGCCCCAGGCCACCAAGAATTCCCAGCAAAAGCCCTGTCCATGCGGACGGGGCTTTTTCGTTTCTGCGGTCAGAAATCGGCGCGCCGGTGCATTCACGGTCGCAACGAGCGGCCTTCGCTGGAAGGCGCGAGCGCCCCTTCCTCTCCTGGCTGTCGGCATCGGGAGGCTCCTGGCGCCATCAGGCCACCCTGACGAGGCAGAAGTACGCTTCCCTGATCGTGGCGCTGTCTCCACGGCGAACTCGCCGATGAGCACGACTGCTTCCGGAGATGCCGCCGGCATGATTCTTCATCTTCCATCTGGTTGAACAAACTCCGCTGCCGGGACGGACGTTTCTGGCGCACGGGGCAACCCCGGCCGGGTCGGGATCGGGGACGGGTCATCTCTGAGTGGAGGTGCGGTTCGCAGCGTGACGCAGGGGCTTGGAGTGGCGGGAGGCTGCCGTCCTTCACATTTTCCGGATTCCCGCCGCGCGCCCGCGCTGACCGCGCGCGGCGGGCGGCAGGCGCGGTGGCGGGCGTGACGGCCTCCGCGTGGCGTTTCGAAGCAGCCCCGAGCCTTGAGCAGGGCGATGCCGCCGCCAAGCAGGCGCGAGCTGCAGCGCCCCGCGGGGGGGCAGGAAGGGGGCTACGCGTGGCGGCGCGCGGTCGTGCCGGAAATGCGTCCAGCCCCATTCGTCTGAGCAGATACCCATGAGCTGGCGGTCTGTCCGATGCCGCAGAAGCGCTGCGCAAAGACCGGGCCTTCCCGCGCCTGCGGGAGCCGTCCGGGCGAGTCGCGGCAGGCGTTCTGGCTGGCAGGCATGTCGGTCTGCGTCGTCCAGGCGGGTCCGCTCGGCCATCCTGAGGGGGTGAGCGAGGCGTTGTGCCGAAGGAGCGAAACCGGCCGCGAGCAGGGCAGGCCGCCAGGGCCGCTGTTGCGCGGGCGCGACCGCTGCCCGTGCGTGCGGGCGTAGCCGTCGGACGGGGTGTGCGGGCGCGGCAGATCCGTCGCGGGCGGTCGCGCCGGGGGGGGAAGGGGCCGTGGCGCGACCGCGCGGTGACGCCGGGCGGGCCGTCCGGCGCGTGCCTTGCCCTCGTGAAACGGGACGCGACGCGGGCCGGCGCCGCCGCGCGGAGCGCGCCACCGCAACGGGTTCATCGCCCCGCCTTCCCCGGGCCAAGCGGGGGAGCGGACTGGCCGTCATGCGCGGTCGCGTTGTCGCGCGCGCGCCGTCGCGAAGCCCCGCCGAGCGGCCTCGCGCCGGGCGCGCCGGGGGGCTTTCCGTCAGTTTGGACCCGGCTTTCTCTCAATAGACATGATGTCAGTGTGGGGAGTAGGCTCGTCCGGCGTTTCTGTCCGCGCGCGGCTTGTCGGCGCGGCTCTGCCGGTGTCCGGGGCGCCCGTGAGAGGGCCGAGATCCGGAGCGGCGTCTTCGGGAGGAGGTCAAATGGCCAGTCACGATCAACCGGCTTCGGCGGGCATGCCGATCAGCCGGCGCCAGTTCTTCAGGATTTCGGCCGCGGGGCTGGGCACCACGGGCCTGGTGATGGCGGGGGCGTACTCGGGCGAAGCGCATGCCGAAGTGCGCGAATACAAGCTCCTGCGGGCCCGGGAAACGCGCAACAACTGCACCTACTGCTCGGTCGGCTGCGGCGTGCTGCTCTATAGCCTGGGCAGCGGCGCCAAGAATGCGAAGGCCGAGATCATCCACATCGAGGGCGATCCGGATCATCCGGTCAGCCGCGGTGCGTTGTGCCCCAAGGGGGCGGGCCTGCTCGACTTCGTGCACAGCGCGCAGCGCCTGCGCTACCCCGAGGTGCGCGAAGCGGGCAGCAACGAGTGGAAGCGCATCTCGTGGCATGAGGCCATCGAGCGCGTGGCGCGCCACATGAAGGCCGACCGCGACGCGAACATCGTCGACAGGAACGCGGCCGGGGTGCCCGTGAACCGCTGGCTGTCCACGGCCATGCTGACGGCATCGGCTTCGTCCAACGAAACCGGCATCCTCACGCAGAAGATCATGCGCGCGCTGGGCATCGTCGCCACCGACGCGCAGGCGCGGGTCTGTCACGGCCCGACGGTGTCGGCGCTGGCGTCCACCTTCGGGCGCGGGGCGATGACCAACTCGTGGGTCGACATCAAGAACGCCGACTTCATTCTGGTGATGGGCGGCAACGCCGCCGAGGCGCACCCCGTGGGCTTCCGCTGGGCGATCGAGGCCAAGAAGCAGCGCGGCGCGAAGCTCGTGGTCGTGGATCCGCGCTTCAATCGCACCGCATCGGTGGCCGATTACTACATGCCCATCCGCGTGGGTTCCGACATCGCCTTCCTGGGCGGGGTGATCCGCTGGCTCATCGAGCACGACAAGATCCACTGGGACTACGTGAAGGCCTACACCAACGCGGCCGTGATCGTCGGTGACGGCTACGACTTCAACGAAGGCCTGTTCTCGGGCTACGACGCCGAGAAGGGCGCCTACGACCTTGGCAAATGGGCGTACACGCTGGATGCCGCGGGCCACGTCAGCACCGACCCCACGCTCGCGCACCCCCGCTGCGTGTGGAACCTCATGAAGGCGCACTACGCGCGCTACACGCCCGAGGTGGTGAGCGAGCTCACCGGCACCCCGCAGGAGGATTTCCTCAAGGTCTGCGCATGGCTGGGTGAAACCGCCGTGCCCGGCAAGGTCGGCACCATCCTTTATGCGCTGGGCTGGACGCAGCACACCACGGGCGCGCAGAACATCCGCACCATGGCGATGATCCAGCTCCTGCTGGGGAACATCGGCATGCCGGGCGGCGGCGTGAATGCGCTGCGCGGGCACTCCAACATCCAGGGGCTGTCCGACCTCGGGCTGCTGTCCACCTCGCTGCCGGGCTACCTCACGCTGCCCAACGAGAAGAATCACCCGACCTACGCCGACTACATCGCCAAGACCACGCCCAGGGCCCAGCGCGACCATCAGCTCAACTACTGGGGGAACACGCCGAAGTTCTTCGTGAGCCTCATGAAGTGGATGTGGGGCGACAAGGCCACGGCGGCCAACGACTGGGGGTACGACTGGCTGCCGAAGTGGGACCGCATGTACGACGTGCTGCACATCACCGAACTCATGCACCAGGGCAAGATCAACGGCTTCGTCGTGCAGGGCTTCAACCCGCTGGCGTCCTTCCCGGATGCGAACAAGGTCACGGAGGCGTTCTCCAAGCTCAAGTACATGGTCATCATCGACCCGATCGAGACCGAGACCTCCAGCTTCTGGCAGAACCACGGCGAATCGCACGACGTCGATCCCGCCCGCATCGCCACCGAGGTCTTCCGCCTGCCTTCCACCTGCTTCGCCGAAGAAGAAGGCGCCATCGTCAATTCGTCGCGCTGGCTGCAGTGGCACTTCAAGGGGGCCGAGCCTCCGGGCGAAGCCAAGGGCGACCAGGAGATCCTCGGCGAAATCTTCATGGCGCTGCGCACGCTCTACGAGAAGGAGGGCGGCAAGCTGGCCGAGCCCATCCTGAACCTCGCCTGGCCCTATCGCGATCCCTACGCGCCCACCGCGCAGGAGCTCGCGATGGAACTCAACGGTCGCGCGCTTGCCGACATTCCCGACCCGGCCGACAAGACCCGGCTCCTCGCGCGCAAGGGCGAGCAGCTCGCGGGCTTTGCGGCCCTGCAGGACGATGGCAGCACGAGCTGTGCGTGCTGGATCTTCTCCGGCTGCTGGACGCAGGCCGGCAACCAGATGGCGCGGCGCGACAACACCGATACCGGCCTGGGCAACACGCCGGGATGGTCCTGGGCCTGGCCGGCCAACCGGCGCATCCTCTACAACCGCGCCTCGTGCACGCCCGAGGGCAAGCCGTGGGACCCGTCGCGCAGCCTGATCGCCTGGAACGGCGAGCGCTGGGCCGGTGGCGACATTCCCGATTTCAAGGCCGACTCGCCCCCCTCCGAGGGCATGGGCCCCTTCATCATGAATCCCGAGGGGCTCGGCCGCCTGTACTGCGTCGACAAGCTCGTGGACGGGCCTTTCCCCGAACACTACGAGCCCATGGAAACACCGCTGGGCACCAACCCCCTGCACCCGGCCGTGGTCAGCAGTCCCGCCGTGCGGATCTTCCCGGGCGATCGCGCGCGCCTGGGCAAGCACACCGAGTTTCCCTACGTGGGCACCACTTACCGGCTGACCGAGCACTTCCAGTTCTGGACCAAGTCCGTGCGGCTCAGCGCGATCGCCCAGCCCGAGCAGTTCGTCGAGATCAGCGAAAGCCTCGCGCGCGAAAAGGGAATCGCCGCCGGCGACTGGGTCAAGGTCAGCTCCAATCGCGGCTACATCAAGGCGCGCGCGGTGGTCACCAAGCGCCTGCGGCCGCTCAGCGTCAACAAGCAGACCGTGCACCAGATCGGCATTCCACTGCACTGGGGCTGGGTCGGCGTCGCGAAGAAAGGCTTCCTGACCAACGTGCTGCCGCCCGCCGTGGGCGACTGCAACACCCAGACGCCCGAGTACAAGGCGTTCCTCGTCAATCTCGAAAAAGTCTGAGGAGGCTGAACGATGGCATTGCAATCCCTGGACATCCAGCGCCGCTCGGCCACCACCACGCCCCAGCCGGGTTCGCGCCAGCCCATCGAAGTCGCCAAGCTCATCGACGTGACCACCTGCATCGGCTGCAAGGCGTGCCAGGTGGCGTGCTCCGAGTGGAACGACATCCGTGAGGAAGTCGGCAGCAACATCGGCGTCTACGACAATCCGACCGATCTGTCCGCGCATGCCTGGACCGTCATGCGCTTCACCGAAACCGAGGCCCACGGCCGCCTCGAGTGGCTGATCCGCAAGGATGGCTGCATGCACTGCGCCGACCCGGGCTGCCTCAAGGCCTGTCCGTCGCCGGGCGCGATCATCCAGTACAAGAACGGCATCGTCGATTTCCACCAGGAGAACTGCATCGGCTGCGGCTATTGCGTGACCGGCTGCCCCTTCAACGTGCCGCGCCTGTCGCGCGAGGACGGCAAGGCCTACAAGTGCTCGCTGTGTTCCGACCGCGTGGCGGTGGGTCAGGAACCCGCCTGCGTGAAGACCTGCCCGACCGGTGCGATCAGCTTCGGCTCCAAGGAGGACATGAAGGACATCGCCGCCACGCGCATCGACGACCTGCGCCGTCGTGGCTTCGACAAGGCCGGCCTGTACGACCCGGAGGGCGTGGGAGGCACCCACGTGATGTACGTGCTGCACCACGCCGACGAGCCCGCTCTCTACGCCAACCTGCCCGCCAACCCGGCGATCAGCCCCATGGTCTCGATCTGGAAGGGCGTCGCCAAGCCGCTCGCGACGCTCGCCCTCGCGGGCGTGGCGCTGGGCAGCCTGTTCCACTATGTCATGAAGGGGCCGAACGAAATCTCGAAGGAAACCGAAGACGAGATCGACGCCGAAGACCGCCGCGAACGTGAAGACAAGGAGGCCGCACAATGATCCGCGACCCGAAGGACATCAAGCGCTACAACGCGTCGGAACGCGTCAACCACTGGATCGTGGGCATCAGCTTCATCCTGCTCGCGCTGTCGGGGCTCGCCTTCTTCCACCCGGCCTTCTTCCCGCTCACGCAGCTCTTCGGCGGCCCCGTCTGGACGCGCATCCTGCATCCCTACGCGGGCGTGCTCATGGCCGTGGCCTTCCTCATCATCTTCATCCGCTTCTTCCGCCTCAACCTCATGGGGAAGAAGGACTTCGAGTGGCTCGCCAAGGCGCGCAACATGGTCGACGGCAACGACCACGACATGCCCGAGCAGGGCAAATACAACGGTGGTCAGAAAGTCCTGTTCTGGTCGCTCGGCGTATGCATGCTGCTCATGAGCGTTTCGGGCATCCTGATGTGGCGCGCGTGGTTTCATTTCCCGGTTGAACTCGTGCGGGTGGCGGTAGTCGTACATGCCGCGTGCGGTGCGGTGATGATCGGTCTCATCCTTGTTCACGTGTATGCCGCGATCTGGGTGAAAGGCACCATCCGCGCCATGTGGTACGGCACGGTCACGCGCGCGTGGGCGCGCCAGCACCACCGGGGCTGGTATCGCCAGATCACCGGCAAGTAGGACTTTCGCAACGGCGGCGCGAGCCGCAAGACCCGCAGAGGCCCGCCATGACTCAGCCGCACGTCGCAGAACGAGGCACCGGGGCGCCTGGCGCCCTGCCGCTGTTCCCCACGCATTCACTGGCGCGGGTGCTGTCCATGAAGGTCGCCGGCTGGTCGGGCTATGACGACTACGTGATCGAGGAAACGCCCATCGTGCTGTCCTACGGTGGCGTGCCCCACGCGGTCAAGACGGCCACTCCGGCAGACCTCGAAGACCTCGCGCTGGGCTTCAGCCTGGGCGCGGGCATCGTCGACGCCGCCGCCGAGATCGAAGGCCTGCGCATCCGCGAAGAAAGCGGCTTCATCGGCGTCGACATCACGCTGGCGCCGCACCGCATGGCCGCGCTGCGTGCGCGTGGCGCGCTGGCGCAACTCCCCACCATGCCCGACGCCTCGCATGCGACGGACGCCGGCAAGCTGCCTCCGCTGCGCCTCGAAGCACTCGATCACGGCCTGCGCGAATTCGCCCAGGCCCGCCCCCTGGGCCGCCAGACGCAGGCCGCGCGCGTGGCCGCCTGGGCCGACGGCGAGGGCATCCTGCGGCTGGTGCGCGAAGATCTCGACCGCCACAACGCGCTCGACAAGCTCATCGGGGGTCTTTGCGCCTGCGCGTGCGAGCCCGCGCGGGGTTTCACGATCATTTCGGGGCGCGTCTGCGGAGAAACCGCGCGCCGCGCGATCCGCGCCGGCCTGAGCACCCTGGTCTCCACTTCCGCGCCGACCGCGCAGGCGATCCGCGCCGCGCAGGCGGCCGGCCTGCTGCTGATCGGCGCCGCGCGCCCCGGTCAGCTCCTGGTCTATACGCAACCGCATCGCCTGGTGGGCGCCATGCCCGTGCTGGGCGCTTCGCCCACGGCCGCTTCCTGAGGCCGGCAGCGTCGCCTCTCCCGCATTCCTCTTCCGTCGCCCTGTGTCCGCATGATGCCTTCCTCCAGTGCCGTACCCCTTTCGCCGGATGCTTCCGCCGCCCGCGTGATCGCTCCTGCCGACACGCTTTTCGCGCGCCGCGCCGCGCGCCTCTCCACGCTGGCCGACGCGCATCCGGCCGCAGGCTGGCTGACCTGGCTCGCCAGCCTGTGTACGGCCCAGCAGCAGTGCATGGCGAGCGCGGGCCCGCACGCCGACTGGCGCGCGCATTTCCACGCCCTGGCCGCACGGTTCGCGCCAGACGCGGCGCTGCCCGGCGCCGACGACCTGCTGCAGCGCGAGGCCCGCACGCGAGCCATCGCGCGCGGCGAGGATCTCGCGCAGCAACGCGACCTCACCGACCTGCTGGTGGGCGCCGCGCTGCAGGTGAGCGGCGCGCATGCCGCGCGCCTGCGTCTCGATCAGGGCGTGCCCGCCCTGTTGCGCCAGGCGCATTGCCCCTGTTGCGGTGGCGCCGCGCTGGGCGCCATCGTGCTGGCGGGCGAGGGGCGGGCCGGGCAGCGCTACCTGGAATGCGCGCTGTGCGCGACGCGCTGGCACGCCGTGCGTGCGCATTGCAGCCTCTGCGAAGGGCTGGGCGAAGTCGAGTACCTGGGGCTGCAAGGCGCGCATCCGGCGGTGCAGGCCGAGGCCTGCACGCATTGCCACGCCTACCTCAAGACGTGCTTCCAGACGCGCGACGCGCAGGTCGAGCCGCTGGCGGACGATCTCGCGACGCTGATGCTCGACGTGCTGGTGGGCGAGCAGGGCTATCTGCGCGCGGCGCCGAACCTCTTCCTGTGCGACGTGCAGCGGGCCTGAGCGTGGCGCGGCGTTGCGGGCCGCAATGCCCCGCGCAGGTGTCGGAAAGTGTCGGAAGGTGTGGGCGGCGTCTGGCGGGGCGCCGCGCCCCGTAGAATCGGCAGGCCCTGCCCGGGCCCCGCACGCTGCTGGCGTCGGCGCGGGCGCGGGCCTCACTCACGCCGGAGCACGCACCATGAACCTCATCGTTACCTGCCTCGTCGGCCTGATCGTCGGCATCATCGCCAAGTTCCTCATGCCGGGCCGTGATCCGGGCGGCTGGATCATCACCATGCTGCTGGGCATCGCGGGCGCCTGGGTCGGCAACTTCCTCTCGCTGCACCTGGGCCTGGGCGGGCCGGTCGGCTGGATCGGGTCCATCCTCGGGGCCATGCTGCTGCTGCTCATCTACCGCCTCGTGCGGCGCTGAGCCGCGCGCACGGCCGCCCGCCCGCGCGGGTTCAGCGCGGCGTGGCGGCGGGGGCCGATTGCGCCGCCTTGCCGGCCTGCTTCTCGGCCCGCTCGCGTTCGCGCCGCGCGTAGCGCTCGGCGTCCTCGCGGGCCTGGGCGG
>JAVHXQ010000044.1 GCA_031119555.1 Candidatus Dactylopiibacterium sp.
GCATCGTCACCATGATGACCGGCGCCGAATCGATCCGCGACGTGATCGCCTTCCCCAAGACCCAGCGCGCGCAATGCCTGCTCACGCAGGCGCCGAGCCCGGTCGACGAGAAGCAGCTGCGCGAACTCCACATCCGCCTGCGCAACGTCGCCAAGGCCGAGTAAGCAACGGCGCGGACAAAAAAAGGCGAGCCGCGCGGCTCGCCTTTTTTCATGGCCCGATCAGCCACCCGCCTGCAGGTGCCCGACCAGCTCGGCAATGCTCAGCGCCACCAGATCATGCAGGGCGGCATAGCGCGCCACGGCCTCCCCCCGGGCCATGCTGCCATCGGGATTCATGAGCTCGCACAGCACGGCCACGGGCTGCAGGCCCGCCAGACGCACGAGCTCGATCGAGCCCTCGGTATGCCCCCGCCGCGCCAGCACGCCGCCCGGATGCGCGCACAGCGGAAACACATGCCCCGGCCGCGCGAGATCGTCGGGCACCGCGCCAGCGGCGATCGCCGTCCGCACGGTCTGCACGCGGTCGGCCGCCGACACGCCCGTGCTCACGCCGTGGCGCGCTTCGATGCTCACGGTGAACGCGGTGCCGAAGCGGCTGCTGTTGTCGGCCACCATGGGCGCCAGCGCAAGTTGCTGCGCATGCCCGGGCGTCAGGCACAGGCACACGATGCCGCTGCCATCGCGGATCAGGCGGCTCATTTCCATGACGGAGACATGCTCCGCGGCCAGGATCAGGTCCGCCTCGTTCTCACGGTCGAGGTCGTCGAGCAGCAGCACCGGGCGTCCGCGACGAAGCGCCGCGAGCGCGCGCGGCAGACGTTCGGTAAAGGGAAGATCCCCGAGGTCGGGGGCAAGACAGGTCTGGAGATTCACGAAACGCTCTCGCTTTCATCAGGATTGAGAGACGTTCCAGGGCAATCGCCATGCAGCGGCACGCCACGCGGAAAACCGCAAGGCGACTGGAGATGACGCGTCTTCTTTCATCCGGACTCTGACCGTCGGCCCCGGCCTCTCACCGGATCTGCTGACCCCGCCTGGCGGCGGGCGCTCGCGGGCTCGGCCCTTGCGAGCCATACCGCCGGTAGGGACTTTCACCCTGCCCTGAAGACGTACTGGTACCGGGACATCCGGCGCGGCAAGTATACCTTCGCCCACAGGTGCCACAACCCGCCACGACGCGTACACTCTGCCCACCCCTTCGCCGGAGCCCCGCATGACGCACGCTTTCCAGATCCTTCACGGCCAGCCCCGCGACATCGGCTTTCCCGTCCGGCGCCTGCTGCCACAGATCCAGGCCCGCGCGGTCGGCCCCTTCGTGTTCCTGGACCACATGGGTCCCGCCCGCTTCCGGCCCGGCACACGCGAGAACGACGTGCGCGCGCATCCGCACATCGGGCTCGGCACGATCACCTACCTGTTCTCGGGCGCGATGATGCACCGTGACAGTCTGGGCGTCGTGCAGCGCATACAGCCGGGCGCGCTGAACTGGATGTGCGCGGGGCGCGGCGTGGTTCATTCCGAACGCATACCGGCCGACATCCGCGACGCGGGCATCGACGTGGAAGGCATCCAGATGTGGATCGCGCTGCCCGCCGGGAGCGAAGAACTCGCGCCCGCCTTCGAGCACCACGCCGCCGAGACCCTGCCGCTCTGGCAGGCCGACGGCGCCAGCTGGCGCCTGCTGATCGGGCAATGGGGCGCGCACCGCTCGCCGCTGCGCGTGCCGCCCGAGACCTTCTACGCGGCCGGCGAACTCGCGCCCGACGCGCGGTTCCAGTTCCCGCCCGAGGTGGCCGAACGCGCGCTGTACGTGGCCAGCGGCGAGCTGCGCCTGGAAGCGCTGGTCGCGCAGGCCGGCGATCTCGTCGTGCTCCCGCCGGAGGCCGCACCCGTGATCGAGGCGCAGACCGCCAGCCGCGTCATGCTGCTGGGCGGCGCGCCGCTGGATGCGCCTCGCCACATGTGGTGGAACTTCGTCTCCACCTCGCGCGAGCGCATCGCGCAGGCCGCCGCCGACTGGGAGGCCGGCCGTTTCCCCTCCGTTCCGGGCGAGGATGAAAGCATCCCCGCGCCGCCGCTCAACCGCAGCTGATTCCTGATGCCCATTTCCGACCTGCCCGCCAGCACCTTCGACCTCACGCCCCGCCCGCCCGAGGCGGCACGCCAGCCCCACCCGCTCAAACGCCACGGCCATCTGCGCGTGGACGATTACTTCTGGCTCAACCAGCCGGAGGCCCCCGCCGCGCGCGCGTACCTGGAAGCCGAGAAGGCCTACGCCGAAGCCGTGCTCGCACCCACGCGCCCGCTTCAGGAGGCCCTCTACGCCGAACTCCTGGGACGCATCCAGGAAACCGACCTGTCGGTCGCCGTGAAGTATGGCGACTGGATGTACTACAGCCGCACCGAGGCGGGCGCGCAGTATCCGCTGCATGCGCGGCGGCGCATTCCGGCCGACGGATCGCGCTGGGAAGACGCCCCCGAGGAGATCCTGCTCGACGAAAACCGCGAGGCCGCCGGCCACGCCTTCTACGAAGTCGGCGACTACGAGATCAGTCCTTCCGGCCGCTTCCTTGCCTGGACCGAGGACACCCAGGGCGAACGCAGCTACCGCCTGCGCCTGCGCGACCTCGCGCGCGGGCGCGACCTGCGCGTCACGCGCCAGGGCGTCGTGAGTCTCGCCTGGGCCGAGGACGAAGACATCGCCGGCGCCGGCGCGCGCCCCACGCTGTTCTTCGTGACCGAAGACCGGCGCACGCGGCGCGCCTGCCAGCTCTGGCGGCTGGCCCCGGGGCAGACGCGCGCCGAGGCATTGCATCGCGAGCGCGACGAGCGTTTCAACCTGCTGATCTCCAAGACCCGCTCGCGCGGCTTCCTCGTCCTCAGCTCGGCGAGCCACACCACCAGCGAATCGCGCATCCTGCCGGCCGCCACGCCGCGCGCGCGCTGGCGCCTCGTGCTGCGGCGGCGCGCGGGCGTGGAGTACGAGATCGATCACCACGGCGAGCATCTGTACCTGCGCAGCAACGCGGCCAGCCCGGACTTCGGCCTGCAGCGCGCGCCCTGCGCGGACTGGCGCGACGCCTGGGAAGACGTGCTGCCGCCGCGCGAGGGTGTCGTGCTCGAAGGCATAGACCTCTACCGCGACTGGCTCATCGCGAGCGAACGCCATCTCGGCGTCCCGCGCCTCGCGATCACGCAACTGGCCTCGGGCGAGCGCCACGAGATCGCGTTCGACGATCCGGCATGCGTCGTCGACCTCGAAGACCTGCCGGAATGGGACGCCCCGCTGCTGCGCTACACCTACGAATCGCTGACCACGCCCGAATCGGTGTTCGACTACGATCCGCATACCCGCCGCGCCACGCTGCTCAAGCGCCAGCCCGTGCTGGGCGGCTTCGATCCGGCCGACTACGCCTGCGCCCGCATCGAAGCCCGCGCCGCCGACGGCACCGCCATTCCGGTCTCGCTCGTGCACCGGCGCGGCCTCGCGCTCGACGGCTCCGCGCCGCTGTGGCTCGACGGCTACGGCGCCTACGGAATCTGCAACGACCCGTGGTTCTCCACCACGCGGCTCTCCCTGCTCGACCGTGGCTGGGTCTTCGCGATCGCCCACGTTCGCGGCGGCGGCGACCTCGGCCAGCGCTGGCACGAAGCCGGCAAGCTCGAGCACAAGCCCAACAGCTTCGACGACTACCTCGCCTGCGCGCGCGAACTCATCGCGCGGGGCTACACGCGCGAAGGCGCCCTCCTCTCCAACGGCGGCAGCGCGGGCGGCCTGCTGGTCGGCGCCGCGCTCAACCTCGCACCGGCGCTCTTCGGCGCCGCGATCCTTGAAGTGCCGTTCCTGGACGTGCTCACGACCATGCAGGACGCCACCCTGCCGCTGACCGTCGGCGAGTACGAGGAGTGGGGCAACCCGGCGCGGCGCGCGGACTACCGGCGCATCCTCGCCTGGTCGCCCTACGATCAGCTCGCCGCGCGCGACTATCCGCCCATGCTCCTGGAAGCCGGCCTCAACGACCAGCAGGTCATGATCTGGGAGCCCGCCAAGTACGTCGCGAAGCTGCGCCGGCTCAAGACCGACGCGCACCCGCTGCTGTTCCTGACCCACATGGAGTCGGGTCACGGCGGCGCCTCGGGGCGCTACGATTCACTGCGCGAGCGCGCGCGCCAGATCGCCTTCGCCCTGACCTGCCTGGGCGGCACGGCACGCAAGGCGGGTTAGCCCCTAGACCATTGGCTTAAGGGAAGCGCCCGCTCCTGCCGTTAAGATGACACACCCGTCACCCGGAGCCCCGCAGCCCCATGTCCCGGAAGGTCGAAGAACTCTCCGTCCTCATCGTCGATGCCAATCCGGCCATGCGCAGCCAGCTGCGCAACATGCTGGCCATGAGCGGCATCTCGAAGATCGCCCACGTCGTCACCGCCGGTGCCGCCGTGCGGCGCCTGCGCGAGCATAGCCCCGACCTCATCCTGTGCGAGTACCACCTCGGCGAGGGTCAGGACGGCCAGCACCTGCTCGAGGATCTGCGCGGCAACAACCTGATCCCGCTCTCGACGCTGTTCCTCATGATCACGGGCGAGCGCCAGCAGGAGAAAGTCATCAGCGCCGCCGAGCTGGCCCCCAACGACTACATCCTCAAGCCCTTCTCGGCCGAGAAGCTGCTCGGCCGGATCTCGCGCGCCCTGCTCAAGCGCGACGTCTTCCGGCCCATCTACCGCCACATCGAGCTGGGCAACCCCATCGAGGCGATCCGGGCCTGCCAGGCAGGCGAGCAGGAGCACCCCGAGTACCTCATCGACTTCCTGCGCATGCGCGCCGAACTGCACGTCGCGGCGGGTCAGCCCGAAGAGGCCGAGGCCATCTACCAGCGCGTGCTCGAAAGCCGCGCCGTACCCTGGGCGCGCCTCGGGCTGGCGCGCACGCTCTACATGCAGAAACGTCACGCCGAAAGCGAAGAGATCCTCGAAGACCTGCTGCGCGAGAACGCAAACTACCTCGACGCCTACGACTGGCTCGCACGCACGCGCCAGGCCATGGGCAACGTCGAGGAAGCCAAGCGCACCCTCGAGAACGCCGTCCGGGTCTCGCCGCACACCGTGCGCCGCCTGCGCGAGCTGGGCGAAGTCTCGGCCGCCACGGGCGACATGGAGACGGCCGCGCGCGTGCTGGGCACGGTGGTCAACAAGAACAAGTATTCCGACTTCCGCAATCCCGAGGACCATGTCCTTCTCATCAAGGCCCAGCTCGGCGCGGGCGACGAGGCCGGAGCCACCGCCACGCTGCGCGACCTGGAGCGCAGCATGGAGAATGTCGCCGGCACGGCACTGTGCTCGGCCATCGGCGAGACGCTGCTGGCCGCCCACCAGGGCGACGCCGGGCGCGCCGGCGCCGCGCTCAGCGAAGCCCTGCGCATGCACGTGCCCGAGGACGCCTCCTCGGCCGCCCTGCGCAAGGATCTCGCACGGCTGTGCATCGCCCAGAATCGCGAGGACGAGGCCGCGACGCTGGTCATGGAGATCATGCGGCACGCCGCCGACGACACCGCCGTCGAGGAACTCAAGAACATGATGGCCGAACTCGGTCACGCCGACCTCGGCCATCAGCTCGCCGAACACGTGCGCAGCGAGGTGCGCCACATCATGAGCGAAGGCGCCCAGCTCGCGCAGAGCGGCGACTACGAAGGCGCCGTGCGCCAGATGCTGGACGCCGCGAAGCGGCTGCCCGGCAATACCAACGTGGCGTTCAACGCCGCACTCGCGTTGCTCAAGCACATCGAGCACCGCGGCTGGAATGCCGAATTCGCGACCAGCGCGCGCCACCACATCGAGCGCGTGCGCCGCCAGGACCCGTCCAACCCGCGCCTGGCCGCGCTCCTCGGTTTCTACCATCAGCTCTCGCAAAGCCATGGCGGCGAAGGCGCTGGCGGCAACGAAAGGCCCGCGGCCTAGCCCTGCTACACTGCGCCCATGCCTGCCTTGCGCGCCCTCTTCCAGCGAACGCTGCTCTGCCTCGCCTTCGGCCTGGCACTCGTCGCGCCAGCGCAGGCCCGCGACGACCGCCTCGCCACCATCGCGCTCGCGGCGCTGCCCGCCGAGGCACGCGAGACCCTGCAACGCATCGAGCGCGGCGGCCCGCATCCCTACCGTCGCGACGGCGTCGAATTCCAGAACCGCGAACGCCGCCTGCCCCTCCGGCAACGCGGCTACTACCGCGAATACACCGTGTCCACGCCGGGCGAGCGCACGCGCGGCGCACGCCGCATCGTCGCGGGCGAAGCACGTGAGTACTACTACACGCCCGATCATTACCGCAGCTTCCGACGCATCGTCCAGCCATGAAGACTCCGCTTCCGCGCCCCGACGCTATCGACGTGCTGCGCCAGGCAGGGGCCTCCGGCCTCTATGCCTGCAGCGAGGAGCACGCCCGCAGCTTCTTCCAGGCCGGCCCGGCGGCGGGCTTCAACGCCTGCCGCATCGATCTGGGCCTCGCCCACGACGCGGCCCGGGTGCATGACATCCTCTCGCGCGCGCTGCACTTCCCGGAATGGTACGGCCGCAACTGGGACGCGCTGGCCGACTGCCTGTGCGACCTGTCGTGGGAAGAGGCCGACGGCTACGTGCTGATTTTCCAGCGGGCCGACAGCCTGCAACGCAGCGCCCCGGAAGCCTTCGCGACGCTGCTGGCGGTGCTCGCCGATGCCGCAGCCTTCTGGCGCGACGAAGGCGTCGCCTTCTGGGTGCTCTTCATCGGCCAGTTCCCGCAGATCGGCCAGCTCGAGGCCCGCGCTTGACGTCCGCGCCCAAGCGCCCCGAGTCGGTGCTCGTCGTCATCCACACGCCCGACCTGCGGGTGCTGCTGATCGAGCGCGCGGCCCATCCCGGCTTCTGGCAATCCGTCACCGGCAGCCTCGAGGGCGACGAAACGCCCGCGGCCACGGCACTGCGCGAGCTGGCGGAAGAGACCGGGCTGGTCGCCGCGCCGGCGGCCCTGCAGGACTGGCGGCTGCGCAATCATTTCGAGATCCTCGCGCGCTGGCGTCATCGCTATGCGCCCGGCATCACGCACAATCTCGAGCATGTCTTCAGCCTCTGCGTGCCCGCGCCGGTGGACGTCCGGCTCGCCCCGGCGGAGCATCGCGCGCAGCGCTGGCTGCCCTGGGAGGCCGCGGCGGCAGCGTGTTTCTCATGGAGCAACCGCGACGCGATCCGCATGCTGCCCGCCCGCGCGCGCCTGCCCGGCGCCGCCTGAGCGGGCAACGCGGCGCCCACCTGATCGCAGCGCACAAAAGCACCTTTTGCTTGCGCTAGAATCGCCGCTTTACGCACCCGCCGCACGAGGCCAGATCCATGTCCGCAGACACCCAGCAGCTCGCACCGACCCTCAAGGCCGAAGTCCTCGCCGAGGCGCTGCCCTACATCAAGCGCTTCTTCGACAAGACCATCGTCATCAAGTACGGCGGCAACGCCATGACGGACCCGGCCCTGCAGGACAGCTTCGCGCGCGACGTGGTGCTGCTCAAGCTCGTCGGCATGAACCCGGTGGTGGTGCACGGCGGCGGGCCGCAGATCGACGATCTGCTCAAGCGCGTCGGCAAGCAGGGGCAGTTCATCCAGGGCATGCGCGTGACCGACGCCGAAACCATGGACATCGTCGAGATGGTGCTCGGCGGCCAGGTGAACAAGGACATCGTCAATCTCATCAACAAGCACGGCGGCAAGGCCGTGGGCCTCACGGGCGCCGACGGCAGCTTCATCCGCGCCAAGAAGCTGATGATGCCCAACAAGGACAATCCCGATGAAATGCTCGACATCGGGCAGGTCGGCGAGATCACGCAGATCGACCCGTCCATCATCAGCTTCCTCGACGCTGGCGACTTCATTCCGGTGATCGCTCCCATCGGCGTGGGCGCGGGCGGCGAAACCTACAACATCAACGCCGACCTCGTCGCCGGCAAGCTGGCCGAAGTGCTCAAGGCCGAGAAGCTCGTGCTGCTGACCAACACGCCCGGCGTGCTCGACAAGGAAGGGCGCCTGCTGACCGGCCTCACGCCGCGCCAGATCGACGAGCTGGTGGCCGACGGCACGCTGTCGGGAGGGATGCTGCCCAAGATCAGTTCCGCGCTGGACGCCGCGCGCAGCGGCGTGCATGCCGTGCATATCATCGACGGCCGGGTGGAACACTGCCTGCTGCTGGAGATCCTGACCCACCACGGGGTGGGCACGATGATCAAGAGCAAGTGAGACGCCGCACGGGTATCGCGCCAGCGGTACCCGTGCCACGCCCTCAGGAGAGCTTGTATTCCACGAAGCGGATCAGGCTGCCCACCGTCTCGAAGGTGCCGCCATCGATGTCGTCGTCTCCCAGATGGAAGTCGAAATGCTCCTCGAGGCCGGCGATCACGCCCACCACGGCCATCGAATCGAGCTCGGGCAACGCGCCCAGCAAGGGGGTCGAATCGTTGAACGACGCAATGCGTCCCTCCAGGCCCAGCACATCGTTCAGAACCTGCAGCACGCCCTGGCGGGCGGTATGGAGCGAAGACAAGATCTTTCCCTTCGTATGTACGGCGCAAGAAAGCGCGGCATTATAAGCCCTCGGACCTCGCAGTCCGGCCACCAGAATTCCCCTATGCAAGATTCCTGGCTTCTTCATCACCTCGTCGAGCGCAGCGCGGCGCGCGCCCCCCGGGCGATCGCGCTGGGCAGCGGCACGCTCGAGCTCGACTACGCCACGCTGTCGGCGCAGATCGCGGCCTTCGCGGGCGGAGTGCTGGCAGCGGGCCTGGCGCGCCACGCGCGCATCGGCGTCTATCTCGACAAGCGCGCCGAAACCGTGATCGCCAGCTTTGGCGCAAGCGCCGCGGGCTGCGTCATGGTGCCCATCAACCCGCAGCTCAAGCCCGCGCAGGTCGCGCACATCCTGCAGGATTGCGAGGTCGCGCTGCTCGTCACCTCGACCGAGCGGCTCGCCACGCTCGCGGCGGTGCTGCCAGCCTGTGCCGCGCTGCGCCACGTGGTACTCACGGGCGAAGACGAACCCGCCGTCATCCATCCGCGCTGGGATGCCTTCCTGCAGGCCGGAGCCGGACACCGCCCGGCCGCCACCGAACTCGACATGGCGGCCATCCTCTACACCTCGGGCAGCACGGGCCATCCCAAGGGCGTCGTGCTCTCGCACCGCAACCTCGTGGCGGGCGCCAGAAGCGTCACCAGCTACCTCGGCAATCACGCCGACGACCGCCTGCTCGCCGCGCTGCCGCTGTCCTTCGACGCCGGCTTCTCGCAACTCACCACCGCCTTTCACGCCGGCGCCCGCGCCGTGCTGCTCAACTACCTGATGCCGCGCGACATCGTGAAGGCGCTGGAGCGCGAGCGCATCACGGGCCTCACCGGGGTGCCGCCGCTGTGGAACCAGCTCGCGGGGCAGGCGTTGCCCCCCGCCGCCCGCCAGCACCTGCGCTACATCGCCAACACCGGCGGGCACCTGCCGCGCACCACGCTCGCGCGCCTGCGCGAGCAGCTGCCCGACACCCGGGTGTTCCTGATGTACGGCCTGACCGAAGCCTTCCGCGCCACCTATCTGCCACCCGAAGAGATCGACCGCAAACCCGACTCGATGGGACGCGCGATCCCCGACAACGAAGTCTTCGTGCTGCGCGAGGACGGCAGCGAGTGCGCGCCCGACGAAGCCGGCGAACTCGTACAGCGCGGCCCGCTCGTGGCCATGGGTTACTGGAACGATGCCGCGCGCACGGCCGAGCGCTTCCGTCCCCTGCCCGCCGCCTTGCGCCCGGCGGGCCTGACGCTGCCCGAGCTCGCGGTCTTCTCGGGAGACACCGTGCGGCGCGACGCCGACGGCTTCCTGTATTTCGTGGGACGCCGCGACGAGATGATCAAGACCTCGGGCTATCGCGTGAGCCCCACCGAGATCGAGGACGCGGCCTATGCCACCGGCCTCGTGACCGAGTGCGCGGCACTCGGGGTGCCGCACGCGGCGCTGGGCGCCGTCATCGTGCTGGTCGCGCAGGTGCCCGCCGCCGGCGACGATGCCGCCGCCCGCCTGCTCGCCGCGCTCAGGCGCGCCTGTCCGGCCTGGCAGGTTCCCGCGCGCATCGTGGTGCAGGACATGCCGCTGGCGCGCAATGCCAATGGCAAGATCGACCGCAAGGGCCTCGCGAATGCGCTCGTCGATGCCGCCGGAGAGACCCCGTGACCGACAGACCGCGCCACGCCCCGCTGACCGCCTTTCGCGTCGAGGGGCAGGATCTCCTGATCGCCGGCCGCCCGCTCACGGCGCTCGCCGCCGAGATCGGCCAGACCCCCTTCTACGCCTACGACCGCGCGGTGATCGACGCGCGCGTGGCCCTGCTGCGTGCGACGCTGCCCGCCCGCATCGCGCTGCATTACGCGATCAAGGCCAATCCGCTGCCCGCCCTCGTGGCTCACATGGCGGGCCGCGTGGACGGGCTGGACGTGGCCTCGGCGGGCGAACTCGCGGTGGCCCTTGCCAGCGGCATGTCGCCGCGCGCCATCAGCTTCGCGGGGCCCGCCAAGCGGCAGCCCGAGCTCGAGGCGGCCGTCGAGGCCGGCGTGCTCCTCAACGTGGAATCCTTCACCGAGGCCGAACGGCTCGCCGCGATCTCGCAGCGCAGCGGGCGCGCGGCCCGCGTGGCGGTGCGCGTGAATCCGGATTTCGAACTCAAGTCCTCCGGCATGAAGATGGGCGGCGGCCCCCGCCCCTTCGGCGTGGATGCCGAGGAAGTCCCCCGCCTGCTCGCACGCATCGGCGAACTCGGGCTGGCTTTCGAGGGCTTCCATCTTTTCGCGGGCTCGCAGAACCTGCGCGCGACCGCCATCGTGGAGGCCCAGCAGGCCAGCTACGCGCTCGCGCTGCGGCTCGCGCACAGCGCGAGCGCCCCTGTGCGTTCGCTGAACCTGGGCGGCGGCTTCGGGGTGCCGTACTTTCCCGGCGATACCCCGCTTGCCCTCGGTGCCATCGGCGAAAATCTCGCCGCGCTGGCGGAACGCGCCGCGCGCGAGCTGCCTGAGGCGCAGCTCGTGATCGAACTCGGGCGCTATCTGGTGGCCGAAGCCGGGGTCTACGTGTGTCGTGTCATCGACCGCAAGGTTTCACGCGGACAGGTCTTCCTGACCTGCGACGGGGGCCTGCACCATCACCTCGCAGCCTCGGGCAATTTCGGTCAGCTGATCCGCAAGAATTACCCGGTCGCGATCGGTAACCGCATGAACGAAGCCACGGAGATCGCATCCGTGGTCGGGCCGCTGTGCACGCCGCTGGACCTGCTGGCCGACCGCATGGAGCTTCCGGTAGCGCACCCCGGCGACCTCGTGGTGATCTTCCAGAGCGGAGCCTACGGCCTGAGCGCCAGCCCGCGCGCGTTCCTGGGCCACCCCGACGCGATCGAGCGCCTGCTCTGAGGCGGCAGCCTCAGCGGGCGTGCTCGTCGGGAGACTGGACGAAGATCTCGCCGGGCTTGACGAGATTGAGTTCGAAGCGGGCGCGCTCTTCCATCGCCTCGAAGCCGTTCTTGAGATCCTTCACCTCGGCCGCGAGGTCGGCGTTGCGCTGTTCGAGCTTGCGGTTGTCGGCCTGCAGTTTCTCGAGCCGCGCGCGCAGCTCGTGAACGTCCTGCCAGCTGCCTTTGCCGAACCACAGCGGATACTGCAGGGCAGCGAGCAGAACCACGAAGATGAGGGCGGGCCAGCGCATGGGCAAACCGGAAGATCAGGGTCGGGGCGAGGCGCACGCGGGGCGCGGCGATCTGCCGTAGAAAACAAAAAGGGCGCACCGAAGCGCGCCCTGATTGTACCTGCGCAGGCTTACTTCAGGCGCAGGTTGTAGAAGGCCGCACGGCCCGGGTAGACGGCGATGTCGCCCAGATCTTCCTCGATGCGCAGGATCTGGTTGTACTTCGCGACGCGATCCGAACGCGACAGCGAACCGGTCTTGATCTGACCGGCCGACAGGCCCACCGCGATGTCGGCGATGGTGCTGTCTTCGGTTTCGCCCGAGCGGTGCGAAATCACGGCGGTGTAACCGGCGCGCTTGGCCATCTCGACGGCGGCGAAGGTCTCGGTCAGCGTGCCGATCTGATTCACCTTGATGAGGATGGAGTTGCAGATGCCACGATCGATGCCTTCGGCGAGGATCTTGGTGTTGGTCACGAACAGATCGTCACCCACCAGCTGGACCTTCTTGCCCAGGGCGTCGGTCAGCAGCTTCCAGCCGTCCCAGTCCTGCTCGGCCATGCCGTCCTCGATCGTGATGATCGGGAACTTCTCGACCAGCGCGGCCAGGAACTTGACGTTTTCTTCGGAGGTCAGGGTCTTGCCCTCGCCTTCCATGACGTACTTGCCGTCCTTGTAGTACTCGGAAGCAGCACAGTCGAGGCCGATCAGGACGTCTTCACCCGCCTTGTAACCGGCGGCGCTGATGGCTTCCACGATCAGGGTCAGGGCTTCTTCGGCACCCGCGACGTTGGGGGCGAAGCCGCCTTCGTCACCGACGGTGGTGGGGTAGCCCTTCTTGTCGAGGATCTTCTTGAGGTTGTGGAAGATCTCGGCGCCGCAACGCAGCGCTTCGCGGAACGACGTGGCGCCCACGGGCAGGATCATGCATTCCTGGAAATCCAGGCTGTTGTTGGCGTGCGCGCCGCCGTTGATGATGTTCATCATCGGCACCGGCAGCTGCATCTGGCCCGAGCCGCCGAAGTAGCGGTACAGGGGCAGGCCGGCTTCCTCGGCGGCGGCACGGGCCACGGCCATCGACACGGCCAGCAGCGCGTTGGCGCCCAGGCGGCCCTTGTTGTCGGTGCCGTCGAGCTCGATCATCACGCGGTCGATGTAGGCTTGCTCTTCGGCGTCCAGGCCGATCAGGGCTTCGCAGATTTCGGTGTTGACGTTCTCAACAGCCTTCAGCACGCCCTTGCCGAGGTAGCGCGACTTGTCGCCGTCACGCAGTTCGATGGCTTCACGCGAGCCCGTGGAGGCGCCCGACGGCACGGCCGCACGGCCCAGCACGCCAGATTCGAGCAGCACATCGACTTCAACGGTGGGGTTACCGCGGGAGTCGAGAATCTCGCGGGCGATCACGTCAACAATTGCACTCATGTGTTTATCCCTTGTTAGTCAATTCAGTGATTCCGGCTCACGCCGGGTTTGCCGACCGGCACAGGGGGCACCTGCCGGCTACAAAACCGCGTGATTCTACGCAAATCGGCCGTGATCCGGTTGACCGGACACAGAACTTGCGCGTGTCGGCAGGCGCCACGCCCGGGGCGTTCCGGCCACCGTGGCGCGGGCCCGCACCACGTCCCGCCAAGGCGGGAGCGTGCGCCTTCAAAGTGTCGTTTCGATGAAACCGGCCTGCTTCACGGCGCTGTCGATGGCCTTGAGCGTGACCAGCAGTTCGCGCATGCGCGGCAGCGGCCAGGCATTGGGGCCGTCGGACATCGCGCAGGGCGGATTCGGGTGCGTTTCCATGAAGAGCCCCGCCACGCCGGTGGCAACGGCCGCGCGTGCGAGCACCGGCACGTGCTCGCGCTGACCGCCGCTCTTGTCGCCCTGCCCGCCGGGCAGCTGGACCGAGTGGGTGGCGTCGAACACCACGGGGCAGTTCGTGTTGCGCATGATCGCGAGCGAGCGCATGTCGGACACGAGGTTGTTGTAACCGAACGAGACCCCGCGTTCGCAGACCATGATGTTGTCCGCACCGCCGTTGGCCTCGCGCGCCTTGTCGACGACGTTCTTCATGTCACCGGGCGCGAGGAACTGGCCCTTCTTGATGTTGACGGGCTTGCCACAGCGCGCCACGGCGTGAATGAAATCGGTCTGCCGGCACAGGAAGGCCGGCGTCTGCAGCACGTCGACGACGGCGGCCACGGCCTCGATCTCGTCTTCGTCATGCACGTCGGTCAGCACGGGCACACCCAGCGTGGCGCGCACCTCGGCAAGGATCGCGAGGCCCGCATCCATGCCGGGGCCACGGAAGCTCTTGCCGGAACTGCGATTGGCCTTGTCGAAGCTCGATTTGTAGATGAACGGGATTCCCAGTTCGGAGGTGATCGCCTTGAGCTCGGCCGCCGTTTCCAGCGCCATCTCGCGCGACTCGATCACGCAGGGTCCGGCGATCAGGAAGAAGGGCTTGTCCAGCCCGGCATCGAAGCCGCAGAGTTTCATTGCTTGCCCTCGCGCTGAGCGATCGCGGCCTTCACGTAGGCGATGAAGAGCGGATGGCCGCTTCGCGGATTGGAAGTGAATTCGGGGTGGAACTGCACCCCCATGAACCACGGATGCATCTCGCGCGGCAGCTCCATGATCTCGGGCAGGTTTTCCGTGGGCGTGCGCGCCGAAATCACCAAACCGGCCGCTTCGAGCCTGGGCACGTAGATGTTATTGACCTCGTAGCGGTGGCGATGGCGTTCGGTCACGGTTTCACCATAGATGCTGGCCGCCAGCGAGCCTTCCTTGATGGGGCAGGTCTGCGCGCCCAGGCGCATCGTGCCGCCGAGGTTGGATTCCTCGCTGCGCTTTTCGATGCGGCCTTCGCGGTCCAGCCACTCGGTGATGAGGGCCACCACGGGATGCGGGCCGAGGGGTTCGAACTCGGTGCTGTTGGCATCCTTGAGACCGGCGACGTGGCGCGCGAACTCGATGGTCGCCAGCTGCATGCCCAGACAGATGCCGAGGTAGGGCACCTTGTTCTCGCGCGCATAGCGGATCGCGGCGATCTTGCCTTCGGTGCCGCGCTTGCCGAAGCCACCGGGCACGAGAATGGCGTCCATGCCGCGCAGCACGCCGCAGCCGTCCTTCTCGATGTCCTCGGAGTCGAGATAATGCAGGTTCACCTTGCTCTCGGTGTGCAGCCCCGCATGCTTGAGGGCCTCGATGAGCGACTTGTACGATTCGGTGAGATCCACATACTTGCCCACGAACGCGATGTCGATTTCGCGCTTGGGATGCTCGAGCGAATAGACGAGCCTCTCCCAGATCGAAAGATCCGCCGCCCTGGCCAGGATGTTGAGCTTGTGACAGACGATCTCGTCCAGCATCTGACCATGCAGCATGCCGGGGATCTTGTAGATGGAGTCGGCGTCCTGCACCTCGATGACGGCCTCGGGCATCACGTTGCAGAACAGCGCGATCTTGCGACGCTCCTCGACCGGGATGTCGCGATCACAGCGGCACAGGAGGACGTCGGGCTGGATCCCGATCTCGCGCAGCTCCTTCACCGAATGCTGCGTCGGCTTCGTCTTGAGCTCACCGGCCGTCGCGATGTAGGGCAACAGCGTCAGATGCACGAAACAGGTGTTGTTGCGGCCCTCCTCGATGCCCATCTGGCGGATCGCCTCCAGGAAGGGCAGCGACTCGATGTCGCCCACCGTGCCGCCGACCTCGATGATCGCCACGTCCGCGCCTTCGGCGCCGCGCTTGACCGAGGCCTTGATCTCGTCGGTGATGTGCGGGATGACCTGCACCGTCTTGCCGAGATACTCACCGCGGCGCTCCTTGCGGATCACGGTGTCGTAGATCTGGCCAGTCGTGAAATTGTTGCGCTTGGTCATCTTGGCGCTCGTGAAGCGCTCGTAGTGACCGAGGTCGAGGTCCGTCTCGGCGCCATCTTCGGTCACGAAGACTTCGCCGTGCTGGAAGGGGCTCATCGTGCCCGGATCGACGTTGATGTAGGGATCGAGTTTGAGATGGGTGACGCGGATGCCTCGGGATTCGAGGATGGCCCCCAGCGATGCTGCCGCGATGCCTTTGCCCAGTGAGGACACGACACCGCCCGTGACGAAAACGTACTTGGTCATGGGAGTACTAGAGCGGGAAATAAGAATGATAGCGCAGAGCGCCCTGACGCTCAACGAAGCCACCGCCAGGAAGCGGCTGCCCCGCACCCGTGGGCGACCCCGAAAAAGGCCTTCCCATGCGGCTTTCCGGCCACAAGCGGATTCGCTTGTGGAAGCCCGGCACATTCACGACCGCGGATGGAGGACATGTCTCGCCACGCGTCATGCATGACCCCGACTTTGGCACAGCGCAAACCCCGATGGCCCGCCCCCTGTTATCGTCATACGCTCCCCCACCCGGCCAGCACACATCATGTCCGATACTTCCTGCGAGACCCTCGACCTCAAGCGCCCGTCGCCCGCGGCCGACGCCCGACGCCCCGCTCCGCCCGCCGCCGTCGTGCCGCCCGAAGTACCTGCGTACATGCACGAAGTGTATGACTGGGCCTACGTCAATCCTGCCTGGGTGCGCTGGCTGGATCACAACATCGTGGTCAAGACGCTCCTCTTCGGCAACGACCGCCGCCTCATGCGCCGCTACCTCGAACGACTGCGGCCCGGCATGCGCGTCTGGCAGGTCGCCCACGTCTATGGCGATCTGGTCCGGCTCGCCGCGCAGCGCGTCGGCCCCGACGGCGCCTTCGACCTGACGGACATCACGCCCATCCAGATCGCCCACGGCAAGCGCAAGATCGGCGCCCTGCCCTGGACCCGCGTGATCCGCCAGGATGCAGGCATCCATCGCGGCGACGCCAGCAAGCCATACGACCTTGTCTGTAGCTTCTTCTTGCTACACGAAGTCCCTGACGACTGGAAACGGCGCATCGTCGACAACATGCTGGAGCAAGTTCCCGCCAGCGGCGAAGCGATCTTCGTGGACTACCACGCGCCGGCCCGCTGGCAGCCCGTGCGCTACATCCTGAAGTGGGTCAATCGCTTGCTCGAGCCTTTCGCCGAAGCGCTGTGGGAACACGAGATCGCGCATTTCGCGAGCCGCGCCGACGAGTTCGAATGGCATAAGGAAACGATTTTTGGCGGGGTTTACCAGATCGTCCGCGCACGTCGCCGACAGCCCTGAAAACCTTCCCCTCCGGGCAAAAGCGGCTGATATGACATGAATAAGTGGCCATTCGGCGACCTCGCCCAAAAAAAGGCTTGCCAAAGCAGGTGGATGCCGCCATAGTCACATACACGATTTTCAAGCAGCGTTGTAGTGGCTTTCGCAATGCCCGCGTCTGCGGCGCACCAGTGACCTCCCTCCTCTTGATTCTCGTCCACGCCGGGTCTGGCCCGGTACTTTTGTACTTTTTTTCTGGACGCTTCAAACATGGCAACTGGTACCGTCAAGTGGTTCAACGATTCCAAGGGTTTCGGCTTCATTACTCCGGATGGCGGTGGTGAGGATCTCTTCGCTCACTTCTCCGCGATTCAGGCTAAGGGTTTCCGCACCCTGGCCGAAAACCAGCGCGTGGCTTTCGACATCACCGAAGGCCCGAAGGGCAAGCAGGCTTCCAACATCCGCCCCGAATAAGCGGATCGCCTGATTTGTCTTTGAAAGCCCGGCCCTGCCGGGCTTTTTGCTTTCTGTCCCGCCGGTTTTGCTCGCCATGCTTCGCTTTCTCCTCCCCCGCTGTCTGCGCGCCCTGTTCCTGCTGATCGCCATTTCCGGCAACGCCTTCGCCGCCGGAGTGGCCGACTTCAGCCCGGAGTACTGGCAGGCCCAGCGACGCTTCGACGCCGTCGAGGTACTGACGGTGGGAGACGGCCCCGCGCGCGCCTACGTTTTCAAGCCCGCCACCGATACCGCGCGCGATCTGCCACTCGTGGTGTTCAACCATGGCTGGCTGGGCATGAATCCGCTGAATTTCGGCGGCTTGATCGATCTGCTCGTGCGGCGCGGCGCGGTACTCGTGTATCCCGTCTACCAGGATGGCGAACTCACCGCGCCGCAGGCCATCACGCGCAATGCGGCGGATGCGACGCGCCATGCGCTGGAAGTTCTCGATGCGCTGCAGCCGGGCCTGGTGGACCGCACACGCACGCTTTACTGGGGCTTCTCGATGGGGGCGACGATCTCGCTGAACTTCGCGCTCGACCCCGCGCAGTTCGGTCTGCCGGCGCCCCGGGCGCTGATGCTCGTCGCGCCGGGCGATGCTCACCACATCGCGCGCGGCGAGCGCGCGCAGAGCATCATCGGCAAGGTCGAAGCGCTGCCCGCCGACCTGCCCGTGCTGCTCGTGAGCGGCGCTGCCGACACGGGCATCGGCGTGCCGACGGCCCGCCGGATCGCGGCCCGTCTCTGCCATGTCGCGGCAGCACGGCGCAACCTGATCTTCTTTCCGTCCGATAGCGACGGCACGAAGAAAGTGCAGGCCGGGCACGGCTCGCCGGGCGCGCCCGACAGCCGCTACGACTTCCCCGACCCGCGCGCGACGGTGGCCGCCCGCATTCCGCCGCGCACGGTCTTCGAGCCCTCGGGCTCGCTCAACCAGCTCGATTTCCATGGTTACTGGCGGCTCAGCGTGGCGCTGCTGGATTACGCCGCCGGGGGAGATTTTCCGGCACGGATCTTTTCACGCACCGAGGCAGCCAATTTCGATCTGGGCAACTGGCCCGACGGCCGCCCCTACGCACGCGCCTACAGCGAAGACCCCTGCGCGGGCGCCTGAAGCCCGACCGGCCCCTGGCTGGGCTGAATGGCCGCGGCGGTTTCCGCGCCGGGCGGCAGATGCAGCGACAGCCAGTTACGGATGCCGGGCAGCAGGAAGGCCGCGCCCTCGTCCGTCATGTGGATGCCGTCGTCCGCGCGCAGCTTGATCATCTTTCCGCGCGCATCGGCCCGGTATTGCGCGAAGGCCGTGTCGGCATATCCGAGCGCCGGATTCGGGTCCATCCAGCTTACGGTGGGATACGCCTTGAGCACATCGCGCACGAGCGCGTTCATGTGCGTCATCTTGCGTGCGAAGGCTGGCGAACGCATCAGCGGCATGCCTATCCAGAGCACGCGCCTGTCGTTCGCGGTCAGCAGATCGAGATACCGCGTGAGGCGCTCACGATAGAAAGCATCCCACTCGGGGCTGCCGAAGGTCAGCACCTGTCTGCCCAACTGCACGTTCTGGCCATCGTTCGCGCCGAGCGCGCAGATCACCAGCTGCGGATGCGCCTCGCCCACCATCTGCGGATACTGCGCGATCCAGTCGAAGACTTCCGGACGCGCCAGCCCCGTGCCCGAGCGATACGCCCGCACGACGTTCACGCCCAGCCCTCGCCGCAGCACGGGGGCCAGGCCCACCGCCATCATGGAGTCGCCGGCCAGCACGACCTGCGGTGCGTCGGCCGCGATCGCGCGGGGCGCGGACCGCTCGGCGCCGGTCTGCGGTGCAGGCACCACGACCTGCGGCGCGGGATCGGAGGAGGCCGCTCCGGCGGGCGGCAGGGGCAACGCCTCGGTGACAGCGGACTGCTGCGCCACGGATTGGATCTCGCGCGCCCCTCCCGCGAAGCGTTCTCCCCACGCCTCCTTCAGCGCGAGCGCGGTTCGGCGCGGAGACTCGCCGCCCACGGCGGAAACCCAGCCATGCCAGCCCTCCGCCACGGGCAAGGCCAGCGTGCGCAGGCTTCCCACCTCCAGCCGCTGCGCCCAGATCTTGAGCCCTTCGGCATCCAGCACGAGACCCACGAGCAGCGCCGCGAGCAGCGTCAGGAACATCTGGCGGAGAGGCTGGAAACGACGCGGCATGAGACGACTCAGAACTGGAAATAGATGAAAGGCGCCGGCTCGCTGGGGCCCAGCACTTCGATGAGAACGAGCGCCAGCGCGAACACCGCGCCCGGCAGCAGGGGCTGCCAGCGCATGGAGGCGAGCTGCAGGCGCAGCATGAAACGCGCGGGCAGGTATTGCAACGCGATGCCGGCCAGCACGCAAAGCACCGGCCCCAGCGGCAGATCGGCCTGCCAGGGGCCGCTCGCGAGCCGCGTCAGCACACTCCAGCCAGCCTCGAAGCTTTCGGCGCGGAAAAAGATCCAGCCCAGGCAGACGGCGTGAAAGCACAGCAGCCGCGCAGCCCACAGCCACGCCGTGGAGCGCCGCCAGGCATCGTCGCGCACGCGCCAGACGCCATCCCAGACGCGGTGCCCGGCCAGCAGCAGACCGTGCCATGCCCCCCAGGCCACGAAATTCCAGGCCGCGCCGTGCCACAGGCCGCCGAGCAGCATCGTGACGAAGACGTTGAGACGCGCGCGCGCCTCGCCACGACGCGAGCCGCCGAGCGGAATGTAGAGGTAATCGCGCAGCCAGGTCGACAGCGAAATGTGCCAGCGGCGCCAGAATTCCTGCGGCGAAGCCGACACGTACGGGGAATCGAAATTGAGCGGAAAGCGATAGCCCAGCAACAACGCGCAGCCGATCGCGATGTCGGTGTAGCCCGAAAAATCACAGTAGATCTGCGCCGCGTAGCCGTAGATGCCGAGCAACACCTGGCTCGCGCTCATCGCGGCGGGATTGGCGAAAACGTCGTCGACGATCAGGGTGGCGAGCGTATTGGCGATCACCACCTTCTTGAAAAGCCCGATCGCGATCAGTTGCAGCGCGCGGCCGGTTTCGATGCGCGTCGGATCGGGGGGCTGGCGCAGCTGCGGCAAAAAGCTCGAAGCACGCAGGATGGGGCCGGCGATGAGCTGCGGGAAGAAGGCCACGTAGAGCAGCGCATCGGCGAAGTCCAGGCGCTCGTCCAGCTTGCGCCGCCATGCATCCATCATCAGCGAGATGGCATGGAAGGTCATGAACGAGATGCCCAGCGGCAGCAGCGGGGACTCCACGGCGAGCGGCAGACGCAGACCGGCCAGCGCGGCCAGATCCACCACGTTCTGCAGGAAGAAGGCCGTGTATTTGTAGTGCGCGAGCAGGCCCAGGCTGCCGCCGGCGCCAAGGATCAGCCAGAGCCGCCGCAGGCGTCCGCGCTGGATGCCGCGCGTGCATAACCACGCCCACGCCGACAGCCCGAACAGCAGCGGGACGAAATGCCAGTCCCAGAATCCGTAGAAGATGTAACTCAACGCCAGCAGCGCCAGCTTGTGGGCGCGATGCCAGCGCAGCAGTCCCCAGCCCAGGACCAGCGCGAGCATGAAGAACAAGGCGTATTCGACGGTCGGAAACAGCATGCGGGGAACGGAAGCGGGGAGAAAGCCAGGCACGTGGCCGGCGCGCGCGACGGCAACGAGGGCGCATCTTACCTCAGCGCGCCAGGCGGGCCACTGCGCGCGGGCAACGCCGCCTCAGGCCTTTCGCGCCGGACGCAACAGCAGCAACAGGGGCGCGGCCGCCAGCGTGATCCACATCATCAGACGGAAGTCCTGCAGATAGGCGAGCGTGAGCGCCTGGCGCGTGACCTCGGCGTTGAGCCCGACCAGCCCGGCGGTGCTGCCCAGACTGTAGGCTCCCTGCTCCACGGCCTGTCGCAGGGCCTCGTTGAAGGGCGTCACGTAGGCCGAGAACGCCGCGTGATTGGCCTGCGTATACTGCGCGAGCTTGGTCATCACCACCGAGATGCCGATCGAGCTGCCGATGTTGCGCATCAGGCTGTAGAGCGCCGTGCCCTCGGTACGGAAATGCGTGGCGAGCGTGGAAAAAGTCAGCGTGGACAGCGGTACGAAAATGAAGCCGAAGCCCAGCCCCTGCACGACACCCGTGCGCACGATGTCCCAACTGCCCACCTGCGGCGTGAAGAAGCTCATCTCCCACAGCGACGCGCTCGTGAGCCCCAGCCCGAAAAGAATCATCAGGCGCGCGTCGATGCGCGCCGCCAGCCGCCCGACGAGCATCATCGCGAACATCGTGCCCAACCCGCGCGGCGCGAGCAGCAGACCGACGTCCAGCACCGGGTAGCCCATGAGGTTCTGCATGAAGGGCGGCAGCAGGGCCATCGTCGAGAGCAGGATGATGCCGATCAGGAATACGATCACGAGACCGACCGAGAGGTTGCGGTCGCGGAACAGCGCGGGCTCGATGAAAGGCTGGCGCGCGGTCAGGATGTGCGCCACGAAGAGGTAGAAGCACATGCCCGCGAGCCCGGCCTCGATCACGATCTCGGCACTCTCGAACCAGTTCAGCGACTCGCCGCGGTCCAGCAGCGTCTGCAACGCGCCGATCGCGAGCGCCAGCAGCGCGAATCCGAAGAGATCGAAACGGCGCGCGCGGTCCGGTGGCGTCTCTTTCACGTAGGCCGCGATGCCCAGCCACGCCAGCACGCCGAACGGCAGGTTGATGTAGAAGACCCAGCGCCAGTCGTAGTACTCGGTGAGCCAGCCGCCCAGGCTGGGGCCCAGGATGGGACCTATCATCACCCCCATGCCCCACAGCGCCATCGCCGAGGCGATCTTCTCGCGCGGATAGGTATCCAGCATCACCGATTGCGACAAGGGCACCAGCGCGGCGCCGAACACCCCTTGCAGCAGGCGGAAGATCACGATCTGCGAAAGGCTCTGCGCCGCGCCGCACAGCATGGAAGCCACGGTGAAGCCCACCACCGACCACAGGAACAGCCTGCGGCGCCCGTAGCGCGCCGAGAGAAAGCCCGTGAGCGGCAGACAGATCGCGGAGGCCACGATGTAGGAGGTGAGCACCCACGAGATCTGGTCCTGCGTGGCCCCCATCGCACCCTGCATGTGCGGCAGCGCCACGTTGGCGATCGTGGTGTCCAGTGCCTGCATGATGGTGGCCAGCATCACGGCCACCGTGACCAGCGCACGATGCGCGGTCTCGCTGCGGCCCGGTACGGCCGGCGTCGACGTGGCGGCTCCTGCGCTCATCGCCGGATCAGAAGCTCAGGCCAAACAGATGCCGCTTGTAGCCGGTCTCGATCTCCACCGTGGCGGAGAGCCCCGCGCGCAGCGGCGGCGCCCCCTCGGCGGCGGCAAGGCGGATGCGCACCGGCACGCGCTGGGCGATCTTCACCCAGTTCCCGGTCGCGTTCTGCGCCGGAATCACCGAGAACTCCGCCCCCGTCGCGGGCGCGAGGCTATCCACCTCGCCCTGCCAGCGCACGCCCGGAAACGTGTCGATCACGATGTGCACAGGCTGCCCGGCATGCACGTGCGTGAGGTCGGTCTCGGTGAAGTTCGCCTCGACCCACAGCTTTCCTCCCGCCACCAGCGCCGCGGCCGTGGCCCCCGCGCCCAGATACTGGCCGGGCTTGGGCAGATTGCTGACCACGCCATCCACGGGGGCACGCACCTCGATGCGCTGCAGATCGAGTTTCGCCTGATCCAGGTTCGCCTTGGCGGCCAGCCAGCCGGCCTGCGCTTCGAGCGGCCGGTCGGCGCTGCCGCCCAGGCTCGCGGCGATGCGATGCAGATCCTGGTTCAGCGCCTCGAGCTGCTGGCTCGCCAGTTGCGCCGCCTGGCGGGAATCATCGAGCCGCGCCGCCGAGATGAAATTGCGCGCGGCCAGATCCGCCTGGCGCGCACGATCCCGCTCCGCGAACCCCTGGCGCGTGTGCGCCAGCGCGATCTCCGCCTGCTTCTCGCGATAACTCGCGCGCAGCGCGGCCACCTCGGTCCCCACCTGCGCGAGGCTTGCCTCGGCCTTCGCCACCGCCACCTCGAAAGGTGCCGCATCGAGCCGGAACAGCACGTCGCCAGTCTTCACGGTCTGGTTCTCATGAACCCGCACCTCCTTCACCGGCCCGGCCACCTGCGCGCTGAGCGCGATCTTGTCGGCCTTCACGTAGGCATTGTCGGTTTCCACGCTGCGGCCACCGCGCAGATAGACCGCCAGCGCCACGACGAGCACCACGCCCGGCAGCACGCCGAGCAGCAGCACGCGTTGCAGACGCCGCCTGGCAGGGTAAGCCGCGGACGAGGAAGGAACGGCGGGGGTGTCACTCATGGAAGTCTTCCGGTTCTTGCAGGCGCATCTGCGCGAGGTTGTCGCGCAGGAGGCCCAGCGCGGAGAAAAGCGCATCGACCTGCGCGGCGTTCAACCCCTGCAGCATCGCGGCCTGCAGCAGGTCGCCCGAGCGGCGGATCTCCTGCAGGTGAGGCTCGGCCTGGGGCGTGAGGTGCAGACGATAGGCGCGGCGATCATGCGGATCGGCGCGGCGCTCGATGAGGCCCAGCGTCTGCAATGAGTCCAGCACGCGCGCGAGCGTGATGGGCTTCACGTCGAGCCGGTCGGCGAGCTCCACCTGGCGCAGCCCTGCATGCCGGCTGATCTGCACCAGCGCGCGCAGTTGCGCGAGCGTGAGTGCGCGCGCCCCGGCTTCGGCGCGCACGATGCGTCCGAACGCCTGGCGCATGAGGCGGGCAATGTCGGTCAGGAGGAATCCCAGGCGCTCTTCCGGTTCGGACATGGCAGTTGATTGCATGGAAAATAATAAGGGTTACTCATTATATACATGCCACATGGTTCTCCCGGAAACAAATCAGCCGGATTGTCAAAATCAATCACGATCTCCTTGACGAGCCGCCAGCGCGAGGAATATGGTTCCTCCCATGGCTACGTTCACGTCCGCCCTCGTTCTGATCCTCTGCTTCGGCCTCGGTCTTGAGCTCTTCAAGACGCTGCGCCAGCGCCAGGCCCGCCGCCTGCAGCCGCTACGCGTCCTGTCGCCCGAACAGCTGCGTCTGCTGCGCCGCGCGCGCAGATAAGACCCTCCCCCTCGCTCCGCGCTGTCTTCCAGGTCTGCCCTCCACGGGCGGACGCTGTTACTACGTCCCCCAGGAGTTTCCATGCGTGATCTGAACCTTGCTTCGCTGCGACTGCGCCCCGGGCGCCGGGCCATGACCTTGTGGTTGCCCGCCGCCCACGTTACGGCCACGCCCCTCGCCCAATGCACGCAACGGAGTCCGGAATCATGTCGATGTTGAAGAACCCCGCCACCAAGTACGCCCCCTTCCCCCCCATTGCCCTGCCGAACCGCCAGTGGCCCGGCAACACCATCACCCGCGCACCGGCGTGGATGAGCACCGACCTTCGTGACGGCAACCAGGCGCTCTTCGAGCCCATGTCGGTCGACACCAAGCTCGCTTTCTTCGAAATGCTGACGCAGATCGGCATCAAGGAAATCGAGGTCGCCTTCCCCTCCGCCTCCCAGACCGATTTCGATTTCGTGCGCCGCCTCATCGACGAGAAGCGCATCCCCGATGACGTGACCATCGAAGTGCTCACGCAGGCGCGCGACCACCTCATCGACCGCACCTTCGAGAGCCTGCGCGGAGCGCGCCGCGCCATCATCCACGTCTATAACGCCGCCGCCCCGGTGTTCCGCGAAACGGTGTTCGGCGTCGACCGCGCCGGCTGCATCGAGATTGCCGTGAATGCCGCCCGGCGCATCAAGGCGCGCGCCGCCGAGCAGCCCGAGACGGAATGGGTGTTCCAGTACAGCCCCGAAGTCTTCAGCTCGACCGAGCTCGAATTCGCGCTCGAGATCTCGGAAGCCGTTGCCGATGTCTGGCAACCGACCCCCGAGCGGCCGATGATCCTCAATCTTCCGGCCACGGTCGAAGGCGCCACGCCCAACATCTATGCCGACCAGATCGAATGGATGTGTCGCCACCTCTCGCGGCGCGCGGCCACCATCGTCGCGGTGCACCCCCACAATGACCGTGGCACGGCCATCGCGGCGGCCGAACTGGCCTTGCTTGCCGGCGCCGACCGCATCGAAGGCTGCCTCTTCGGCAATGGCGAGCGCACCGGCAACGTCGACCTCGTGACCCTTGCGCTCAACCTCTACACCCAGGGCATCGATCCGGGCCTCGACTTCTCGCGCATCAACGACGTCGCGCGGTTCGTCGAAGACGCCACCGGCCTGCCCATCCATCCGCGCCACCCCTATGTGGGCGACCTCGTCTTCACGGCCTTCTCGGGCTCGCACCAGGACGCCATCAAGAAGGGCTTCGCGGTGCAGAAGGAGGACGCGATCTGGGCCGTGCCCTACATGCCCATCGACCCGCGCGATCTGGGCCGCAGCTACGACTCCGTGATCCGCGTGAACAGCCAGTCCGGCAAGGGCGGCATCTCGTGGCTGCTCGAGAACAGCTACGGCCTCACGCTGCCGCGCCGCATGCTCGTGGAGTTCTCGGGCGTGGTGCAGCAGCACATGGACGCCACGGGCGCCGAAATGACGCCCGCGGGCATCTGGCAGCTCTTCACGCACACCTATCTGGAAGCCGAAACGCCGATCCGTCTCGCGCGCCATCGCCTCGAGGAACAGGGCGAGCAGCACAACGTGACGCTGGACATCGACTGGCAAGGCCGTCAGACCCGGCTCACGGGCTGCGGCAACGGCCCGCTGGCGGCCGCGCTGGATGCGCTTGGCGCCAACGTGACGGTGCATAGTTTCGAGGAGCGTTCGCTGGGCTCGGGCGCCGATGCGCGCGCCATCGCCTTCGTCGAACTCACCGTGGCGGACCGCCCGGGCACGCTGTTCGGCGCGGGCTGCTCGACGAGCATTCTCGAAGCCTCGCTGCGCGCGCTGGTCTCGGCGGTCAACCGGGCCCAGGCGGAAACGCTCGCCAACGGCCAGCCGCCGGTCTGCGCCACGATCTGACACCGCGCCGGGCCGCATCGGGCCCCTTGGGCGGCATGAAAAACGGGAGCCCCAGGCTCCCGTTTTTTTATCCCGCGCCGCCTCAGGCGGCCGGCGCGGCGGGCGCCGTCCCCTCGTGGCCGAGGATGCGCAGTTCGCGCTGCGGGAAGGGGATCGCGATGCCCGCGGCGTTGAAGCGGCGCAGGATTTCGCGATTCATGTCGGACTTCAGCCCCAGCGTGCCGCCCTCCGGATCGGGAATCCACACGCCCAGCTCCAGCGTGATGCCGCTGTCATCGAAAGACACCAGATAGGCCGCCGGCGCCGGATCATCCAGCACGCGCGGCTGCGCACGCCCGATCTCCGTCAGCATGGCCAGCACGGCCTCCACGTCGGTGTCGTAGGCCACCTGCACGCGCACGGCCACGCGCGTGGTCGGGCTCACGTAGGAATCGTTCTGCACCGTGGAACTCACGAGCGTGTCGTTGGGCACGATGAAGTGGGTGCCCGTGAGCGAACGCAGCACCGTGTAGCGTGTCGTGATGTTGAGCACCTCGCCCCGCTCCGCGCCGACCTGGATCAGGTTGCCGATCTTGATCGAACGATCCAGCAGCAGGATGAAACCCGACACATAGCTGCTCGCGATCTTCTGCATGCCCAGGCCCAGGCCCACCCCCAGCGCGCCGCCGAACACCGACAGGGCCGTGATGTCCAGCCCCACCAGCTCCGCGCCGATCAGGATCGCCACGAGGATGAGCAGCGCCTGCACGAGGCGCGAGATCACCACGCGCAGGTTGGAGTCGAGCTCGCGCGCGAGCATCAGGCGCTCCTCGATGAGGCCGCCGGCCCACAGCGCCACGAGCAGCGCGCCCGCCACCGAGGCCGTGCCCTGCATGAGGTCCCACAGCGTGACCGACTTGCGCCCCATGGGCAGCACGAAAGCATTGAGCCAGGCGATCAGATCGGGCAGCCAGCCAAACAGGTCGAGGGCGATCACGCACCACACGAAGGCCGCGATGCCGCGCCCGAAGGCCCGTATCCAGCCCGCTTCGGGGAACGTCCGCTGCAGGGCGAAGGTGACCATGCGCAAACCGATCATGGCCCACAGCAGCTTGATCGCGGTCAGCGTGAAGTGCTGCGGCCAGCCCTGCAGCAACGACACCCCGCGCAGCACGCCCACCAGCACGATGCCCGCGAGCGGAAAGGCCAGCGTCGCCAGGCTGCGCCGGATGAAGGTCTGGCCCGGCCGCGGGCGCAGGAAGCGCCCGATGAGCCAGGCCGTGGCCATCGCCACGAAAACCAGGCCAAGCTCACGCAGCGTCGCCGGATGACGCATCAGTGCGACGCCGGCGACGATGAGCTCGTTCATGGCGCTCAGGCGATCCGTTCCAGCACGGCGGCGAAGAAACCGTCGGTGCCGTGGGTGGCCGGGTCGAGATGGAGGCGCTCGCCCGTGTCGAGCGCGATCTTCGCCTGCGCCAGCACTTCGCTCGCGGGGACCTGGCGGAAGCCGGGATGCGCGGCGAGGAAAGCGTCGACGATGGCGTCGTTCTCCTCGTTGAGCAGCGAGCAGGTGGCGTACACCAGCCGTCCGCCCGGCTTCACGAGCTTCGCGGCGGCATCGAGGATGCTCGCCTGCTTGCCCGTGAGTTCGGCCACCGCGGTCTCGCTCTGGCGCCACTTGAGATCGGGGTTGCGGCGCAGGGTGCCGAACCCGCTGCACGGCGCGTCGACCAGCACGCGATCCATCTTGCCCGCGAGGCGCTTGATGCGCGCATCGTTCTCGTGGTCGATGGCGGCCGGATGCACATTCGACAGCCCCGCGCGCGCCAGGCGCGGACGCGCCTTCTGAAGGCGCTTCTCGGACACGTCGAAGGCATACAGGCGCCCCGTCGAGCGCATCAGCGCGCCCAGCAGGAGCGTCTTGCCGCCGGCGCCGGCGCAGAAGTCGGCCACCATCTCGCCCCGCTTGGGCGCCACCAGGAAGCCCAGCAGTTGCGAGCCCTCGTCCTGCACCTCGATGCTGCCATCCAGGAACAGCGGATGCTTCTGCAGCGCGAGCTTGCCGTCCAGGCGGATGCCCAGCGGCGAGTACGGCGAAGCGGAAGCCGCGATGCCCTCCTGCGCGAACTGCGCCAGCACCGCCTCGCGCTCGGCCTTGAGCGGGTTGACGCGCAGATCCAGCGTGCCGGGCCGGTTGAAGGCCTGCGCGAGTTCGATCAGGCGCGCCTCGCCCAACTGGCTGGCGAGCCGCCCGGCCAGCCATTCAGGCATGTTCACGCGTTCGCCCAGCGTGGTGGGCGACCAGCCGCTGGCCTTGAGTTCCACGATCCAGTCGGCCTCGTTCTTCGACAGCAGCGGCGCGAGCTGGCGCTGCGAGAAGCCCTCCACGCGCAGCAGCCATGCCAACACGAGCTTGCGCGCGCGCACCGATTCGCCCACCGCGGCCTGGATCTGGCGCAGGTTGCGCAGCACGCCATACACGGCCTCGGCCACGAATGCGCGATCGCGCCCGCCGATACGCTTGTTCGCGCGGAAAAAAGCCGACAGGATGCTGTCGGCCGGGGCCTGGAAGCGCAGCACCTCGTCGAGGACGTCGGCTGCCGCATCCAGCTGTGCGGGGGTAATATGAGTAGTCATCCCCGCATTATCCCATTTTCGGGCGCCCCGCCGCGAGCCCGCCGCATCGTGCTGCCCGGCAGTCGCCCGCCACCCGGAAACCCCCGTCGCGCGTGGCACGCTACGCGCACCGCGCCCACCGTCCTGCCCCGAGGCCACGCCCCGATGCGTTTGTCGTCGCCGTCCTACCCGCTATCGCTGCCCGCCCTGCTGCTGCTGGGCTTCGCGCTGGTCGCCGCGCCGCCGGTGCTCGCGCTGCTGGACGCCTACTTCTCGCTCAACCGCATTTCGCACCGTTCCGAGACGGCCATCCTGCGCGCCACCGAGATCACGCGCGACAGCCGCGCGCTCTCCGAGCACCTGACCGCGCTCGAGCGTCTCGCGCGCCAGCAGCTCGTGCTCGGCGACGTCGCCGGGCTGGTCGCCTACGATCTGCGCCGCCAGGCTTTTCTCGACACCACGGCGCGCCTGGGCGAGCACGCCGCCTCGCTCGACATCCAGCCCGAACTGAACCGTCTCGCGGCCGGCGAAAGCGCGATCCAGACCCGTCTGCGCGAAGCCGCCCCGCGCGAGGCCAGCCCCGCCATCGGCGGCGAGTTCGCCAGCCTGGGCGACGCCGCGACGCGCATCGTGGGCCAGGCCGACCGCCGCATCGAGCAGGACATCGCCGCGCTGCAGCGCGAAGCCGCCACCGCGCGCGCGCAACTGCTGCATCTGCTGTGGATCCTGGTGCCCGGCAGCCTGGTGCTCGCGGTGCTGCTCACGGTGCTGATCCGGCAGCCTTTCCGCCAGCTCGAGGACGCCATGCGCGGCCTCGGCGAAGGCCGCTTCGACACGCCGCTGCGGGTCTCCGGCCCGTCCGACATGGTGCGCCTGGGCCAGCGCCTGGACTGGCTGCGCACGCGGCTGCGGGCGCTGGATGCGCAGAAGACCCGCCTGCTGCACCACGTCTCGCACGAGCTCAAGACCCCGCTCACCGCGCTCACCGAAGGGATCGCGCTGCTGCAGGACAAGATCGCCGGCCCGCTCACGGCGGACCAGCGCGAGGTCGTCTCCATCCTCGCCTCCAACTGCCAGCGCCTGCGCCGCCTCATCGAGAACCTGCTCGACTACTCGGGCCTGCGGGCCGGGCCCGCGCCGATGCGCCGCGAGCCCGTCGCCCCCGCCGAGCTGCTGGCTCGCGTGGCCGCCGACCACAAGCTCGCCGCCAGCGCGCGCGGTCTTCTGCTGCAGATCGTGCCGCCGCCCGAAGGCGCGCGCGTGCTGGCCGACCGCGACAAGATCCGCGTCATCATCGACAACTTCCTGTCCAACGCGATCAAGTACGCCCCCGCCGGCAGCACCATCACGCTTGCCGCGCGCATGCGCCACGGGCACGCCGAATTCGAGGTCGGCGACAACGGCCCCGGCATCGCGCCCGAACTCGTGCCCGAACTCTTCGACGCCTTCGTGCAAGGGCCCGCCCCCGCCGACGGCGCCGTCAAGGGCAGCGGGCTTGGCCTCTCCATCGCGCGCGAACTCGCCCACCTGCACGGCGGGCGCGTCGACCTGCTCCCCAACCCGCCCCGGGGCACGCTCGCCCGCCTCAGCCTGCCCGCATCGGACACCCCCTCATGAGCGCTCCCACCCGCTTTCCGCGCCACCTGCTGCCGGTCATTCCGCTGCTGCTGGCCGCCTGCGTCACGC
>JAVHXQ010000080.1 GCA_031119555.1 Candidatus Dactylopiibacterium sp.
GCAGCGGGGGGCGCGGCGCCGCGCGCGGGCGGCTCGGGCAGCCGTGCCCCCGCGCCGGGGCGCGGCCCGCCCCCCGGCGCGGCTCACCAGTTCCACAGGGTGCCGTCCTCCAGCCGCGCCACGGGCAGGTAGGCCGGCTCGTAGGGGTACTTGGCGGCGAGCTTCTCGTCGAACTCGATGCCCAGGCCCGGTTTGTCGCCGGGGTGCATGTAGCCGCCGTCGAAGGTCCAGCTGTGCGGGAACACTTCCAGCATCTGCTCGGAATAGCCCATGTACTCCTGCACGCCGAAGTTGGGCACCCACAGGTCGAAGTGCAGCGCCGCGGCCATGCACACGGGCGACAGGTCCGACGGGCCGTGCGAGCCCGTGCGCACCTGGTAGAGCGAGGCGAAGTCGGCGATCCGGCGCATCCCGCTGATGCCGCCGGCATGCGTGATGGTGGTGCGGATGTAGTCGATGAGCTGCTCTTCGATGAGTTGCTTGCAGTCCCAGATGCTGTTGAACACCTCGCCCACCGCGATGGGCGTGACGGTGTGCTGGCGGATCAGGCGGAAGCATTCCTGGTTCTCGGCCGGGGTGGGGTCTTCGAGCCAGAACAGGCGGTGGTCCTCCACGGCCTTGCCGAAGCGCGCGGCCTCGATGGGCGTGCAGCGGTGGTGCATGTCGTGCAGCAGGTGCTCGTTGAAGCCGAAGCGCGTGCGCACCGCCTCGAACAGCCGGGGCACGAAGTCGAGGTACTTCTCGGTCGACCAGATCTGTTCCTCGGGCCAGTTGCCCTTGGTGGCCGGTTCGTAGGCCAGGCCCTTGCCCTTGGCCATGCCGTAGGTGGTCTTCATGCCGGGCACGCCGCACTGCACGCGGATGGCCTTGAAGCCCATCTCCTGGTGGCGCGCGTAATCGTCCAGCACTTCTTCGATGCTGTGGCCCGTGGTGTGGCAATACACCATCACGCCACTGCGCGAGGCGCCGCCCAGCAGCTGGTAGACCGGCATGTTGGCGGCCTTGCCCTTGATGTCCCACAGCGCCTGGTCGATGGCCGAGATCGCCGACATGGTGACCGGGCCCCGGCGCCAGTAGGCGCCCTTGTAGAAGAACTGCCAGATGTCCTCGATCTGGTGCGCGTCGCGGCCGATGAGCTGCGGGCACAGGTGGTCGCGCAGGTACGAGGCCACCGGCAGCTCGCGCCCGTTGAGGGTCGCATCGCCCAGGCCCGTGAGGCCGCTTTCGGTGGTGATCCTGAGGGTCACGAAATTGCGCCCCGGGCAGCTGACGAAGACTTCGGCTTTCTGGATTTTCATGATGGTTCGCTCTTGAGTTTCGGTTCGGAGGCGGGCCGTGCTCAGGCCGCGCCCTGTGCGAGCTTGCGTACCGCGGCGCGCGCGCCGTGGGCCCGCAGCGTGGCGTAGGCGTCGCTCACGGCGCGCACCAGGGCGTCGCTGGCGGGCAGGTCGGTGCCGAACACCGGCTGCAGCGAGAGCAGCGCGCGCACGCGCGCGTCGCCTTCGGCACTGCCCGCCACCTTCTCGCGGATGGCGTCCAGCAGCGGGTCGCTGACTTCGATGGGCGCGCCCGTTTCGTCCGTGCCGCCCACGTAGCGCATCCACGCCGCCACGCCCAGCGCGAGGTGGTCGAAGCGGCTGCCGTGCGCCAGGTGCCAGCGGATCGGGTCGAGCAGGCGTTGCGGCAGCTTCTGGCTGCCGTCCATGGCGATCTGCCAGGTACGGTGCTTGAGGGCCGTGTTGCGGTAGCGCGCGATCAGCGAATCGGCGTAGGCGGCCAGATCGACGCCCTGCACGCGCAGCGTGGGCGCCTGTTCGCGCACCATCAGCGCGCGCGCGGCGGCGGCGTAGTCGGCATCCTCCATGCAGTCGCAGATGTGGGCGTAGCCGCCGAGGTAACCCAGGTAGGCAAGGAAGCTGTGGCTGCCGTTGAGCATGCGCAGCTTCATCTCTTCATAGGGCAGCACGTCGGCCACGAGTTCGGCGCCGGCTTTCTCCCAGGCCGGGCGGCCGGCCACGAAGTTGTCTTCGATGACCCACTGGCGGAAGGGCTCGCCGGCCACGGCGGCGGGGTCGTCGATGCCGCCCAGCAGGTCGCGGACCCTGGCGAGCGTGTCGGGTGTGACGGCGGGCACGATGCGGTCGACCATCGTGGAGGGAAAGCTCACCCGGGCCTCGATCCAGTCGGCCAGCGCGGGCTCCTGCGCGCGCGCCAGACCGACGACGACCTTGTGCGTGACGTGGCCGTTCTCGGGCATGTTGTCGCAGGACATCACGCTGAAGGCCGGCAGGCCGCGCGCGCGCCGGCGCCGCAGGGCCTCGACGATGACGCCGGGCGTGGATTGCGGCGCGTGCGGGTGGGCGATGTCGTGCACGATCATGGGGTGGGCGGCATTCAGCTCGCCGCTCGCGGGCAGGTGGCAGTAGCCCTTCTCGGTGACCGTGATCGACACGATCGCGATGTCGGCGTCGCACAGCGCTTCGAGCACGGCCTGGATGCCGTCCACGCCCGCGTGCAGCGCTTCGCGCACCACGCCCACGACGCGGCCGTTCCAGTGGCCCGGCGCCATCTCGGCGACCGTGAACAGGCGGTCCTGCGCGCGGATGTCGGCGATCTGCTGCTCGCCGCCCACGAGGTTGATCTCGCAGTAGCCCCAGTCGGAACCGTGTTCGTGCGCGAGCTGGTCGGCGAAGACGGCCTGGTGGGCGCGGTGGAAGGCGCCGAAGCCGATGTGCGCGATGCGCGTGACGAGCGCGGCGCGGTTGTAGGTGGGCCGCACGATGGCGGCGGGCAGGGCGGAGAAATCGGTCAGGCGTTTCATGGCGGGGGTCCGGTGGAAAAACGGGGGCGTCAGGCCGGCACCGCGACGCGGTAGACGGCGCGCCGTCCGCTCGCGTTGGAGGTGAAGTAGATGGCGCTGTCGGCGTGGTTGAAGATCGGATGCGGGTGGCTGTCCTGGCAGTCCCAGATCGAGCGGTGCTCGCACAGCGGCTGCCACGCGATGCGCTGCGCGGCCCAGTCGACGCGCTGCAGGCTGATCCATTCGCCGCCCCAGTTGGCGTTCTCGGGCGTCTGCTCGGGGTGGAAGTAGCCGTCGGAGACGAGCCAGTTGGCGTGCCGGTTGCCGGCCGTGAAATGGCCGTAGCGGTGATAGGCCAGGGGCAGCGCGATCTCCGTGGTGTGCCGGCCCGTCGGGTCGACGCGGCCCACGTAGGCCTGCCCGTTCTCGTACTTGCCGTGGTAGATGATGTGGCTGCCGTCGGCCTCCCACATCTCGTGGCAGGTCCAGTCGCGGCGCGTGCGGCCTTCGCCCTCGTGGCGCAGGCGGATGTGTTCGCGCCCGTTCCAGATCCACATCCGGCGGATGCCGCAGTCGCCCGGCCATTCGTGGTTGTAGAGGATCAGGCCGGGGTCGGTGGGGCTGAACTGCACGTGCGTGATCCAGGCGCGCTCCACGCGTTCGCGCGCGATCAGCGCGCCGCTGTGCGTGTCGTACACGTTCAGCCAGGAGCCGAGGTTTTCGGCCTGCACGCGCGCGTCGATGTCGTAGTCGGGCTTGTCGGCGATGACTTCGTTCTTCTTGCCCTCGTCACCCACGCTGTAGTTGGGCGCGTCGTTCACGAAGTTCTCGGCTTCGAGCGCGCGCGCGTCGGTGGTGGGAATGCACAGGCGGCGGCCGTCGGCCGAGACGTGCGTGAAGGCGGTGACCTGGCCGGGCGGAATCTGCCCCAGCACGCGGCGCTGGCCGTCCAGGCCGCAGCGCACGATGTCGTCGCCCTGCAGGTAGTAGAGCGTGCGGCCGGCGGCGTCGAAACTCACGCTGGCCTTGCCGAAGCCGCGATGCGGCCGGCCGTTGAAGTACACGTAGGATTTGAGCGTGCCCTCGGTGTTGGCGCTGAGCTGCACCTCCTTGCCGTCGGGCAGGTGCTTGGCATACAGGTTCGGGTGGCCGCTGCGGTCGCTGATGAACACGAGGCAGTCGTCGTCGCCGGAAAGGCTGGAGCTGGTGAAGTACAGGAGCTGGTCGTTGGCTTCGGCGCCTGTGGTCACGAGCACAGGGGTTTGGGGATGCATGACGGATTCCTTGAAAGGGGAGGGCGCGGGCCGCCACGGGCGTGGCGGCGCCGGCCGGAAGACGCGCTTCCGGCCGGGGCGGGGCTCACATCACGGGGTGGCCGGTGATCAGGCTGGGCAGCCAGGTCGAGAACGCCGGCACATAGGTCACCACCGCCATCGCGGCGAACAGCGCGAGGTAGAACGGGCCGATGGTGCGCATCACCTGCCCGACCGACACGCCGCCGATCGCGCAGCCGATGAACTGCACGGTGCCCACCGGGGGCGTGTTCAGGCCGAGCGCGCAGTTGAGCAGCAGCACCATGCCGAACTGCACCGGGCCCATGCCCATCTGCATCGCCAGCGGCAGGAAGAGCGGCGTGCAGATCAGGATGGTCGCCGCCATGTCCATGAAGGTGCCGAGCAGGAACAGGATGATGTTGATGAGCGCGAACATCACGAGCGGGTTGTCGGTGGCGCTCAGCAGCAGCTGGGCCGTGAGGTCCGGCAGCTCCAGGTAGGCCATCTGCCACTGCAGGATGTTCGACACGCCGATCAGCAGCAGCACGATGCCGGTGGTCTTGGCGGCGCGCGTGCAGGCCATCATGAGTTTCTGCCAGTTCATGGTGCGATACACCAGGAAGGTCAGCAGCAGCGAGTAGGTCACGGCGATGCCGGCCGCCTCGGTGGCCGTGGTGACGCCGCCGATGATGCAGCCCAGGATGATCGCGATCACGAACAGCCCCGGCAGCGCGGCCACGAACGACATCAGCACCGCGTTCCAGCCCGGGAAGCGCGCCAGCACCGTGGTGCCGTCCTCGCGACGCGGGAAGCCGTTCTTCACCGCGACCCAGTAGGCCGCGAAGAGCATGCACACCATGAGACAGATCACGGGCAGCAGGCCGGCGAACATGAGGTCGCCGATCGACACGCCGCGCACCATGTGGCCGTTGACCATGCCGCTCGCGCCCTGCGCCGCGAAGGCGTAGATGATGAGGTTGTGCGAGGTGGGCATGAGCGCGCCGCTGAGGGCCGCGTGGGTCGTCACGTTGACGGCGTAGTCGGCGCTGTAGCCCTCCTTCTTCATCATCGGGATCATGACCCCGCCCATCGCCGACACGTCGGCGCCGGGCGAGCCCGACACGCCGCCGAACAGCGTGCAGGCCATCACGTTGGCCATGCCCAGGCCGCCGCGCCAGTGGCCCACCATGTTGCGCGCGAAGGTCACGATCTTCTCGGCGATGCCACCGTGCAGCATGATCTCGCCCGAGAAGATGAAGAACGGAATGGCGAGGAACGAGAACACGTTCATGCCCGAGACCATCGACTGGAACGCGGTGGCCAGCGGCAGCCCCTCGACGATGAAGGCCAGGATGCAGCTCAGCGCGATCGCGAACGCGACGGGCAGGCCGAGCAGCAGGAAGAGCAGGAAGCTCAGCGAAAGGACGGCTAGTACCATGACGGCTCCACTTCTTGTCCGGTGAACATGGCGATCAGATGCTCCACCGAGAACAGCACGATGAGCACGCCGGCGATCACGCAGGGCGCGTAACGCACGGCTTCCGAGATGTTCAGGGTGGGGATGATGCTTTGATGGACGGCGATGGCCATCTGCAGGCTGCCGAAGAACAGCACCACGCCGAAGGTGATGCTGAGCAGGCCGACGATGACGCCGATCACGAACTGCGCTTTCTTCGGCAGGATCACCACCAGCGAATCCATGCCGATGTGGCCGGCTTCGCGCACGCCGGCCGAGGCGGCGAACATGGCCACCGAGATCACGAGGATCAGCGCGAGCTGCTCCACGTAGGGCGGGGCATCGTGGAACACGTAGCGCATCACCACGCCCCACAGCACCAGCGCCGTGATGCCCAGCAGGGCCGCCACGGCCACATACAGCGCCCACCGCGAGAGGCGGGCGTTCAAGCGGGGCAACCAGTTCATCGAGTCTTCTCCTGGAGGGGCGCGGCGGCGCGCGCAGCACCCCCCGGTTCATGCGGCACCGTGACCGGTGCCGCGTGCGCGCTTACTTGACCTCGGAGATCTTGCGCACCAGTTCCTTGGCCTGCGGCGTGGTCGCGAACTTGTCCCACACCGGCTTCTCGAGGGCCACGAAGGCGTCATGGTCCACATCGTTGATGAAGGTGACCTTCGCATCCGTCAGGATCTTCTTGGAGGCGATCATCTTGGCGTCCCACAGCTTCTGGTAGTAATCCACCGATGCCTTGGCCGCCTCGCGGATGATCTTCTGCTCGGCAGGCGGCAGGGTGTCCCAGACCTTCTTCGAGAACACCACCACTTCCGGGATGCGCGTGTGCTGCGTTTCGCTGAAGAAGGTGGCCACCTCGTAGTGGCGCGCCGTCTCGAAGGTGGGGTAGTTGTTCTCGGCCGCTTCCACCAGGCCCGTGCGCAGCGCGGTATAGACCTCCGCCGTGGGGATGGGGATGGGCGAGGCGCCGATGGCCTGGATCATGTTCACGAACAGGTCCGACGAGATCACGCGGATCTTCATGCCCTTCATGTCGGCCGGCGTGCGCACCGCCTTCTTGGCATACACCGAGCGCGCGCCCGCGTCGTACAGCGCGAGACCCACGAAGCCCGCCTTCTCGAAGCTCGCCAGCAGCTCGTCGCCCACGGGGCCGCGCATCACTTTCTGGAAGTGGGCGTTGTCACGGAAGATGAAGGGGAACGAGGGCACCTGCGTTTCGGGCACGATGCCGTGGAAGGAGCTGATGCTCAGGCGCGACATGTCGAGCGTGCCGATCTTCACCTGCTCGATCACGTCCTTCTCGGAGCCCAGCGTGCTGTTGACGAAGACCTTCACGCCGTACTTGCCCTTGGTCTTCTCGTTGATCAGCTTGCCCATGTACTCCACGGCCTGCACGGTGGGGTAGTCGCGCGGGTGTACGTCCGCGGAGCGGAAATCGCGCGCCTGGGCCGCGCCTGCGAAGATGCCTGCACACAGCGCTGCGATGACGCTCAGTTGCCTCATTTTCATGCCTGTCTCCTCGTTTGATGGGAATGGCTTCATGGCGTCCACGGAATGTCCGCTGCCATTCGAGGAGAATTAAAGCGCTTCAATTTTTGAATCGAAAGCTAGGGTTTACCAAGAAAATTGAAGGAAATTGACGTGCATCAATGGAGTGTCTGGCACTGCGCCAGGCACCCCGAAGGTCTCTCCCGCGGATGCGGTGAGTAGAAAAATCTTCCCTATAATGAAACACTTCCAAGCATACGGACGGCGAGAAGCGCATGGCGCCGGGGCTGGTTTTGTGAGCGATTGAAACGGAGCCTCAAGCATGTCTCACGAATTTAAGGGCATCAATTTTTCACCTCGCGTCGCGCGGCGCGAGTCACTTGCGGGAGCGGCCGGCGATGCGTGACGCTTCGAGCAAGCGCCCCGCCACGCTCAAGGACGTGGCGCTGGCGGCGGGCGTCTCCACGGCGACCGTGTCGATGATCCTCAACCGCCGCTACCAGTTCAAACCCGAGCTCGAAGCGCGCGTGCGCGAAGCCATCGTGGCGCTCAACTACCGCCAGAATCCCGTCGCGCGCAGCATGGCGACCGGCCTGTTCGGCTCCATCGGGCTAGTCGTGCTCGACATCCGCAACCCGCACTTCACCAACATCGTCCATGGCGCCAGCATCAAGGCGCAGGAGCACGGCTACAACCTCATCGTCGTGGACCTCAAGGAAGACGTCTCGCACGCGCGCCAGACCCTGGACGACCTCGCGCGGCGCGTGGACGGGCTCATCCTCAGCCTGCGCCTGCCGCAGGAAGCGCGCGACCTGCCGCTGCAGCTCGGCAAGCCCGCCGTGCTTTTCGGCCAGACCCTGCACGAGCCCGCGCCCGCGCCCCTCTCGCCCTCCATCCAGATCCGTGGCTGGGAGGCCGCCATGCTGCTCGGCCGCCACATCTTCGAGGCCGGGCGCAAGCGGCTCACCTACGTGGGTTACAGCCGCTCCATCTGGAATGCCGACCGCATCAACGCGCTGCGCACGCTCGCCGAGGGCGCCGGCGCCGAGGTGCGCGAAGTGAGCGTGGCGGCGCAGACCATGGAGGCCGGCGAAGCCGTGGCGGCCAGCCTCATCTACGACGCCTGGCGCACCGACGCCATCGTCTGTTACAACGACATGGTCGCCATCGGCCTGCTGCACGGGCTCTGCGCGCTGGGCGTGCGCGTGCCCGACGACATCATGATCGCGGGCTTCGACAACATTCCCGTCTCGCGCTACGTGACCCCGTCGCTCACCACCGTCGACATGCGCAGCGAAGACCTCGGCGGCGGCTCGCTGGAGCGTCTGCACCGCGCGATCCAGAGCGGCGACCACAGCCCCGGCGTGGAGCTGCTCGAGCCGCGCCTGGTGGTGCGCGCCTCCACCCTCGCGCAGCGCGGCGGCGAGGCCGGCGCCCCGCGCTGAGGCCGCACCGCGCCACGGGCACCCTGGCGCCGCAGCGGGCGCCGCGTTGCATGCCGGCC
>JAVHXQ010000045.1 GCA_031119555.1 Candidatus Dactylopiibacterium sp.
CCAGGAGGCCGCCCGGCGGCACCGCGGCGGTGCGCGGCGCCCCGATCTGACGCCCGCCGCCCTGCCCGAAAGCCTGCCAGCCACACAGGAAAGCCGCATGCGCGCACTGTGGGCGGCCCGGCACGCTTGTTGCCATGGAAAACCGCTCCCGCCCTCCCCCGGAGAACGCCATGTCACGCCTTCTGCGCCTATTGATGAGATTGCTGTACGCCCAGGGCCAGCGCCACTACCCGTGCCAGCGCTCGGCCTCCGGCCAGCAACCCTATTCCACCAGCCCCCGCCGCCCCGGCAGGTGAGCAGGCGCCACGCACCGCCCGGCCGCGTCGCACGCCCCGTGGCGGCGGGGCCCTTACTTGAACGCGCCCGGCAGCCCTCTTAAGATCCGCCGCAGTACAAAGAAACAACGATCCACCTCTGGATACCGGGGCCCCCATGCAGAAACTCACTCACTGGACGCACGCGCGTCTGGCCGGACGCATCCACTACGCCTGGGTCGCGGTCGGCCTGACCTTCCTCGTCATGCTCATCACGGCGGGCACGCGCGCCACGCCCAGCGTCATGATGGTCGCGCTCGAGCAGGATTTCGGCTGGGACCGCGCCACGATCTCGCTGGCCCTGTCGCTGAACCTCGCCCTCTTCGGCCTCATGGGGCCCTTCGCGGCGGCCGCGATGGAACGCTTCGGCCTGCGCCGCACGGTGCTCACCGCGCTGACCGCGCTGGCCCTGGCCGTGGGCGCTTCCGCACTGATGCGCAACAGCACCCAGATGACGTTGCTGTGGGGGCTCATCGTGGGCTGCGCCACCGGGGCCACCGCGATGACGCTGGGCGCCACGGTGGTGGGCCGCTGGTTCACCACCCGGCGCGGGCTGGCGATGGGCATCCTCACGGCGAGCACCGCGACCGGGCAACTGATCTTCCTGCCCCTGCTCGCGGCGATCGTCGAGGCGCATGGCTGGCGTCCAGTCGTGCTCACGGTGGCGGGCGGCATCGCCGTGGTGCTGGGGCTCGCCGCCCTGTTCCTGCCGGAACACCCGGGCACGCTGGGACTCGCACGCTACGGCGAGCCCGCCGATGCGCCGCCCGCCCCGCCCGAACCGCGCCGCAACCCGGTCCACATGGCGTTCGCGAGCCTGGCGCGCGCCGTCAAGGTGCGCGACTTCTGGCTGCTCTTCTTCAGCTTCTTCATCTGCGGCGCCAGCACCAACGGCTACATCGGCACGCACTTCATCGCGATGTGCGGCGACTACGGCCTGGACCCGATCAAGGGCGCCTCCATCCTGGCGGCGATGGGCGTGCTCGACCTGTTCGGCACCACGTTCTCGGGCTGGCTGTCGGACCGTTTCAACAGCCGCGTGCTGCTGTTCTGGTACTACGGCCTGCGCGGCCTGGCGCTGGTCTATCTGCCCTGGGCCTTCGGCCTGTCGTACTTCGGCCTGCCGGTGTTCGCGCTGTTCTACGGGCTGGACTGGGTGGCCACCGTGCCGCCCACCGTGCGTCTCACCAATGACGTGTTCGGCACGCGCGAAGCGCCCATCGTGTTCGGCTGGATCGTGGCCGGACACCAGCTCGGCGCGGCCTTCGCGGCACTGCTGGGCGGCGTGCTGCGCAACAGCCTGGGCACCTACACCGTGGCGACCATGATCTCGGGCGCGCTGTGCCTCGTCGCGGCGGTGCTGGTGCTGCGCATCCACCGCCGCGCCCGCACGCTGGCCCCGGCCTGAGCGGCCGGCGCCGGAGGCGGTTCAGCCCTTGAGGCGCAGGGCGTGCTCGTACAGGGCGTTCTTCGCGAGCCCGGTGATGTCGGCCGCGAGCCGGGCGGCGCTCTTGAGCGGCAACTCGGCCAGCAGCAGGCGCAGCACGCGCTCGGCTTCGGGCGGAATGCCCTCGGCAGCCGGCGCGGGCCCCACGAGCAGCACGAATTCGCCGCGCTGACGGTTCGCGTCGGCATCCAGCCAGGCCGTGGCTTCGCTCAACGGCATGCGCGCAATCTGCTCGAAGAGCTTGGTGAGTTCGCGCGCGAACACGATTTCGCGCGCGGGCTCCAGCACATCGGCGAGATCGGCCACGGTCTCGCGCACGCGGTGCGGCGCTTCGTAGAACACCAGGCTCGCCGCGATGCCGCGCAGGCCGTCGAGGGCCGCCCGGCGCGCACCCGGGCGGGGCGGCAGAAAACCGTGGAAGTGGAAATGCGGCGCCGTGAGGCCCGACGCCGACAGGGCCGCGATGGCCGCGCACGGGCCCGGCACCGGCACCACGCGCAGGCCCGCCTCCTGCACGCGCGCCACGAGCCGCGCGCCGGGGTCGGAGATCGCGGGCGTGCCGGCATCGGTGATCAGCGCCACGCTCTGCCCGCCCTGCAGCAGCGCGATCACGCGCGTCGCGCCCTCCTGCTCGTTATGCTCGTGCAGCGCGAGCGTCTTCGCACGGATGCCGTGCGCGTCGAACAGGCGCTGGGAGTGGCGCGTGTCCTCGGCCGCGACGAGCTCCACCGCGCGCAATACCCCGAGTGCCCGCAAGGTGATGTCCTGACGATTGCCCAGCGGCGTCGCCACAATATAGAGCGCGGGGGGGCCCGATACGGGCGAGTCTTCGAGAACAGGAACGGACATGAGCGACGGGCGCGGAATCAGCGCGGCAGTGGAAAAACTGGTCGATTGTCTGACGCGCGGCGGGGGGTCGCAAGCCTTGTCGGCCGGAACCGAGGCCGAACGCTTCGCCGAACGTGAGCTCGTGGCGCAGGGCGCGCGCGTGCTGGCGCGCAATGCGCGCTGCCGGGGCGGGGAGCTGGACCTCGTGGTGGCGCATGCGGGCTACGTCGCCTTCGTGGAAGTGAGGCTGCGCCGCCGCGCGGACTTTGGCGGCGCCGCCGCCAGCATCACCCCCGCCAAACAGCGCCGGCTCATCCACGCCGCGCAGCACTGGCTGCTGCACGAGGGGCGCGCCTACGCCCGGCAGCCCTGCCGCTTCGACGCGGTGCTGCTCGACGGCCTGCCGCCGACGCACGCGGAGTGGCTGCAAGGCGCTTTCGAGGCCGAACCTTGCTGAAGAACGCGGCCGCCGCGCTGCTCTGCGCGGCCAGCCTGGCCACCTCCGCGGCGGGGCCGCGCCTGGTGATCCAGCAGACCTCGCTCGCGGGCTTCAGCCACCATGCCGCGCCCGCGGTCTGGGCCCGGCTCGCGGAGGGCGACGCGCTGCGCCTGGAAGCCGAAACCGCCAACCCGCACGATGCGCAGGCGGTGCGCGTGTTCTGGGGCGAACACCTCCTGGGCTATCTGCCACGCCGCGACAATGGCGCCATCGCGCGCGCCCTGCGGGCCGGCCTGCCGCTCCAGGCGCGCGTGGCATGGCGCCGCGAACACCCCGATCCGCGCCAGCGCATCGGCGTCGAGATCAGCGCCGTCGCCACACGTTGATACAGCGCAACGCTCGGCGCGTAAGCGTCCCGGCCCGCGTCCGGCACCGGTGCGCCGCTGTTTCGATTGGGGTAAACTCGACGGGGTTTTTCGTATGCAAACGGGCCGGTGCGTCCGCGAGCCCGCGGACTTGCGCGCGGCGCCATGCCGGCGCCGGCACGATCGTGGCGAGAACACCGCAACAGTCCCTTCCCCCGCGAAAGGGCCTACTTCAATAACGGGAGAGTAAGAGAATGAGCAATCCTTTCGACCTGACCGGCAAGGTCGCTCTGGTCACCGGTGGTGCCCAGGGCATTGGCGCGGCGATCGCCGCCAAGCTGGCTGAAGCCGGCGCCAACGTGATCTGTGCCGACTTCGCGCCGATGGCCGCCGAATCGACCGCCGCCATGGACGCCGCCGTGGCCAAGACCGGTGGCAAGTACTGGTACCTGCAAGCCAACCTGACCGAAAAGGGCGCCCCGCAGCGCGTGATCGACGAAGCCGCGAAGATCGCCGGCCAGGTCGACATTCTCGCCAACGTGGCCGGCACCATCCGCCGCGCCCCCTTCCTGGAGCACTCCGAGGAAGACTTCGATTTCGTCATGCAGATCAACCTGTATGCGCCGATGTATCTGTCGCAAGCCTTCTGCCGCCACGTCGTGGGCCGCAACGGCAAGGGCAAGATCATCAACATCTGCTCGATGCTCTCCTATCAAGGCGGCATCCTGGTGCCCGGCTACACCGCTTCCAAGCACGGCATCGCCGGCATCACCAAGCTGATCGCCAACGAAATGGGCGCCAAGGGCATCAACTGCAACGGCATCGCCCCGGGCTACATCGCCACCGCGAACACCGCCCCGATCCGCGCTGACGCCGCCCGCAACCAGGCCATCCTGGACCGCATCCCGGTGGGCCGCTGGGGCCAGCCGGACGACCTCGCCGGCACCGCCGTGTTCCTGGCGTCCGAAGCGTCCGACTATGTCAATGGCGCGATCGTGAACGTCGACGGCGGCTGGCAAGCACGCTGATCGCGACCCGGTGGCTCCACGCGAGCCACCCCGCGATGGACGAGACCCTCGCCGAGCAATCGGCGGGGGTTTTCTTTTGAACGACTCGTCTACAATCCGCTCTCACGCAAGAATCCCCGCATCGAGGCAAGCATGACTTTCAAGGTATTCATCGACGGCCGCCATGGCACCACCGGCCTCAAGATCGACGAGCGGCTGGCCGGCCGCCGCGACGTCGAAGTCCTCAGCATCCCAGAAGACAAGCGCAAGGACCCCGCCGTCAAGGCCGAATACATCAACGCGGCCGACGTGGTCTTCCTGTGCCTGCCGGATGCCGCCTCGCGCGAATCCGTCGCGCTGCTCGCCGCGGACAACACGCGCACGCGCTTCCTCGACGCGAGCACGGCGCACCGCACCCATCCCGACTGGGCCTATGGCCTGCCCGAACTGCAGGGCCAGCGCGCGCGCATCCGCGCCTCGCAGCGCATCGCCGTGCCGGGCTGCCATGCCACGGGCTTCGTGCTGAGCGTCGCGCCCCTGGTGACGGCCGGGCTGCTGCCCGCGGACTATCCGTTCTCCTGCACCTCGCAGACCGGCTACTCGGGCGGCGGCAAGGAAATGATCGCCGAATACGAAGCGCAGCCCGATCTGCCCGAGCACCTGCGCTCGGCCCGGCTCTACGCGCTGGGCCTGGCCCACAAGCACCTGCCCGAGATGAAGGCGCTCTGCGGCCTCGCCCACGCTCCGCTGTTCTCGCCCGTGGTCGGCCCGTTCGCGCAAGGCATGCTGGCGTCGGTGCCGCTGCTCACGCGCCTGCTCCCGGTGGGCGTCACGCCCGAGGCCGTGCATGCCGCGCTCGCCTCCTATTACGCCGGCGAAGCCTGCGTGAAGGTCATGCCGCCCGGCGGCGGCGACGCGCTCGAGGCGGGCTTCCTGCCCGCCACGCGCTGCAACGGCACGAACCGCGCGGAACTCTTCGTGTTCGGCCACGCCGGGCAGATCCTGCTCGTGGCGCGCCTGGACAATCTCGGCAAGGGCGCATCCGGCGCGGCCATCCAGTGCATGAACATTGCCCTGGGCTGCGACGAACTCGACGGCCTGACGGTGTGAGCGGATGGATCTGATCTCCCGCATCGCGCTGCATTTCGAGGATAACGTCAGCACCACCATGGGCGCCGTCGAGCGCCTCGCGCTGCCGGTGGCGGAAGCCGCCGACAGCATGGTGCGCAGCCTGCTCTCCAACGGCAAGATCCTCGCGTGCGGCAACGCCGGCTCGGCCGCCAGCGCACAGCACTTCGTGGCCCAGCTGGTGGGCCATTTCGAGCGCGAGCGCCCCGAGCTCGCGGCCATCGCACTCACCACGGACTGCGCCACGCTGAGTTCGATCGCCAGCAGCGAAGCCTGGGAACAGGTGTTCGCGAAGCAGGTGCGGGCGCTCGGCCAGCCCGGCGACGTGCTGCTCGCGCTGTCGACGAGCGGACGCTCGCCCAGCATCCTGGCGGCCGTGGAAGCGGCGCATGAACGCGATCTGCGCGTGGTTGCCCTGACGGGGCGCGACGGTGGCCAGCTCGCCACCCTGCTGCGCGAGGGCGACACGCTGATCTGCGTGGAGCACGAGCGCGTCGCCCGCATCCAGGAACTCCACCTCCTCGCCATCCACTGCATCTGCGATGGCATCGATTGTCTGCTGATGGGAGAAGAATGATGAAACTCCGCGTGACCCTGGCCGCCCTCGCCGGCGCGACCCTGCTGCAAGCCTGCGTGCCGCTGATCGCGGGCGGCGTGGCGGGCGGCGTGACCACCGCGCTCGACCGGCGCAGCTACAACGAGCAGATCCGCGACACCGAGATCGAGCACCGTTTCAACCGCAGCTTCCCGGCCGCCCTCGAAACCCGGACCAACGTCTCCGCCACGGCCTTCAACCGCTGGGTCCTGCTCACCGGCCAGGCCATCGACGAAGCCGCGCGCACCGAAGTCGAAGCCGTGGCGCGCGCCGTGCCCAACGTGCGCGAGGTCTACAACGAGATCACGATCGGCTACCCGAACTCGCTGCGCATCCGGACCAACGACGCGCTCATCACCTCCAACGTGAAGACGCTGCTGTTCGATGCGAAGAACCTCTCGGGCCATCACCTGAAGGTCGTGACCGAATCGAACACCGTCTACCTGATGGGTCTCGTCACCGAGCCGGAGGCGCGGGCCGCCACCGACATCGCCCGGCGCGCGCAGGGCGTGCAGAAGGTCGTGAGCCTCATCGAGATCATCCCGGCCGACGAGGCCAAGCGCCGCACGCTGGAAACCACGCAGCCGCCCGAACAGCACAACTGATCCGGACAGGGACGCAATCCCCGGGGCCCGCGCAAGCGGGCCCCGCCACGTCGGCGGCGGCCCTGTCGCCGCGCCTCAGGCCGACGGCAGCCAGCAGCGCAGCACACTGCCCCGGCCGCCCGGCGAGCGGGCATCCACGCGCGCGCCCAGCAACGGTGCGATGCGCGCGGCGAGCACCAGCCCCAGACCGTGATCGTCCAGCGCCTGCGTGACGCGCGAACCGGGCGCGAACAGCCCGCCGAGGGCATCGGCGTCCAGACCCTCGCCCCCGCGCCAGACCTCGACGAACACCCCGCCGGTACGCGGGCGGCACCCCAGCACCACGCCACTCGCGGGCGCGGTGGCGATCGCGTAGGACAGGAAACCGTCGAGCAAGCGCGTCAGCAGCGCCACATCGGTGCGCAGCACGCAGCGGCTTGCCACATGGCGCAGATGCAGCTCACGCGCATGGGCGTCTTCCAGGCGCTGCGCCACCACCTGCGCAAAAACCGTTTCCAGCCCGACATGCGCGAAGGCGGGCGCGGTACGGCCGGAATCGATGCGCGCGATCGCGAACACCGCTTCGAACTGCGTCGAGAGCTGGGTGGTCGCGGTCTCCAGCCCTTGGGCGAGCTTGCGCGACGCGTCCGGCAAGGGGTGCGCCGCCAGCGTCGCGGCGAAAAGCCCCGCCGCCTGCAGCGGCTGGCGCAGGTCATGCGCCATGCTGGCCACGAAGGCGGCCCCGGTCTCGCCGGCGGAGGCCGCGGCGGAGTGCGCCGCCTGCGTGGCGGCCGGCGTGCGCCACGCCCACCACACGCCTGCGAGCAACAGGGCGGCCGTGCCGTTCAACACGGCACCGGAAAGCGACTCGGCAAACGCGCCGGCCGCGACGCACAGCACGCCAGCCGCCCCCAGCAAGGGCCGCGCGACTCCCGCCAGCCCGGGCGCGATCTGGCGCTCAGGCATCCTCGGCCGGCATCGACAGATGCAGCGTCTGGCCGACGAGAATGGCCTGCGAGCGGGTATTCACGCCCAGCACGTGATAGACGGAGGTCAAGTGCATCTTCACGGTGCGCTCGGAAAGATCGAGGCGCAGCGCGATTTCCTTGTTGGAAAGCCCCTCCATGAGGCAGCACAGCACTCGTTCCTGCTTGGGACTGAGCTTGGGCCGCGCGCGCGATTCGCTCTGGCCGCCATTGCCGTTGGTGGCGCGATTGCGGTCGAACTGGTCGTCGTAGAAGCGACGCCCGGCAAGCAGCGCGCGCACGCCGTCGACGAGCGCGACGGGGTCCATGGATTTGGAGAGGAAACCGTCCGCCTCGGCCTCGCGCGCGAGCTGACGGTAGATGGGCGCATCCTGGCCCGAGAAAATGGCCACCGGCACGCCGGGAATCTCGCGGCGCAGCAGCGACATGAGACGCAACCCGTCGCTGTCGGGCAGCTTCAGGTCGAGCAGGACGAGATGGAAATTGCGACCGGCCCGCAAGGCCGAGACGGCTTCCTGGGCCGATGCGGCGCAGACGATTTCACCGCCGGCGAGCAGCGGTTCGAGCATGGAACGTAGCGCGTGCTGCAGAAGTGCGTGGTCATCGACGAGCAGGATGTTGCGGGCGAATACATTCATGGAGTTTCACCTCTGAGCTGGATGCCATCGGAATGGCGAAATCAATCGGGGGAATTCGTCCGGGTCGCAGGCCCGGGGCCCTGCGCCCGCCGTCGGCAGACCGCGCCGCAGCGGGGTCCATTGTCTGTTCGGGTCTTCCCTTTCGGCCAGAATTCCATCCTTTCGGGCATAAAGCAACCGTCAGTAAACGTGAGATTTCTGACAGGCGGCCCGCCTCCGGCTTGCTGCGGCGCACGTCGCCACGCCCAGCCCGCGCGGCCCGTTGCGCTGCCCTGCAGCATGCCGCCTGCTAGACTCCGGCTTTCGCTCACCCACCGCTCGTCACCATGCGCTACGCCCGCCCGGAATTCGCCTCCCGCATCGTCGCCCCCGCCGATCTCGCCCGCCACGTCGCGACCTTGCCGCGCCCGCTCGTGTTCACGAACGGCTGCTTCGACATCCTGCACCGCGGCCACGTGACCTACCTTTCGCAAGCGCGCGCGCTCGGCGCTTCGATGATCGTGGCGCTCAACACCGATGCCTCCGTGAAGCGGCAGGGCAAGGGCGACGATCGTCCCGTCAACGGCCTGGAAGACCGCGCGGCCGTGATGGCGGCGCTGCGCTGCGCCGATCTGGTCACCTGGTTCGACGAGGAAACGCCGATCGCGCGCATTCTGGAATGCCGCCCCGACGTGCTCGTGAAGGGCGGCGACTGGCCCGTCGAGAAGATCGTGGGCCACGCCGAGGTGCTGGGCTGGGGCGGCGCCGTGCACTCCATCCCCTTCGAGGTGCAGCGCTCCACGACGGCCTTGCTCAACAAGATCCGCACACTCTGAGCGCGCGCGCCGGCGTTGCGCGAGACCAACAGCCGCCACGAAACCGCTTGGCATGTTTTCGGGCACGGCGCGAAGATGGCTGTTCCCGGTTACATCGAGGCGGGATCTCACCCGCCGCACAAGGAGGAGTCGCGTGAATAGCAAGCAGAAGTTGCTCGGCCTGGCCGTCGTTTCCACTCTCGTCATGGCCGGATGCGCCACCTCGCTCGAAGGCCCCATCGCCAAGAGCACCCCGGCGCGTCCGCAATTGTCCGAATCCCAGGCCGCCGCGCACACCCCGGCCGCCTACTTCGCCAAGTCCGGCAACATCGAAGCGCTCGAGACCAATCCGTGGGACCCGGTCAGGAACGGCATCGCCGATCTCTCCAAGGTCAAGCCGGCCTTCGTCGTCGCGGCCGATGGCACGGGCACCCACAAGACCGTGCAGGCGGCCCTGGACGCCGCCATCGCCAAGGGCGGCAGCGAGCGCATCTACGTTCAGGTCAAGCCCGGCACCTATCGCGAGCAGGTCTGCCTGAAGGACGCGCCCCCGGTCACGATCTACGGCAGCTCGAGCGACGCCTCCAGGGTGGTGATCGTCAATAACAAGGCCAACAGCACGACCAAGCCCAAGGACGAGACCCTCAACGCCTGTGAGGGCCGCAAGGGCGCCGACAGCTACGGCACCTCGGGCAGCTCGACCTTCCTGGCCTATGCCGACGATTTCCAGGCCAAGAACCTGACGGTTTCGAACGATTACGACGAACGCACCAACCCGCGCGGCCCGCAGGCCGTGGCGCTCAATACGCGCGGCGACCGCGTGATCCTCGACAACGTGCGCCTGCTCGGCCACCAGGACACGCTGATGGTGAAGTCTCCCAACATGGGCGACGTGGATCGCGTCTATGTGACCAACAGCTACATCGAGGGCGATGTCGATTTCGTCTTCGGTCGCGCCGTGGCCGTGTTCGACAAGGTCGAGTTCAAGTCGCTGACCGACCGCGAACGCGCCGAGGGTGGCTATGTGTTCGCGCCCAGCCAGCCGCAGAACTTCCCGCACGGCTACCTCGTGATCAACTCCAAGTTCACGAGCGATGCCAACAAGGCCGGCAAGAAGATCAGTCTCGGCCGCTCGTGGGACGAGGGCGCCAGCCCCTACGTCGCCAAGGACGGCAGCAAGCACCTGCCCAACGGCATGGTGGTGATCCGCAACTCGGCGATCGGTGCCCATATCGACGCCGCCGAGCCGTGGGACAAGGCTGCCTCCACGGGCCGTCCGTTCAATGCCGAAAAGCCGCAGGTCGTGCAGTTCGGCGCCCCCAAGGTGGCGACCGAATTCCCGGTCAATCGCCTCTTCGAGTACCGCAACTCCGGCCCGGGCGCGGCGAAGTAAGCACACCGCGTCGCACCACGAAGAAGGGGCCCGCCGGCCCCTTTTTCATGCCCGATCGTTGTTTCCTTATACCCCCGGCCGCGGCATAGAATTGCCGATCCATTTTCCATCGAGGAGGCCCGAGAACATGAAAATCGCAGCGAACGTCACCGAGCTCATCGGCAATACCCCGCTCGTCCAGCTCAACCGTCTGACGGCCGGCCTCGACGGCCGCGTGCTCGCCAAGCTCGAATTCTTCAATCCGGCCCACAGCGTGAAGGATCGCATCGCGATCGCCATGATCGAAGCCGCCGAGAAGGCCGGCAAGATCACGGCCGATACCATCATCCTCGAACCCACCTCGGGCAACACCGGCATCGGCCTGGCCATGGTCTGCGCGGCACGCGGCTACAAGTGCGCGTTCGTGATGCCCGAAACCATGAGCCGCGAGCGCCGCCTGCTGCTCAAGGCCTACGGCGCCGAGCTGATCCTCACGCCGGGGCCGGAAGGCATGCCGGGCGCCATCAAGCGCGCGACCGAGCTGGCCGCCTCCGATGCGCGCTACTTCATCCCGCAGCAGTTCGACAACCCCGCCAACCCCGAGATCCACCGCAGCACCACGGCCGAAGAGATCTGGCGCGACACCGACGGCAGCGTCGATCTGTTCGTCGCCGGCGTGGGCACGGGCGGCACCGTGACCGGCGTGGGCGAAGTGCTCAAGGCCCGGAAGCCGGGCGTGAAGGTTTTCGCCGTGGAACCGGACGCCAGCCCCGTGCTGTCGGGCGGCGCGCGCGGCCCGCACCCCATCCAGGGCATCGGCGCCGGCTTCGTGCCCTCCATTCTCAACACCACGGTGTATGACGAAGTCGTGCGCGTGAGCAACGCCGACGCGTTCGACACGGCGCGCCGCCTGGCCACCGAAGAGGGCCTTCTGGTAGGCATTTCGAGCGGTGCCGCGGTTTTCGCCGCGCTGCAGGTGGCCCGCCGGCCCGAGCACGCGGGCAAGACCACGGTGGTCATCATTCCGAGCTTCGGCGAGCGCTATCTCTCCACGCCGCTGTTCGAACACCTCGCCGTGTAAACGCCGCGCCCGCTGTTGCAGGCACGCCAACCGGCCTGCCTCGCAGCGGCCTTTTTCCCCATCACCAGGGCGCTTCGGCGCCCTTGGCATTTGTCGTCCCCTAGAATCTGAAGCATCAACCCTGCACTGGAACACCGATGTCCTCAGCCCTCTTGCACACCCCTGACCGGCAGCATTCCGACAGCATCAAGTGGCAGCGCTACGCGGGCCGCGACATTCTGCCGATGTGGGTGGCCGACATGGATTTCGCGGCCCCCGCCGAAGTCGTCGAAGCCCTGCAGGCGCGCATCGCGCAAGGCATGTTCGGCTACACGGAGCCGTCCGCCTCGCTGCATGAAGCGATCGTCGACGGCATCGCCCGCGACCACGGCTGGCAGATCGAACCGGACTGGATCGTCTTTTTGCCCGGCGTGGTCAGCGGATTCAACCTCGCCTGCCGGCTGGCCGGAACACCCGGCGACAGCGTGCTGACATTTCCGCCGATCTATCCACCCGTGCTGACGGCGCCGCGCAACCAGGAACGGCGCCTGCTGCGCAGCGAGCTGGTGCTGGCGGGCGGCCACTGGGAGTACGACTGGGAGGGGCTGGACACCCTGCTCGCCACGCAACGTGCGCGCGAAGTGGTGATCTGCAACCCCCACAACCCCGTGGGCCGCGTGTGGTCGCGCGACGAACTCACGCGGCTGGCGTGGTACGCCGAAAAACACGACTGGCTGATCTGCTCCGACGACATCCACTGCGGCCTCGTCCTCGACCCGACCCGCCCCTACACGCCGATCGCGGCGCTGGACGAAAGCATCGCGCAGCGCACCATCACCCTCATGGCGCCGTCCAAGACCTGGAACATCCCCGCGCTGGGCTGCGCTTTCGCCGTGATCCCGAACGCCAGCCTGCGCAAGCAGTACGTGGCCGCCGGGCATGGCCTGACGCCCGAGGTGAACCTGCTCGGGCTCGTGGCCTGCGAGGCGGCGTACCGGCATGGCGATGCCTGGCGCCAGGCGCTGCTCGCCCGCCTGCGCGAGAACGCCCAGCGGCTCCATGCGTGCGTGAACGCACTGGACGGGCTCTCCATGACCCCCGTGGAAGCCACCTACCTGGCCTGGGTGGATTGCCGCGCGCTGGGCCTCGCCCAGCCGCAGAAATACTTCGAGCAGCACGGCCTGGGTTTCTCGGACGGGCGGGATTTCGGCATGGAGGGATTCGTGCGCATCAACTTTGCATGCGGCCCGGAACTGCTCGACGAAGCCCTGCGCCGCCTTGATCTCGCGGTGCGCGCCGCCTGAGCCTCCCTTCCCGAAAAGACAACGGCCGCCCCCGGGCGGCCGTTGCACTTGCCTGCGCGTGGCTTCACGCGCCGCGTCTATGCCGGGCGTCGATGCAGCTGCATGAGGCGGGCCTGCACATAGCCCTTGAGCTCGCGGAAGGGAATCGGCTTGCCGTAGATCAGCACGTCCTCGGGCAGACCGCCCTGCTCTTCGATGTCCTCGGGCGTGAGGCCCGTGATGACGATGATGTCCATGCCGGCCAGCTGGGGGTCGGCACGCAGCTTGCGGATCATCGCGAAGCCGTCGAGATCGGGCATGACCAGGTCGGCCACGAGCAGGTCGGGCGGATTGCGGCCGATCTCGATCAGCCCTTCCAGCCCCGACGCCACGATCTGCAGACGCACCGGCATGTCCCAGGTGGCGACGGTCTTCTCGTAGAGCGCCTGCATGAGCCGGTCATCCTCGGCGATCAGCACGCGCAGCGTGTTCGGTCGCTCAGGAACGACGACCGTGCGCGCGGGGCCTGCCTGACGCGTGCGCATGAAGGCTTCGACCGACGCGACACGGATGCGGCGGTGCCCGCCCGTGGTTTTCCAGGCGTCCAGAAGACCGTTCTCGACCATTTGCTGGACGGTCCCCAGCGAAACGCCGAGCATCTGGGCCGCATCGCTCGTGCTGCAGAATTCGCGATCCGGCTTCCCGCCTGGCGGCAGTGCATCAGACATCTTGAACCTCGATTGAAGAAGGACGCTGGACAATCCCCTTAGTGCCCGCTCGGGCAATTGTAGCCCAAGCGCCCGGCCCCTCGCTCCGCTCAGTAGCCCCCACCCTGCACGTAATTCTCGAAACGCGTGTATTCGCCGATGAACGTCATCGGAACCATGCCAGTCGGTCCGTTCCGGTGCTTGGCGATGATGAGCTCGGCCTTGCCCTTGTCTTGCGTGTCGGGGTTGTAGATCTCGTCGCGGTACACGAACATGATGATGTCCGCGTCCTGCTCGAGCGCGCCCGACTCGCGCAGGTCGGAGGCCATGGGGCGCTTGTCCGCGCGCTGCTCGAGGCTGCGGTTGAGCTGCGACAGCGCCATGATGGGCACCTTGAGTTCCTTCGCAAGGCCTTTGACCGAGCGCGAGATCTCCGACAGTTCCGCCGCGCGGTTGTCGCTGTCCTTGTGCGAGGTCATGAGCTGCAGGTAGTCGATGATGATCAGCCCCAGCTTGTTGCCATTCTGCCGATGCAGCCGGCGTGCCCGCGCGCGCAGGTTGATGGGGTTCAGACCCGGCGTCTCGTCGATGAAGATCGGCGCCTCGTGCAGCTTGCCCAGCGCGTAGGACAGGCGCTGCCATTCATCATCGTTGAGCTGCCCGGTTTTGAGGCGATGCTGGTCCAGCCGCCCCACCGAGGAGATGAAACGCATCACGAGCTGGGTCGCCGGCATTTCCATCGAGAAGATCGCCACCGGCAGCTGGGCCTCGATCGCCACGGCCTCCGCGACGTTCAGCGCGAACGAGGTCTTGCCCATGCCGGGGCGCCCCGCGACGATGATCATGTCGGTGCCATGCAGGCCGGAGGTGAGCTTGTCGAGATCGGCAAGACCCGTGGTCACGCCGGTCACCGCGGCGGGGCTGTCGCGATCGTAGAGTTCCTGGATGCGCTCGACGACCTCACCGAGCACGGGCTGGATGGGAATGAAGCCCGAGTCCGCGCGCTCGCCTTCGTCGCGGATCGCGAGAATGCGCGACTCGGCTTCGTCGAGAATCAGGTTCGCGTCGCGTCCGGCGGTGGACAACGCGCTGGCGGCGATCTCGTCGCCCACCGTGACGAGCTTGCGCAGAATCGCGCGCTCCCGCACGATCTCGGCGTAGCGCCGGATGTTGGAAGCAGAAGGCGTGTTGTTCGCCAGCTCGCCGAGGTAGGCGAGCCCACCCACGTTCTGCGCATCGCCCGTCTTCTCGAGCGATTCGTACACCGTCACCACGTCGGCCGGCTTTGCCTGTTCGATCAGGCGCGCAATGTGCTGGAAAATGCGACGATGCTCGTCGCGATAGAAATCGACCTCGCCCACGAGGTCGGCAATACGGTCCCAGGCGGAATTGTCGAGCAGCAGGCCACCGAGCAGCGACTGCTCGGCCTCAAGCGAGTGCGGCGGCAGTTTGAGCGCGCTCAGCTGCGCGTCAGGCGCCGGGTTTCCAGAAAAGCGTTCCTCGCGGGAGCGTGCCATGATGTCTCGAGCTGCAAAAACGCGAATTCTAATGCAGAAGGCCACCTGCCGTACGGACCTGCACTGGCTTCCAGCCGTCGCACCGCACCGCGCGCAGGCCGGCGCGCACGCATCCCGGCGCGCCGTCCGGGCTAGAATCGCGGCTTACCGCTGATGGCCCCGGAAGGCATGACTTCGTCTCCTCCACACCCCGCCGAACCGACCCGCGCCATCCTCGAGTGGCTCGCCGCGCCGCCGGCTCCCGACCTCGACACCGAAACCGCCGATCTCGACGCACGCATCGACCTGCTCCATGCCACCAGCATCGCGAGCCAGCAGTTCCAGCGCAGCCTGGAAGGGCTGGCCACGCGCGCCCAGCAGCTTGCGTTCGCGCATCGGCACCACATGCGCCACACCGATGAGCCGTTTGCCGCGCCGTTGCGACAGCGCGCGCGCGCCATCGCACAGGCGCTGTTGCGGCTCGCGCTGGGCATGGAACGCACGCTGACGGATGCCGATGCACGCCTGGGCCTGCCCCAGAAGCGCTTCAGCGAAGCACAGCCCGCGCGTGCGCTACGCCTGCTGGGCGAGGCACTGGTCGTGCTGGAACAGGCCGGATTCGACCCCGAGCCCGAACTCTGGCGGCTCGCGGCCCGCCTCTACACCCTGGCGCGCGCGGGATATCCGCTGGACCCCGCGCCCAACCCGGCGGAGACCGTGCTCGCGGCCTACAAGGCCCTGCTCGCGATCCCCACCGTGGCGCCACACGAACTCACGCCCGCCGAACTGGACTGGACCGTCAGCTACCTCGCACGCAGCCACACGCTGCTGCAGGTGCAGGAAGCGCCCCCTCCCGCCGACGATGGCGCGTGGTACTGGCTGGACCCCGCCAACACCGCCGAGCCGCATGCGAGCGCGCGCCGCGAGGCGCCCACGGGACGCGCGCTGCTGCACTTCTGTACCGCCGGCCTCGCGCGACATGCGCAGGAATGTCTGCAGAATCCGGCCGATCCGCTCCTCGTGCCCGGCAACGACTACCCCGGCGTGCAGCCACTCGCGTTGCTGGAACGCCTGCAGGCGCGCTGGTCCGTGCCGCCGCTGCGCGACCAGCCACGCCGGCGCCAGGATTACCCCGTTCAGGCCTGCATGGGTCTGGACGCGATCTGGGAGACGCTGCGCCACGGGCCCGATTCCGAGCACGTGAGCGAATGGACGGTGCTCAACGAAAGCCCCGGCGGCTACGCCATCATGAACGTGCAGGGCCGCGCGGCCGGCCTGCAGGCGGGCATGCCGGTCGCGCTGCGTCGCCACGACGAAGCGGCCTGGACGCTCTGCGTGGTGCGCTGGATCCGCAGCGACGCCATCAACCTCATCGAGATCGGCCTGCAACGCCTGTCGCGAGGCGCCCTGCCGGTGCGCGTGGGCTTTCGCGGCGCCGACGACGGGCAGCCCGGCATGGTGCCCGCGCTCGTGCTGCCGGTGCAGCCCGCCCAGCGTCAGCACCAGGCCGTGATGGCGCCAGCGGGCACTTACGTATCGCGCCGTTTCGCGCTGCTGTCCGACCAGGAACACATCTACGTCGCGCAGTGCCGCCTGCTGAGCCTGGACCTGCAGACGGCGAGCGTGGAACTCTTCCAGTTCGAGATTGATCCCTACCCCTTGTAAGCGGCCGGCAGCACCGGCATCGCCAGCGCGCTGCGCACCTCGCCGAGGCTGCTGTCGAGCAGGGCGCGGTCGGCCTCGGACAGCAAGCCCGCCCCGGCATCGTCGCGGCGCACGCCGATCACCACGTCGGTCAGCAGCGCGCCCAGCGTGAGCCGCTCGCCCGCCACGCGCAAACACCATGCGCCGTCCTCGCTGCGCAGCACCCACCCCGCGCGCGCCATGTCGTCGAGCAGGCGCTCCGCTTCGGCAGGCGTCTGCCCGCTCGCCTGCGCCAGCCCCGCCAGCCCGCAGGTGCGCCCCTCGCGCTGCGCCAGTACCAGCGCCTGCGCGAGTCGCAGCACCGCCACCAGGCGCCCCGCAGGGGAGGCCGGCAACAGGCGGCGGCGCGCCACGAATTCCGGCAATGCCGCCGCCACCGTGGCCCCCAGCAGGATCACGAGCCAGGTCAGATAGATGCAGATCAGGAAGATCGGCAACACCGAGAAGGTGCCATAGATCAGCGTGAAACTCGGCAGACGGGCAAGGTAGAGCCCGAACAGTTTCTGCACGAGCACCACGCCCACGCCCGCCACCAGCCCCCCCACGACGGCATGCCAGAGCGTGAGGCGGCGATTGGGTACCACATGGAACAGGAACACGAACAGCGCGGAGAGCAGCAGCGCCGTGGCGCCGCGATCGATGATGCCGTTGCGCTGCGTGACGGCGGCGTTGAGCAGGTCGCTGGTGGCGGCGATGCCGGCCGCGAAGATGATCGGCCCCAGCGTGAGCGCGAGCCAGTAGATGGGAATGCGCACGAACCACGGGCGCGGCGTGCGAACGGCCCAGATGCTGTTGATCGTGCGGTCTATGGTCGCGAACAGCATGATCGCCGTGACGACCAGGAACAGGGTGCCGACCACCGTGAGGCTGGAGGCCTTCTCGGAGAACTGCAGCGCATAGGTCGCCACGACCTTGCCGGCCCGCTCGGGCAGCAGGTTCTGCAACAGGAAGCCGCGCAGCCCTTCGCCCAGCCTCATGAAGGGTGAGAACTGCCGCATCATCGTGAGCACCACGGTGATCATCGGCACCAGCGAGAGCAGTGTGGTGTAGGTCAGCGCGCCGGCCGTCTGCATCACGCGTACCGCGGTGAACCGGTCGCGCACGATCTGCAGGAACTGCAAGACAGTCGAACCGGCGGGGGGCAGCGAAAGGCGTTTCATCGGGATCATCGGTGGCGGGGGCTCCGTATAATGCGGGCATTCTAACCACGCCGACCTGCCGGACGGCTCCCGCCCGCGATGCCACGCACCCCGCGCCACATCCTGCGTCTCCTTCGTGTCTGCACCTGCGCGGCCCTGCTCGCGCTGATCGCCCTGTGCCTGGCCAGCGAACTCTGGCTCGCGCCGCTGCGGCCGGGAGGTTCATGGCTGGTGCTGAAGGTTCTGCCGCTGCTCGCCGCGCTGCCGGGCGTGCTGGCCCCGCGTCGCTACACCTACCAGTGGCTGAGCCTGGCGATCTGGCTGTACGTGGCCTGGGGCGCGGTGAATGCCAGCTCGGGCACCGGCGCGGCGGTGGCGCTGGGCGCCCTCGAGGCGCTGCTCGCCAGCGCGCTCTTCGTGGCCTGCGCGCTTTTCGCGCGCTTCTCGGCCCCTTCCCGGCTCAGGCCGGACGCGTGAGCCGGAGCATGCCGCGCCCCGGTCCTGCCGGGGCGGGATGAATCCTTACTTCGGCGCCGACGCGCTGCGATTGCGCCGCAGATAGCGCCAGGCGCTCAGGACATAGCCCGACAGCCCATAGCAGACGAACAGGCCGAACAGCACCGCGGGCGGGTCGTAATGCACCGCGAGCAGCACGGCGATGAAGGCGAGCGCGAAGGAGAACGGCACGGCGCGACGCAGGTTGATGCTCTTGCCGCTCCAGAACAGCACGTTGGTCACCATGCTGACGCCCGCGAACAGCGCGACGATGAAGGCGATCCACTCCATCTGGATGCCCCCGATGAGGTGCGCGGTACCGCTCACGCCGTTGTCGTTCATGATCCAGATGAACCCCGTGACCAGTGCGGCGGCGGCCGGGCTGGGCAGGCCCTGGAAGTAGCGCTTGTCGACGACCGAGATGTTGGTATTGAAGCGCGCCAGGCGCAGGGCCGCGCTGACGCAGTAGATGAAGGCGGCGATCCAGCCGAGCTTGCCGAGATCCTTGAGCGCCCACTCGTAGATCACGAGCGCGGGTGCCGCGCCGAAGGCGACCATGTCGGACAGTGAGTCGTACTCGGCCCCGAACTGGCTCTGGGTGTTGGTGAGGCGGGCAACGCGGCCGTCCAGCCCGTCGAGCACCATGGCGATGAAGATGGCGATGCAGGCCAGGTCGAAATGCGTGTTCATCGCCTGCACGATGGCGTAGAACCCGCAGAACAGCGCCGCGCTCGTGAAAAGATTCGGGAGGATGTAGATGGCGCGGGAGCGCTGGCGCGCGTCCTGGTCTTCGGTTTCAAGAATCTGGTCGTTCATGGGATCCATTCCGGAACCGCCGTGCGTGCAACGAAAGCCCGCGCGGCCAAAAACACGAAGGGGCCGGCCGGGCGCCACGCGCCCGGACCAGACCCCCTTATACCATCACCGGTCGGATCAGTTCTTGCTCTGATCGACAAGCTTGTTCTTCGAGATCCACGGCATCATCGCCCGCAGTTGCGAACCGACCTGTTCGATCGGATGGGCTGCGGTCAGACGACGACGGGCAGTCATCGAAGGATAGTTGGTTCTGCCTTCCAGGATGAACATCTTGGCGTATTCGCCGGTCTGGATGCGCTTGAGGGCAGCGCGCATGGCTTCCTTGGACTCGGCGTTGATGACTTCCGGGCCCGTCACGTACTCGCCGTACTCGGCGTTGTTCGAGATCGAATAGTTCATGTTGGCGATGCCGCCTTCATACATGAGATCGACGATCAGCTTGAGTTCGTGCAGGCACTCGAAGTAGGCCATCTCGGGCGCATAGCCCGCTTCGACGAGGGTCTCGAAACCGGCCTTGACGAGCTCCACGGCGCCGCCGCACAGAACGGCCTGCTCGCCGAAGAGGTCGGTTTCGGTCTCTTCACGGAAGTCGGTCTCGATCACGCCACCCTTGGTGCCGCCATTGGCCGCGGCGTAGGAGAGCGCGATGTCCTTGGCGCGGCCGGACGTGTCCTGATAGATCGCGATCAGCGAGGGCACGCCGCCACCCTTGAGGTACTCGGAGCGCACGGTGTGGCCCGGGCCCTTCGGGGCGATCATGATGACGTCCACGTCGGCGCGCGGCACGACCTGGTTGTAATGCACGTTGAAGCCGTGCGCGAAGGCCAGCGCGGCGCCGGGCTTCAGGTTCGGCTCGACTTCGTTCTTGTAGACGGAGGGGATGTTCTCGTCCGGCAGGAGGATCATCACCACGTCGGCGGCCTTCACGGCCTCGGCGATCTCGGCGACCTTCAGGCCGGCCGCTTCGGCCTTGCCCCAGGACGCGCCCGCGCGACGCAGGCCTACGGTGACATTGACGCCAGAATCACGCAGGTTCTGGGCGTGGGCGTGACCTTGCGAGCCGTAGCCGACGATGGTGACCTGCTTGCCCTTGATGAGGGAGAGGTCGGCGTCCTTGTCGTAATACACTTTCATCGATTTCTCCAGTATCCATTGATACGTGACATGCGATGCCCGGGGGCACCGTTCAGACCTTCAATACCCGGTCTCCACGGCCGATGCCGCAGACACCGGAGCGCGTCGTCTCCAGGATCAGCTCGCTGCTTATGGCGGCGAGGAAGGAATCGAGCTTGTCCTGGGTGCCGGTCAGCTCGATGACATAAGTGGTTTCGCTCACATCGACAATGCGGCCGCGGAAGATGTCGGCCATGCGCTTCATTTCTTCGCGCGCGGGCCCGATCGCGCGCACCTTGGCGAGCAGCAGCTCGCGCTCGATGTGCGGCGCCTCCGACACGTCGACCACCTTCACGACGTCGACGAGCTTGTTCAGTTGCTTGGTGATCTGCTCGACCACGTCGTCGGAGCCGGTCGTCACGACCGTCATGCGCGACAGCGAGGCGTCCTCGGTGGGCGCCACGGTCAGCGACTCGATATTGTAGCCACGCGACGAGAACAACCCGGAAACACGCGACAGCGCGCCGGCTTCGTTCTCGAGCAGAAGGGAAAGTACGTGTCGCATCGCAGGTGCTCGCTCAGAGGTCTTCGGAAGACAGGATCATCTCGTTGAGACCCTTGCCGCCCTGGATCATCGGATAGACGTTCTCGGTCGGATCGATCTGGAAATCGATGAAGACGAGATCGTTCTTGCGTGCGAAGGCTTCGCGCAGCGCGCCTTCGACATCGCCCGGACGCGTCACCTGCAGACCGATGTGACCATAGGCCTCGGCGAGCTTCGCGAAGTCGGGCAGCGAATCCATGTAGGACTCGGAATAGCGGTTGCCGTGGAAGATCTCCTGCCACTGCCGCACCATGCCCAGGTAGCGGTTGTTCAACGACAGCACCTTGAGCGGCAGGCGGTACTGCTTGCAGGTTGAGAGTTCCTGGATGCACATCTGGATCGACCCTTCGCCCGTGATGCAGGCCACGGGTTTGTCGGGGTGCGCGAACTGCGCGCCCATCGCCGCCGGCAGGCCGAAGCCCATCGTCCCCAGGCCACCCGAAGTGGCCCAGCGGCGAGGCTGGTCGAAGCGGCAATACTGCGCCGCCCACATCTGGTGCTGGCCCACGTCGGTCGTCACGATGAGCTCGTCGCCCATCAGTTCCCACAGCTTGCTGACCACGAACTGCGGCTTGATGATTTCGTCCGAATTGCGGAAGCCCAGGCTGTCACGGCTGCGCCACTGTTCGACCTGGCGCCACCAGTCGGCCAGCGCCGCCGCGTCGGGGCGCGCGCGCTCCGCTTCGAGCACGGCGATCATCTCGTCGAGCACCTCGCCGACGTCGCCGACGATGGGCACGTCGACCTTCACGCGCTTGGAGATCGACGACGGATCGATGTCCACATGCACGATGCGTCGCGGCTCCTGCGTGAAATGCGCGGTATTGCCGATCACCCGGTCATCGAAGCGCGCGCCCACGGCGAGCAGGACGTCGCAGTAATGCATCGCCATGTTCGCTTCATAGGTGCCGTGCATCCCCAGCATGCCGACGAACTGGCGGTCGGAAGCCGGAAAGCCACCCAGCCCCATGAGCGTGTTGGTGACCGGAAAATCGAGCAGACGCGCGAGGCGGGTCAGCTTGGCGGCGGCGTCCGACAGGATCACGCCGCCCCCCGTGTAGATCATCGGACGCTTTGCCTCGAGCAGCAGCTGGACCGCCTTGCGGACCTGGCCCGAGTGGCCCTTGAGCACGGGATTGTAGGAGCGTATCGAAACCGATTTCGGGTAGGCGAACTCGCAGCGCTGCGCGGAGACGTCCTTGGGAATGTCGACCAGCACCGGCCCCGGACGGCCGGTGCGGGCGATGTGGAAGGCCTTCTTGATCGTCTCGGCGATGTCGCGCACGTCCTTGACGAGGAAATTGTGCTTCACGCAGGGACGCGTGATGCCGACGGTGTCGACTTCCTGGAAGGCATCGAGGCCGATCGCGGCCGTCGGCACCTGGCCGCTGATGATGACCAGCGGAATGGAATCCATGTAGGCGGTCGCGATGCCGGTCACCGCGTTGGTGGCACCGGGGCCCGAGGTCACGAGCGCCACGCCGACGCGGTCGGTCGTGCGCGCGTAGCCATCGGCGGCATGCACGGCGGCCTGCTCGTGGCGGACCAGCACGTGGCGCACGGCGTCCTGCTTGAAGAGTTCGTCGTACAGGAAGAGGACCGCTCCGCCGGGGTAACCGAAGACGTACTCGACCTTTTCTTCCTGCAGGCACCTCACTACAATTTCCGCACCGGTCAAGACCATTCCTGCACCCGAAGACCCCAAAAAAGAACTCGTTACCATACCGGCGCCATAGTGATTGGTCAAGGCGCCGGCCGGTACTCCGCCCCCACAGGTCCAACTCTGGCGACCCGCACCGAACTCTCTGATTTCCTTGCCTCCGTGGAGCGCCGCGCCTTCCGCCAGGCGCAGTTCGCGCTGCGCGAGGAAGAAGCCGCGCTCGACGTCGTGCAGGAGGCGATGCTCAAGCTCGCGGAGAACTACGGCGAGCGCCCCGCCGCCGAGTTTCCGATGCTGTTCCAGCGCATCCTGCAGAACAGCGTGCGCGACCACATGCGCCGCTCCAAGGTCCGGAACCTCTGGGTGACGCTGCTGTCAGCGTTCGGGGGCGCTCACGAGGAGGACGAGCGCGACCCGCTCGAAAGCATCGCCGCACCGGAGACCGGCATGCTCGCCGGCACGCCGCAAGGCCGGCTGGAACAGGCCCGCACGCTCGAAATCATAGAAGCCGAAATCGCGAAGCTGCCCGCGCGTCAACGCGAGGCCTTCCTCATGCGTTACTGGGAGGAAATGGACATCGCCGAGACCGCCCTCGCCATGGGGTGCTCCGAGGGCAGCGTGAAAACGCACTGCTCGCGGGCCACCCATACGCTGGCGGCAGCCTTGCGCGCAAAAGGAATCGAACCATGAATATCGCAGTGGAACCCACCGCGGCCGAGGAACGCACACTGGGCCTGTTCGTCCGCAACCAGCTCAACGCAGGCAACCCCATGCTGGCGCCGCGCGTCACCGAACGCCTGTTTGCCGCACGCCAGGCCGCGCTCGCCCGCCATGTCGCGCCCACGGTCGCGCTGTCGGCGGCCGGCATCGGCCACATCGGTCGCGGCTGGTTCGAGTCGGGCCTGCGCCCGGCGCTCTTCACGGGGGCACTGATCGTCGCCCTCATGGCGGGCACGCACCTCATGTCCATCCAGCACATCGAAAGTCAGGAAGACATCGATACCGCCCTGCTCAGCGACACCCTGCCGCTCACCGCCTACCTCGACAGCGGCTTCCAGACATGGCTGGCAGACTCCGCGCAGCAGCAGCACTGATTCTCGCGCTGGGGCTGAGCCTGCCTGTCTTCGGCCAGGGCAGCGGCTTCCTGGCGGGCGCACCGAGCTGGAAACAGCTCAACGCCCAGCAGCGCACCGCGCTGGCGCCGCTGGCGCGGGAATGGAACGCCCTCTCGGACAACAGCCGGCAGAAGTGGCTGGGCATCGCCCTGCGCTTCGCGCGGCTGAATGCGGTCGAACAGGCGCGCATGCAGGACCGCATGCGCGAATGGGTCCGCCTGACGCCGGCGCAGCGGGATCTCGCCCGCATCCAGTACCAGCAGCTGCACTCCGGCACCGCCGCGCAGCGCGAGGAGCTTGAGGCGAAGTGGCGCGAATACTCGGCCTTGCCCGAAGAGGAAAAGGCCCGGTTGCGCGCGGGCGGCCGTCCGGTCATCCGCTCGCCCGCGCCCGCGCCCGTTTCGGCGGCCTCGGCGCCGGCGGGCCGGCCCGAACAGGCCCGCCCGCCCAAGGCCCTCACGCTCAAGGGCCGCGCGGTGCGTCCCGCGCCGGTTGCGGTAATATCGGCCCCCGCCGTGGTGGAAGAAGAAGAGTACCCCGACGACAGCGACTTCTGATCGTCGCGACGCGCGCCTTCCTTTCCCGCTCGGCGCTCCCGCCATTCCACGGACCGAGCGCATGCCCACCCTCGTCGAATACGCCTCGCTGCGTCGCCGCCTCTCCAGCCTGCTGTATGAAAGCCTGCTGCTGCTGGGCATTCTCGCAGCAGGGTTCCTGCTGCCGCTGATCGCGCTGGGAATGATCTTCCATGTCGCGCTGCCGGGCGCGCTCGAATGGCTCTATCTCTTCGTGCTGCTGGGGGCGTATTTCATCTGGCTGTGGCGCCGCAACGGGCAGACGCTCGCGATGCAGACCTGGCAATTGCAGCTCGTGGACGTCCGCACGGGGCAGCCCCCTGCTCTTTCGCGCTGCCTGCTGCGGTATGCGCTGGCGTGGCCTTCGACCTTGCTCACGCTCAGCGGCGTGGGTCTGATCTGGGCCGCCTTCGTCGATCGCGACCGTCAGTTCGCCCACGACCGGCTGGCGGGCACCTGCATCGTCTTCAATCCGCACGCGCGCCAGGAGGCGCGCTGAGCGCCAGCGGCCCTCAGCGCCTGTCGACGCTCCACATCAGGACCACCGCCAGCAGGAAGAACACCAGACTGGGCGCGGCGGCCGACACCACGGCCGGCCAGGCGTTGAGGATGCCGAGGTTGGAGAACAGCGCGTTGAGCAGGTAGAAACCGATCCCCAGCATCACGCCCGTCATCACGCGCGCGCCCACATTGACGGAACGCTGGTTGCCCAGGCAGAACGGCAGCGCCAGCCCCATCATCACGAGCGCGGCAAGCGGATAGACGACCTTCTTCCACAGCGCGACCTCGTAGCGCCCGGTGCGCTGCGCGTTGGCCTCGAGGTGGCGGGTGTACTGGAAGAGATTGCCCAGCGCCATGCGTTCGGGCGTCACCATGACCACGCTGATCATGTCCGGCGTGAGTTCCGAACTCCAGCGCAGGGCAGGCATCTTCACCAGCTCGGTCCGGTTCTCGAGGAAGCGGGTCTGCGTCACGTCGGACAGCGTCCAGCCCTCGGTGGGCGAGTAGACGCCCTTCTGCGCGAGGTTCAGCGAAGCCAGCCGGCCCTCGGTATCGAACTCGAAGATCTTCACGCGCTCCAGCGAGGCGTCGGGCAGCACGCGCTGGATGTTCACGAACAGGCGCCCGTCACGCATCCACATGCCGGTGCGCAGTTCCTGCGGCACGCTGGCGTTGGTGCTGCGCAGGCGCCATTTCTGGCCCACGCGCTCCAGCGGCGGCGCCACGTATTCGCCGATCACGAAGGTCAGCACCACGAAGATCAGGCCGATGCGCAGCAGGCTCCCGAGCAGCTGCATGATCGACACACCCGAGGCGCGCAACACCGTGAGCTCCGAATTGCGCGCGAACTGGGTGAGCGCGTACAAGGTGCCGATCAGGACCGCGATCGGCATCACCTCGTAGGCGCGGCTGGGAATCGACAGCGCCACGAAAATCAGCGCGTGCTTGAGCTGGTAGCCCGCGCGCCCGACATCCTCGAGCTCCGCCAGGAAATCGAAGAACGCGAACAGACACAGGAAGGCCGCCAGCACGAGCAGCGTGGCGCCGAGAATCTCGCGCCGCAGATAGGCTCGCGCCGTCTTCACCGGAACACCCTCCTCAGGTCGGGCAGCATGCGCCACGCGAACAGCCCCACCAGCAGCAGCAGCATGGCGCCATGCACGGCCCCCGCGCCCACCAGCAGATCGACCTTGCCCTTGGCGATCCAGGCCTGACTCACGCCCAGCAGGTTGAAATAGATCGAGAACGCCAGCACCGCGAAGATCAGGTTGTTGGCGCGGCCCGCGCGCGGATTGACGAAGGCGAGCGGCACCGCCAGCAGCGCGAGCAGCAGCGTGGCGAGGGGAATGCCGAAGCGCCACGCGAGTTCGCCGCGATTGGCCTCGGTGGTCAGCAGCATGAGCTGGAGCGTGGTCTGGGTGCGCGGCGTCATCTCGATCACACCGATCTCCTTGGGCTCGATCCGCACGTCATAGCGCTCGAACTGCGTCACGCGGAACTCCGCGCTGCCGGGCTCGCCTTCATAACGGTAGCCACGATTGAGCACCACGAAGCGGTCTCCGCTGGACGCGGTCTCGACCCGCCCCTCGGCCGCCACGGTGAGGCTCTGCTTGCCGTCCTGCACCTGGTTGATGAACACGTTGCGCACCAGGCCGCTGTCGCGATCGACGGCCTCCACGAAGAACACCCGCTGCGCGCCGCTCGACTCGCGGAAAGCCCCCGGCGCGACGCGCGAAACCTCGTCGCGCGTCTCCAGCCGCTTGCGGTACTCCAGCGCCTTGCCCTGCGCCCAGGGCGACAGCACCAGCGACAGCACCGCCACGAGCGCGACGATGGGCAGGGTGAACTGCAGCACGGGGCGCAGCCACGCCGTGAGCGAGAGACCGGAGGAGAACCACACGACCATTTCCGAATCGCGGTAACTGCGCGTGATGGACATCAGGATCGCGATGAACACCGACAAGGCCAGCACCACCGGCAGGTGATTCAGGGTCGAGAAGCCGATCAGCGCGAGCACGGCATCGGCCGGCAGGCGCCCCCCCGCGGCCTGCGACAGCAGACGCACGAGGATCACGGTCACCAGGATGAAGAACAGTGCGACGAAGATGCCCGCGGCGGTGCTGGCGAATTCGCGCACGGCGGCGCGGCGGAAGATCATGATGGTGATTCTGGCTCAGGGCTCGCTTCGAGGCCCGCTTCGACGGCGCGCTTTGACGGCGTCTTGTCGCTGCGGGGATAATCCAGGGCCTGCCCACGCCCGCATGCAGCGACCCGCGCTGCGCCTGCCCCGGCGCTCTAGCCACCCCGAAGGAAAAAGGTCATGGAATTTAGCATAAAAGCGTCAACCCCCGAGAAACTCAAGACGGACTGCCTGATCCTCGTGCGCTGCGCCGACGGCGAAGCGGGGCCGCAGTTCGGCGCGGTCGACGCGGCCAGCGGCGGGTTGCTGGCGAAGCTGGTGCGCCGCGACCTCGACGCCAAGGCCGGCAGCATCCTGCTGCTGCCCACGCTGCCGGGCGCCGCCGCCGAGCGCGTGCTCGTCGTGAGCCTGGGCGCACGCGCCGACCTCTCGCCCAAGGCGCTGCGCAGCGCGCTGAACGCTGCTGGCAAGGCGGTCAGCGCGAGCAAGGCGCAGAGCGCCGCGCTGGGCGCCGCCGACTTCGTCGCGGCCGGCTTCTCGCTGCCCGACACCCTGCGTAGCGCCGCCGCGCTGATCGCAGACGCCGCCTACCGCTTCGACGCGATCCGCAGCGAAGCCGCGAAGAATCCCGCCGGGCCCGGCCGTTTCGAATTCCTCCTGCAAGGCAAGAGCGATGCCGCCGCCCGGCTCGCCGTCGAACAGGGCGCGGCGATCGCCGCCGGCCAGGCACTCGCGCGCGACCTGGGCAATCTGCCGGCCAATTACTGCACCCCCACCACCCTCGCCGAGACCGCGCGCAGCCTGGCCAGCGAATACAAGCTCAAGCTCAGGATCTTCGACCGTGAAGGCATCGACGAACTCGGCATGGGCAGTTTCCTGTCGGTCGCCCAGGGCACGCGCGAGGAGCCGCGCTTCATCGTGCTCGAATACAAGGGCGGCAAGGCCAAGGAAGCCCCGGTGGTGCTCGTCGGCAAGGGCGTGACCTTCGATTCGGGCGGCATCTCACTCAAGCCCGGCGAGGGCATGGACGAAATGAAGTTCGACATGTGCGGCGCGGCCTCCGTGCTCGGCACCTTCCGCACCGTCGCCAAGCTCGGCCTGCCGATCAACCTCGTCGGGCTGATTCCCGCCACCGAGAATCTTCCCAGCGGCACCGCCGTCAAGCCCGGCGACGTCGTCACCTCGCTGTCGGGCCAGACCATCGAGATCCTCAACACCGACGCCGAAGGGCGCCTGATCCTCTGCGACGCGCTGACCTACGCCGAGCGGTTCAAGCCGGCCTGCGTGATCGACATCGCCACGCTCACGGGTGCCTGCATCATCGCGCTGGGGCACCAGGTTTCCGGCCTCATGGCCAACGACGAGGCGCTCGCCGCGGAGCTGCTGGGCGCCGGCACGAAGACCGGCGACCGTGCGTGGCAGCTGCCGCTGTTCGACGAATACCAGGAGCAGCTCAAGAGCAACTTCGCGGACATGGCCAACATCGGCGGCCGCCCGGCGGGCAGCATCACGGCGGCGGCCTTCCTCTCGCGCTTCACCCGCAACTACGCCTGGGCCCACCTCGACATCGCCGGCACGGCCTGGAAGAGCGGCGCCGAGAAAGGCGCCACGGGCCGGCCGGTGCCACTGCTGACCGAGTTCCTGCTGCAGCGGGCGGGGCAGTGACGCAAGTCCGCTTCTATCACAACGCGCCGGACCGCCTGCGGGCGGCCTGCGCGATCACCACCAAGGCGGTCGCGCAGGGGCACCGCATCGTCGTCTTCGCGCCCGACGCGGCCACCGCGCGTCGCTACGACGCCCAGCTGTGGACGCAGCAGGCGCAATCCTTCGTGCCTCACGTGAGCATCGACTCCGCGCTCGCCGCGCGCACGCCGGTCGTCATCACCACGCGGCTCGCCGGTCTGCCGCATGAAGACATGCTGCTCAATCTGGCCGACGATCTGCCCGACGGTTTCGAGCGCTTCGGCCAGCTCGTCGAGATCGTTGCCGGCGACGAAGCCGGCGTGCAGGCCGCGCGCGCGCGCTGGCGGCTCTACAAGGCTGGCAACCACCCCGTGCAGGCCTTCGATCTGGCCGCCCCGCGAGACGACTCATGACCACCCGGCCCGGAGAGCTTCCGGATTTCGATCCCGCGCTGATCGGCAAGGCCGACGCGCTGATCCGCCGCAACCGGACGGACGGCACGGCGCCCGACGCCGAAGAGCTGCCCACGCTGACCGACGTTTTCGACGAAGACCTGCCCGAGCTGACCGACGCGCTCGCGCCGGCCCTGCCGGCCACGCCGGGCGCGGACCTGCTGCCCGCCTTCGATCTCGACGAGACCGACGCGACCCCGCGCGGCCAGTTCCGCACGCTCTCGCCGCTGCCCCCGCGCGAGATCATCGAGCAGGCCGTGGACGAGGCCGTGGCGCAGACGCGCACCGAGATGCAGGCGCAGCAGCAGCAAGTCCTCCAGGACGCGGTGGCGCGCGCGCGCACCGAAGCGCTGGCCGAAGCGCGCCAGATGCACCAGCACGCCATCCAGGCCGCCATCCAGCAGGGCCGCGAGGAGGCCGAGATCAACCAGTGGCCGGCGCTGCAAGCCGCGCGCAGCGAAGCCGTCCAGGGCGCGGCCGCGGCCATGAGCGAGCGTCTCATCGAGCTCGACGCGCAGATCGCGCAGAGCCTCAACGACTGGCTCGCGCGCGAGCTGCCGCCCATCATCGCGCTCGAGCTGCAGGGCCTCGCCGAGCGTCTGCGCGTGCAGACCGCCGCCCACATGCGCGCCACCCTGCTGCCCGAACTCTCCGAGCAGGTCTCCAAGGTCCTCGAAAGCGCGCTGCGCAGCGACGACCACGCAGGCTGAGCGCCGCGCCCCGCGAACGCACGGCGGCCGTGCGTCAGCCGGTATAATCGGACGCTTTACCAGCATCCGTCCTCCAGGTTTCTCCATGGAACTCGCCAAGAGCTTTGAACCGGCCGACATCGAGTCGCGCTGGTACCCCAAATGGGAGCAGTCCGGCTATTTCGCCGCCGGCACCGACACCAGCAAGCCCGCCGACCAGTCCTTCTGCATCCTGCTGCCGCCGCCCAACGTGACCGGCACGCTGCACATGGGCCACGGCTTCAACCAGACGATCATGGATGCGCTCACGCGCTATCACCGCATGCGCGGCGACAACACGCTCTGGCAGCCCGGCACCGACCACGCGGGCATCGCCACGCAGATCGTCGTGGAGCGCCAGCTCGACGCCCGGGGCGTCAGCCGCCACACGCTGGGGCGCGAGAAATTCATCGAAAAGGTGTGGGAGTGGAAGGAATACTCCGGCAGCACCATCACGCGCCAGATGCGCCG
>JAVHXQ010000001.1 GCA_031119555.1 Candidatus Dactylopiibacterium sp.
CGTCTGCTCGGCGGCGTCCGGGCGCAACGGCGTGGCCTCGCGGCCCTCGCCGGCCTCCGGCCCGCCCTGCGCGGCGGCGCGGCTCATGCCGGCCACGCGGCTCAGAAGACGCGCGGCTTCGTTGGGGTCGCTGGCGATCTGCATGCCCAGCACGGCTACCGCGACCGCCATGATTCCGCTGACGAACAGCAGGTTGAGCAGCATGTTGACGAGTGCATCGACGAAGCCGGGCCAGTAATCGTTCTGAGTGTTGTGGTTCATCACATGTCGGGTCTGTCAGGTCAGGCGTGACGTCGGAGAGCGCGCCCGTTCAGGGCTCGCGCATGGCACCCGCGAGGGTCTTGTTGAGAGGCTTGAGCAGGTACTGGGCAACGGTCTGGCGGCCCGTGACGATCTCGGCGGTGGCGGTCATGCCGGCCTGCAGGCTGATGCGCGGATCGCGCGCGAAGGCCTGCGCCGCGCCGGGCGCGCCGGCCGTGTCGACGTTGATGCGCACGCGGTAGAACGGCGCTTCACGACCGCCTTCGTCGCGCTTGTCGAGCGCGTCCTGGCTGATGTAGCTCACCGTGCCGAACAGCGCGCCGTAGATGCTGGAATCGAACGCATCGAGCTTGACGTTGGCCGGCATGCCGACGAGCACCCGGCCCACGTCGCGCGGGCTCACTTCGGCGTCGAGCGTGAGTGCCGCGCCCGTGGGCAGCAGCGTGAGCAACACCTGCCCGGCGCGAACGCGCGCGCCTATCGTGTTGACCTCGATCTGGGTCACGACGCCATCCACGGGGGCATGCATGCGCGTGCGCTCCAGCCCGATCTCGCGGTCGGCGAGCACCTGCTCCTGCGCGGAGAGTTCTTCATTCACGCGCGACATCTCGGCCTGGGCGTCGCGCAGGAAGTTGCTGCGCCGGAGCGAGGCCGCGCCTTCGTTCTCGATGAGCTGGCGCCGCAGCCGCAGGACTTCGGCTTCGCCGATGTCGCCGCTGGCAAGGAGCTTCTCGGCCAGCGCCAGCTCGCGGGCGATGGTGGCATGCGCCTTTTCCAGCGCGCGCAGTTCCTGCGTCAGCGCGGTGCGACGCCGCGTATAGAGCTCGGTCTGATCGGCGACGAAGGCTTCGAAGCCGGCGAGCCCTTCGGGAAACGCCAGCGGCCGGTCGAACACCTCGGCCCGCAGGCGGGCCTGGGTGGCGTGCAGCGCGGCGACCTTGGCGCGGGTGGCCTGCACGCTGGCGGATTCCTGGCCGTCCTCGAGCTGGGCGAGGAGCTGCCCCGCGCGGACCTGCTCGCCTTCGCGCACGGCCAGATGTTCGAGCACGCCGTCGGCCGAGGCCTGCATGATCTGCGTATGCCGCGACGACACCACGCGCGCCGGCGCATGGGCGATGGTGTCCAGCTCGGCATTGGCGGCCCAGATGCCCAGAGCGCCGAACAGGCAGGTGGCGCCGGCGAGATGAAGCGCGATCCTCATGATTTTTCGGCCTCTCGGGAAAGGGAATGCTGGACTTCGCTGCGCTGGCGCACGACGACCAGGCCGTCGGGCGAAATCGCGAGCAGCACGTCGGCGCGACGAACGGATTCCACCGAGTGCGTCGCGTAGATGACGGTCTTGCCCTGGGCGGCGAGGCTGTCCAGCAGGTCGAGGCAACGCGCCTGGGTGGCCTCGTCGAGTGACTGCGTGGGCTCGTCGAGCAGGTAGGTCTGCGCCGGCCGCAGCAAGGCGCGGGTGAAGGCCAGCATCTGTTGCTGGCCGCCCGACAGGCCGGCTCCGCACTCGCCGAGCGGCAGATCGAGGCCGCGCTCGTCGCTGGCGATCAGGGCGTCCAGCCCCGTCAGCCGCGCGACCCGCACGATGTCGTCGTCGGGAACGACACTCCCTTCGCAGAGGTTGCTGCGCAGGGTGCCCGCGAACAGGCTGGGCGATTGCGGCAGGTAGGCCAGGTGCTGGCACAGCGAATCCCGCGAGATCAGGCCCACGTTCATGCCGTCGAGATAGACCGAGCCCTGCTGTGGCGCGATCAGGCCCGCGAACAGGCGCAGCAGGGTGGATTTGCCCGCTCCGGGCGAGCCGATGATCGCGACCTTGGCGCCAACGGGAATGTCGATCTGCGGCGCATAGAGGCCCGTCTTGCGGCCCGGGAAGCGGTGAGCGAGCCCACGCATGGCCCACTGTCCGGAAATGCTCGTGAGCGTGATCGTGCCGGGCGGCTGCGTCTGCGCGCCACCGAGCGCGCGGTCGATCGAACGCCCCGCCAGCAGCGCCTGCGCGCCCTGGATCATCAGCCCCGGCAGCGCGACGAGCGGCGCCAGCACGCGCGAACCCAGGATGGAGGCCGCGACGATCGCCCCGCTGGAAAGGTCGCGCAGCGTGACGGCCTGGTAGGCGCCGAGCGCCACGATGAAGACGTAGCCCGCCGACTGCGCGAACTGCACCAGATGCAGCGTCGCGTCCAGGCTCTGGCGCGTGCGCAGTTCGTTGTCGACCGACTCTTCGCTGATGGCGCGCCAGCGGGCAACGAAGGGCCATTTGCCCCGCGCCTGGATGAACTCGAGATTCTTGACGGTTTCGGTGATGAAACTCAGCTTCTCGCTCGCGACCTGCCGGCGAACGTCCGTCAGCGCCAGCACGCGATAGTGCTGGAAGGCGCCATAGACCAGCAGCAGCACGAAGATCAGGGCCGGCACCGCCGCCATCCACCCGCCCAGGTAGGCCATCGCGGCATAGAACAGCAGGGCGAAGGGCAGATCGATGACGCCGAACGACAGCACGGCGATCAGGAAGGCGCGGATGCTCTCGTGCCCCTGCACCAGGCTCGCAAGATGCCCGGAGCCCGAGGCCAGCGCCTCGACCGGGTATGCGGACAGCATGTCGTAGCAGCGCCGGCTGGCGTAGCGGTCGGCGCGCACGACCATCTGCTGCGTCAGGGCGGCGCGTACCTTCTGCAACATGAGCTGGAACAGCAGCGCCAGCAGCACGCCGACCGTCAGCACCTGCAGCGTGGCGGTGCCGAACTGCGGCAGCACGCGGTCATAGACCTGCATGCTGTAGAGCGACACGCCGATCGCCGTGGCGTTGATCATCAGGCCCGCGAGCGCGAGCCCGACCCATGCGGAACTTTGCTCGCAAAGCGCCTGCCAGGTGCCGAGCAGGATGCCGGGCTCGGCCTGAAGCCGGGCCTGCCCCTGCCCCTGCCCCGGTAATGCAAGGGAACGCGCCGTCATTGCGCCGCCTCCTGAGAAGCCACCGAACCGGTGGTCAGGAGCTGCAGGCGCGCGTCGAGATAGCGGATCGCGACGGCGTTCGCGGCTTGCTGGAGTTCCGTGTTGTTCTTGTCGCGCAGGCTGTTGAGCACGTCTATCCAGCTGCGCCGGCCCGCTTCGAACAGGCGCTGGTAGGAGTCGTAGACTTCGGCGTCGGCCATGTGCTGACGCTCGAGCGAGGGACGCTGCATGGCTTCCGCGTGCAGCTGCGCGATCAGCTGGCGCAGCTCGACCCGCAGCTGGTTGGAGGTCTCGCGGATGCGCGCCTCGGCGTCTGCCGTGCGCTGCGCGGCGGCCTCCGTGCGCGCCAGTTGCGACCACCCGGCGCCCGGCGCGAAGCGCACGTTGAGCATGACGCGCAGCTTGTCTCCGTTCAGGTTGCTGTCGGCGCCGAAGCCCTTCTGCAGGCTGACGGAAACGCGCGGCCAGGCTTCCGCGCGGCGCGTCTCCTGATCATGACGCGCGGCCTGCGCCTCGGCGCGCAGTTGCTCCACGCGCGGCGACCGGCCCAGCACGGCGTCGGCGGCCACGGCGGGGTCCCACAACACGCGGCGGACGGGCTTGTCCAGCTCGCCGGCGAGCGCGGCAAGCGCTTCCGGCGTCAAGGGCGCCGCGAGCAGGACGGCGAGCGCGCCGTGGGCCGCGACCTTGGCGCCGCGCACCTCGGCGAGCTGGGCCTCGATCTGCTCGGCGCGGGCCTGCACGTAGGCCAGGTCCGAAGCCGCCGAGGCACCACTCGCCACGCGCCGCTGGATCTGCGCGAACAGGCGCTGGTATTCGGCCGCCATGCGCTCGAGGGCGCGCTCCCTGGCATGCGCCAGCGCGTAGTCGCGCCACGCCCCGAGCGTGTCCAGGCCCACGGCTTCGCGGGCGCTGTCCTCGCTTGCCTCGCCGGCACGCGAGCGGGCGTCGGCCGCGCGCACGCTCGCATCGATCGCACCGCCGGCCCACAGGGGCTGATCCAGCTGCAGCACGCCCTGACGGTTGCCGCGCGTGCTCTGACCGAATTCGATCGAGGGCGTCGGGTAATAGCCCGTGCGCGCGGCGCGGGCGTGGATGGCGGCTTCTTCATGCTGCGCGGCGGCGCCCTGCACGCGCGGGCTGGCGACCACCGCGGCCCGTACCAGCCCGCCGAGATCGGTCACGGCGGGCGCGCCGGCCGGGCCTTCAGGGACCTGCGCCTGCAGGCAGGCCGGGCTGCTCAACAACGCCATCGCGGCATAGCGGAGCAGACTCCGGTCAAGCCAGACGGAAATAGAACGCGGTTTCATTTTTTATTTTCGAATGAGAGTGAATACAGGAAATCCAGAATAAAAATACTTATGCCAGCGCAAATCAGAACATCAGTCCGGATCGAAAACCCGTCGGTAAATTCCCGCATTCAAAATGTCGTTCAATTTCGCGCTTTATCCTCCCGGAACGGCCCACCTGAAGAAGGGACAAACCAAGGCACAAGCGGGTCATCGCGGCATCTTCCGTGACGCCGGACGACGTTACAAAAGTCCCTAAAACAACAATATCAACAAAGCAAAATCACCCTCAACTACACGATCTTGTTATTCGCATAACTAATTTAAGTCATGCCTACAACGCTAATTGAGTATTACAAAGCCGCGAAAACTCAAACAAAATATATTTAGCCAGGTAACCAGCCCTTCACCTGGATAGGTTGCTGGCCGGCACGGGCGACCCGGGGCTTCACGGCACCCGCGTCAGCATCGGATGCCTTCCGGTGCGCTGGCCCGCCCCCCTCGTCACCCCTCACCCATAAAGCGCCATGACCATCTCCGTTGCCATCGTTGAAGACAACGCCGCCATCTCCCAGCATCTCGCCAGCCTTTTCCGCGCCAGTCCCGAATGCCGGCTGGTGGGGGTGGCGAGCACCGGCCGCGCCGCGCTGGAGCTGCTCGCCGATACCGATGTGGACGTGTTCGTGGTCGATCTGGGGCTACCCGACATGGAAGGGGTCGATGTCATCCGGCGGATCGCCATCTCGGAATGCCAGCCGCGCATCCTGGTGGTCAGCGCTTTCGGCGACCGGCGCCACGTCATGGAAAGCTTCAGGGCCGGCGCCCACGGCTATGTGCTCAAGGAAGACATCGGCACGCATCTGATCGGTCGCGTGATCGCGCTCTACAACGGGCTCATGCCGCAGAGCCCGGCGGTCTCCAAGATCGTCATGGAGCATCTGCACCGGGTGGAAACGGGGGGAGGCGCGCTCAGGCGCGAGGACATCCTTCTGGAACTGGGCATCAGCCTGCGCGAGGGGCATGTGCTGAAGCTGCTGATGAGAGGCCTGCCGATCCGCGAGATCGCCAACGAACTGCACGTCTCGCCGCATACCGTGAATCAGCATCTGCGCGGGATCTACCGCAAGCTGAAGGTGACTTCGAGAGCCATGGCGGTCACCGTGGCGCGGCACCACGGCCTCAGCGATGACTAGGATCGCGCTGTACCTGGGAGGGCTCGGGGCGGCTCTTGCGGCGCTGTACGTATGGGTCGCGGGCATTTCCGCCGAGCTGACGCCGATCACGCAAGGCCGGCTGCGGGGCGCGCAGGTGGAAGCGGGCGAGCGCACGCCCGACGGCACGCCGCAAGACCGTCAGATGAAGCTCCCCGCCATCACGTATCTGGGCCAGGCGGGAACGCTGAAAGAAGTCACGCTCACCCTGGATATCGACGACTTCCTCTCCGCCGACGACATGAGCGTTCCCGGCGAGCGGCGCCCGCCCGCGAAGGGCATCCTCGTCACGCAGGCCATCAACGGCATGGACGTGTACCTGAATGGCGTGTGGATCGGCGGGTATCCGCGTTCGACCGCGCAAGACCGGTACGTGTGGTACCGGCCGTTACGCGTCTCGCTGCCGCGCCGGCTCCTGAACGCCGACGGGCCCAACGTCGTCACCCTGGAGATCAGCACGCTGAACCCCAAGCTCGTGCTGGCTTCGATCTATGTGGGGCGCATCGCCGAGGTCGTGCGCGCGCAGCGCATCATCTCGTTCGTGGGCACCTCCTCGCTCGACGGCATCGCGCTCTTCTCGCTGATCGTGGCGCTGTTCATGCTGGGCGGCTGGCTCGCGAGCCCGCGCGAGAAGATGCTGGCGCTGGCCTTCTGGACGGCCCTCTCGCTCGCCGCGCTGCTGTGGCTGGTTTCATGCACCTACCTGCCGGCGGCGTACTACAAGCACTGGCAATGGGGCATCTATGTGCTGTCCACGCTGGTCGCCTGTCTCATCAGCAGCTTCGTGTTCTCGGCCATCCAGGAGCCCCCCGGGCGCCGCTGGTACGCCCTCGCGGGGCTGACCATCGCCGGCACGGCCGTGCTCTACCCCGCGCTCGGCGACGGCGCGCAGGAATTCATGAGCCGCTACTGGATTCCGCTCGCCATCGTCGCGGTCTATCACCGGGCCTGCTACCGGCTCGTGATCTACGTGGCAAGGCACAAGGAAGCCGTGCCCAGCATATTGCTGGTGCAGTGCCTGATGTTTCTGGCGAGCGGCATCTACGACTACTGGACCGTGTCCGAACTCGTGGCGCGCCCGCCGCAGGATTCACGCTGGTGGCTGGCGCACGTGCTCGACGAGCCCGTCATCCTGACCCACCTCACGGTGCCGCTCCTGCTGGCGGCCATGAGCATGGCGCTGCTCAAGCGCTTCCACGCGAACGCGCTGTCCACCCAGCAGGCCAACGTCACCCTGCGCGAAACGCTGCTGGCCCGCGAACGAGAGCTGGCGGTCCACTACCGCAAGCAGCAGGAGGCCGAGCACCTCAGCAGCGTGCGCATGGAGCGCGACCGCATCCACCGGGATCTGCACGACAGCATCGGCTCGCGCCTGGTCACGATGCTGTTCGCGGTGCGCAACGGCACGCCGGACACTTCCAGCCTGGAGCGCGACCTGACGACGACGATCGCGGACATCCGGCGCATCCTCGCCGCCACGCCCAACCGCGAAACCCGCAGCCTGCAGGACATCCTGTTCAGCTATTGCTCGGCGCTGGAAGACACGCTCGCGAGCACCGGCTTCTCCGTCGAGTACACGCTGGAGAGCGGAGAAGAAGTCTCGCTGCTGGGCGACGCGGCGCTGCACATCCTGCTCATCGTGGAGGAGACGGTCGCCAATGCCGTCAAGTGTCCGCGCGCGGGCGGCGTCTCCATCCGCCTGCAGCTGCTCGACAGCAGCCTGATCCTGCTCATCGACTGCGCGTTCGACAAGGACGCCGCAAGCGGCCCCGCCGCCACCGAAAAGGGCGTCTCGCTGGGCCGGGGGCTGGAGAACATGCGCCATCGCGCCGAGGTGCTGGGCGCGGATTACGAATTCCGGATTTCAGAAGCCGGCAGCTCCACCACGCTCTTCATGCCGCTCGTGGCAGGCTCCCCGCCACGCGGCGTCCGCACGAACGCCCCCGACGACCTCAGCCCCCCGGGCCAGGCCGTGCGTCCATTCTGTCTGCTCGCCGGCCCGCACGGCTCCACGCGCCGCTGCGCGCATTGCCTGCTGTCCTGGCCCTGCCGCGCAATCCACTGGCTGCCGCGCGCCCGCATGGCGCCCGCCGGGCAGACACCACCGGACGACACCCCGTGAGTCCCCTCGGCGCGCGGCCTGCTCAGGGGCGCGCCGGCCGGCAAGTTCCCGCCCCGCCTCCCTGAACCGGCGCGCGACGGTCGGCTCGCGGCCAGTGCGGCGAGCCACGCGGCCATCGCCCGCACCGCCCGCATGTCGCGCACGGCGCACGGCGCGAGCGTTCCCTCCCCGGCAGCCCGGCAACAAGTACCCGCGCCGCGACCGGCGCCTGATTCGCACGAAAACCCCTGAATCGCATCCGCACCGCCGCCATGCTCGAGGGCTCAGGGCGTGCCCCGCCCGCTGCCGCTCCCGTGCGGACCATGGATTTCCCTGCCCCCCGGGGCAGCCTCGCTCCCGGCCGTCACGCCCCGTGGTGATCCTTGCCGGTAACGCGCGAACGATGCAGGCCCCGCCGCGCGCCGTCCCCGACCTCGCCTCGTCCACTCCGATGAAAGGACTCCCCATGGCACACGCTCCGAAACGCCCGGCATCGCCGGCCCATCCCAAGGACAGGAACCCCGGCGTCGCCCGAAGAGCCCCCATCGACCTCGGCAGCGAATCGGTCGCGGGCGAAGAAGACCCCGGCGCCGCGCTGACGGATGAACCCGTCGCGGACGCAGCGCGCAAGCAGCCTTCCGCCCCGCGCAAGCGCAAGAGCGAGCGCTGACGCGCCCCGGGCCGCCCCCGGCGGGCCGCGCGGCGGCGGGAAGCACTCCAGCCACCGCGCGACGGGGCGTCAGGCGCCCGGCTCGCCGGGGCGTGCCGGCCCGGACGCCGACGGCGTCCGCGCGCCGGGACGTACCCACAGACTCAACACGAACCACGCCAGCGTGACCGCGCCCACGCTGAAGATCACGTCGCCGGGGACGCGCATCCAGATCAGCATGTCGACGATGGGCTTCTGCATGAACTCCGCCGAACGCGCATACCAGTAGCCATGCTCGATGGCCGCCAGCAGTTGCAAGGTGCCCAGCGGCAGCAAGGTCAGCAGCGCCATCAGCGAGAGGCCGATGTTGAGCGTCCAGAACGCCACGCGCAGGGGCTTTTCGTTCCACGTCAGGTCGGGGCGCAGGCCGCGCACGCAGAACAGGACCAGCGCGATCCCCAGCATGCCGTACACGCCGAACAGCGCGGTATGGCCATGCAGCGGCGTGAGGTTCAGCCCCTGCATGTAGTACAGCGACAGCGGCGGGTTGATGAGGAAGCCGAACAGGCCCGCGCCGACCAGATTCCAGAACGAGACGGCGAGGAAGAAATTGATCGGCCAGCGGTAGCGGGCCATCCACGTGGTGGCACTGCCCAGGCGGTAGGTGTGATAGGCCTCGAAGCCCAGGTAGGCCAGCGGCACCACCTCCAGCGCGCTGAAGCTCGCGCCCAGCGCCACCACGGCGGTCGGGCTGCCGATGAAGTACAGGTGGTGCAGCGTGCCCAGCACCCCGCCGGTCATGAAGATGATGGTGGCGAAGAGTACCGCGACCGCCGCCGTGGAGGCCCGCAGCAACCCCAGCCGCGTGAAGATGAGGGCGATCACGGCGGTGGCGAAGACTTCGAAGAAACCTTCCACCCACAGGTGTACGAGCCACCAGCGCCAGTACTCGACCACCGAGATGTGCGTGTGCTCGCGCCACATCAGGCCGGAGGCGTAGAACACGCCGATCGCCACGGTGGCGAGGAAGAGCAGCCCCACGATGGCCTTGGATTCGTTGGCCGGGCCGGTCAGCACCGGCCACAGCGAACGCCCGACCAGCGTCAGCCAGAGCAGCAGGCCGATGAACAGGAAGATCTGCCAGAAGCGGCCCAGATCGGCGTATTCCCAGCCCTGGTGACCGAACCAGAAATTGTGGTCCAGCCCCAGCTTCTGCATGACCGCCAGCCACTGCCCCGCGAACGAACCCACCACGATGATGACGAGGCAGACGAACAGGATGTTCACGCCGGCCCGCTGCCAGCGCGGTTCGTGGCCCGATATCGCGGGCGCGATGTAAAGGCCGGTCGCCAGCCAGGTGGTGGCGATCCACAGCACGGCCAGCTGCGTGTGCCAGGTACGCGTGATCGAGTACGGCAGCACGTCGGCCAGGGCAAAGCCGTAGGCCTGCTGCCCTTCCACCTGATAGTGCGCCGTCATGGCGCCCAGCAGGATCTGCACGAGGAACAGCGCCAGCACGAGCCAGAAATACTTGGCCGTGGCATGCATGGAAGGTGTGACCTTCAGCGAGGCGAGCGGATCGCTGGCCGGCAGCGCATGCGGCTCGTCGTCCTTCGTCACGGCGTGATGCCAGCCCAGCAAGGCAATGCCCGCGATGAGGAACAGCACGCTGAACGCCGACCAGACCCAGGTGCTGGGCAGCGGGCTGTTGCCCACCAGCGGCTCGCCGGGCCAGTTGTTGGTGTAGGTGGCCTGTTTGGCCTGCATGGCGGGGTGATCGGGCGCCAGCGCGCCGTCGGCCACGCGTGGGCGTTCGGTCGTCGCGGCCCAGGCCGTCCACCAGAAGAACGCGCTCAGCGCCCGCCGGTGCGCCGCATCCGGCACCGTGTCGTCCTTCATCGCATAGGCTTCTCGCAGCTCGCGCGTCGCGGGGTCCTTGCCGAAAAGGCTTTCATAGTGGGCGGAGACCTGCGCGATGGCAGCGGCGCGGTCCACGCTCAGGGTGATGGTGGCCGTGGCGGGGTCGTGGGTGTTGCGGCGCATCATGCGCTGCAAACGCCCCTGCAGCGTGGCCTGCGCGTCCTCGGAAAGCGCGTCATAGGGCTGGCCCGCGTGCTCGGCCCGCGCCCACCGGTCGAGCACGGCGACGGCTTCGCGATGCAGCCAGTCGGCGCTCCAGTCGGGCGCCACGTAGGCGCCGTGGCCCCAGATCGAACCCAGCTGCATGCCCCCCATCGATTGCCAGACCTGGCGGCCCAGTTCGATGTCGGCGCGCGTGTAGATCACCGACTGGCTGTCGGTGACGACGCGTTCCGGCATGGGTGCGGCATGCTGCCGGATCTCGTAGCCGGACCACAGCAGGACGGAAAACGATGCAATCAGAAGAGCCGCCAGCGCGGCCCATAGCTTGTGAGTGCTGTTCACAACCACCCTCCCCGATGCGCATGCCGCCTTGCGCGACACGACACGCCCGCCGACGCGGGCACGGAAATCCCGGTCTGACCGGAATTCATGCCTGAAGCATCGTCGTTGTAGCAGACGGTGGCGCACGGGCAGCGCGGGCATGGCGCGTTGGGCAGGTTCTCGCCCGCCGTGGCCGACGCACGCATGGACGTGAAGGAAAGCAGCCCCGCATGCCCGCCCGCGCCCCGGCCCCACGCCACCACGCCGCGCAAGCTATCGGCGGGCACGGCGTTGGGGGGTGACGCCGGCCACGCGGCGCGCGCCCGGGCACCGGGTTCGCGGCGCCCCCCCGCGCCCCGCACCGCGCGGTGCGCAAGCCGCCGTGAAAGCGCCTCATGCGCGAGGCGCCCCCGCCGGACGAGCGCTCAGTCGTCGACGGCATCCCGCGCGATCGGACAGGTCATGCAGTGCCCGCCGCCGCGCCCGCGCCCAAGCTCGGCGCCCACGATGGTGATGACTTCGACGCCGGCCTTGCGCAGCTGGGTGTTCGTCCAGGTGTTGCGGTCATAGGCAAACACCACGCCGGGCCGCGCGCAGACGAGGTTGTTGCCGCTGTCCCACTGCTGTCGCTCGGACGCGTAATGGTCGCCGCCGGTTTCCACCACGCGCAGCTTGCGCAGGCCCAGCGATTCCGCCACCACCTCCACGAAGGGACGGATCTCGAGGCGCGCCTCGAAGCCCGCCGGATGCGCGGACGGATAGAGCGAAATGGCATGCACGCGGTTCATGATGTCCGGGTAGAGCGTGACCAGATCGCGGTCGGCGAACGTGAAAACCGTGTCCAGGTGCATGGCCGCGCGCAACTTCGGCATCGCGGCCACGATCACGCGCTGCGCCGCGCCCTGCCGGAACAGCGCCGCCGCGAGCTGCGCGATGCCCTGGCGCGAGGTGCGCTCGCTCATGCCGATCAGCACGACGCCCTTGCCCACCGGCATCACGTCGCCGCCCTCCACCGTCGCGCTGCCGAAGTTCTGGTCGGGGTCTCCCCACCAGACCTTGAAATCCTCGCCGGCGAACGCCGGGTGGAAGCGGTAGATGGCGGCCGTGAGCAGCGTTTCTTCCTTGCGCGCCGGCCAGTACAGCGGATTCAGCGTCACCCCGCCATACAGCCAGCAGGTGGTGTCGCGCGTGTAGAGCGTGTTGGGCAGCGGCGAGAGCAGGTATTCGCGCGCGCCGTGCGACTCGCGCACCAGGTCGAGATAGTCGGAGGTGGCGAAGGCGTCCGGCACGTCGGCCACCGACACCCCACCGATCAGGTACTCCGCGAGCTGGCGCGGCTCCAGGCTTTCGAGAAAGGCCCGCGTTTCGTCCATCAGGCCCAGCCCGACGTTGCAGGGCGTCACCTTGCGGTCGAGCAGCCAGGCCCGCGCCTCGGGAATCGCCACGGTTTCGGCCAGCAGGTTATGCATTTCCAGTACCTCGACCCCCTGCTCCCGCATCTTGAGCATGAAATCGAAATGGTCGCGCTTGGCGTTCTGCACCCACAGCACGTCGTCGAACAGCAGATCGTCGCTGTTGCCAGGGGTCAGCCGCGCATGCGCCAGGCCCGGCGCGCACACCAGCACCTTGCGCAGGACGCCGACCTCGGAATGCACGCCGAGGCGGGTACGCGCCCGAGAGTTTTCTTGCGGATGATTCATGGAAGGACTCCTTTATCAAGGTAAGGGGAAATCAGATGGCGATCGCGCCGCTGGCCAGAGCCCCCACCGCGGCGAGCGCACCGGCGACGATGACGCCGAAGAGGCATTTCTCGCGCCGCGAGAACACCCGCTCGCCGCGTTCCCGGCGCGCGAAGATGAACAGCGCCGTGCCGGGTGCGAAGAGGAGGCAGGAGAGCAGCAGGTACTTGAGCCCGCCGGCGTAGATCATGAACACGGCATAAACCGTGGCGAGGCCCGCGACGATCAGATCGCGCCGCGCCGCGCGGGGCTCGCCCGCGTAGCCTTGCGCGGCCTTCGCCACCTTGCAGCCATAGGCGGCGACGAGCACGTAGGGCACCAGCGTGATCGCGCTCGTCATCTCCAGGGCAAGGTCGAACGCTTCCTGCGAGAACAGCGTCGAGATCAGGAAGAACTGCACGAGCCCGTTGGTGAGCCACAACGCGGCCGCCGGCACGCCCTTCGCGTTCTCGCGCGCCAGCCACGCGGGCGCGAGGCCGCTGCGGGCGGCGGAATACAGCACCTCGGCGGCCAGCAGCGTCCAGGCGAGATACGCGCCAAGCACGGAGACGATGAGGCCGATGCCGACGAACCAGCTCCCCCACGGGCCGACCACCTGCGCGAGCACCCCGCCCATGGAGGGCTGGCGCATCGCTGCCAGCTCCGCACGGGGCACGACGCCATAAGGCAGCAGCGTGACCAGCACCAACAACCCCATGACACCGGCAAACCCGGCGATGGTGGCCCAGCCGACGTCGCGGCGCGTTCTCGCGAAGCGGGAATAGACGCTGGCGCCCTCGATGCCGATGAAGACGAACACCGTGACCAGCATGGTGCTGCGGATCTGCCCCAGGAGATTCGCGCTTTCGAACGCGCCCCCGCCCCAGAACCCCTCGGCGAACAGGTCCGCCTGGAAAGCGAAGGCCAGGATCACCACGAACAGCACGATGGGCACGATCTTCGCCGCCGTCACGATCTGATTGATGAAGGCGGCCTCCTTGATGCCGCGCAGCACCAGCGCGTGGATCAGCCACAGCAACGCCGACGAGACCGCCACCGCCACCGGCGTGTTGCCATCGCCGAATACCGGCAGGATCGCGCCCAGCGTGGATTTGATGAGGATGAAGTACGTCGTGTTGCCCAGGCAGGTGCCGGCCCAGAACCCGAAGGCCGCCGCAAAGCCGGGATAGGCGCCGAAGCCCTCGCGGGCATAGGCGTAGATGCCGGCATCTATCCCTGGCCTGCGCACGGCCAGGGTCTGGAAGACCCACGCCAGGGTCAGCATGCCGCCGCCCGCGATGGTCCATGAGATCAAGGCGCCGAAAGGCCCGGTGGCACTGCCGAAGCGCGCGGGCAGGGAGAAGATCCCCGCCCCCACCATCGAGCCGACCACCATGGCGGTGAGGGCGGCGCGGGAGAGTTTCTGATGATCGGGAATGCTCATGCGTGTTCCTTTCTGTCGCGAGGACGACGAAAACCCTCCTCGCGAAAGCACCGCGCGGCGGAAGGCCGATGACGAAGTCATCAAGTGGATCGCTGGAAGCGCCCTCCGACGGCGTCGGAAGTACGTCACCGGCCGCGGGCCGTCACGGACGGACAGCCAGCCGGGCGGCAGCCCGGCGACGAACCGGGACAAGGGGCTTCATGCTGGAGAAACCCGCCGCAGCGATGACATTCACCCGGGTGCCGGCAACGGGAACGAAGCCCGGATCGTCGCCGGCGGGGAATGCGGGATGGGAGCGGGCGCGCTGGCCGCGTCTCCGGTTCTGCAGGTTTGTCTTGCCTGTCAATTCAAGACAGGACTCAACAGAATTAAGTTCATGACGCCGGATATTTCCAGCCTGGCGCGCCCGAAAACCCCGCCAGGACGCACCGGAAACAATCCATCAAAGCATTAACAATCAATTGTTTGCGCAACAACATGGCAAAGTGTTTCGCACGCGGAATTTAATTCATTCGATCCGGATTTAATTCAATATGAATATCCGTGGAATTAACAAACCCTGATGATTCCATTCACCCTGAATTGACATTCATCAGCGTCACGTGAATAGGTTCGGCGTTCGGAATCTCGGCAGGGATCGGGCAGCCGGCCCGCCATCCGCCCGCGACCGGCGTGATCCGTGGCGCGCGAACGGCGCATTCCGAGGCGCGCCGCGCTCCGCAAATTCCGCGCGCGAAGGCGGCCGGCCGTCGCCACGCGCGCGGGCACGCAGCCGGGCAGCGCAGGGCGCAGTGGGCGCGATGAGTAAAGCCCCGGCGGTGGCCTGCGGCGCGCACGGAAATGCCGCCCGGCCCGGGCACGCGCCGGCCCACCCGGCCACGCCGGTCCGCATGATCAGGCGCGCCGTGGCGCTCCCGGGCACGCGCCCGCGCCCCTGCGGCCGTGAGACGAAAAAGGGCGCCTTGCGGCGCCCTCGCGGGGGACTCTCGCGCCGCGTCAGGCGCGTGCGTTCGCCTGCGCGGCCCGCCTCACGACCCATCCGCGCCGGTCGCGTTTCACGCCATACATCTGCGTGTCGGCCAGGCGCAGCGCGTCCTCGGCGGAGCCTTCGCCCCCGTCGATGCGCACGACGCCCACGCTGGCGCCGGCGTAATCGAACTCCACGTCGCCCAGCCGGTAGCACCCCGCGGTGGCCTCGGTGAGGCGCGCCTGCAGCAAGGTGGCCGCGTCTGCGTCGTGGTGCTGGCCGGGCGACACGATGGCGAACTCGTCGCCGCCGAGCCGCGCCACGATATCCATCTCGCGCACCGCGGCGCGCAGGCGAAGGCCGGTCTCCTGCAGGAACAGATCGCCGGCCTGGTGGCCGTGGGTGTCGTTGATGCGTTTGAAGTCGTCGAGATCGACCAGTCCGACGAGCAGGCTCGTTCCCTCGCGGCGCGCCTGCGCCAGCGTGCGTTCGAGCGCGTCCACGAGCGCGCGCCGGTTGGGCAGGCCGGTCAGCGCGTCGGCCATGGCCTGCGTGGCGAGGCGTTCATTGGCCTCGCGAAGCTGCGCGACGAGGCGTTCGCGCTCGAGCCAAGTGCCGATGAGCTTGGAAAAGAGTTTCAGCAGGGCTTCGGAGGCGGGCGCGAAGGGGCGCTCGGTGGCGCTTGCGGCGCACAGCGTGCCCAGCAGGAGGCCGTCGTTATCCCGCACCGGCGCGCTGACGTAGGTGCAGATGCCCAGGGCCTGCGCGGCCGAGGAGTCGCCCCAGCACTCCGCGACGCGGGGCGTGTAGTTGCGTCCTTCGTCGAGCGAACGGCGGCACAGCGTGTCTTCCCAGGGAACGTCCAGCCCTTCGGGGATCTCCATCTCGCCGGCATTGCGGGAGAAGGCCACGTGCTGCGTGCCCTTCTGCAGATCGATGGTCGTGAGATAGGTGGACTCCATGCCGGCCACGGAGCCGAGCATCTCGAGCAGCGGGCGCGTCAGCGCCTCGACGGAGTCGGCGCGTGGCAAGGTGGTGGAGAGCTGCTGCAGGAGAGGGTCCATACGAATGTGCCGGGGAAGGAAGCGAACGCGGAGGAGGCTCGCCCTCCAGTCTAGTCGAGAGCCGCGAGCCTACCCGAAGGCCATGCCTGTTCCGTCTGCGGCAGCGCAAGTCCGCGCGAGGCACGCCCGGACGCGCCGACGACCGGCGGCCGGGCGGGTGGCGGCCCGCGCGGGCGCCTCCGCCCGATCGGGCAGGAGGATCAGTCGTCGCTGCCGAGGATGGCCTCGGGCTTCACGCGCGGGGTCAGCGTGCCCCCCTTGCGCGCCCGCTTGCCGCGACAGGCTTCGAGCGCCACGCCCTTGACGGGGATCTCGACCGCCTTGCCGCCACGGCCGATGCCCGTCACGCGCACGGCATCCGTGGGCGGGCACGCAACGGCGGCCAGCGCTTCGCCTTCGTCCAGCCCCATCACGATCATGCCGCGCCCGCGCGGCATCACCTTCATCTCGGCACGCGGGAAATACAGCAGGCGCCCATTGCCGGACGCCGCGGCCAGCCATTCGCCCCGGATGCGCGCCGGGGCCAGCACGCTCTCGCCGGCCTCCAGCGTCATGAAGGCCTTGCCCGCGCGCTGCCGCGTCACGAGGTCTTCCAGCTTGGCAATGAAGCCGTAGCTGCCGGAGTTGGCGAAGAAGTATTCGTGCGCGGGGTCGTCGGCCAGCGCCTGCGCCACGCGGGCCCCGGGCTGCAGCTCGATGAGCGTCGTGAGCGGCACGCCATCGCCGCGCCCGCCGGGCAGATCGGCGATGCGGATCGAGTAGGCACGCCCGGTCGTATCCACCAGGATCAGCGGCCAGGTCGTGCGGGCCTCGGCCACCAGCATGGCCGAGTCGCCGCTCTTCCAGGTCAGGGTCTGCGCGTCGATGCCGTGGCCCTGGCGCGTGCGCACCCAGCCGTTGCGCGAGAGCAGCACGGTGACCGGCTCGTCGAGCACGGGCGCTTCGGTGGCCGCCACCGGCAGCGCCACTTCCACGAGGGTGCGCCTGTCGTCGCCGTGCTTCTTCGCGTCCTCGGCGATCTCCTTGAGGATCAGGCGCGTCATCGCATGGCGCGATCCGAGCAGTTCCAGCAGCCCCGCGCGCTCGTCGCGCAGACCGGCGAGTTCCTTCTCGATCGCGATGTACTCGAGCTTGGCGAGCTGGCGCAGGCGGATCTCGAGGATGTCCTCGGCCTGTGCCTCGCTGAGCCCGAAGCGTGCGATCAGTTCGGCCTTGGGTTCGTCGGCCTCGCGGATCACGCGGATCACCTCGTCGATGTGCAGCCACGCGATCTGGCGCCCCTCGAGGATGTGGATGCGCCGCTCCACCTGCCCCAGGCGATGCTGCGTGCGACGCTCGACGGTCGTGAAGCGATACGCGATCCACTCCGTGATCAACGCGCGCAAGCCCTTCTGCGCGGGCCGGCCATCCAGCCCGATCAGCGTGAAGTTCATCGCCACCGAGGCTTCCAGGCTGGTGTGGGCCAGCAGCACGCGCATGAGTTCCTCGGGCTGCTGCGTGCGGGTCTTGGGCTCGAACACGAGCCGCACCGGCTCGCGATCGCTCGATTCGTCGCGAGCGGCGTCCAGCACGCCCAGCACCAGGGCCTTGTTGTTCTTCTCGTCCTGGCTGATCTCCTTCTTGCCCGCGCGCGGCTGCGGGTTGGTGACCGACTCGATCTCGGAGAGCACCCTCGCCGCCGACACGCCGTGCGGCAGTTCATTCACGATCACGCGCCAGGCGCCGCGCGCGAGCTGCTCCACGCGCCAGCGCGCGCGCATGCGGATCGAGCCGCGACCCGATTCGTAGGCATCACGGATCGCCGAATCGGGCGAGATGATCTGGCCGCCGCCAGGGAAATCCGGCGCGGGCAGCACGGCGCGGATCTCGTCCAGCGTGCTCTCGGGCTTGCGGATCAGCAGTTGCGCCGCCGCGGCCACCTCGCGCAGGTTATGCGGCGGGCATTCGGTCGCCATGCCGACCGCGATGCCCGACGCGCCATTGAGCAGCAGCATGGGCAGGCGCGCGGGCAGCAGGCGGGGCTCCTCGTCGCCGCCGTCGTAGTTCGGCACGAAATCGGCGGTGCCCATCTCGATCTCGGCCAGCAGCAGCTCGGCCAGCGGCGTGAGCCGCATTTCGGTGTAGCGCATGGCCGCCGCGCCGTCGCCATCGCGCGAGCCGAAGTTGCCCTGGCCATCGATGAGCGGATAACGCAGCGAGAAATCCTGCGCGAGGCGCACCGAAGCGTCGTAGATCGACGCGTCGCCGTGCGGGTGCAGCTTGCCCATCACGTCACCCACCACGCGCGCGGACTTCACGGGCTTGGCCCCCGCCGCGAGGCGCATGCGGTGCATGGTGTAGAGGATGCGGCGCTGCACGGGCTTGAGCCCGTCCTCCACCTGCGGCAGCGCGCGGCCGCGCACCACGCTCATGGCATAGGCCAGGTAGGCGCGCTCGGCGAACGCTGCGATCGGCAGGTGATCGTCGGGCAGCTCGGTCAGGGCCGCGCTCGGCGGCGCCGGCGGCGGGGCGACCGTGGCGGCGGCCGGCGTGGAAGTGGCGGGCAGGGATTCCTGCGGGAAAAGATCGGGCTCGGGCACGGACGACATCGCGAAAACAGGCGGGGATGGATCAGCCCGCGATTGTAGCGGCTGGGCGCGACGGGCGACGAAATTGCGGCGGCAAACGCCAGGCGGCGGCGCGGCTCGCCGGGCCGGACCGATGCCGCCGGCCTGCCGCCTCTCGCGACGGCACCGACCGATCGCGCACGGCGAGACCGGTTTCACCCGTCACAAGGCCCGCGCGGGCCGCCAGGCAGGTTCGGGCCACTCCCTCCACCGGTCGCCGGCAGAGGGGCCGCGCAGGCGCACGTCCCTCGCCCCGGCGCCCGAGCCGAGGCCAGCGCGCGCGGCGGGCCCGGCCCATCGCGATGTTACCGACAACACCGGATCTGACGCAGCGCACCTCGCGCGCGGGGCGGGCCGGCTAGAATGCCGGCCTCCCCTTTCGCCAGGTGAACGACATGCCAAAAGGCAGCACGCAGCAGTTCGAGTTCCATGAGTTCCGCGACCGCGACACCGGCGTGCGCGTCGTGCGCCTCACGCCGCCCGAGGTGGCCTGTCCGCGCAATTATTTCTACCAGAAGTGCTTCTCCAACGACGGGCGCTGGCTGATCTTCGGCTGCGAGCTGGAGGGCGCGTTCAACGTCTGGCAACTGAACCTCGCCTCGGGCCAGGCGCGCCAGCTCACCGAAGGCGCGGGCGACAACTACCACGGCGCCTATCTTTCGCCCGACGACCGCTTCCTGTTCTACACGAAGGGCGGGCGCGAGCATCGCCGCGTGGACCTCGCGAGCCTCGAAGAGCGCGTGATCTACACCGTGCCCGAGGGCTGGACGGGCGCCGGCACCTGGGTGCCGAACAGCGCGTGCACGCAGATCGCGGGCATGGAAATGCTGGCCGCCGACCGCGTGATCTCCAGCAACGGCTGGGAGCGCTTCCGGCTCCAGTTCGAACGCCAGCCGCTCGAGCGGCTCATCGCCATCGATATCGCGAGCGGCCAGGCGCGCGTGGTGCATGAAGAGAAGCGTTACCTGGGCCACCCGATGTTCCGGCCCTTCGACGACGACACGATGGGCTACTGTCACGAAGGCCCGCATGATCTCGTCGACGCGCGCATGTGGCTCATCGACGCCGACGGCAGCCGTCCGCGCCGCGTCAAGACGCACGCGCCGCACGAAGCCTGCATGCACGAGTTCTGGATTCCCGACGGCTCCCGCCTGATGTACGTGAGCTACATCAAGGGCCAGCAGCAGCGCGGCATGTGGGCCGCCGACCCGGTCACGCTGGTCAATGAGCATGTCATGGACATTCCGCCCTGCGCGCACCTCATGAGCAACCATGACGGCACGCTGGTCGTCGGCGATGGCGCCGGCCAGCTCGGCGACGTGGCCGACAAGGATGGGCACGCCTTCGAGCCCGACCCCTATCTGCACCTGTTCGACCTGCGCACGCGCGGCACGCGCCGCATCTGCCGCCACGACACGAGCTGGGCCGAATACCGGGGCAGCACGCAGGTGACGCATCCGCACCCGTCCTTCACGCCCGACGACAGGCAGGTGCTGTTCTCCAGCGACATGCACGGCAAGCCGGCGCTCTACCTGGCCGATCTGCCTGCCGCCTGACGCCCGCCGGGGCCGCGCGCGGGCGGCGGCCCCGGCCGGCCCGCGGATTCAGTCGAAGAGTTCCTCGAGAAAGCTCTTGCGCCGCCGCGGGCGAGCGTGCTCGCGGTGATGATCGTCGTGGCCGCGCGTGTCATAAGCCTGCGGACGCGCCGCAGGTGCCGCCTGGGCGGGTTGCGGCGCCGGGGCCGAGGTCTGGGCGGCGCGTTCGAGGATCTTGTCCAGCTCGCCCCGATCCAGCCATACCCCGCGACAGCCGGGGCAATAGTCGATCTCGATCCCGCTACGCTCGCTCATGACGAGCGTCTGATTGGCACACACCGGACATTGCATGAACATCTCCCGTCGAAACCGCCGGCCCCATGCCGGCCCGCGTTTCGACCGCCCCCGCGCGGCGAGGTTCAGCGCGTCGGGCGCCCCGCGCGCTCGGCCGTGACGAGCCAGATGCCGCCGCACACCAGGATCAGCGCGATGAGGTATTTCCACTCCAGGATCTTCTCGTTGAGGAAGATGGCCGAGAGCACCGCGCCCGACACCGGGATCAGGAAGTTGAACACCGCCACCAGCCCCACGCGGTTGTACTTCAGCAGCAGCGTCCACAGTGCGAAGGCCACCGACGAGAGCAGCACCAGATACGCCATCAGCAGGCTCGCCTGCAGCGAGAATGCCTGCAGGCGCCCGCCGAAGGCCGCGCCCAGCGCCAGCAGGGCGAGCCCGCCGACCGAGAGCTGCCAGCCCGTGAGGGCGACCGAATCGATGCGCTGTGAAAGCTTCTTGCCATAGATCGAGGCGGCCGAGAGGATGAAGGCCGCAAGCACCACGCTGCCCTCGCCGGCCAGCGTGAAGTGGAAGTCCAGCAGCTCGTCACTGAAATTGCAGACCAGCACGCCGCCGAAACCGATCAGGCAGCCCAGCGCCTTGCGCCCCGTGATGCGGTCGTTGTGGTAGATGAAATGCGCGAGCAGCACCGAGAAGAAGGTGCCCGTGGCATTCATGATCGAGCCCTTCACGCCGGTGGTGTAAGCGAGGCCGAGGTAGAAGAACACATACTGCAGCGAGGTCTGGAACAGGCCGAGCAGGCAGACCTCGCCCGCCTCGCGCGCGCTGCGCAGGTGCAGGCGGCGGCCCGTGAAGAAGGCGAAGACGAGCAGCAGCAGGCCCGCGAAGAGGAAGCGCCAGCCCGCGAACAGCAGCTTGCCGGGAATGTCGTCGGCCGCGATCTCGAGCAGGGCGTAACCGTTCTTGATCGACGGGTAGGCGCTGCCCCACAGCAGGCAGCACAGCGTGGCCAACGCATACACAACGAGGGGCCGGGTGAAGAACGCACGTGCCTTGTCGCTCACAGGATGATCCCTCCCCCCAGGCATACACGGCTCTCGTACATCACCACCGATTGCCCCGGCGTGATCGCCCATTGCGGCGAGGCGAAGCCGATCTCGGCCGCGTCCGCCGCGATCGACAGCAGGCTGCAGGGCTGGTCCGGCGTGCGATAGCGCGGCTTGGCGGTATACACCCACTCGGTGCGCGGAGCCCGCGGCGCGATCCAGTTGAGGTCGGTCACGCGCAGGCGCTCGCGCACGAGCGCGGGGTGATCGTGCCCCTGCACGACGTGCAGCACATTGCCCTGCATGTCCTTGCCGGCCACGTACCAGGCCTCGTGCTCGCCGGCCTTGTCGTTGCCCTTGATGCCGCCGATGCTGAGCCCCTTGCGCTGGCCGATGGTGTGATACATCAGGCCCTGGTGCTCGCCGAGCAGTCGGTTGTCGTCGAGCGAGCGGATCTCGCCCGGCCGGGTCGGCAGATAGCGCATCAGGAACTCGCGGAAGGGCCGTTCGCCGATGAAGCAGATACCCGTGGAATCCTTCTTGGCGGCCACGTGCAGGCCCGCGCGCTCGGCGATTTCGCGCACTTCGCGCTTGTACAGTTCGCCCAGCGGGAAAAGCGCCTTCGAAAGCTGGAACTGGTTGAGCCGGTAGAGGAAATAGCTCTGGTCCTTGGTGCCGTCGTCGGCCTTCAGCAACTGGTACTCGACGCGCCCATCGTTCTCGAAGGCGCGCACGCCGGCGTAGTGGCCGGTGGCGATCTTGTCGGCGCCGAGGCCGATCGCGTGGTCGAGGAACGCCTTGAACTTGATCTCGCTGTTGCAGAGGATGTCGGGGTTGGGCGTGCGCCCGGCCTCGTATTCGCGCAGAAAATCGGCGAACACGCGGTCCTTGTACTCCTTGCTGAAATTCACGACTTCCAGGTCGATGCCCAGCACGTCGCAGACGGACACCACGTCGATGAGGTCCTGCCGCGTCGAGCAGTATTCGTCGTCGTCGTCGTCCTCCCAGTTCTTCATGAAAAGACCCGTCACGGCGTAGCCCTGCTGCTTGAGCAGCAGCGCCGCGACCGCCGAATCCACGCCGCCGGACATGCCGACGATGACCTTCATGCCCTGTCCATCCATCACTCTGCTTCCTGTCATTCGTAATGCCGCATCAGTTCCAGCGGATAGCGCCGGCCGGCCAGATGATCTTCCACGCACTGCAGCACCAGCGGGCTGCGCAGACGCGCGGCGGCCTGCGCGATCTCCTGCGGCGTCAGCCAGACCGCGCGGATGATGCCCGTGTCCAGCGCCCGCCCCGCCTCGAAGCCCGTGAGCCGCGCGGCAAACGCGAAGCGCAGGTAGGTGATGTCGCCCGCCGGCCGCGGCCAGCGATAGATGCCCACGAGCGCCTCGGGCTCCACGTGGTGCGCGGTCTCTTCGAGCGCCTCGCGCACGCAGGCCGCGCCCAGCGACTCACCGGCCTCCAGATGGCCGGCGGGCTGGTTCAGGCGCACGCCCTGGTCGGTCTGCTCCTCGACGAGCAGGAAGCGGCCCTCGCGTTCGACGACGGCGGCAACGGTGACGTGCGGAAACCAGCGGGACATGATGGCAATGCGGTGGAAATTCCAAACCGCGCATTGTAGCCCTGCCGGCCCCCCGCTGCCCGCCCGCGTGCCGTCGCCACGCCCCCGGCGCGCGGCGACGCACCGCGCCAGCAGCCCCCCGCAACACCGCGCAACGCCCGCAGGACGGAGCCTTGCGCTAGAATTGTGCGCTTCACACAACAGATTTCCTGGAGTTCCTGACATGTCGATGGCTGACCGTGACGGTTTCATCTGGATGGACGGCAAACTGGTGCCCTGGCGCGAAGCCTCGACCCACGTCCTGACCCACTCCCTGCATTACGGTCTGTCGGTCTTCGAGGGCGTGCGCGCCTACAAGACCGCGCGCGGCACGGCGATCTTCCGGCTCCAGGAACACACCGACCGCCTCTTCAATTCCGCCCACATCTACATGATGAAGATCCCCTTCTCGAAGGAAGAGATCAACGCGGCGCAGAAGGAAGTCGTGCGCGCCAACCAGCTCGAATCCTGTTACCTGCGCCCGCTGGCCTTCTATGGCTCCGAGAAGATGGGCGTGTCGCCGCGCGGCGCGCAGGTGCACGTGGCCATCGCCGCCTGGCCCTGGGGCGCTTACCTGGGCGCCGAAGGCCTCGAGAAAGGCATCCGCGTCAAGACGTCCTCCTTCGCCCGCCATCACGTGAACGTGACCATGGCGCGCGCCAAGGTGGCCAGCACCTACGCCAACTCCATCCTCGCCAACCTCGAAGCCACCCAGGACGGCTACGACGAGGCGATGCTGCTCGACACCGAGGGCTTCGTGGCCGAAGGCGCCGGCGAGAACCTCTTCATCGTGAAGAACGGCGTGATCATCGAACCCGAGATCGCCTCGGCGCTCACCGGCATCACGCGCGACACCATCCACACGCTGGCGCGCGAACTCGGCTATGCCGTGCAGACCCGCCGCCTCACGCGCGACGACGTCTACATCGCCGACGAAGCCTTCTTCACGGGCACGGCGGCGGAGGTCACGCCGATCCGCGAACTCGACAACCGCCAGATCGGCAGCGGCTCGCGCGGCCCCGTCACGCAGGCCATCCAGGCCCGCTTCTTCGATCTCGTGGGCGGCAAGCTGGCCGAGCACGACAACTGGCTGCATTACGTCTGACGACCGACGGGCGTGGAGCGCGCGGCGCCCGGCCGCCGCTCCCGTCCTGCCCGCCGCCCCGCATGCCGGAGCTGGCACGCGGCGCGCACGGCGGCCAGAATCGATTTTCCGGAGCGCGGCACGCAACGCCGCCCTTCCCGTCCGACCCCCGATCCGCCCCGGCAAGGAGAGCTTCATGACAGAGAACACCGACAAAAACCAGCCCATCTCCGTCACGGCGAAAGACCTTCCGCTGCACTGCCCGCCGCCCGACGCCCCGCTGTGGGCGCGTCACCCGCGCGTCTTCCTCGATTTCGGGCACGACGGCGAAACGAAATGCCCTTACTGCGGCGCACGCTACGTCCTGCACGGCCCGGTCGCCGCCGGCCACTGAGTTCCCGGGCTGCCCCAGGCGGCCCTTTTCCCATGCGCATCCTCATCGTCACGCCTTCCTGGATCGGCGACACCGTCGCCGCCCAGCCTCTGTTCATGCGCCTGCGCGCGCGCTACCCCGACGCCCGTCTGGACGCGCTAGCCCCGCCCTGGGTGGCGGCCGTGCTGCGCGCGATGCCCGAGATCGACGGCGAGGTCATCGCCAACCCCTTCGCCCATGGCCAGTTGCGCCTCAAGGCGCGCTGGGCGCTCGCGCGCGAGCTGGCCGGGCGCGGTTATGACGCCGCGTGGGTTCTGCCCAACTCGCTGAAATCCGCGCTGATCCCGCTTTTCGCGGGCATCCCGCGTCGCGTGGGCTTCACGGGCGAATCGCGCTACGGCCTCATCAACGTGCGCCACACGCTGGACAAAACCGCCACGCCGCTGCAGGTCGAACGCTATGCGATCCTGGCCGGCCCCCCGGGCGAACCGCTGCCGCGCCCCTGCCCGCAACCGCGGCTGGAAATCGACGCGGCCCGCGCGCAGGCCACCCGCGCCGCGCTCGGGCTGGCGGCCACACCCGCGCCAGTGGTGTTCTGCCCCGGCGCCGAGTTCGGGCCGGCCAAGCGCTGGCCCGAGACGCACTACGCGGCCCTGGCGCGCCAGCTCGCCGAACGCGGCGTGCCGGTCTGGCTGCTGGGGTCGAAGAAGGACGCTGCGGTGGGCGACGCCATCGCCCGCCTCTCCGACGGTGCGGCGCTCAACCTCTGCGGCCGCACGGATCTGGCGCAGGCCATCGCGCTGATCGCGCTCGCCCGCCACGTCGTCACGAACGATTCGGGCCTGATGCACGTGGCCGCCGCGCTAGACGTTCCGCTCACGGCGCTGTTCGGCTCCTCCAGCCCGGGCTACACACCGCCGCTCTCGGCGCGCGCGCAGGTGCTTTCGCTGGCCCTTCCGTGCAGCCCCTGCTTCCAGCGCGAATGTCCGCTGGGCCACCTCAACTGCCTGCGCCAGATCACGCCCGAGCACGTGCTGGCCACCCTGGGGGACGCCGCCATGGCGGCCGAGCCTCCGCCTCGAACCGGGGAACCGTGATGAGCAAAACCCTCCTGGCCACGCCCGAAGACGCCGAGCAGGCCTTCTACGAAGCCTTCAACCGCGGCGATCTGGACGCCCTCATGAGCGTCTGGAGCGAAGACGACGACCCCGTCTGCATCCACCCGGGCGGATCGCGCTTCACGGGGCTCGCGGCGATCCGCGAATCGTGGAAGCAGCTCTTCGAGACGGGCATGAAGTTCCGCGTGCGCACGAGCAACGTGGTGCGCGCGCAGTCCGCCCTGCTGGCCGTGCACAGCCTGTTGCAGCACGTGCATGTCGAAGGCGACGACACGCTCGCGCCGCCGCTCATCACCACCAACGTGTATGTGCGCGGCGCGTCGGGCTGGCAGCTCATGATGCACCACACCTCCCCTTCGCCGGACGCCAGCGGCCTGCTCACGCAGGAATCCCCGCGCGTCGTGCACTGAGCCCGCCCGCGCCGCAGACCCATGCAATACCGTGCTCCCGCCTGGCTCAAGGGCGCGCATGCGCAGACCATCTGGCCGCTGGCGATCCGGGGCGCGCTGCCCGTGCTCGAACGCCAGCGCTGGAAGACGCCCGACGGCGATTTCCTCCACATCGACGCGCTGCCGCGCCGCGACGGCCAGCCGCTGGTGGTGCTCTTCCATGGGCTGGAAGGATCGAGCCGCAGCCACTACGCGCGCGCGCTCATGCGCGAACTCGATCTGCGCGGCTGGAACGGCGCGGTGGTGCACTTCCGGGGCTGCTCCGGCGAGCCCAACGCCCTCGCGCGCGCCTATCACTCGGGCGACGCGGGCGAGATCGACTGGGTGCTGCGCAAGTTCGCGCGCCGCTTCCCCGATGTCCCGCGCTACGCGGCGGGGGTTTCGCTGGGCGGCAACGCGCTGCTCTGCTGGCTCGGCACCCGGCGCGGCGAAGCGGCGGCGCTGATCCGGCGCGCCGCGGCGATCTCGGCACCGGTGGACCTGCTGACCACCGGCGTGCATCTCGCGCAGGGCTTCAACCGCGTCTATACGCGCCACTTCCTCAACACCATGCGCGTGCATGCGCGCCACAAGGCCGAACGCTTTCCCGGCAGCTTCGACGCGGCGAGAGCCGCCCGGGCACGCACCCTGGCTCAGTTCGACGACGCCTTCACGGCCCCCCTGCATGGCTTCGAGAGCGCCGATGATTACTACCGGCGCGCCTCGTCCCGCCCGCTGCTGCGCCACATCGCGGTGCCCACGCTGCTGCTGCACGCGCTCAACGACCCCTTCACGCCACCCGAGGCGCTGCCCGCGCAGAGCGAGATCTCACCGCTGATCCGCCTGGAGCTGCCGCGCGAAGGCGGTCACGCGGGCTTCGTGACCGGGCCGTTCCCGGGCCGCCTGGACTGGCTGCCACGGCGCCTGCTGGAATACTTCGAGTTCGCGCGCTAGGAAGGTCGCCCTCGTTCGCCGGCGAGGCGCGCGGCCCACATCGCCAGGCCCGGGCGTGAACGACGGGCGGCGCCGGGCGGGCGCGATCACCCGCGAGACGCATCCGGGGAAAACCGGGGGGAAGCGGCCCGCGCGGTCAGCCGCGCGGGCCCGTGAGCGTGACAGCCCAGGGGCGGGCTGACGGCATCGTCGGGCCAGACGATGCCGGGGGCGGCACTCAGGCGTAGGTGTTGATGATGCTGCCCGGCTCGCCCGGATCGGCGAGCTTGCGGCCTTCCTCGGCGCGCGCGCGCTGCTGCGCTTCGAGGCGCGCCTGCTCAACCTGCTGCTGTTGCTGCTGGGTCTGCTCGGCCTGCTGCTCGCGCAGACGGCGGGCGTCGCCCTGCTGCTGGGCGGGCGCGGGGCTCGCCGAGGCGGCTGCGATCTGCGAAGACGCCGCGCTGATACCGGAAATCGCCATGACCGACTCCTGAAAACGGGGTGGATGCCGCAGTCTAGCCCCGCGTGGCGGGATGCCGCACGAGGCAGACAGGCTTTCAGGGCGGAAAGAAGATCAGCGCGATGACGATGGCGGCGATCACGCCGGCGAGATCGGCGATCAGGCAGCACGGAATCGTGTAGCGCGTGCGCTTCACGCCGACCGCGCCGAAATACACGGCCACGATGTAGAAAGTGGTGTCGGCCGCCCCCTGGAAGATGCTCGCCAGCCGGCCCGGAAAACTGTCGGCGCCATAGGTTTTCATGGCGTCTATCATCATGCCGCGCGCGCCGCTGCCCGACAGCGGCTTCATGAGCGCGGTGGGCAGCGCCGGCACGACCTCGCCGGGCACCCCGAACCACGCCAGCCCGACGGCCACGCCGTGCAGCAGCAGGTCCATGGCGCCACTGGCGCGGAACACCGCGATGCCGACGAGGATCGCCACCAGGTAGGGCATCACCATGATGGCGGTATTGAAGCCCTCCTTCGCGCCTTCGATGAAAGCGTCGAAAGCGGGCACCCGGCGCCAGGTGGCCAGTGCCAGAAAGGCCACGATGATGCCGAACAGCACGAAGCCGCTGACGAAGGCCGACTGGGCGGCCATCTGCTCGGCCGTCAGACGCGCGAACCACACCAGCGTGCCGCCGACGCCCGCGCACAATGCGAGCAGCCAGGCGAGCACGACGGGCTGATGCAGCCGGATCTTCTGCATCCAGGCCACCGCGAGCAGGCCGGCGAGCGTCGAGAAGAAGGTGGCGAGCAGCAGCGGCAGGAAGACGTCCGCCGGGTTGGCCGCGCCGAGCTGGGCGCGGTAGGTCATGATGCTCACGGGGATCAGCGTCAGGCCGCTGGCGTTGAGCACGATGAAGAGGATCTGCGCATCGCTCGCGCGCTCGGGGTCGGGGTTGAGATCCTGCAGCGCGCGCATCGCCTTGAGGCCCATGGGGGTGGCGGCGTTGTCCAGCCCCAGCATGTTGGCGCCGATGTTGAGCAGCATCGCGCCCTGCGCCGGATGCCCCGCGGGCACGCCCGGGAACAGGCGCCGGAAGAGCGGATCGACCCACCGCGCGAGCCATTCCACGGCGCCGCCCTTCTCTCCCACGCGCAGGATGCCCAGCCAGAACGTGAGCACGCCCGTCAGGCCCAGCGCGATCTCGAAGGCGGTCTTCGACATCGTGAAGGAATCCTGCACCACGCGCGAAAAGATGCCCGCGTCGCCGAACGCCAGCCATTGCACGAGGCAGGCCGCGAAGGCGACGAAGAAGAATCCCAGCCAGACGAGGTTGAGGATCATGCGCGCGGCGGCGGCCTCAGTCGCGGAAGTTGCCGGCCTTGATCGGGAAGTCGGTGATCGTCTTGCGGATCATGGCGATGCAGTCCTGCAGGTCGTCGCGCTTGGCGCCGGTCACACGCACGGCGTCCCCCTGGATCGCGGCCTGCACCTTGAGCTTGCCGTCCTTGATCTGCTTGACGATCTTCTTCGCCAGCTCGCTCTCGATGCCGCTCTTGATCTTGAAGAGCTGCTTGACCTTGTTGCCGGAAATGCTCTCGACCTTCTGCGCGTCCAGGCGCTTGGAGCTTTCGGCTTCCTTCTTCTCCATCGCGGGGAACAGGATGTCCTTGATCTGGTCGAGCTGGAAGTCGGAATCGCCGAACAGGGTGATCTGCTTGTCCTTCTCGTTGAAATCGACCTTGGCGCTGGTGCCCTTGAAGTCGTAGCGGTTGTCGATCTGGCGCGCGGCCACGTCGATCGCGTTCTTGATCGCGACCATGTCGGCTTCGGAAGTGAAATCGAAGGAAGGCATGCGGGGGAATCTCCAGGCGGTCGCCTCGGCCCGTCGTGCGACGGCGCGACCGGCGGCGGCCGGCCACGCGCGGCGCGGGGCGTGATCAGGCGAAATGACAGATGTAGTGGTAGGGCTCGCTGACTTCGATGTCGAAGCTGGAATTGCCGGGCACGCTGAAGCTCTGCCCTTCGCCGTACTGCTTCCAGTCGGACTCGCCCTTGAGGCGGACGCGGCAGCTGCCGGCCACGGTTTCCATGATCTCCGGCGCGCCGGTCGCGAAGGTCAGCGTGGCGGGCAGGATCACGCCGACGGATTTCTTCGTGCCATCGGGCAACACGATGCTGTGGCTCACGCACTTGCCGTCGAAATACACGTTGGCGCGTGCGATCACGGAGACGGCGTCGAACTGGTTGAGGCTCATGGCGGAAGGTTCCGGAAAGAAAGTCAGGGACGGGATTATAGCCGCGCCACGGCCCGCGCCGGCAGACGACCGACGCGCGAGCGGACGCGGGTCGCGCACGGGCAAGAAACGTAAAAAGCACTAAACCTTGTCGTCGCCCTGCCGATAGTTCTGTGTTCCTCTCCATCCGTACAAAGCACATCCATGTTGAGCCGTCTAAGCATCGCCCAGCGCATCACCGCAGGTTTCGCCATTCTCATCGCCCTCATGATCGCCGTCGGCATCGTCGGCACGGCCGGCATGAAACGCCAGAATTCACAGGTGCAGGAACTCCTGGGCCGCGACATCAAGCTCTACCAGACCGTCGTCAACGGCCAGGCGCGCATGAGCAAGATGCGCCGCGACGAGAAGGACGTCTTCCTTTCGCTGGGCAACGAAGCCGAGATCGCCGACTACCAGAAGAAATGGCAGCAATCGCTCGATCGCGTGGGCGAATCGCTGCGCACGCTGCGCGAAATGAGCCCGGGCGACGACCACGCCTCGCTGCAGCAGGCCGAAGAGGCGATGCAGAAATACAGCGGCGGCATGAACGAAATGATCAGCCAGATGCGTAGCGAGGCCTACACCAGCTCGCGCGACGTCAACAACGCTTTCGAGCCCTTCAAGAAGGATGCGCAGACGGCGACCAAGGCACTGGATCAGATCGCCAAGGAAGCCGACACCCGCATCAAGGGCATAGACGGCGAGCTGGCGGGCATCTTCAGACAGGTGGCCACGCTCGGACTCACGCTCGTCATCGTGGCCGTGATCGCCGGCTGCGTGGGCGGCTTCACGGTGGTACGCAGCGTGAGCGCTCCGCTGCGCCGCCTGCAGCAGACCATCCAGCGCATCCAGGGCAGCGGCCGCATCGGCGAGCGCATGACCGTCACCTCCGGCGACGAGATCGGCAAGACCTCGCGCGCCTTCAACCAGCTGCTCGAAACCATGTGCGGCATCATCAGCGATGCCGGCCGCAACTCGGGCGAACTCGTCAACATGGCGCAGGCGCTGAGGGGCGCGGCGGATAACGTGAAACACGCGTCCAGCCAGCAGGCGGATGCCGCGCATGCCACGGCCGCCGCCATCGAACAGCTCACGAGCAGCATCGCGCAAATCGCGCAGCGCGCGCAGGACGTGGAACAGGTGGCGGGCCAGATGGCGCACACCGCGAGCACCAGCCTGGGCCACGCCACCGGCACGGCGGGTCAGATCCGCGAGATCGCGGGCACCATCCTGCAGTCGGCCGAACTCGTCGAGTCGCTCAACCACCGCTCCGACGAGATCGGCGGCATCGTCCTGACCATCAAGGAAATCGCCGACCAGACCAGCCTGCTCGCGCTCAACGCCGCCATCGAAGCGGCGCGCGCGGGCGAACAGGGCCGCGGCTTCGCGGTCGTGGCCGACGAAGTCCGCAAGCTCGCCGAGCGCACCACAAGCGCCACGGTGGACATCCAGAACATGATCGAAGTCGTGCAGCGCGACACGGGCACCACCGCGACCAACATGCAGACCGTGCGCGCGCTGATCGAGCAAGGCGTGTCGAACACGGAACAGGTGGCCGCCACGCTGCAGCAGATCGAGCAGCTCGCCACCCAGAGCGCGCACCACACGTCCGAGATCGCGCTCGCGATCAGGGAACAGAGCGCGGCCAGCGAGGACATCTCCAGCCACGTGGACGAAATCGCCGCGGCCAGCGCGAGCAACAACGCGTCGGCGGGCGAGACTTCGCGCTCCGCGTTGCAGCTCACCGAGATCTCGCAGCAGCTGGACCGCACGATCCAGCATTTCAGCGTCTGAGCGCGGGCTTTTCCAGGCCACAGGGCGCCCCGCGGGGCGCCTTTTTCACGGACTCAGTAGGTGCTGCCGAGCATCTTGATGATGAGTTCCTTGGAGACGAAGCCGAACATGCCCAGGCCCAGACCGAAAAAGAGCCACAGCATGCCGTACTTGCCGGCCTTGGATTCGCGCGCGAGGTTCCAGATGATGAAGGCCATGTAGGCGATCAGGCCGGACAGGAGGAATTTCAGGCTCAGCTCACCGAATTCGGGTTCGGTGAGGCCGAAGAGGACGGGTTCGTTCATGGGGGGCTCCTGCAGCCTTGTTGTGGGAATGCCGTCTGCTGCTCGACGGCGTATCCATCATGCTACCCAGCCCGCCGGACGAAAAAAACCCCGCCATCGGGCGGGGCTGGCTTGCGGCGGAGGCGCGCTCAGTTGTCGACGCGTCCCATCACGAGGAACTCGAGCAGCGCCTTCTGCGCGTGCAGGCGGTTCTCCGCCTCTTCCCAGACCACGCTCTGCGGGCCGTCGATGACTTCCGAGCTGACTTCCTCGCCCCGGTGCGCCGGCAGGCAGTGCATGAAAAGCGCGTCCTTGTCCGCCACGCGCATCATCTCGCCATCCACCTGGTAATCGGCGAAGTCGCGCAGGCGCGCCTCGTTCTCAGCCTCGAAGCCCATCGAGGTCCAGACGTCGGTCGTGATGATGTGGGCGCCGCGCGCGGCATCCATCGGGTCGGCGAACTGCTCGAAATGCGTGTGGCCCGCGATGTTGGCCTTGGCGATGTCGACTTCGTAGCCCTTGGGCGAAGCCACGTGCACCTTGAAATCCAGCAGCTCGGCAGCCTGCAGCCAGGTGTTGCACATGTTGTTGGTGTCCCCGATCCAGGCCACCGTCCTGCCCTGGATGGAGCCGTTGCGCTCGATCCAGGTGTAGATGTCGGCCAAGATCTGGCAGGGATGGAATTCGTTGGTCAGGCCATTGATGACGGGCACCCGCGAATGCGCGGCGAAGCGCTCCACGATGGTCTGCTCGAAAGTCCGGATCATGACCACGTCGGACATGCGCGAGATCACCTGCGCCGCGTCCTCGACGGGCTCGCCGCGGCCCAGCTGCGAGTCGCGCGTGTTGAGGTAGATCGCCGAGCCCCCCAGCTGGAACATGCCGGCCTCGAACGACAGACGCGTGCGCGTGCTGGCCTTCTCGAAGATCATGACCAGCGTGCGATCGAAGAGCGGATGGTAAGTTTCGTAACGCTTGAACTTGTCCTTGATCCACTTCGCACGCGCGAAGACGTAATCGAGCTCTTCGCGGGAAAGGTCCTTGAACTGCAGGAAATGCCTGGGCGCCTTCATCGTCGTGTTCTTTCTCTGACGCAGGGATCTGCGCGGAACGGAGGTGTCGAGCGCCAGCCAGATATTCGGCCGGCCAGAAATGAAAAAGGGGCGCGACTCGCGTCACACCCCCTTTGCGGATCAGGCCAGGAACTGGCCGTCAATCCAGTCAGGCAGCAGCGCCCATCGCCTTGATGGCGGCGGAGAGGCGGCTCTTGTGACGCGCGGCAGCGTTCTTGTGAACGATGTCCTTGTCGGCGATGCTGTCGATGATGCTCACGGACTTGTTGAACACTTCTTGAGCAGCAGCCTTGTCACCGGCCGCGACAGCCTTGCGCACGGCCTTGATAGCGGTGCGCAGACTGGAACGCTGGCTGGCGTTTTGGGCGCGTGCCACGAGAGCCTGACGGGCGCGCTTGCGGGCTTGTGCGGAATTGGCCATTTGTTCTGTCTTCGTTGGAAACGCGAAAACGCGGATGATAACGTCCGTGCAAGCTTCTTGCAAGCCTTTCGAGCGCCGCGCGCGAAAGGCGCCGCGACCGCCAATGCTATGATTCGCGCCGGCCCGCTGCGGGTCGTCCGTTCCATTGCCGGCCTTTCCCGATGAATCTGCTCAAGGCTCTCGCCACCGTCAGCGGCCTGACGTTCGCCTCCCGCATCCTGGGCCTCGTCCGCGAGGTGCTGATCGCCAACCTGTTCGGCGCGGGCCTGCTCACCGACGCCTTCAACGTCGCCTTCCGCCTGCCCAACCTGCTGCGACGCCTGTTCGCCGAAGGCGCGTTCTCGCAAGCCTTCGTTCCCATCCTGGCCGAATACAAGAGTCGCCGCGGCGACGCGGAAACCCGCGATCTGGTGAGTCACGTGGCGAGCCTGCTGGGGCTCGCGGTGCTGCTCGTGTCGGTCCTGGGCGTGATCGCCGCACCCTGGGTGATCCGGCTCACGGCGGGCGGCTTCGCCAGCGACCCGCAGAAGTTCGCGCTCACCGTGGAACTCACGCGCATCACCTTCCCCTATATCTTCTTCATGGCGATGGTGGCGCTCTCGGCCGGGGTGCTCAACACCTGGAGCCGCTTCTCGGTGCCGGCCGTCACGCCCGTGCTGCTGAACATCTCCTTCATCGGCATGGCGCTGTTCGCCGCGCCGTGGTTCGACGAGCCCGTGAAGGCGCTCGCCTGGGGAGCCTTCATCGGCGGCGTGCTGCAACTGGCGATCCAGATTCCGGCCCTGGCACGCATCGGCATGCTGCCGCGCTTTTCGATCTCCACGCGCGACCCGGGCGTGATGCGCATCCTCAAGCTCATGGGGCCCGCCACGATAGGCGTCTCGGTGGCGCAGATCAGCCTGCTCATCAATACCGCCTTTGCTTCCTGGCTGCCCACGGGCAGTGTTTCGTGGCTCAACTATGCCGACCGCCTCATGGAGTTTCCGATGGGCATACTGGGAGCCGCGCTGGGCACCATCCTGCTGCCCAGCCTGTCGCGGATGCGTGCGCAGAACGATCACGCGGGTTTCTCGGCGACGCTCGACTGGGGGCTGCGCGTGGCCTTCCTGCTCACGGCGCCCGCCGCGGTGGGGATGATGATCCTGGCGGTGCCCCTCGCGGCCACCCTCTTCCAGCATGGCGCCTTCACGGCCCATGACACGCTGCGCACGCAGGAGGCGTTGCTTGCCTACAGCACGGGCCTGCTGGGGCTCATCCTGGTGAAGATCCTCGCGCCGGCGTTCTATTCGCGCCAGGACATCCGCACGCCGCTGAAGTACGCGCTGATCTCGCTCGTGAGCACGCAGTTGCTGAACCTGCTGCTGGTGCTGCATCTGGGCATGGGTCACGCCGGACTGGCGCTGTCGATCAGCCTGGCCGCCACGCTCAACGCCAGCCTGCTGTTCTACGGTCTGCGCAAGCTCGGGGCCTATGTGCCGCAGGCGGGCTGGGGCGGCTTCGCGCTGCGTCTGCTCACGGCGCTGGGCGTGCTGGCGCTCGTACTGTGGTTCGGCATGGGCGAAACGCCGCGCTGGACGGCGCAGACCACGCTGTGGCGCGTGGGCCACCTGGCGCTGGTGATGAGCGCGGGCATTGCGGCGTACTTCGGCACGCTCTTCGCGCTGGGCTTCCGGCTGGGCGACTTCCGCCGCCGCAGCTGACGCCAGCGTCATACCCGGTTGCGTGAACGAAAAAAGCCGCTGCCAGGGCAGCGGCTTTTTTTGCGTTCGCGCCGCGACGGACTCAGCCTTCGAGTGCCGCGAAGGCACGCGCCGTGATTTCATCCACCGCGCCCGTTCCCGCGATGCGCGCATAGCGCGGCGCGGCAGCGGCCCCGGTCGCGGCCCAGTCGCCGTAATACTTCACGAGCGGCTTGGTCTGGGCGTGATAGACGTCGAGACGCTTCTTGACGACGTCTTCCTTGTCGTCGTCGCGCTGGATCAGGTCCTCGCCGGTTTCGTCGTCCTTGCCGGTCACCCTGGGCGGATTGAAGCGCACGTGATACGTGCGCCCCGATGCGGGATGCACGCGGCGGCCGCTCATGCGTTCGACGATCTCGGCGTCCGGCACGTCGATCTCGAGCACCACGTCGAGCGCCACGCCGGAATCCTTGAGCGCGTCGGCCTGCGGCAGCGTGCGCGGGAATCCGTCGAACATGTAGCCCCGCGCGCAATCGGGCTGGGCCAGACGCTCCTTGACCAGACCGATGATGATGTCGTCGGAGACGAGCTGGCCGGCATCCATGACGGCCTTCGCGGCCAGGCCCAGCGGCGTGCCGGCCTTGACGGCGGCGCGCAGCATGTCGCCCGTGGAGATCTGCGGAATGCCGTACTTCTCGGCGATGAACTTGGCCTGGGTGCCCTTGCCGGCCCCGGGCGGTCCCAAAAGAATCAGACGCATGCTGGTACTCCTTATTCGAATGTGTGGTTGGCGAACAAGGCGCGCACGCGGGCAAGATCTTCCGGTGTGTCGATCCCGGCCGGCGGCGCCTCGTTGAGGACTTCGACGCGGATCTGGTAGCCATGCCAGAGCGCGCGCAACTGTTCGAGCATTTCGGCCTGCTCGGTGGGGGCCGGCGCCAGCCCGGCAAAGGCTTGCAGGAACCCCACGCGATACGCGTACAACCCTACGTGACGCAATGCGGCCACGCCCGCCGGCAAGGCTTCGCCGGCCCGCAACGCGCCTGCCAGCGCCTGGTCGCGCGGCAGGGGGATCGGCGCGCGCGAGAAGTAATGCGCATGACCGTTGTTCTGGCACACCACCTTCACGACCCCCGGATTCAGGAAATCATCCACGGAAAGGATGGGGTGCGCCATCGTGGCAATCTCTGCGTTCACGTCGTTGGCCAGCGCCTGCGCAACGAGTCGTATCGTGGCGGGATCGATCAGGGGCTCGTCGCCCTGCACGTTCACGACGATCTCGCCGGGGGCCCAGCCCAGCGTGCTGACGACTTCGGCAAGACGGTCGGTGCCGGTGGGGTGATCCTGCCGCGTCATCATGACCTTGCCGCCGGCCGCCGCGACCACCTCGCGCACGGCTTCATGGTCGGTCGCCACCCAGACTTCCTCTGCGCCCGACGCCAGGGCGCGCTCCATGACGCGCACGACCATGGGCTTGCCCGCGATGTCGGCCAGCGGTTTGGCGGGGAGGCGGGTGGAAGCGTAGCGCGCCGGGATGATGGCCTTGAAACGCGCCGCCATCACGCGGCCCCCGCCTCGTCGGCGGAGAGCGGCCGCGCCTCGTCGGCGAGCATCACGGGAATGCCGTCCTTGATGGCGTAAGCCAGCCGGCACGGCCGGCAGACGAGTTCGTTCGCGGCGCGACGGGTCTCCAGCGGACCTTTGCAGACAGGACAAACGAGGATTTCAAGCAGCTTCGGATCCATGCAATCGCTCCAGAACGGGTTTCAGCGCAGCCGCGTCGAGTTGGGCCTCGACCGGCAGCACCCAGCAGTCAGGCGGGGCCAGGGCCGCGCATTTTACTGCATCCTTCTCCGTGAGCAGGAGCACATCGCCCTCCGGAACGCGCAGATCCTGCGGCGTGAAGCGATGGTGGTCGCCGAAAGCCCGCGTGCTGGCAAGCGTGAGCCCCAGCGCGCGCAGGCTCGCAAAGAACCGGTCGGGGTCGGCGATGCCGGCCAGGGCATGTACGCGCCGCCCCGCGAAAGCCGCCGCGTCACAACGCTCGGCCGGCACCGCGAGGCGCCAGAGGTGCCCCGCACGCAGCGTCATCGAGGCACAAGGCCGTGCGGGCAGGCGGGCCCGCAGCGTCGCACCGAGGTCTCCGTTGGCGATCAGCAGCGTGGCCGTGCGCAGCCGCCCCAGCGGCTCGCGCAGCGGCCCCGCCGGCATGAGCCAGCCGTTGCCGAGGATGCGTTCGTTGAGCACCACGATCTCCGCATCGCGCGCGAGTGCGTAGTGCTGCAGGCCGTCGTCGGTGATCAGCACGTTCACTTCGGGATGCGCGGCCAGCAGGGCACGCGCCGCGTCGGCCCGGCGCCGCCCGATCCAGAGCGGGCAGCCGGTGCGTCGCGCAAGCAGCACGGGCTCGTCGCCGCAGCGGTCGGGGTCGGAGTCGGGGCGCACGGCTTCGGGCAGGCGCGCCGAGCCGCCGTAGCCGCGCGAGAGTATGCCCGGAACATGACCCGCCTCGCGCAGCGCGCGGGCCAGCCAGATCACGACCGGCGTCTTGCCGCTGCCGCCGGCCGCGAGGTTGCCCACCACCACCACGGGCACGGGCAGGCGCTCGCTGCGCAGCAGGCCACCGCGATAGGCCAGCCGACGCAGCGCGGCCAGCACGCCGAACAGCGCCGCGACGGGGAGCCAGGCGAGCGCGAGCCCGCCGCGAGCATCCCACCAGGCCGGACGCCTCAGCGCCATGCCGGCTTACCGGCGCGTCTGCGCGGCAAAGGAAACGTTGGGCAGGCCGGCCTTCTGCGCGGCCTGCATGACGTCGAAGACCGCCTGGAAGTTGGCCTTCGCGTCGCCGTTGATGACCACCAGCGGAGACTTCTCGGCGGCATCGGGCGCCACGCGGCGCAGCGCGGCCACGATGCTGTCGATGTCGCGGGCGCCGACCGGTGTCTTGTTTACGAGCACCTCGCCGGCCGCGTTGATGACGACGCTGATCTCCTCGGGCTGCGTCTGCGAGGGCGGCGCGTCGGAACTCGGCAGGCTGATCTCCAGCCCCGAGAAGCGGGAGTAGGTCGTCGTCAGCATCAGGAAGATGATGATGACGAGCAGCACGTCGATGAGCGGGATCAGGTTGATCTCGAGCTCTTCCTTGCCCTGGCCGCGGCGGAAATTCATCGCCGGCTCCTTACTTCGCGCTGCGGCGCTCGCCGTGCAGCACTTCGACGAGCTTCACGGCCTGCTGCTCCATCTCGACCACGATGCTGTCGACGAGGGCGCGGAAGTGGCGATGTGCGATCAGCGCCGGAATCGCGATCAACAGGCCGAAACCGGTGTTGTAGAGCGCGATGGAGATGCCGTGCGCGAGCTGGGTGGGGTCGGTGCCGCCGCCCGTGGGGCTTTGCGCGCCGAACAGCTCGATCATGCCGACCACGGTGCCGAACAGGCCCATGAGGGGTGCCACGGTGGCGATCGTGCCCAGCGTGGTGAGGAAGCGGCCGAGTTCGTGCGCAACGGCCGCACCGGCTTCCTCGATGGATTCCTTCATGACCTCGCGGCTGGCGCGCATATTGCGCAGACCGGCCGCCAGCACCTGCCCCAGCGGGGAATGCGCCTGCACGCGGGCGATCAGCTCGTCCGAGGGCCCCGCCTGGCGCAACTCGCCGAGCACTTTCTCGAGCAGCCCGGGCGGAACGATGGCCTTGCGACGCAAGGAGAAAAGCCGCTCGATGATCAGCGCCAGCGCGATGACAGAGGCAAACAGCAAGGGAATGATCGGCCAGTCAGCGGCGCGGATGATCTCCAGCACGGGAGCGACTCCTGAGTTTCAACGGGTGCGGAACTGTATCGCCCCCCTTTGGGCAGGGCAAGCGCACCCATCCGCCTGAAAGCCGCCATCCGGCGCCCGCCGCGCCCGTTCGTGAGCGGCGGACGGCCTCCGATTTAATCCACAGAAACTGTGGATAAGTTTGTGAACGGTTCGGGGGCTAACGCGCTAAACCGGCTCTGGGCATAGGTTTTTTTCAAGTCGGTCAAAAATGAAGCCGAAATGACAGAGTATATAAAAATCAAAGACTTGCAAAAGAATCCGCTTGTCAAGACTTGTCACGACCTGTCAGATCCGCCTCTCGCGCAGCCAGACAGGCCGCGATGTGGATTGCGCTAGAATCCAGCCCATGCCCAGACAGCTTTTCAGCCCGGAACAAGGCGGCGCGCAGGTTTCCAGCGTGTCTGACTTTGTGACGCAAATTCGTTCGCTCATCGAGCAAAATTCTCCCTTGCGCTGGATCGGTGGTGAAATCGCCAATCTGGTGTACGCCAGTTCCGGCCACGTCTATTTCACGCTGCGCGACGCGCGCGCGCAGGTCCGCTGTGCGATGTGGCGCAACCGGGCCCAGCTGCTGCCCTTCCGGCTCGCCGAAGGCATGCAGGTGGAAGTCCGCGCGCAGGCCACCGTCTATGAAGCCCGCGGCGATCTGCAACTGTCGGTCGAACAGGTGCGGCGCGCCGGCCTGGGCAGCCTCTATGAAGCCTTTCTGCGCCTCAAGGCCCGCCTGGAGGCCGAGGGGCTCTTCGCGCCCGAGCGCAAGCGCCCGCTTCCGCTGCGCGCGACGGGCATCGCGCTGGTCACCTCGCGCTCCGGCGCGGTGCTGCACGACGTGCTGACCGTGCTGCGGCGCCGCGCGCCCGCCCTGCCCGTCACGCTCTACCCCACGCGCGTACAGGGCGAAGACGCCCCCGCCGCGATCGCCTCCGCCATCGCGCTCGCCGACCGCCGGGCGCAGCAGGACGGCAATCAGGTGCTGCTGCTGTGCCGGGGGGGTGGCAGCCTGGAAGACCTGTGGGCATTCAACAGCGAAGCCGTGGTGCGCGCCATCGCCGCCTGCCGCCTGCCCGTCGTGAGCGGCGTGGGTCACGAAACCGACGTCACGCTGGCGGATTTCGCGGCCGACCTACGCGCGGCCACGCCCAGCGCCGCAGCGGAGATCCTCTCGGCCGACTGGTTCGCGCTGCGCCAGCGCCTGCCCGAACTCGCCCGCCTGCTGCAGCGCAGCCTGCAATGGCGCCTCACGCGCGCGGCCCAGCGCACGGATGAACTGCAACGCCGCCTGACCCACCCACGCACCCGGCTTGCGCGCGGCCAGGAAGCCCTCGACGCGCTCGCGCGCCGGCTCGAAAGCCAGATCCACCGGCGCCAGCGCGCCCTGCAGCAGGGCCTCTCCGCGCTTGCCGCGCGCCTTTCGGCGCAACGTCCACGCATGGCGCCGCGCGCGACGCGACTCGCGCAGCTCGACGCCCGCCTGCGTTACGCCGCCACCCAGCAGCACAACCGCCGCGCGGCCAACGTGGCGCAACTCGCCGCCCGTCTCAACGCCCTCAATCCGGAAGCCGTCCTCGCGCGCGGCTACGCGGTCGTGCGCGACGCCCACGGCGGGATCCTGCGCGACGCCACCGCGAGCCAGCCCGGCCAGCCGCTTGAAGTCCAGCTCGCGAAGGGACGCCTCAAGGTCCGCGTGGAAGGAACGGAGCACTCCTGAACCGGCGCCCCCACCGGTTTGCAGTACAATCCCGAACGCCCCGAAGCCGATGACGATGCCATCGGCGAATTCAAACCCACCGTCATGGAGAGAGAAATGACACATACCCTGCCCCCGCTGCCGTACGCCAAGAACGCCCTGGTGCCGCACATCTCCGAGGAGACCTTCGAGTACCACTACGGCAAGCACCATCAGGCCTATGTCACCAACCTGAACAACCTGATCCCGGGCACCGAGTTCGAAAACGCTGCACTCGAGGACATCATCCGCAAGAGTTCCGGCGGCATCTACAACAACGCCGCGCAGGTCTGGAACCACACTTTCTTCTGGAGTTCGATGAAGCCGGCCGGCGGCGGCGCTCCCAGCGGTGCGCTGGCGGATGCCATCCAGGCCAAGTGGGGCAGCTTCGACGCCTTCAAGGAAGCCTTCACGAAGAGCGCGGTCGGCAACTTCGGTTCTGGCTGGACCTGGCTCGTGAAGAAGGCCGACGGCAGCGTGGACATCGTCAACACCGGCCCCGCCGGCACGCCGCTGACCACCACCGACAAGGCGCTGCTGACGATCGACGTCTGGGAGCACGCCTACTACATCGATTACCGCAACGCGCGTCCGAAGTTCGTCGAGACCTTCCTCGCGAACCTCGCCAACTGGGATTTCGCCAGCGCGAATTTCGCCTGAGCACGCGCGGATCGACCCAAGGCCGCCGCGTCGCGCCGGCCGCAATGCCGCCCTCCGGGGCGGCATTTTTCATGGGCGAGACGCCGCGCGTCAGCCCAGCGCGAACATCGCCACGGCGACGTAACGCCCGGTCTTGGCGAGCGTCACCAGGAGCAGGAACGACCATGCCGGCTCGCGCATCATGCCAGCCACGAGCGTCAGCGGATCGCCCACGACCGGCATCCAGCTCAGCAGCAGCGTCCAGCGTCCGTAACGCGCGTACCCGCGCTGCGCGCGCGCCAGCGCCGGCCCCTTGAGCGGGAACCACCTGCGCTCGCCGAAGCGCGCCATGCCGTAGCGCCCCAGCCAGGCATTCACGCAGGAACCCAGCACATTGCCGAGGCTGGCCACCGCCACCAGCAGCCACACCGGCCCCGCTCCGCCGCGCAGCAGCCCCGCGAGCAGCAGCTCGGACTGCAGCGGCAGCAAGGTGGCGGCGCCAAAGGCGGCGGCAAACAGGACGGCGCAGGCCAGCATGCGCTCAGGCGGAAGTCCGGACGGCGCCGCGCCCGGACAGGCGGCCCCGATGCCGTCGCGACGCGCGGACAGCCGCCGGGCGGCAAAGCGCGTCGTGCATGACGCAGCGCTCAGTCTTCGACGTGGCGCAGCGAGAGGTCGACGGCCTCGACATCCTTCGTGAGCGCGCCGATAGAGATGCGGTCCACGCCGGTCTCGGCGATATCGCGCACGCGCGCCAGGCTCACGCCGCCGGAGGCTTCCAGCTTCGCCCGGCCGGCGTTCAGGCGCACCGCCTCGCGCATGTCCTCCAGCGACATGTTGTCGAGCAGCACCATGCGCGCGCCGCTCGCGAGCGCTTCCTCGAGTTCGGCGAGGTTCTCGACCTCCACCTCGATGAACGCGCTGGGAGGCGCGATCTGCTGCGCGCGCGCCAGCGCCTTGCCGATGCCGCCGGCGGCGATGATGTGGTTCTCCTTGATCAGCACGCCGTCATAGAGGCCGATGCGGTGATTCTCCCCGCCCCCCATGCGCACCGCGTATTTCTGCGCGAGACGCAGGCCCGGCAGGGTCTTGCGCGTGTCGATGATCGCCGCGCGCGTGCCAGCCACCGCCGCCACGTACCGCGCCGTGGCCGTGGCCGTGGCGGACAGCAGCTGCAGGAAGTTCAGCGCGGTGCGCTCGGCCGTGAGCAGCGCACGCGCGCTGGCCGAGATCTCGCACAGCACCTGACCCGGCTTCACCCGCTCGCCGTCGCGGGCATGCCAGGTGATGGCCGCCTCGGGGTCCACCATGAGGAAGGTCGCGTCGAACCAGGCGGTGCCGCACAGCACGGCGTCCTGGCGCGTGAGCACGCGACCGCGCGCGCGCGCGCCGGGCGCGATGAGCTGGGCGGTGAGATCGCCGGTGCCCACGTCCTCGGCCAGCGCACGGGCCACGCTGTGGTAAATCTCGATTCGCAACTGCTCCGGCTTTTCATTCATGATGACTCCCCGCTACACGCACCGCCGGCCTGCCGGAATATCCCCGGGCGGCCCACAAAGAGCGGGCGATTCTACACGGGAGGAACACCATCATGAGCGGAATCCTGAGCGTTCTGGGCGCAAGCCTGGGGGCACTCGTCACGGCCGTGGTGCTGGCCGCGCTGGCCTATCTGTACATCCGCGACATCACGCAGAAGCAGCACGCCATCCTGCGCAACTACCCCATCGTCGGCCACCTGCGATATTTCTTCGAGAACCTCGGCGAGTATTTCCGGCAGTACTTCTTCCTCAACGACCGTGAGGAGATGCCCTTCAACCGCGCCACGCGGGCCTGGGTATACCGGCTCGCCAAGAGCGAGGGCGGCGCGATCGGCTTCGGCTCGACCTATCGCCTGCAGGAGGCCGGCGCGCTCATCTTCGTCAACGCCCCCTTCCCCGTCCTCGAGGAAGAGCGCCGCCCCACCCCGCCCCTGCTGGTCGGCGAAGGCTATTGCGACACGCCCTTCAACGCGCGTTCCGTCTTCAACATCTCGGGCATGAGCTTTGGCGCCATTTCGCGGCCCGCCGTCGAAGCCCTCTCGCGGGGCGCGGCACTCGCGGGCTGCTGGCTCGATACCGGCGAGGGCGGGCTGTCGCCATGGCACCTCGAAGGGGGCGCCGATCTCATCATGCAGATCGGCACCGCCAAATATGGCGTGCGCGATGCCGAGGGGCACCTCAGCCCGCAGCGCCTGCGCGAGATCGCGGCGCACGAGAACGTGCGCGCCTTCGAGATCAAGCTCTCGCAGGGCGCCAAGCCCGGCAAGGGCGGCGTGCTGCCGGGCGCCAAGGTCACGCCCGAGATCGCGGCGATCCGCGGCATCGCGCCGGGGCAGGATTCCCTGAGCCCGAACCGCCATTACGACATCGCCGACATGCAGGAGCTGCTCGACATGGTGGCGCGCGTGCGCGACATCACGGGCAAGCCGGTGGGCATCAAGACCGCCATCGGCGGCTGGCATTTCTCGCAGGAACTCTGCGAGGCCGTACTGCGCCGGGGGCTCGCGAGCGCGCCGGATTTCCTCGTCATAGACGGCGGCGAAGGCGGCACGGGCGCGGCGCCGCAGGCGCTCGCGGACCACGTCGGGCTGTCGATCGACGAAGCGCTGCCCCGCGTGGCCGACGCCCTCATCGCGAGCGGCCTCAAGCCACGCATCCGGCTCGTCGCATCCGGCAAGCTCGTCACCTCCGCGCGCGTGGGCTGGGCGCTGGCGTGCGGCGCCGATTTCGTCAACAGCGCGCGCGGCTTCATGTTCGCGCTCGGCTGCATCCAGGCCCTGCGCTGCCACACCAACACCTGCCCGACGGGCGTGACCACGCACGACCTCCACCTGCAGCGCGGCCTCGTGGTGGAAGAGAAATTCCGTCGCGTCGCGCAGTACGCGCTCGCGCTGAACGCCGAGGTCGACATGCTCGCGCATGCCTGCGGCCTGCATCACGCGCGCGAATTCCGCCGCGAGCACGTGCGCATCGTGCAGCCCACGGGCCGCTCCGAGGCGCTGTCCACGCTCTACCCCTACCCCGCCGCGTTCAGCTGAAGTCGCCGCCCAGCCAGGCGTTGAAGAGCCGGCGGGCGGCGGGGAGGGTTTCCGACGGCGTCAGCCCCACCGGGCCGATGCCCTCGCGCGCAAGGACGTCGGCCGCGCAGGTGTGCAGGTGGGTGGCCGCGCAGGCGGCCTCGCGCGCGGGCCAGCCTTGCGCAAGCAGGGCCACGATGAGGCCGCAGAGCGCATCTCCCATGCCCCCGGCGGCCATGCCGCCATGCCCGCCGGGGTTGATGAACCAGCTGCCATCGGGGGCCGCGATCACGCTGCCGCACCCCTTGAGCACCACCACGGCATGGAAATGCCGGGCCATGGCCCGCGCCGCCGCCACGCGGTCGCGCTGGACCGCGCCCGTATCGCCACGCATGAGACGCGCCGCCTCGGCCGGATGCGGCGTGAGCACCGCGGGCGTCTGGCGCGCGCTCAGGCGGATGGCGAGCGCATCGTCGCCCGCGAGCAGATTCAGCGCATCCGCGTCGAGCACGAGCGGGCCCGCGAAATCCAGGGCCTGCCGCAGCAGGTCGCGCGCAGCCGGCGTCCGCCCCAGCCCCGGGCCCACCGCCAGTGCGCTCGCCACGCCCGCCACGCTGGACGCCTCGCGCAGCATGAGTTCGGGATGCAGCCCATCCACCCCCAAGCCGCCGGCATCCAGCAAGCCCGCGAACACCTTGCCCGCGCCCAGATGCAGGGCCGCGCGCGCCGCCAGCAAGGCCGCCCCCTGCATGCCGGCGGCACCTCCGACGATGCCCGCGCTGCCGAAGCTCCCCTTGTGCACGTTGCGCCGGCGCGGCCGGAGCCAGGGCGCGAACAGCCCCGGCGCGAGCACGCGGCCCGCCGTGGCGGGCGCCGTGACGCCCAGATCGAACAGCCGCAGCTCGCCGCAGTGATCGGGGCCGTCCAGCGTGAGGACACCCGGCACGTGGGCAATGAAGCTCGCGGTGTGGGTGGCGCTGACGCAGGCGCCGATGGGGTGGCCGCTCATGGCATCCAGCCCCGAGGGCAGATCGAGCGCGAGCACCGGACACCGCGCGGGCAGGGTCGCCAGACGCGCTACCCAGCCGGCATGCGGCGCCGCGAGGGGCCGGCGCAGCCCGATGCCGAACAGCGCATCGACGACCAGCGCCCACGCCTGCTCGCCGAAATCCGCCGCGATCTCGCCGCCGCCGGCCAGCCAGCGCGCACGCGCCGCCTCGGCGTCGGGCGGTAGCGCCTGAGCGGGCGCGGGGCCGACGAGCACCACCGCGTGCCCGGCCTCGCGCAGCACGCGCGCCAGCACGAAACCGTCGCCGCCGTTGTTGCCCGGCCCGCACAGCACCAGCACCGGACCACTGCGCGCGGCCAGCAGTTCAAGCGCCCAGGCGGCGGCCGCCTGCCCGGCGCGCTCCATGAGAGGAGGCCGCGCCGCCGCGTGCGCCGCCTCGAGCCCACGCAGGCCCGCGATGTCGAGAATGGGCGCGGGAGGCGTCATGGCGCGGGCTCAGATCTCGACCTGCGTGCCGAACTCGACGGCGCGGTTGGGCGGGATCTTGAAGAAGTCCGCCGCGCTCGCCGCGTTGCGGAACATGAAGAAGAACAGCCGCGTGCGCCACATCGCCATGCCCGGCTTGAGGCGCGAGACGAGGCGCTCGCGGCCGAGGAAGAAGGTCGTCTCCATCATCTCGAAGCGCATGAGCCCGCGCTCGGTGGCCTGGCGCATCGCGGCCGGAATGTCGGGGTCGTCCTTGAAGCCGTAGCGCACGTACATGCGGAAAAAGCCGTAATCGAGCGCTTCGACCTCGATGCGGTCGATGTCGGGCACCGTCGGAACGTCTTCGTTGAGCACCGTGAGCAGCACGATGCGTTCATGCAGCACCTTGTTGTGCAGCAGGTTGTGCAGCAGCGGGCGCGGCACGCCCTGCGGGGCCGAGGTCATGAACACGCCCGTGCCTTCCACGCGCCGGGGCGGGGAATGGAACAGCGAGGAGATGAAGAGATCGAGCGGCATGGTCTCGCCCGCCGTGTGCTCGGTCAGCAGTTCGCGTCCGCGCCGCCAGGTGGCGAGCAGCGTGAAGAGCGTGAGGCCCAGCGCGAGCGGAAACCAGCCGCCGTCGATGATCTTGACCGCGCAGGCGGAAACGAAGGCCACGTCGACGATCAGGAAGCCGGCCAGAAAGACGATGCCGCGCGTCATCGACCACTTCCACAGATATTTCACGACGACGAAGGCCAGCAGCGTGTCGATCAGCATGGTCAACGTCACCGCGATGCCGTAGGCCGAGGCGAGATTGCTCGAGGAGCGGAACCCCAGCACCACGGCGATCACCGCCACGAGCAGCGCCCAGTTCACGCCGCCCACATAGACCTGGCCGATTTCCCTGGCAGAGGTATGCACATAGGGTATGCGCGGGCAATACCCCAGCTGCATGGCCTGCCGCGTGAGCGAGAACGCGCCCGAAATCACCGCCTGCGAGGCGATGATCGCCGCCATCGTGGCCAGCCCCACCAGCGGATACAGCGCCCACGAGGGCGCGAGCAGGTAGAACGGGTTGCGCACCGCCTCCGGCACCGACAGCAACAGGGCGCCCTGCCCGAGATAATTGAGATAGATGCACGGCAGCACGAGGCCGAACCACGCCAGCTTGATCGGCCTGCGCCCGAAATGGCCCATGTCCGCGTAGAGCGCTTCGCCGCCCGTGACGGCCAGCACGACCGAGCCCAGCACGAAGAACCCGTGCATGCGGTGTTCGAGGAAGAAGGCCAGCCCGTGCAGCGGATTCACCGCCATCAGCACGCCGGGCTGCTCGACGACCTTCACCGCGCCCAGCAATCCCAGGCACAGGAACCAGATCACCATCACCGGCCCGAACAGCGCGCCCACGCTCGCGGTGCCGCGCCGCTGCACCCAGAACAGCATGACGATCACCGCCAGCGCCACCGGCAGCACGAACGGATGCAGCGCGGGGGCCGCGACCTCCAGCCCCTCCACGGCCGACATCACCGACATGGCCGGCGTGATCACGCCATCGCCATAGAACAGCGCCGCGCCGAACAGCCCCAGCATCGTGAGTACCAGCATGCGCCTGCGCGACCCCGTCACGGCGCGGTTGGCGAGCGCGGTGAGCGCCATGATGCCGCCTTCGCCGCGGTTGTCGGCGCGCATGATGAAGACCACGTACTTCAGCGACACGACGAGCATCAGCGCCCAGAACACCAGCGAGAGGATGCCCAGCACGTTGGCCGTGTCGGGCGCGATGCCATGGCTGCCAAAGATCTCCTTCATCGTATAGAGCGGGCTGGTACCGATATCGCCATAGACGATACCGGTGGCCGCGAGCGTCAGGGCCGCGAGGCGGCGCCTGGATTGCGGCTCGCCGGGGGCGGGCGCGTGCTGTGACATGCGAGGCATTCTCCAACGATGAAAGAACCGTGCGAGACTCCGGCGAGCCCGCGACGCGGCGCGAAGCTAACACCGCCGCGCAACGGCGGCAAGCCGACACCCGGCAAGCCCGCGCACGCGCTCACGGCAACGCGCACGGCGGGTAGAATTGACGCTCCCGCGCGGGAGGCTGCGGCCGGGCTGTTTTCCGCCACGTTCCGGCCCCGTTCCAGGCCACCGTTCCGCGCCCCGGCCCTACCCGCCCCTGGCCCATTTTTCCGACGCTTCCCCGCCCGCATGCATCCCGTCTCCGTCACGCCCCCGTCGCCCGGCAAAGTCTATCTCGTCGGCGGCGGCCCCGGCGACCCAGAACTGCTCACCCTCAAGGCCGCCCGCCTGCTCGCCGCGGCCGACGTGGTCGTGTATGACAACCTCGTTTCCGCCGCCGTGCTCGCGCATGCGCGCGCCGGTGCCGCACGCATCTACGTGGGCAAGAAAGCCGGCAACCACACGCTGCCGCAGATCGACATCAACCAGCTCCTCGTCACGCTCGCGCGCGAAGGCAAATGCGTCGTGCGGCTCAAGGGCGGCGACCCCTACATCTTCGGGCGCGGCGGCGAAGAAGCGCAGACGCTCGCGCGCGAGGGAGTGCCGTTCGAAGTCGTTCCCGGCGTCACCGCCGCGGCCGGCGCGGCGGCCTACGCGGGCATCCCGCTGACCCACCGCGACCACGCGCAGTCGTGCTTTCTCGTCACCGGCCATCTGCGCGACGAAAGCGCCAACCTCGACTGGCCCACGCTCGCGCGCCCGGGGCAGACGCTGGTGATCTACATGGGCCTGACCTCGCTGCCCGAGATCAGCCGCAACCTCATCGCCCACGGCATGGACCCGGCCACCCCCGCCGCCTGCGTGCGCCGCGCCACCCTGCCCGACCAGCACGTCATCACCAGCACGGTCGCCGAACTCGAGGCGCGCGTGCGCGCCGCCGGCATCAAACCTCCCGCGCTGCTCATCATCGGCCACGTCGTGTCGCTGCACAGCGTGCTGGGCTCCATCACCGCGTGACGCATGGCGCTTGCCTCGACGCGCAATTGCCGGCAAGCTCCGCCACAGTCCGGAAAGCCCGACCTTCGGGCAAACCTTGCCTGGAGAAAGACATGCCGCGTCGTCTGCTGGGCCTTCTCCTGCTCTGCTGCCTGCTGCTGCCGGCCGCAGCGCACAGCTTTGAGGCCGCCGGCTGGACTTACGCGCTGACGCCGCGCGACGCATCACTCGCCCAGGTGCAAGGCCCCGACGGCACACGCTGGCAGCCGCTGGAAGCCGACGGCATGGTCAATGGCGGCTTCTCCGATCGCGCGCTGTGGCTGCGCACGCGCTACACCGCCGGCCAGCCCGGCCTGCAGGTGCTGGAACTCACCAATCCGCCGCACGACCACGTCACGCTCTACATCCTGCGCGACGGCGCCCCGCCCGAAATCCGCCGCGGCGGCTTCCGCCACCCCTCCGACCCGCAGGTGCTCAGCAGCTTCCACAGCCTGATCTTCGATTTCGAACTGGCACCGGGCCAGGACGCCACGCTCTATCTCAGCGTGGAGACGACCCGCCCGCTCTTCGTCTGGCCGCGCCTCAAGAGCTTCCCGGATTTCTTCCGCGTCAGCGCCGGCGAACGCCTTGCGCTGGGCATCTACTGCGGGCTCTTCGTCACGCTCTGCCTCTACAGCCTCATGGCCTGGGCCACGACGCGCGACAGCAACTACTTCGACTGCTTCCTCTTCCTCTTCTTCATGGGGCTGCTGCAGGGGCACCTGCTGGGCGTGAGCCAGGAGCTGCTGCTGCAGGGCTATCCGGCCCTGCACGAACTGCTGTCCACGCTGCTGCCGGCGCTGGCGCTGGCCGCCTTCTGCCGCTTCGCGCGCAATTACCTCAACCTCGCCGACCTGGCGCCCGGCCTGCACCGCCTGCTGACCTGGTGCACGGCCGCCTCGCTGCTGCTGCTGCCGGCCTACGCGGCGGGTGGCAGCGCGCTCTCGCTGCCGCTCACCGATCTGGTCTCGCTGCTGTTCTCGGGCTTCGGCATCGCGGCGGGCTTCATCACGCTGCGCCAGGGCTTCCGCCCCGCGCGCTACTACCTGCTGTCACAGATTCCGCTGGTGGGCGGCGGCCTGTTCTACGTGGGCGCCAACTTCAACGTCTTCCCGAGTTCGCTGGCGACGATGTTCGGCTTCCAGATCGGCGCGGGCCTGAGCGCCGTGATGATCGCGCTCGCGCTCGCGGGCAAGCTGCGCACCCTGCAGAAAGACCAGATCCAGGCGCAGAACGACCGCCTCGTGGCCGAGCAGCAGCTCATCGAGGTGCTCAAGGAATCCGAGTTCCAGCTCGAAACCCGCGTGCAGGAACGCACGAGCCAGCTCGAGGCCGCGCTGGACCTGCAACGCGACCAGCACGAAGCGCTGGAGCGCAGCAACGCGCGCCTCAAGGCGCTGCACGAAGAACGCGGCGCCTTCCTGCAGATCGCCGCGCATGACCTGAAGAACCCCACCGCCGCGATCATCAGCTACGCCGATCTGCTACGCGAACGCTGGAACGCGTGGGACGACGACAAGAAGCTCCTGCGCCTGGGCAACATCCGCAGCATGGCGCAGCTCACCTTCGACATCATCCGCAACCTGCTCGACATCGACGCCATAGAATCCGGCCATTACGTGCTGCGGCCGGGGCCCGTCGATGCCGTCCAGGTGCTGCGCGCCGTCTGCGAGGAGTTCCGCGAGCGCTGCGACGCCAAGCACCTGCGCCTGCATCTCGCGCTCGAAGACGCCCCGCTGCTCTACGTCGACAAGATCGCGCTGCACCAGATCCTCGACAACCTGGTGTCGAACGCCATCAAGTATTCCCCGCACGGACGCAACCTCTACGTCAGCCTGGAGACCGACGCGCAGCAGGCCCACATCCACGTGCGCGACGAAGGGCCCGGCATTTCGGACGACGACCAGCGCCTGCTGTTCCGCAAGTTCACGCGCCTGTCGGCCCGCCCCACGGCCGGCGAGCATTCCACGGGCCTGGGCCTTTCCATCGTCAAGTACATGACCGAGGCCAGCGGCGGCCGCGTGCGCTGCGCGAGCCGGCTCGGCGAAGGCGCGATCTTCTCCGTGAGCCTGCCGCTGCACGAAGACCCCGCCGCCCGCCTGCCCCTTACTGCCTGACCTCGAATTCGTTGGGCGGCTGCCAGCCCTCGCGCAGGGCGCGGAAGGGGTTGATGTCCAGCCCGCCGCGGCGCGTGTAGCGCGCCCACACCGCGAGCTCGCGCGGCGCGCACTGGGTGAGGATGTCCTGGAAGATGCGTTCGACGCACTGTTCGTGGAACTCGTTGTGCTCGCGGAACGAGATCACGTAGCGCAGCAGCCCTTCGCGATCCAGCGCGGGGCCGCTGTAGCGCACGAAGACCGTGCCCCAGTCGGGCTGCCCGGTCACCAGACAGTTCGATTTGAGCAGGTGCGAGAACAGCAGCTCGTCCTCCACCTCGCGCGTCGCGTCCGCGCCCAGCAGCCCCGCGCGCGGCGCATACGTGTCGACGTCGATCTCCTGCGCGTCCAGGCACACCCCTGTCGGCCACCCATACCGGCGCACCGGGGCCAACGCCAGCGGGAACAGCGCCACGCCCACTTCCGCGCCCGCCGCCGCTGCCAGATCGCGCGCCAGCACGCCCTGCACGGCGGCGGCGGACGCGAAGCGCGTCTGGTTGAAGGAATTCAGATACAGCTTGAGCGACTTCGACTCGATGAGACGGGGCGAGGCGGCCGGCACGCGGAACTCGCCGATCGCCACCACGGGCTTGCCGCGTGCGTCCAGCCACGAGATTTCGTAGGCGTTCCACAGATCCTCGCCCACGAAGGGCAAGGCGCCGGGCACGATGCCCAGCTCGTCGCGTTTGGTCTGGCGCGGCAGCGGGAACAGCAGTTCGGGCGCGTAGTCGCTGCGGTAGGAGGTCGTCCGCCCCAGGGGCGAGTGTTCGGGCGTGAGATCGGCGGTCATGCGGGCTCCGGCGGATAAGACGTGCGCAGCGCGGCGGCGATGTCGGCCAGCACCGCGCGGGATTCATCGAAAAGGGAGAACATCGTGGCGAAGCCATGCACCATGCCGGCATACACGACGTGCCGCGTCGGCACCCCGGCAGCGCTCAGCCGTGCCGCGTAGGCCGCGCCCTCGGCGGCCAGCGGGTCGCACTCGGCATTGAGCACCAGCGCGGGCGCGACGCCGCCGTGATGCGGAGCCCGCGCCGGCGAGGCGCGCCAGTCGGCCGCATCGACGGGCGACTCGAAGTAGTGATGGGCAAACCAGTCCAGCGTTCCGGCTTCCAGAAAATGGCCGCTCGCATAAGGCCCGGCATGCCCGCTCGCCATCTCGGTCGCGGGATAGACCAGGATCTGCGCCGCCAGCCGCGGCGCGCCCGCGTCGCGCGCCTGGAGCGCGAGCACCGCGGCCAGCGTGCCGCCGGCGGAGTCGCCCGCCACCGCGAGCCGTGTCGCATCCAGGCCCAGCGCGGGCGCCTCGCGCGCGAGCCAGCGCAGGGCGAACCAGGCGTCATCCAGCCCGGCCGGAAAGCGATGCTCCGGCGCAAGCCGGTAATCCAGCGCGCACACGGCCTGCCCGGTTGCCTCGGCGAGCATGCGGCACCAGGGGTCATAAGCGTCCAGGCTGCCCAGCGTCCAGCCACCGCCATGCAGCCACAGGATGACGGCCTGCGGGCCGGGCGACGTCTGCGCGGGGCGGTACAGCCGCGCCCGCAGCGGGCCGCCCTCGTGCGCGCGGCGCGCCAGCGTGAGCATGTCGCAGGGCAGCGCGGGCGGCGTGCCGCGATAGGCGAGCATGAGCTTGTCGAAACTGTGGCGGGCCTGCGCCACCGGCAGCTCGTGCAGGCGCGGTGCCCGGATGCGGTGAAGCATCGCGAGCCAGGCGGCGGAGCGCGGATCGAGCGGCATGCGTGACGCGTCGCGAGGCGAAGGGCCGGCGCTCAGCGCCTGAGGCCCAGCACGAAAACGCCCGCGCCCACGAGCAGGATGCCGAACCACGACCACGCGGAGGGACGCTCGCCCAGGAAGATCACCGCGAACACGGCCACCAGCACCAGGCTCAGCTTGTCGATGGGCGCCACCCGGGAAGCCTCGCCGAGCTTGAGCGCGCGGAAGTAGCACAGCCACGAAGCGCCCGTGGCGAGGCCCGAGAGCACCAGAAAGAGCAAGGTGCGCGGCGCGAGCGAGAACGGGTTGCGCCACTTGCCCAGCGCCAGCACGATCAGCGTGAGCACCACCACGATCACGCCGGTGCGCACCAGCGTGGCGAAGTCGGAGTCGACGCCCTCCAGCCCGATCTTCGCGAAGATCGCGGTGAGCGCGGCGAAGACCGCCGAGCCCAGCGCCCAGACGAGCCAGCCCGAGCTGTCCATCTCAGCCCCCGGTGCCGCCGACGGTGAGTCCGTCGATGCGCAGCGTGGGCTGCCCCACGCCCACCGGCACGCTCTGTCCTTCCTTGCCGCAGGTGCCCACGCCGGGGTCGAGCGCCAGGTCGTTGCCTATCATGGAGACGCGCGTGAGCGCGTCGGGGCCGTTGCCGATCAGCGTGGCGCCCTTGACGGGCGTGGTGATGCGGCCGTCCTCGATGAGATAGGCCTCGGCCGCCGAGAACACGAACTTGCCGCTCGTGATGTCGACCTGGCCGCCGCCGAAGTTGGCGGCATACAGGCCCTTGCCCACCGAGGCGATGATCTCTTCGGGCGTCTTGTCGCCCGCGCGCATGATGGTGTTGGTCATGCGCGGCATGGGCAGGTGGGCAAAGGATTCGCGCCGCCCGTTGCCGGTGGGCGCGACGCCCATGAGGCCCGCGTTGTGCATGTCCTGCATGTAGCCCACGAGGATGCCGTCCTCGATCAGCGTCGTGCAGCGCGTGGGGTTGCCTTCGTCATCCACCGTCAGCGAACCGCGCCGGCCCGCGAGCGTGCCATCGTCCACCACCGTCACGCCGGGCGCGGCCACGCGCTGGCCGATGCGCCCGGCAAAGGCGGAGCTGCCCTTGCGGTTGAAGTCGCCTTCGAGACCATGACCGATCGCTTCGTGCAGCAGGATGCCCGGCCAGCCATTGCCCAGCACCACGCTCATGGTGCCCGCCGGCGCGGGGCGGGCGACGAGATTGACGCTGGCCTGATGCACCGCGCGGCGCGCGTAATCGCGCAGCACCTCGTCGGTGAACATGGCGTAGTCGGCGCGGCCGCCGCCGCCCGAGGAGCCCTGCTCGCGGCGGCCGCCGTCTTCCATGATGACCGTCAGCGAGAGACGCACGAGCGGGCGCACGTCGGCGGCGAGGTGGCCGTCGGAACGCGCCACGAGGATCACGTCCCAGGTGGAAGCCAGCGCGGCCATGGCCTGCACGACGCGCGGATCGGCCGCGCGCGCGTACTGCTCCAGCCGTTCGAGCAGCGCGACCTTGTCGGTATCGGCCAGCGAAGGCAGGGGATCGCGCGCGGAGTACAGCGCGGCCGGCAACGCGGGCGCGGCCACGCGCACGCTGCGCGACTGGCCGGCGGCGCCGATCGAGCGCACCGTCGCGGCGGCCTCGCGCAGCGCTGCCAGGCTGATGTCGTCGGAATACGCGAAGGCGGTGCGGTCGCCGCTGACCGCGCGCACGCCCACGCCCTGCTCGATGTTGAAGCTGCCCGCCTTGACGATGCCTTCCTCCAGGCTCCAGCTCTCGGCGCGCTGATACTGGAAGTAGAGGTCGGCGAGATTCACGTCGTGCTGGAGGATCTCGCCCAGCACGTTGCCGAGCGCGGTCTCGCCAAGACCATAGGGTGCGAGCAGGAGCCCGCTGGCGATATCGAGGGCGTTGTTGGCGGCGGTCTGGGTCATGCGCGGGAGGTTCCGGTCAGAGGGTCAGTCAAGGAGGCGATGGCTCAGCGCGGGCAGGCTCGCGCGCACGGCCGCGAGGCGCGCGGGGTCGAAATCGCCGCAGACCACGCCAGGGCCGGTATCGAGGCAGGATACCACCTCGCCCCACGGGTCGATCAGCATGCTGTGACCCCACGTGCGGCGGCCGGAATCGTGCTCGCCGCCCTGGCCGCAGGCGAGCACGTAGCACTGGTTCTCGATCGCGCGGGCGCGCAGCAGCACTTCCCAGTGGGCCTGGCCGGTGGTGTAGGTGAAGGCGGCGGGCACCACGATGAGATCCACGGGCCCCATGCGGCGGTAAAGCTCGGGAAAGCGCAGGTCGTAGCAGATCGACAGCCCGACGCGGCCGAAGGGGGCGTCGAAGCACACCACCTGCGCGCCGGCCTCGATGGTGCGGGCTTCGTCGTAGTGCTCCTCGCCGCGCGTGAAGCCGAAGAGGTGGATCTTGTCGTAGCGCGTCACGGCACGGCCCTGATCGTCGAAGACCAGCGTGGCATTGCGCACGCGCGCCGGATCGTCGGCCGCCAGCGGCAGGGTGCCTCCGACGAGCCAGATGCCATGCCGCCGGGCGGCCCCGGCGAGGAAGGCCTGGATCGGGCCATCGCCCGGCGCCTCGCGCAGGCGGACCTTCTCGGTCTCGTCGGGGCTGATGAGCGCGAAATACTCGGGCAGCAGCACGAAGCGCGCGCCCTCGCGCGCGGCCTGGGCGATCAGCGCGCCGGCACGTTCCAGGTTGTCGGCAACGCAGGTGCCGGCCACCACCTGCACGGCGGCCAGACGCACGGTTTCACGCGGGTTCATGGGTTCTCCAGGGGCGACGAAACGTTGGCCGCGGGGGGCATGGCGGCACCGGACGCGCCGGAATTCTCGGGCAGGCGCAGCAGGCCGCCGATCTTCTCGACCTTGGGGTCGCTCCAGCTGCCGCGCATGGTGTATTCGTAACTGAAGATCTTCTCGACCGGGTCGCGCAGGAGCTTCTGCGCCAGGTAGGTGGCGGCCCCCACGGCACCGACCACGGGGTTGAGCACGCCCACCGCGGCCTGCCCCACCACCACGCCGACCGCCACGCTTTCCGACAGCGTGGGCTGCACCTTGATGTGCAGATCGTGCATCTCGCGCCCGAGGTCGGTGCGCCCGGTGATGAAGACGCGCGCGGCCGGACCGCGCACCTCGAGGTCGCTGGTGGCGAGCACGCCCTGCGCGACGTCGAGCTTGCCCGAGATCCGGTCGAAGGCGAAACCCGCCGAGAACACGTCGCGGAAATCCAGCGTGATGCGGCGCGGCAGCGACTGCAGGCTGAGCACGCCGAGCAGGCGCCCCACGCCGGGCTCCATGGCCTGGAACTGGCCATTGGAGGCTTCGAGATCGAGCTTGCCGCCCAGGCGCGACACCGCGAAGGCGGTCGGGGGGCCGGGCCAGCCGGCATTGCCGGAGAAATCCACTTCGCCCCGCCGCAGCGTGTCGGGAAAGCCCAAGCGCGCAAGCATCGCGCCGGCATTGTCCGAATGCAGGCGGAAATCCACCTGGGTGCCGGCCTGCGCGCCGGTTTCGCGCCACGCGCCCGAGGCGGTGAGATCCATGTCGGGCGCCTTGAGTTCGATGCGCCGCGCGCGCCAGACGTCGCCGTCGTTGTCGGCCTGCAGCGTGAGCCGGCCGAGCTGAAGGCCGCGCACCTCGAACTGCTCGGCCACCACATCCATGTCGGGCGGACGCGTGTCGGAGCCCTCCTGCGAGGTCGCGGCAGGAGCGGCGGCGACGGGCGCCTCGGCAGCCACCAGCACCAGGCGCGTCAGGCGGGCCCGCAAGCGGCCGTGACCTTCGCCGCGCCAGTCCAGCTCGCCCGCCAGATCCGGCCCGCTCACGCGCGCGGACCAGACTTCATCGTGCAGGCGCGCACTGCCCGCCAGCTCGCGAAGGCGATAGCCAGCGGCCGTCAGGCGGCCCAGCCGGAAAGCCACGTTCACGTCGGGCAGCGGCACGGCCGTGGCCACCGGCGTGGCAGGCCCGGCCGTGGCCGGCGCGGGCACCACGGCGGGCGCGGCACTGCCGGTATCGGTCTGGAAGGCGTGCAGCACGGGCTGCCAGCGCTCCACGTCGAACTCGGGCAGATTCGCCCTGACCTGCCAGCCCTGCGCGGGCAACGGCGCGTCCTCGCCCACGCCGACCGCGCCCGCCACGAAACGGCAGCTGGCGTCGCCCGGCGGGCAGTCTTCGCGCCAGCGCACGTCGGCGCGCGTGGGCAGGGCCACGCGCCACGTCGTCTGCGTGCCTTCGCCCTGATGGCTCTGCTGCAGGGCGAAACGCAAGGGCCAGCGCTCGGCCATGACCTTCGCGAAGGGCGCCGGCAGGCTGCTCGCGATGCCGGTCAGCGCGCTCTCGGCGGATACGTCGAGCAGCCCGTCGCGCACGCGGATCGCGACGCCCACCGGGGTCTCGCCGCTGAGGAAGTTCCAGCCCGGCGAGGCGACGAGCTGGCGCAGGCCCGCCACCGTGAGCACGCCCTGCGCATCGAAGCGCAGGCTGCCATCGGCTTCCGTCACGCCCGTCGCGCTGACGCGGCGGCCGAGGAACTGCGCGCTCGCCGAGGGCAGGCTCACGCCACGCTCGGTGAAGCCCAGGGTGGCGTTCACGGCGGTGAATTCGGGCAGCGCGGAGGTCAGGCGCAGGGTGGGCGCCTGGAAGGCGTAGCTGCCCGCCACCTGCGTGTGCTGGCCGTCGTGCAGCGGGATCGTGAGCTTGAGGTCGAGCGCGCCACTGCCCTGCGGCAGGCTCACGCCACGCAGGAAGCTCGTGGCCATGTCGTGGATCGCGCTGGCGTTCACGTAGCGCAGGAAATCGGGATTCGGCCCGCTGGCCTTGCCCGCCACCGTGAGCACCTGGTGATGGTCCTCGCTCATCATGTCCGGCACTTCGACGAGCACGTCGCGCGCCACCGCCCGCCCGTAGCGCCCCGTCTCGGCGCGGATGGCGAGGCGCTGGCGATCGATCAGGAGGCTCCCCTGCAGGTTCTGGAAGCCGGGCCAGCCATGCGAGAACTCGGCGATCTCGGCGTCGCGCAGGCGGGTTTCGAGACGGAACACGCCGGGCGAACGATGGAAGGGGAAATGGTCGAGATCGCCCGTGAGCTGGAAGCGCAGGTTCTCGCCCCGGCCACCGCGCAGCTCGCGCCGCATCCAGTCGACGACGGCCGTCGGCGCGGCCAGCGGCAGGTAGCGCCAGGCTTCGGCGAGCGGCACCTGGGCGGCGTCGGCGCGCAGGTCGAGATAGCCCGGGCCGTTCGCGCGCGCCTGCCAGTAGCCCGAGGCGCGGGCCGTGATGTGGGGGTTGGCCACCTCGGCGCTGTCGAGCCGGATGGTGAGCGCCGCGGCGGTCTCGCCGGCCGGCGTTTCGTGCGTCCAGCTGCCGCGCAGGCGGGCACGGTCGAGCGGCAGGAAGGGCTCGTGCATCTCGGCTGGCAGATAGAGCCCGCCTTCCGCGATGGCGGCGCTGAAACGCCCCGCCTTCTCGTTGCCGCTGAACTCGCCGGACAGCCCCCGCGCCCCCGGAATGGCCCCCACCGGGTGCAGCGTGAGGTCGCGCAGGTCGGCCTTGACGCTGAACTTAGCAACGCTGCGCGCGGGCGTTTCGCCAGGCGCGGAGGCTTCCCACTGGAAGGCGATTTCCTCGATGCGCCCTTCGGGCGCCAGGGTGTCGAGCTGCGCGCGCGCGTTGCCCGGCAGCGGCAGGAAGGCCGCCAGCCGCGCGAGCACCTGCAGGTCCTGGGTGCCGGTCGAGAACTCGCCGCGCGCCGCGCTTTTGCCGCTGGCGGGCGCGTAGCTCAGCGTGAAACGCGTCGGGCCGATGCGCGCGCCGTCGGTGGTGGCGAGCGTGAGGCGCTCGGCACGGGCCTGCAACACGCCCTTCTGCAGGTTGAGCCCGATCCGCCCCTGCAGCGCGGCCAGATCGAGCTGCGGCGCTTCGTCTCCGAGCCGCAGGCTGACGTTCGCGAGCGCCACGTCGGCCGTCAGCGCCGTGATGTCATGCCCGGCGAAATCCAGCCATGCGCGCAGCCCTCCGCGCCCACGCGGCAACTGCAAGGGGTAGTCCGCCCACGTCTGCCAGACCGCGAGATCGGCTTCGTCGAGCGAGAGATAGACGGTGCCACGCCACGCGGCGAGGTCGGCGAGACTCTCGCCATGCAGATCGGCGCGCAGGTCCAGGCGCGAGGAATACGCGGGCGACGGGCTCGCGAGCAGCGCCACGCGATGGCGGCTGCCGGAGTTCTCGATGCGCAGGCCGACCTTGTCCAGCCGCAGGGGCGTGGCGTCGCGCGTGAGGTCGGTCCAGGTGAGGCGGCCGTCGTGGATCAGGATGGTGTCCTGCTCCAGCACGAAGTCGCGCAGGCCGCCTCCGCCCGTGTCGCCCCCGGCGACCGGAATGCCGGCCACCACGAGGCGCCCGTCGGCTTCGCGGCGGATGTCGAGTTCGGGGCGGTGGATTTCCAGGCGCGACAGACGCGGCGCAAGGTGCCACAGCGACGCCCACGCGAGTTCCACGTCGACGCCCGGCAGCTCCAGCGCGGTGCGCCCGCCCGCGTCGATCACGCGCAGGCCGCGCAGCGAGATCTCGGGGCGCAGGCCCGTCCATTGCGCGTCGAGCGCGGCGATCCGCACGGTCTGGCCGATCTCGCGCGTGAGCAGGGCTTCGAGTTCGCCGCGGTGCGCGGCGATCTGCGGCACGGCAAGATGACGCACGCCCAGAAACAGCACGCCCACCAAGAACAGCGCGCCGAGCAGCCCGCGCCATAGCGCGGCCGGCAGCCGGCGCCCGCCCCGCCGCAGGGCCAGGAGGACGCGCAATCCCCAGGAGGAATCGGCAGGACGGTGTTTGCCTCGGGGCAAGAGCATCTCGACTGGACGCCGCAACCGCAGTCACGGCATGATGAAGTTGGCCGATTCTATCAGGGCGGGCAAGGCTTGATCCGGCGCGCCCGCCGAATGTGGCGGTCGGCACGCGGGGTTTTCGGGCAGCCGGCCCGCTGCGTACCCGCGGCCGTCGCGACAAGACCGCGCCCTCGTTCTGACCCGCCCCAACCCGCTTCGTTCCAGCCCGCTTCGTTCCCGCCCATGACCGCTCACGCCCAGCTCATTGCCTTCGCCCGCGCGCACAGCCGCCACTTCGACCGTCAGCTCGATGCCCGCCCGTGGCTCGCGGCCCGGCTCGAGGGCAGCCTCGACCGCGCGCTCGAACGCGCCGACATGGAAGCCTTCCTGGCCGGCGCGCCGCTCGACGAGACGAGCCTCGCGCCACGCCTGCGCGACCTCAAGACCTGGGTGGCCGCGCACACCCTGGTGCGCGACCTGGGCGGGCTGGCGCCGCTCGCGGAAGTCACGCGCGCGATGAGCCTCATCGCGGAAGTGGCCGTGCAGACCGCGCAGGACGTGCTCGACGCCGCGCAGCGACAACGCCATGGCACGCCCCGCAACGCGGAGGGCGAGGCGCAGTCGCTCATCGTGCTGGGCATGGGCAAGCTCGGCGGCGGCGAACTCAACGTGTCGTCCGACATCGATCTCATCTTCGTCTATCCGGAAGACGGCGAAACCGACGGCCCGCGCCGCATCGGCAACTTCGAATACTTCTCGCGCCTGGGTCGCGCGCTGATCGCCGCCATCTCGGAATACACAGCCGAGGGCTACGTGTTCCGCGTGGATATGCGCCTGCGCCCGAACGGCGATTCGGGCCCGCTGGTGGCGAACTTCGAGATGCTCGAGAACTACTTCATCACCCAGGGCCGCGAGTGGGAGCGCTACGCCTGGATCAAGGCGCGCGCGCTCACGGGCACGCGCCACGACGAGCTCTACGCGATCGCGCGGCCCTTCATCTTCCGCAAGTACCTCGACTTCGGCGCGATCAACGCCATGCGCGAACTGCATGCGCAGATCCGCCGCGAAGTCACGCGCCGCGACATGGCCGACAACATCAAGCTCGGCCCCGGCGGCATCCGCGAAATCGAATTCATCGCCCAGGTCTTCCAGCTCATTCGCGGCGGCGGCGACCATGGCCTGCAGATCCGCCCCACGCTCGCGGTGCTGCGCGCACTGGTGCATCGCGGGCAGCTCGAAGCCGAGCACGAAGCGCGGCTCGCCGCCGCCTACGATTTCCTGCGCCGGCTCGAACACCGCATCCAGTACCTGGACGACGCACAGACGCATTCACTGCCCCCGGTTGCCGAAGACCGCCAGCGCCTGGCGCAGGCCATGGGGCTCGCCGACGAGCCCGCGCTTGTCGCCGCGCTCGACGCGCACCGCAAGGTCGTGAGCCAGCATTTCGCCGCCGTGTTCTCCGACCCCGTCTCGGATGCGCACACCCTGGAACCCGTCTGGAGCGGCGCCTGCGCCTGCGAGCGCACCGCCGACGAACTCGGCGAACTGGGCTACCGGCGCCCCGCCGAAAGCGCGGCCCGCCTGCAGGAATTCCGCAACGGCGCGCGCCGCCGCAGCATGAGCGACGAAGCGCGAGGGCGGCTCGACGCGATCATGCCGCGCGTGATCGACCTCGCCGCCGCGCGCCCCAACCCCGACGAAAGCCTCGCCCGCACGATAGGTCTGCTCGAAGCGATCTGCCGCCGCTCGGCCTACCTCGCGCTGCTGCAGCAATACCCGCAAGCGCTCGCGCGCGTGGTCGAACTCGTTTCCGCCTCCAGCTGGGGCGCCGAATACATCACGCGCCACCCGCTGCTGCTCGACGAGCTGCTCGACAACCGCCTGCTCACCGAAACCCCCGACAGCACGGAGTTCGCCACCGCGCTGGGCAACGCCATGGACACGCTCGGCGACGACGTGGAGCGCCAGATGGACGTCATGCGCGAACACCACCACGCCTACGTCTTCCGCCTCTTCAACCACGATCTCGCGGGCCAGCTCAAGGTCGAGCACCTGTCCGACCATCTCTCGGCCGCGGCCGACGCCGTGCTCGCCGAAACGCTGCGCCTCACCTGGGGAGGGCTGCGCCGCCACGCGCCCGAACACCGCTTCGCGATCCTCGGCTACGGCAAGCTCGGCGGCAAGGAACTGGGCTACGCCTCCGACCTCGATCTCGTCTACATCCACGACGACCCCGCGCCCGACTGCCAGGTCACCTACGCGCGCCTCGCCCGGCGCATCAACACCTGGCTCGACAGCCGCACCGCGGCCGGCCACCTCTTCGAAATCGACACCCGCCTGCGCCCCAACGGCGAAGCGGGGCTGCTCGTCGTCTCGCTCGCCGCCTTCGCCGAATACCTGCAGAAAAATGCCTGGATCTGGGAGCTGCAGGCCCTCACGCGCGCGCGCTTCTGCGCCGGCCACGCCGAAGTGGGCGAGCGTTTCGAACGCCTGCGCCACGAAATGCTGTGCCGCCCGCGCGACGCCGCACCGCTGCGCACGGAAGTCATCGCGATGCGCAACAAGATGCGCGACGCCTTCTCGGACAAGGGCCCGGGCTTCGAACTCAAGCATGACGCCGGCGGACTCATCGACGTCGAGTTCATCGTGCAATACCTCGTCCTCGCGCACGCCCACGCCCACCCCGGGCTGGCCGACAACAAGGGCAACATCGCCCTGCTCGGCCGCGCCGCCCAGGCAGGGCTGATCCCCGAGGCACTCGCCCAGCAGTCCGCCGACAGCTACCGCGCCCTGCGCCACGCCCAGCACGGCCTGCGCCTGAACCAGCACACCAGCCGCGTGCCCGACGAACGCCTGGACCACTGGCGCGCGCCCGTGCAGGCCCTGTGGGAGGAAGTCTTCGGCCCGCGCGGCTGACCGCGGCCTCTCCCGGCGCCGGAAAAACCGTTCCGCCGTCGACAAAAAAGGGCGCCCGAGGGCGCCCTTCTTCGTGCCGGATTGCGTGTGCCGGTCAGGCGTCCGTGGCGTCGCCGTCTTCGGTCTGCACGGCGGGCGTGAGGCGCGTCATGAGGACCTTGTCGACACGGTGGCGATCCATGTCGACCACTTCGAAGCGCATGCCCTGGCATTCGAAATGGTCGGTCACGCGCGGCACGCGGCCCAGCATGTGCATCACGAAGCCGCCGATGGTGTGGAAGCCGCCGGACTCGCTGCCCGGCAGTTCTTCGATGTCGAAGAGATCTCCGAAGCGTTCCGTCGTCATCGCGGCTTCGAGCAGCCAGCTGCCGTCCTCGCGGCGCACGGCGTCGGCTTCGGCCTCTTCGTCGTCGGCCGGCAGGTCGCCCACGATGGAGGTCAGCACGTCGGTCAGCGAGACGACGCCTTCGAGCTCACCGTATTCATCCACGACCAGCGCGAACTGCACGCGCGTCTTGCGGAAGTTCTCGAGCAGCTGCGAGGTGGTGACGGTTTCGGGCACGAACAGCGCGGGCCGCGTGGCGGCCTCGACTTCGAGCGATTCGCCGGCCAGTGCGGGCTTGAGCAGATCCGCCACATGCAGCACGCCGAGCACGTTCTCGAGCCCGCCGCGACACACCACGAGGCGGCCGTATTCGCTGTCGGCGATCAGGCTGCGCACTTCCTCGGGCTCGTCGAGATCGATGTAGTGCACGTCCTTGCGCGGAGTCATGATGGTGCCGATGCGCTGCTCGTCCAGGCGCAGCACGTTGGAGACGATCTCCTGCTCGCTTTCGTGGAACACGCCGGCCTCGGCGCCCTGCTCCATGAGCACCTTGATTTCCTCGTCGGTCACGGGCGGCTCACCGGAGCGGCGCGCGCTGAAAGGCTTGAGCAGCACGTCGCTGGAGAACGAGAACAGCCAGACCAGCGGGCGCACGATGCGCGCAAGCCCCGTCATGGGACGGGCGATGAAGGACGCGAGGGTTTCGGGCGCGAGCAGGGCGAGGCGCTTGGGCACGAGTTCGCCGATCACGACCGACAGATAGGTGATGAAGACCACCACCGCTCCCACGGAAAGGGGGCGCGCGTAGGCTTCGATGAGGGGAATGCCCTGCAGCCATTCGGCGATGGGCTGGGCGAGCGCGTCTTCGCCGACGACGCCGCTGAGAATGCCGATGGAGGTGATGCCGACCTGGATCGTCGACAGGAAAGAGGACGGCTCGTCATGCAGCCGGATTGCCAGCCTCGCGCCCGTGGAGCCTTCATCGGCCATTTTCTGGAGGCGCGCCTTGCGGGCGGAAACCACCGCTATCTCGGCCATGGCGAACACGCCATTCAGAACGATCAGCAGCAGCAGTACGAAAACTAGATCCATTGATGTCGCCGGCCATGCCCGGCGTGGTTTGCACAAGTCTCGAAGAATAGCATGCAACATGCCAGACGCTTCGGTGCTGCCCGCCCGCGAAGCCGCGTGCCCGCGCGGCCCGTGGGTGCGCCGTCGCTGCGAGGCCCGCCGCGGCAGCGTGCTCCGGCCACGATGCGCGGGGCGCGCGGGCGGCCTTCCGTGCTCGCACCCAAGCGGCGCGGAGCCGAGGCGAACCGCGCCGAGCGATCCCACTATTCGGGATAATGAAACCACTTATTCTCACTTGCGGTAAGGGCTCCTAGATTTCAGGCCATGGCGATCTGAAACGGAGGCGTACCGTGGCGGAGTCTGAAGCAGCGAAGGACGAGACCGAGGGTTTCGCGCTGGGCACCCAGACCTTGCTCCGGGGGCTCTTCCTGCTCGAATGCGTGGGGGCCGGCATGTCCGACATCCGCACGCTCAGCGGCCGGCTGGGCACGCCGCGCACCACCACCCACCGCACGCTGGCCAATCTCATCAAGGCCGGCTACCTGCGCCAGCCCGGCCCGGGGCGCTACATCCTGGGCCCCAAGATCATCGCGCTGGGCAAGCAGGCGTTGGAGCAACGCCCGCTGCTGAGCGTCGCGCGCCCATTTCTCGAAGCGCTCGCGCGCCAGACGGGCGACACCGTGCACCTGGGCGTGCGCGAAGGCGCCGAAGTCTTCTACCTCGACAAGATTCCGGGCTCGCGGGGGCTGGAGATGCGCTCGCGCGTGGGTTCGTGCATGCCGGTGGCCTCCACGGGCGTGGGGCGTGCGCTGCTGCTGGACCTCGACGCGCCCGAGTGGGAGGCGCTTTATGCGCGCGCCATCGAGATGAAGCAGCGCCAGGGGCTCTCCGTGCTGCTGCCGCCGTGGGCGGACTACGCCCGGGACATGGCCGCGCACGCGCACCGGGGCTGGGTGAGCGATCTTGAAGAGAACGAACTCGGCGTGCGTTGCGTGGCCGCCCCCGTGCGCGACCGCACGGGCGAAATCATCGCGGCCATCAGCGTGGCCAGCGCCGTGCCCTACATGCCGCTGGACCGCATGGCCTCGCTCGGCGGCGAGGTGTTGCGGTGCGCGCACGACATCTCCGCCATCCTGGACTGAGCCATGAATGAATCCGCCACCGCTCCCGCCCTGCTGGCCCTCGACTGGGGCACGAGCAGCCTGCGCGCCTGTCTCGTCGACAGCCAGGGCCAGGTGCTCGCCAACCGGCGCGCCGATCACGGCATCCAGCATCTGCCTGCGGCCGCGACGCGCCAGGACGGCTTCCGCGCCGCCTTCACGCAGATCGCCTTCGACTGGCTCTCGCACTGGCCCGGCCTGCCGGTGGCGGCCAGCGGCATGGTGGGCAGCGCGCAGGGCTGGCAGGAAGCGCCCTACGCCCGCACGCCGGCCGGGCTGGCCGAGGTGGCGGCGCGCGCCATCGCGCTCGACGCACCGGGCGGAGCGCGCCTGCACGTGGCGCCGGGCATCCTGCATGAGCCGGCGGGCGCCGCGCCCGACGTCATGCGCGGCGAGGAGATCCAGATCTTCGGCGCGCTCGCCGCGCAACCGGCGCTGGCCGACGGCGCCTGCTTCGTGCTGCCCGGCACGCACAGCAAGTGGGTGCGCGTGGAAGGCGGCCGCATCGTGGGCTTCTCGAGCTACATGACGGGCGAGCTGTTCGCGCTGCTCAAGGCGCACTCCACGCTGGGCGCGCTCATAGACGAACACGCGGGCATCGATCCGGAAGGCTTTCCGCTGGGCCTGCGCGCCGCCGCCGAAAGTCAGGCGGCCGATCTGCCGCACCAGCTCTTCGCGGTGCGCACGCTGGGCCTCACCGGGCGCCTGCCGCGCGCCGCGCTGGGCGAGTACCTCTCCGGGCTGCTGATCGGGCACGAAGTCTTTCCGGCGCTGCGCGCGCATGCCGATCTGCTCGGCGCCGGCGCGCCGCTCGTGCTCATCGGCGAAGAAGCCCTCTGCGCGCGCTACGCCCACGTACTCGCGCCCCACGTGGCGAGCGCGCCGCGCCTGCTGGCCAACACCGCGCCGCGCGGACTGCTCGCCTTCGCGCGCGCGGCCGCGCTCCTCTGACGAAAGCGAGCACACATGACATCCCCGTTCCTCGAGCCCTTCCAGCACGCCCTGCGCGAACTGCCGCTGGTGGCGATCCTGCGCGGGCTCACGCCCGCCGAGGCGCCCGGCGTGGCGCACGTACTCCACGACGCGGGTTTCCGCCTCATCGAGGTGCCGCTCAACTCGCCGCAACCCTTCGAGAGCATCGCGCTGATCCGCCAGCTGCTGCCCGCCGACACGCTGGTCGGCGCCGGCACCGTGCTGCAGGTGGCCGATGTCGAACGCCTGCGCGCCACCGGCGCCGGGCTGGTGGTGATGCCGCACGCCGACACCGCCGTGATCCGGGCCGCCAGCGCTGCCGGCCTGATCTGCCTGCCAGGCATCGCCACGCCCACCGAAGCCTTCGCGGCCATCGCGGCGGGCGCCTGCGGGCTCAAGCTGTTTCCCGCCGAGACCCTGGGTCCGGCCGGCCTGCGCGCGATGCGCGCGGTCCTGCCGCCCGCGCTGCCGGTGTTTCCCGTCGGAGGCATCACGCCCGACACCCTGAAGCCCTTCGTGGATGCCGGCGCGCGCGGCTTCGGCCTCGGCTCGGCGCTCTACCGGCCGGGCATGCCGCTGGAGGCCGTCGCCGCCCAGGCCGCGGCCTTCGCGGCAGCCTGGCGCGCGCTTGCACCGGCCGAACCCTGACCCGCCTTCGCACCGGCGGCACGACCGCCTGCCGGCGCGGATTTCCAGCCTCACTCGCACAAAGGAGACACGCATGACATTCGCCACCCGATTTTCCCGGCTCGCGGCCGTGTTGGCTTCCGCCGCCGTGTTGAGCGGCCCGCTGCACGCGGCCGACTACCCTGCCCGCTCCATCGAACTCATCGTCTCTTACGCGGCCGGCGGCGGCACCGACCTCGTGGCGCGCGCCTTCGCCGAAGCCGCCAACAAGCACCTGCCGAAATCCATCGGCGTCGTGAACAAGCCCGGCGGCAGCGGCGCGCTGGGCCTCACCGAAGTGGCGCGCGCACGCGCCGACGGCTACAAGATCGCGATGGGCGTGGTCGAGATGACCACCCTGCCCGCGCTCGGCATGGGCCGCTTCTCGGTTGACGACTTCGCGCCCATCGCACGCCTGAACGCCGAGCCGGCCGCGATCACCGTGCAGGTCGACGCGCCCTGGAAGAGCTACGAAGAGTTCATGGCCTACGCCCGGGCCAACCCGGGCAAGGTGCGCATCGGCAACTCCGGCACGGGGGCGATCTGGCACCTGGCCGCCGCCGCGCTCGAACAGAAGACCGGCGTGAAGTTCAACCACGTGCCCTTCGACGGCGCGGCGCCCGCCGTGGCGGCCCTGCTGGGCGGCCACATCGAAGCCGTGGCGGTGAGCCCGGCCGAGGTCGTGGCGCACGTGCAGGCCGGCAAGCTCAAATCGCTGGTGGTGATGGGCGACGCGCGGGCGCGTGGATTCGAGCAGGTTCCCACGCTCAAGGAAAAGGGCGTGGATCTGTCGATCGGCACCTGGCGCGGCATCGTGGCCCCCAGCAAAACGCCGCCCGCCGTGCTCGAAGTCCTCAAGGCGACGACAAAGAAGGCGACCGACGACCCGGCCTTCCGCGAGGCGCTCACCAAGATGAACCTCACCTTCGCCTATCTCGATGCCGCCGCGTTCGGCGCCGCGATGAAGAAGGATGAAGCCTTCTTCTCCACGCTGATCCCGCAGCTGGGCCTCAAGAAATAAGCCGTCGCACGGGCGCCCGCGGGCCAAGCGCCGCGCGGGCGCCTTCCAGAAGAAGGAGAGTCCGGCATGTCGTCCCATCCCGAAACCCCCGCCCCGGCGCCCGCCGACCCCCGCCTGCTGGCGCGCATCGGGCGGTATTCCGACTTCATCGTGGGGGGCCTGCTCACGCTGATCGGCATCGCCACCATCGTCGAGTCGCGCAACTTTCCGGCCACCGCGGTCGCCACCGACATCGGCGCGGGAGCCTTTCCGACGGCCTTCGCGATCCTGCTGATCGCGCTGTGCGCACTGCTCGTCTTCAACGCGGTGCAGCGCCGCGCGCACCCGCTCGAACCGCCCGCCCTGGATCTGCCCACGCTCGACGTGGCGCCGGACGAAGCCGTCCCCGCCGAGCCCCCGCCCACCACGGGCGCCGAACCGCCGAGCTTCCTGCGCCCCTTCCTGGGCGTGGTGCTCACCGCGCTCTACATCGCGGGCATCGCCTGGCTGGGCTACCTGATGGCCACGCCGCTCTTCATGCTCGCCGTGCTGTGGCTGCTGGGCCTGCGCTCGCCGCTCACGGCCCTGCTGCTCACGGTGGGGCTCACGCTGGCGCTGTACCTGATCTTCGACGTCGGCATGGCGGTCGCCCTGCCGGACGGCATCCTGTTCGAATAACCGCCGCACCGAGGTAATCCATGCTGGTACTCGACCTGCTCGCCAACGGCGCCGCGAACCTCGCCGCGCACCCCCAGGCCATCCTGTTCGCCGTGGTCGGCACGGCCTTCGGCATCGTCGTCGGCGCGCTGCCGGGCCTCACCGCCACGATGGGGGTGGCCATCATGCTGCCCTTCACGTTCGGCATGGACCCGGTCTCCGCGCTGCTGCTGCTTGCCGGCATCCACTTCGGCGGCGTCTACGCGGGCTCCATCACGGCCATCCTGCTGCGCATTCCGGGCACCCCGGCCGCCGCCGCGACGGCCCTGGACGGCTACGCGCTGACGCAGCAGGGCAAGGCCGGCCTGGCGCTCGGCACGGCCACCTTCTCGTCCTTCATCGGCGGCACCCTGAGCATCCTCGCCCTGATCTTCCTCGCCCCCTTCCTCGCGGACTGGGCGCTGCGCTTCTCCGCCGCCGAAAGCTTCGCGCTCGCCTGCTTCGGCATCTCCATCATCGCCAGCGTGGCCGGCGAATCGCTCGTCAAAGGGCTCATCGCGGGCATGGTCGGGCTGCTGATTTCCACCGTGGGGCTGGACCCCATGGGCGGCTTCCCGCGCTTCACGGGGGGCATGGACGAGCTCATGGACGTGAAGTTCATCCCCGTGATGATCGGTCTCTTCGCCGCCGCCGAAGCCTTCAAGGCCATGGAGAAAACCCACTTCGCCACGCGCGTGAAGGTCACCATCGGGCGCGTGATTCCGCCGTGGCCGGTGTTCCGCGGGCTCATCCTCACCATCCTGCGCTCCTCCGGGCTGGGCATCATCGTGGGCATCATCCCCGGCGCCGGCGCGGACATCGCCGCCTTCGTGGCCTACAACGAGGCCAAACGCTTCTCCCGCACGCCCGAGCGCTTCGGCAAGGGAGAACTCAAGGCCGTGGCCGCCAGCGAATCGGGCGCCAACAGCTGCACCGGGGGCGACCTGCTGCCCATGCTCACGCTGGGCATCCCGGGCGACGCGGTCACCGCCGTGATGATGGGCGCATTGATCCTGCAGGGTCTGCAGCCGGGGCCGCTGCTCTTCAAGGAGCACGGCGAGATGATCTACACCGTGTTCGCGGGCATGCTCTTCTGCTACCTCATGATGCTGATCCTGGGGCTGCTGTCGCTGCGCATCATCGGCCGCGTGCTGCAGATTCCGTCGTCCATCCTCACCACCGGCATCCTGTTGCTGAGCGTGGTGGGCACCTATGCCATCGGCAACAGCCTGTTCGACGTGGGCGTGATGCTCGCGGCGGGCATCGTCGGCTACTTCATGCAGAAATGGGGCTACCCGGCCTCTCCGGTGGTGCTCGCGCTCATCATGGGGCCGATCGCGGAAAGCAACTTCCGCCGCGCGCTGTCCATCTCGAACGGCAGCTACGACTTCCTCTACACCCGCCCCATCACGGTCGTCCTGCTCGCCCTCGCCCTGCTCACGCTCGCCGTCCCCATCGTGCAAGGCATCCTGCGCCACCGGCGAGGGCGAAGCCCGGGATGACTGCCGCCGGGCGGGCGCGTCAGGCGGTGATCTCGATGCGGTTGCCGTCGGGGTCCAGCACCACGCTTTCGTAGTAGCCGTCGCCGGTGCGGCGGGGGCCGTCGAGCACGGTGAAGCCGTCGTCGGCGAGGCGCCGCGTGAGCCGGTCCACCTCGCTTTCGCTTCCCGTCGCCAGGGCGAGATGGGTGAGCCCCATGCGCTGCTCGCCGGGTTCGGCGCGCGTGGGGGCGAGCGTGGCGGTGCGCATGAGTTCGATGCGCGCGCCCTCCTCAAACTGCAGGAAGCGCGATTCGAAACCTTTCGCGGGGTTGCGGTAGGGCGCACCGACGCGGGCGCCGAAATAGCGGGCATAGAAGGCGGCGAGCCGGTCGATGTCGTCGGTCCATAGCGCGATGTGTTCGATTTTCATGACGAGACGTTTCCTCCGGCGTCAAGGCGTCAGGCCAGCCCGTGCGCCTTCTTCCATTTGCGCAGGCGCGCCCGTGCGTTGGCATAGGGCGCGGACGTGTTGAACTGGATCATCCGCCCCTGCGTGTGCTTGCCGTACCACGGCGCGCCGTACAGGCTCGCGTCGGTTTCGCGTTCGACGCGCGCCACGATGGCGGCGTTGACGGCCTGTAGCTCGCGCAGCAGATCGGGGTACGCGGCATCCGCACGGTCGGCGTAGAACTTCTGCGCGAGCCGCCCGAGTGCATTCCATTTGTAGCCGGTGTCGGGGAAATCCACGGCCAGGCCCTGTTCCCGCCCGGCGCACCACTTGAGCACCAGCGCGTTCCAGCCGATCAGATAGGCGACCAGGTCGGCCACGCTCATCCAGGTGCCTTGCGCGTGCCCTTCCAGGGTGGCTTCGCGGGCGCGTGCGGGCGGCACGCCGGCCAGATCGGCGGCGAGCTTGCGGTAGGTCACGGTGATGGCTTCCAGCAATGCCTGCCTGCTTCGGGGAACGGCCATGTCCAGTCTCTCCCGGGAGGAAATGCGCCCGCCGCCGGCGCGCAACACCGCGCGGGCCTCGTCGCCGGCTGGCGCCGATGCGGACGCCCCGCTTCGCGCGGACGAAAAAAATCCCGGGACGCGCCCGGGATTTTGCCTGATGCCGTGACGGGCACGGTAGATCAGCGCGAGGTCAGTGCGACCTCCAGGCGCTCCAGCTCGGTGCGGTTACCGGCCGAATGCGAACCGGTGAATTGCACGCCGAAGCCCCCTGCGTTGCTCGCGGCATTCGCCACCGTGGCCTGGAAGTGGATCTCGGCCGGCAGCTGGTAGCCCATCTGGGTGTTGGTCTGCGGCGAGCGGGTGGTCACGTCCGCCGTCAGCACGCTGCCGGTGAGCTTGAACGCGATCTTCATGCCAGGCATGTAGACCGAGCTTTCCACGTAGCTGTTGGGCAGCAAGGTCTTGGCGCCATTGACATACTCGAGCATGGACACACGCACGGAGTTGCCCGAGGACTGGATCGGCTTGTTGTTGTCCAGCGGGTCGGCCGAAAGGCGCTGGAAGCGCAGTGCGTAGCCGCTGCGGGAGACCGGGTCCCACTTCAGATAGACCTCCAGGTACTGGTCGGTCGCGCTGCCGAAGCCCTGCCCGGCGATCTTCTCGGGCGTGAGCTCGAGGGCGAGCGACATGTCGGAGAAGTTGCCCGCGGGCTGGTACAGCAGACGCGCGCCCTGGGTGGCGGTGCGCAGGCCGGCCACGCCGAGTGCGCCGTCGCGATCACCGATCACGTATTCCCACGACTTGGTCGTGTCGGGCACCCAGGCCTGGGTGATGTCGGCCGGCTTGTAGGCGTCGGCGTACCAGACGTTCGTCTGACCCAGGGTATGGCCTTCCCAGCTGATGTTGGCGAAGTCCGTCGAGATCTGCAGCGGATGCGCCACATCGCCAGACGAGACCGGGCTGGTCGCGGCCACGGTGATCTCGCTGCCTGCGTTGCTGAACTCGTACTTCGGCACCACCACGGCCGTGAGGTACTGCCCCACGTCGCCGGCCGACAGCTGGTAGTTCTTGTAAGGCTTGGCGAGCGTGGTGCGGGCCACCTTCACGTCCTTGGAGCCGGCCGTGGCGCCGCGGAACCAGGTGATGTCGGAAGCATCCGTGAAGGCCGGGTGGTCATACGTGATCTGCAGGGCGGCCACGTTGGAACCCACCGCGATCGCGGGCGTGCCTTGCACCACGGGTGCCGGCACCGTCTCGGGGTTGATGCGCAGCGCCACGTGCGCGGCGAGCCCGTTGGGCACGCGTGCCTTGATGACGGTGTTGATGATCGCGCCGGTCGCGTTCAGGTTGGCACGCAGGTGGAGCTTGCCGTCGCTGCCGGGCAGCGCCGTGAAGAGCGCGTGGTCATACTCGAACACGATGTCGGTGTACGCGAAGCCGCCCACGGGCACGAAGGCCGGGGTCACGATGATCTCGTTGGCGGGGTTGTCGGAAGCCACCGAAGCCACGTTCGCGCTGAGGTCGAAGCGGAAGGGCGTGGCAAGCTTCTGCTGCTGGCCCGAGGGGTTCCAGTCGTCGCTGCCCTTGAGCAGGTTATGCACGTTGTATTCGTTGCCGACCTTGAAGGCCTGCAGCGACTGGGCGTCGAGCGACTCGGTGACGAGCGGATTCTGCGGATCGAACACGACCGCGGAGCCATCCTCGTAGCGGTTGTTGTACACGTAGTGCGTCACGTTGGGACGCTGCGTGTTCTCCCAGCGGATCTCTTCCTTGGGGCCCTTGAAGACGTTGTCCACCAGCGCCCAGTTGCCGCCGCTCTTGGAGAACCAGAACACCCCGCTGTCGTTGTAGAAATTGAACGTGGAGTTCAGGAAAGCCGCGATCGTCGTAGAGCCGCTGTAGGACGGGTGGCTGCCGTAGAAATCGAAGGTGCAGTTCTCGAACACGTTGATCGCACCGCCCGCGATGGCGTCATCGGTGAGCTGGAAGTACGAATCCTTGAAATAGACGCGCTTCGGGCCGATCGCGATGAGGTTCAGGAAGCTCACGAAACGGACGTTCTCGAAACGCATGCGGTCCAGGTCGCCGCTGACGCCGTCGGCCTTGGTGATCGTCTGTGCCTGCACGCGCGCATCGGTGCGGCGCGGCAGGTTCTGCGACGGATCACGCGGATACACGAGGTCCACCGAGGTGTAGTTGCCGAAGGTGACGTTGTAGGCCGAGAAATCCGTACCGATCCCGATCACGTTCCAGTTGCCGTTCGAGCCCATGGTCTGGCCGCGGTTACCCGCGATGCGCACGTCATCGGCGTTCGAGGTCAGGCCCTTGAAGATCAGGCCGGTCTGCGGGAACGAAATCCCGATCAGGCCCGGGTGCTCCGGCGTGTTGGCGCTGGCGGGGTCCTTGTAGTCGTCCGTCCAGTACACGCCCGGGGCGAAGTTGACCGTGGTGCCATCGGCAATGGCGGCCGCCTTCAACTCCTGCAGGGTACGGAAGGTGAAGCTCGTGCGGCGGCCTTCATCCAGGTAGGCATCGACGATCACGTTGCTCGCCGAAAGCTCCACGTGGCGCGCCTTGAGCGTCAGGTCGGCTTCCACGCGGTCGTGCGCGAAATCCCACATCTGGCCGTCGGCGCGGAACCAGCCGACGAAGTAGTGGCTGCCGCCCTTGGCGGGCGAAGCCGGCGTGGCGAGCAAGGCGCCATGGCCAACATCCACTCGCGTGACGACGCCCTCGTTGTCGTAAGAGACCGTGTGCGAACTGGCCGCCGGCGGCTCATCCGAGCCGCCGCCCGAGCCCCCGCAGGCCGCGAGGACGAAAATGCCCAACGCCATGACCAGCAGGCTCAGAGGGTTCCCTCTTGCATACTTTCCGATTCGTTTCATTGGTTTGCCTTCTGTGACCGCGCATGCGGCCTGTCGGATTGAAGAAGCGCCAGGCCCGGGCTACCTGCTTCCGTCGTTGCGATCCGCCACGGGGCGGGCTCCGCGTGCCGGCGCACGGCCCCTGGGGGCGGCTCCGGAAGGGCTCGACGGCTCCTCTGGTCAGCGAACGGACATGACACGCGGATCAACGTCCGCACGGTGCTCATGTAACTTTGTTAAAAGTATCGTTAACTGATCCCGGGAACAATGTCTTACAACTAGTCGTTTACCCTTACAACGAGAACGTTATCAAGCGAGATTAGTCAGGCAATTCGCCTCTGGCAGCGGGCTGGAGCCTGTCCCGCCCGCCCGCATGGCGCGGCGTCCGCGCGCCCTCGCCCGCCCGACGAACGGCGCACGGATGCCCTCGCCCGCGCGTGCGCCACGCGGATCCGTACGGGCTCGGGCGCGAACCGGCACGGGGCGAAGCCCGGGCCACGGCGCCGTGACCCGGAGCGGCCACGGGCCGCATGCCGGCAGCCGGCGTTGCGCGCAGGCGGCAGCTGCGACGCGGCGGGCAGGCCGGGTCAGTGGGTCGGTGGGTACGTTCGCGAAAACGTCGAGGCGCGCGGAAAGAGCGCGGCAAACGCCCGGCCGCGCGGCCGCATGGCGCGGCGCGCTGGCGCGCCCGCGCGGCCCCGCCGGCTCAGGAGGCGGTGTCGCGCAGCCTGACGGAAGACGGGCTGGCCAGCGTGGCGAGCAGCACCTCGAACGCGACGGGTTTGGTGAGGTGGTGATCGAAGCCGGCCTCGCGCGTGCGCTGGCGGTCGGCTTCCTGCCCCCAGCCCGTCAGGGCCACGAGCATGACGCCATCCAGGCGGGCATCGGCGCGGATGCGGCGCGCCACTTCGTGCCCGCTCATGCCGGGCATGCCGATGTCGAGCAGCACCGCCGAAGGCAGCCAGTCCTCCAGCTGGCGCAGCGCCGCCGGGCCGTCGTGCGCGACGCGGGTTTCAGCGCCCTGCATGCGCAGCAGCATCGACAGGGTGTCGGCGGCATCGCGGTTGTCGTCCACGATGAGGATGCGATGCGCGCCGAGCGCCACTTCGGGCGCCAGCGCGGCAAATGCGGCGGTCGCGGCCGGGGCCAGGAAGGGCAGGCGGATCAGGAACTCGCTGCCCTGCCCCGCGCCCTCGCTGCGGGCCTGGATGCTGCCGCCGTGCATGGCCACCAGGCGCTGGGCGAGATTGAGCCCGATGCCGAGCCCGCCCTGGGTGCGCGCGGCAAACCGTTCCGCCTGGCCGAACAGCTCGAAGACCCGCTCCAGATGGTCGGCGGCGATGCCGACGCCATTGTCGCGCACGCTGACGACGACCTCCTGCCGGTCGCGCCAGGCCGACAGCACGATGCGCCCGCCCTGGTCGCTGTATTTGGCGGCGTTGTTGAGCAGATTGGCGAAGACCTGTGCGAGCCGCACGGCGTCGCCCTCGACGCCCAGTGGCTCGCCCGGCAGGTCGAGCGTGAGGACGTGGCGCCCGTCGTCGATGGCGGGCGTGCTGGTTTCGACGGCCGTCCGCAGGACCGCGCGCAGATCGAGCGGCTCGCGCCGCAGTTCGATCGCCCCCCGGCTGATGCGCGACACGTCGAGCAGATCGTCCACCAGCCGCACCATGTGATCCACCTGACGCTCGATGATGGCCTGCAGGGCGCGCGCTTCGACGGGCGCGCGGCCCGAGCGCAACAGCAGCAGCGCGCCGCGGATGGGCGCGAGCGGATTGCGCAGCTCGTGCGCCAGCGTGGCGAGGAATTCGTCCTTGCGCGCATCGGCGGCCCGCAACGCCCCCTCGGCACGCGCGCGATCCACCGCCGACCAGGTGCGCTCGGCCACTTCGCGCACCAGCAGTTGCTCGTCGTAGGTCCAGTGGCGCGGATGCGTGTGCTGCACGAACAGCGTGGCGCACCAGCGCCCCTGCTTGAGCATCGGCATCGCGAGGCTGGAGCGCAGGTGGCCGATGGCTTCGAAAGTGGGCAGCACGCCCCGCGTGCGGGGGTCTTCGCGGGCGTCGTCCACGGCCACGCATTCGCCGGCGCGATTCGCGGCGATCAGCTCGGCGCCGAAATCGTCGCAGCGGTGCCGCCCCTTCGCGCTTTCCATGACGCCATCGGTCCAGTCGCGCTCGACGATGAAGAACTCTCCCGTGGCGTCCACCTCGCCGTAGCCGCAGCGCCCCGCGCCGAGGTAGCGCCCCAGCAGTTCGCTGGAAAGCGCCATCACGTCGATGGGGTCGGCGAGCGCGCGCATGCGGTCGTTGAGCGTGAGCATGAAGGCCTGGCGCGCCTCGTTGCGCTGCAGCGAATCGGCGGCCTGGCGCCGCTCGGTGACGTCGCGCATCACCACCATGAGCCGCGTGTCGCCGTGTCCGCGCACGCGCGTGACGAACATTTCAAGGATCATCGCCTGCGGCACGGATTCGCGCTCGAAGCGCAGAGGCTGGCCGCTTTCGAGCACCTGGTCGTAGATGTCGTACCAGGCCTCGTCCTCTTCGGGGAAATTGTCGCGAACGGTCTGCCCCGTCAGGTCGGGCTTGCGGAACATCGCACCGGCGCGGCCGTTCATGGCCACGTAGCGCCAGTTGCGCTGCCCCGCCGGGGAGAGCGGCAGGCGTTCGATGACCATCACCGCGTCGTCGATCGCCTCGAACAGCGAGCGCAGCAGGGCCTCGTTCTCCTGCAGCCGCTGCGCGGCGAGGTGGGCTCCGCTTTCCTGCGCCGTGACGTGCACCCACCTCACGGGTCCGTCCCCCTCGCGCAGCGGCGTGAAACGCGCGTCGAACAGCCCGGCCGCTCCGCCGGGCACGGCGATCGGCAGGGCGTGGGCCAGCAGACTCTCACCCGCGAAGGCCCTGGCGAAGAGCCCCTCCAGCGCCGGATGCGCAACCGGAAAACCATGCCCGAGCGGCGCGCCCAGCGCGGCAGGATGATGCACGCCGCACAGGCGCGCGGCCGCGTCGTTGTAGAGCACGAGGCGTTCGGGGCCGCACACGAGACAGGAAGCGCCAGGGCTGGCCAGCATGAGTTCGGTGGCCACCCGCAGCGTCTGCGGCCACGCCTCGAGCGGCCCGAGCGGCGTCGCCGCCCAGTCGTGACGACGCATGCGCGCAGTCATCTCTGAGGTATCTGGAGACCCGATCACCGGCTCGTTCATGCACACAGCCCTTCCGTTGGGAGATCCCGCTTTCGCGCATGCCCGCGCGAAGCCAACCCCGGACTATAACCAGACGCATCTCGCCGCGGGTGCGGCTCCACGGGCAGGTCCGGCGCGGGTACGGCGCGGGTACGGCGCGCTCAGTCCCAGTACGGCTGGGGGCCGAAGCGCTCGAGCAGATAATCGATGAAAGCGCGCACTTTGAGCGGCAAGTGGCGATTGGGCAGATAGACGGCATACAGAAAGCGATCCACGGGCAGATAACCGGGCAGCACTTCGACGAGCTGGCCCCCCTGCAGGAACTGCCCCGCGATGAAGGTAGGCAGCATCGCCAGCCCCAGCCCGCCCACGACGGCCTGCGAAAGCGCTTCGTCGTCGTTGATGCGCAGACTGCCGCTGACCGGCACCACGTGCTCGCCGCCCGGCCCCTGCAGGCGCCAGACGCCCTGACCGCTCTGGTAGGTGTAATCGAGGCAGTTGTGGCCGGACAACGCCTGGGGCGTGCGGGGCGTGCCGCGCCGCGCGAGGTAGTCCGGGCTTGCGCAGATCTTGCGACGGATGGGCGCGATCTGGCGCGCGACGAGATTCTCGCTGGGTTCGGCGATGATGCGCAGCGCGAGGTCGTAGCCCTCTTCCACCAGGTCGACGAGGCGGTCGCTGATGGTCATGTCCACTTTCAGGTCAGGGTGCTGCGCCATGAAGGCCGGCAGCGCGGAGGCCACGTGCAGCGTGCCGAACGCCACCGACGTGCTGATGCGCAGGGTGCCCCGGGGCTCCAGGTGCAGGCGGTTGACGGTTTCGCCCGCCTGGGTGATTTCCTCAAGGATGCGCTCGCAATGCTCGAAGTAGGCCCCGCCCACTTCGGTCAGGCTCAGGCGCCGCGTGCTGCGCTGGAGCAGGCGCACGCCCAGCGCGCCCTCCAGCCGCGCGACGGCCTTGCTGACGTGGGATTTCGAAACCCCGAGCTGGGCGGCGGCGGCCGAGAAGCTGCGGGATTTGACGACCTGCGCGAAAAGCAGCATGTCCTTGATGTCGTGCATGGGCGGAATCTATCGTTTCACAGAGGAAACAGTATTGTGCGCCCCGGGCAGCTTATCAAGCACCGCCAGCCCTTTTATGATCGTCGGGAACCTTGCTTTCACGGGGCGTAATTCCCAACACATTCAGGCGCATATGCAGAACACCGACATCATCCTCGGAGATCTGGACTACTCCAGACTCATCACCATGCCTTTGTCCGATGAACTGCGGGCGGAGCTGGATCGGGCGATTGTTGTTCCGATGAACTCCATATCGCACGAAATCGTCACGCTTTTTGCCCACGTCCGCTATCGCGACGAAGCCACCCAGCAGTGCCGGGGCGTCGAGATCGTGCCGCCCGAGGACGCCGATGCCGCGCGCGGCCGCGTTTCGGTCCTGGCGCCGGTCGGCGCCGCCCTGATCGGGCTCTGCGTGGGCCAAAGCATCGCGTGGCCCTTTCCCGATGGCAGCCTGCGCCACCTGACGGTGCTGGAAGTCTCGCCCGCCACGGCCCCCTAGCGCCGGCCGCCGCCTCTCATTCCCACCCTTTCCATCCACCCCTCAGCGCCAGCCGCCGCTTCCCGCGCGCGGCCGCGCCGGAGCCCTGCCGTGTACCACACTCCTGCCACCTTCCTTGCCCGCGTTGCCCTGAACCACCCGGAGCAGCCCGAGTTCCTCCAGGCCGTGACCGAGGTCGTCGAAAGCATCTGGCCTTTCCTCGACAGCCATCCCGAATACCGCGAGCAGGCCGTGCTGGAGCGCCTCGTCGAAGCCGAGCGCATCGTGAGCTTTCGCGTCTGCTGGACGGACGACAAGGGCCAGGTCCGCGTCAATCGCGGCTACCGCGTCCAGCACTCGTCCTCCATCGGCCCCTACAAGGGCGGGCTGCGCTTCCACCCCAGCGTGAATCTCTCGATCCTGAAGTTCCTCGCCTTCGAGCAGACCCTCAAGAATGCACTCACCACGCTGCACATGGGCGGCGCCAAGGGCGGAGCCGATTTCGACCCGAAGGGGAAAAGCCCCGCCGAAGTCATGCGCTTCTGTCAGGCCTTCATGACCGAGCTGCATCGCCATATCGGCGCCGACACCGACGTGCCCGCCGGCGACATCGGCGTGGGCGCGCGTGAAATCGGCTACCTGAGCGGCATGATGAAGAAGCTCAGCAACCGCAGCGACTGCGTGTTCACGGGCAAGAGCGTCCCGCTCGGCGGCTCGCTGATCCGCCCCGAAGCCACGGGCTACGGCACCGTGTATTTCGCCGAGCAGATGCTCGCGCGGCGCGGCGCGGCCCTGGCGGGCCTGCGGGTAGGCGTGTCGGGCGCCGGCAACGTGGCCCAGTACGCCATTGAGAAAGCCATGGAACTGGGCGCGCGCGTGGTGACGGTGTCCGACTCGCGCGGCACGGTGGTGGATGAGGAAGGCTTCACGCCCAAGAAACTCGCCGCGCTCATGGACGTGAAGAACCGCCAGCAAGGCAGCCTGGAGGAATACGCCCGCCGCGTCGGCGCCACCTATCAGGCGCAGGCCCGCCCCTGGCACACGCCGATGGACGTCGCCCTGCCCTGCGCGACGCAGAACGAACTCGACCGCGAAGACGCGCTCGCGCTGCTGCGCAACGGCGTGCGCTGCGTGGCCGAAGGCGCCAACATGCCGACCACTGCCGAAGCCGCCCACCTGTTCGAAGAGCACGACGTGCTCTACGCGCCCGGCAAGGCCAGCAACGCGGGCGGCGTCGCCACCTCGGGGCTGGAAATGAGCCAGAACGCCATGCGTCTGTCCTGGACGCGCGAAGAGGTGGACCAGCGCCTGCGCAACATCATGCTCGGCATCCATGAGGAATGCGCGGAATACGGCGCCCTCAAGGGCGGCCGCATCAGCTACGCGCGCGGCGCCAACATCGCGGGCTTCGTCCGCGTGGCGGACGCCATGCTCGCGCAAGGGGTGCTCTGAAGCCCCCGGAGCCTCCAGCCGCCCGGCCCCTCCGGGCGCAGGAGGCCCGGCACGGCCCGCGCGGCGCGCCCATGCCCGTGCGCGCGGCGGGCAACTTCGGGCGAATCCGCCCCCTCCAGCCTCGCCCCAAGCAAGTCACGCGCCGCCTGCGCGCGGCAGCAGGACACCCCGCCAGGAACTGCCCCCGGATGCGATGAGACCGTGCCCGCACGGCATGGATGCACAACGCGCCATGGCGTGCGCACGCCCACCGCCGCTGCTTTTCGCATGACCGAAGCGATCCGAGCAACGACGGACATCGCGGTGTATCAACGGGGAGACGGGGAGACGCCCGACTTCGGGAAACCGGAGGGGCGCGCGCAGGAGCGGCGGCGGAAAAAGCAAAAGCCGCGGAATCCGCGGCTTTTGCGACCCTTGCTGAACAAGGAAAAATCCTGGTCGGGGTGAGAGGATTCGAACCTCCGGCCTCTACGTCCCGAACGTAGCGCTCTACCAGGCTAAGCTACACCCCGCTTGCAACTGCGTTGAACTTCCTGTATTTGTCAGTAAGTTCGCGCAACTGCGAAAGAACATAATTTTAGCAGCGACTCTTTGAAAATGGAAGGGGGAAGTCCCAGAATATTTTCGCGGGCTACCCCGGCTTCACGCGCCGCGTGTTCGCGCGTGGCATCGAGCGCGCCGCACGCATGCACCGCCGCGATGACTTCCGGAAAAGCTTCCCGTCCGCCCTCCTCGATGGCCCGGCGCACCAGCGCCGACTGTGCCGCCGAGCCGTGCTGCATCACGTGGATGAGCGGCAGCGTGGGCTTGCCTTCGGCCAGATCGTCGCCCAGATGCTTGCCGGTGGCGGCTTCGTCGCCAGAGTAATCGAGCACGTCGTCGATGAGCTGGAATGCGGTTCCCAGGTGGCGCCCAAAGGCGGCGATGCGCTCCTGACCGGCTGCGTCCTCGCCGCCCAGGATCGCGCCGATACGCGCGGAGGCTTCGAACAGCGTGGCGGTCTTGTAATGGATCACGCGGAGGTAATCCTCCACCGTCACATCCGCATTATGTATGTTGAGCAACTGCAGCACTTCGCCTTCGGCGATCACGTTGGTGGCGTCGGCCAGCACCTGCATGATCTGCATGTTCCCCACACCCACCATCATCTGGAACGCGCGCGAGTAGAGAAAATCCCCCACCAGCACGGCAGCTGCGTTGCCGAACATGGCATTGGCCGTTTCGCGGCCCCGGCGCAGATCGGATTCGTCCACCACGTCGTCGTGCAGCAGCGTGGCGGTGTGGATGAACTCGACGACGGCGGCCAGCTCGTGATGCTTGTTGCCCTGCACCCCCAGCGCGTTGGCCACGTAGAGCAGCAAAGCCGGGCGCAGTCGCTTGCCGCCCGCGCCGATGATGTATTCGGCAACCTGATTGATCAGGAGAACTTCGGAACTCAGGCGCTCGCGGATGACCTGGTTGACGGCTTCCATGTCTGCGGCGACCGGTGCGTAGATGGTTTCGAGTTGCAAGGCACTCACACAAGGGGTCGGGGCAAAGGCGGAATGGTATGGGGGCGGCAATGCGAGCGTCAAGCCAACGCACGAACGGGCTTGACCCGGCCCCGCCCTCCGGGCATAATCCCGCGTTTCCCACGCTCTTTGTATTTGGAGTCCAACATGTATGCGGTCGTAAAAACCGGTGGCAAGCAATATCGCGTTGCTGCTGGCGAAAAAATCAAGGTAGAACAGATACCGGCAGACGTTGGCACTGAAATCACGCTCGACCAGGTTCTCATGGTCGGCGAAGGCGAGTCCGTGAAAATCGGCGCGCCGCTGGTTGCTGGTGCAATTGTCAAGGCCACCGTCCTGGCTCAGGGCCGTCACAAGAAGGTCGAGATCTTCAAGATGCGCCGTCGCAAGCACTACCAGAAGCACCAGGGTCACCGTCAGAACTACACCGAGCTTCGCATCGAAGCGATCTCGGCTTAAGCAGGAGCTAATACGCCATGGCACACAAAAAGGCAGGCGGCAGTTCGCGTAACGGCCGCGAATCAGAATCGAAACGACTCGGCGTGAAGCGCTACGGCGGTCAGGCGGTTCTGGCAGGCAACATCATCGTTCGCCAGCGCGGCACCGAGTACCACCCCGGCGAAAACGTCGGCATGGGCAAGGACCACACCCTCTTCGCGCTGGTCAATGGCCGCGTGCAGTTCCTGGTGAAGGGCGCCCAGCGTCGCCGTACCGTGACGATCGTCCCGGAAGCGCAGGCCTGATCCAGCTCCGGCGCGACTCAGCCAAAAGCCCCCTCGCGCCGCGACGGGGCTTTTTTCATTTCCAGAGCAGGTAACCATCATGAAATTTTTCGACGAAGCGCGCATTGATGTCTATGCCGGCGACGGTGGAAACGGCAATGCCTCGTTCCGTCGCGAAAAGTACATTCCCAAGGGCGGCCCGGACGGCGGCGACGGCGGACGCGGCGGCAACATCTTTGCGGTGGCCGATCGCAACCTCAACACGCTGGTCGACTTCCGCTACACGCGCTCCTTCCGCGCCGAGCATGGCGAGAAGGGCGGCACCACCGACTGCTACGGCAAGGGCGGCGAGGATCTCTTCCTGCGCATGCCGGTCGGCACCGTCATCAAGAACCAGGAGACGGGCGATCTGCTCGCCGACCTCAACCAGGACGGCAAGCAGGTGATGATCGCGCGTGGCGGCAAGGGCGGTCTGGGCAATCTGCATTTCAAGAGCAGCACCAACCGTGCACCGCGTCAGAAGACCAACGGCGAGCCCGGCGAGCACTTCAAGCTCGCGCTCGAGCTCAAGGTGCTGGCGGACGTCGGCCTGCTGGGCATGCCCAATGCCGGCAAATCGACCTTCATCCGCGCCGTCTCGGCCGCCAAGCCCAAGGTGGCGGGTTACCCCTTCACCACGCTGGCGCCCAACCTCGGCGTGGTGCGCACCAGCGAAGGGCGCAGCTTCGTGATCGCCGACATCCCCGGCCTCATCGAAGGCGCGGCCGAAGGCGCGGGCCTCGGCCACCGCTTCCTGCGCCATCTGCAGCGCACGCGCGTGCTGCTGCACCTGGTGGACGTGGCGCCCTTCGATCCGGAAGTCGATCCGGTGCGCGAGGCGCGCGCCATCGTCGAAGAGCTGCGCAAATACGACGAGAGCCTCTTCAGCAAGCCGCGCTGGCTCGTGCTCAACAAGCTTGACCTCGTGCCCGAGGAAGAGCGCGATGCGCGCATCCGCGCGTTCCTCGAAGCCTATGGCGAACCCGAGCGCTGGTTCGCCATCTCGGGCATCAGCGGCAATGGCTGCCAGCCCCTGATCTTCGCGCTGCAGGACTACCTCGACGCGCTGCCGCGCCTGACCGACGAGGAACAGCTCGCCGCGGCGGCCTCGGGCCCCGATGCCTACCCCGTGGGCGAGGACACCGACGAGGACGAAGATGAGGACGATGACGACGACTTCGAGGGCGAGATCATCTACGTACGCGGCTGAGCGCCACGCGGCCCGCCGCGCGCGGGCCCGGCGCGCCGCCTGGACTCACTGAAACCGCCGCGCCCGGCGGGCAACGAAAGACCCCGATGAACAAGCGCAATGCCATCCGCAACGCCCGCAGACTTGTCGTGAAAGTGGGCAGCGCACTGGTGACCAACAACGGTGCCGGACTCGATTTCACGGCCATAGACACCTGGGCGCGCCAGATCGCGAAGCTGCACAGCGAAGGCCGCCGCGTCGTGCTGGTTTCCAGCGGCGCGATCGCGGCCGGCATGCAGCGTCTGGGCTGGGACAAGCGCCCCGTCGAAACGCACGCCCTGCAGGCCGCCGCCGCGGTGGGCCAGATGGGCCTTGCGCAGGCTTACGAGAGCGCCTTCAACCGCTACGGGCTGTGCACCGCGCAGCTCCTGCTCACTCATGCCGACCTCGCCGACCGCCTGCGCTACCTGAATTCGCGCTCCACGATCAACACCCTGCTCGAACTCGGGGTGGTCCCCATCATCAACGAGAACGACACCGTGGTCACCGACGAGATCAAGTTCGGCGACAACGACACCCTGGGCGCGCTCGTGGCCAATCTCATCGAAGCCGAAGCGCTGGTGATCCTGACCGACCAGCCGGGGCTCTTCACGGCCGATCCGCGCAAGGACCCGGCGGCAACGCTGATCTCGGAAGGCGACGCCGAGGACCGTGCCTTCGAAGCCATGGCCGGTGGCGCTGGCTCGGGCATCTCGCGCGGCGGCATGATCACCAAGATCCGCGCCGCCCAGCGCGCCGCGAGCTCCGGCGCGCACACCCTGATCGCCTCCGGCCGCGAACGCGAACCGCTGCTGCGTCTGGCGGCCGGCGAAGCGCTCGGCACCCTGCTCCACGCCACGCACACGCCGCTCGCGGCACGCAAGCAATGGCTGGCGGACCATCTCCAGCTCGCGGGCACGCTGGTGCTCGACGACGGCGCGGCGCACGCCCTGCGCGGCGGCGCGAGCCTGCTCGCCATCGGCGTCACGGCCGTCCACGGCGAATTCGGACGCGGCCAGGCCGTGGCCTGCGTGGATGCCCAGGGGCACGAGATCGCGCGCGGCCTCACGAACTACGCCAGCCCCGACGCGCGCCGCATCGCGCGCCATGCGAGCAGCGAGTTCGAAGCCCTGCTCGGCTACATCGAAGAACCCGAACTCATCCACCGCGACAACCTCGTGCTGCGCTGAGCGCGGCACATGCAGAAAGGCCCGCTTCGCGCGGGCCTTTTTTTGTGCCGCCGCCGTGCGCGGAGGCGTCTCAGAGCGCCTTCAGGTGCGCCAGCACGGCGTCCAGGAAAGCCGCGCCGAGGCGCTGGCTGCGCGCGCTGCTCCAGCCTGCGAACGCATCGGGCGCATTGGCGTTGTCCTTGAACGGCATCTCCAGGGTCAGCGACACGCACCCCAGACGCATCGCGGCCCACTTCGACGCCAGTGTCTGCATCTCGTCGGTGAAGCGGTCGTCGGCGTAGCCGTGCACGGTCTGGAAGTCCGGGCTCGCGCGCGTGAGCGCGGCAAGGAAATCCGCCTGCAGCGCGAGATTGCGCTCGCCATAGCCGGGCACCATGTGACTGCCATCGATGAAGACGTAAGGCAGGGTTTCGTCGCCGTGGATGTCCAGAAAGAGATCGGCCCCCGTGGCCAGCATCGCCCGCTGCGCGTGCAGGACTTCCGGGCTGCGCGCGGGCGTGGGCGCGTGCCATTCGCGGTTCAGGTTCACGCCCGCCGCGTTGGTGCGCAGATGGCCGAGGACCGAGCCGTCGGGATTGATGTTGGGGATCAGGTGAAAGCTCGCCAGGCCGCGCAACACGCGCGCGACCGGGTCGGCGCGGTCGAGCAGGCGCGTGATGAAGCCTTCCATGAACCATTCCGCCATGGTCTCGCCCGGATGCTGGCGTGCCTGCACCCACACCTGGCGCGGGCCCTCGCCCACGTGCAGCACGTCGATGCTGCGACCCTGCAGGCTCGTGCCCAGGCTCTCGGCGCGAACCCACGGCGAGGCGCTGCAACGGCCCAGGAAGTCCAGCCGGCGTTCCTGCGAGTACGGCTCGAAATAAGCCAGCCAGACCACGTCGCGCTCGGGCGTGAATTCCACGCTCAGGCGCTCGCCATCGTAGGACGTGCCCGGCAGGCGGAACCACTCCGCGCGGTCGTAGCTCGCCACGCAGCGGTAGCCCTCCCAGCCCTGCGCATAGCTCGTCTGGCCGGCGTTGGCGATCACGAACCGCACCGGCTGGCCGCGCACGCCGGCGAGGCTGAAGTGGAACCACTGCAGGAATTCGCCCCCCGCGTCGGGGCGGATGGCAAGGCGGATGTCGGAAGGCTGGCTGGCGTCGAGGACTTCGATGTTGCCGCTGTCGAACTGGCAGTTGACGGTGATGGGCATGGCGACGGAGGAAAACGGGCAAGAAGACGGATTCCCGATTCTACCCCTGCCGCCCGGCGCCTTCAGGCGCCGTCGCGCCGGAACACCCAGCGATCCGCGCTGGACGCGGCGGGGGTGAAGGCATAGCCCTCGAGCGAGAAATCCTTGAGCGCCTCGGCTTCGTGCAGCCCCTCGACGAGCGCGAAGCGGCTCATGAGGCCGCGCGCGCGCTTGGCGTGGAAGCTCACGATCTTGTAGGCCGCGCCGCGCCGTTCCTCGAACACGGGCGTCACCACACGCAGGCCGAGCCGCTTCGGGCGCACTGCCTTGAAGTATTCCGTGGACGCCAGATTCACCAGTACGGCCTCGCCGTCGCTGGCCTCGACGTCACGGCGCACCGCGTCGGTGATCTCGTCGCCCCAGAAAGCGTAGAGGTCGCTCCCCGCCGGATTCGCGAGCCGCGTGCCCATTTCCAGCCGGTAAGCCTGGATGAGATCGAGCGGACGCAAGACGCCATACAGCCCCGAGAGCATGCGCAGCTGGCGCTGGGCGAACGCGATCTGGGGCGGAGTCAGGCTCGCGGCCTGCAAGCCGGCGTAGACGTCGCCGTTGAAGGCGAACAGCGCCGCGCGCGCGTTGTCGGCGCGAAAGGGCCGCGCCCATTCGGCATAGCGCGTCACGTTGAGCACCGCCAGCGCATCGGAAATGCCCATCAGCGCCGCGAGCTCGGCGGGACTCCTGCGGCGCAGGATCTCCACGAGCGCCTCGCTGCGATCGAGGAATGCCGGCTGGGTGAAGGTGGAAACGGGAAGCGGGCTCTGGAAGTCGAGCGATTTGGCGGGCGAGACGACGATCAGCATGGGCAGGAAAGACCGGGTGGGGCCCCGATGATAACGCGCCGCCTCCCATCGGATGGCGGCCCGCCTTCAATCGCCGTGATAGCCCGCCGGCGCCAGCAGCCGACGCACTTCCGCCACCGGAAGCGCAGCCGGCCTCAACGCCACAGAAGGAAGAGACCCGGCGGTGCGCCAGCGGGACGCCCCGGGGCACCCAGCAGGCGCGACGCGGCGCCCGCCGGCGGAACACACCGGGCGCCGCAGGCCTCAGGGCTTGCAGAGCACCGCGAGCATGCGCTCCGACAGCCCCTCGCCGCAGATGCGCTGGGCGCTGCGGCGCGCCTCGCGCCCCAGGGCGGCTCGCCGCGCCGGCGCCTCGATGAGCGCCTGGATCTGCTTCAGCGCCTCGGCGCTGGAATCGAACAGCAGCGCGTCCTCGCCATTGTGCAGATAGGCCGCGTAGCCGCCACGGCGGCTGGCCACGATGGGCAGGCCGGCGGCCATCGCCTCGAAGATGACGCGCCCGAACGCTTCGAACCAGTTCTCGTGCGTGCGGTAATAGAACACGTCGAGTTCCTGCAGGAAGCGCGCCACCGGAACCGAGCCGGCTTCCAGCAGCTCGATGTTGGGTACGCCGCCGAGCTGTTCGCTCAGGCAGCGCCCGCCGAGGATGCGGACCTGGACGCCGCGCGCGGCGAGGCGCCGGTACAGCGCAATGTCTTCGACGTGATGCTTCTTGAGGCAATCGCGGCTCACGCGGCCCACGACGAACGGGCGCCCGCTCCCCGCCTCCGCGCGCCGGATGCCCAGGAAAGGCTTGAGATCGACCGGGCTTTCGAGCACCTCGCCAGGCATGCCCGACATTTCACGCAGCGCCGCCGAGGTATGCACGATCTCGACCCGCGCGCCGCCCGACCAGTGCGCGCGCGCGATGGCCTTCATGAGCCGGTCGGGCTGATCGGTGTTGTAGAGGATCACGATGCGCTCGAAGCGCGCCAGCCGCAGCCAGCGCCCGAGCCGGAAATAGACCCCCACGATCACCAGCGTGCCGCCCGACGGCCATGCAAGCCGCCATGGGCGCACCTGTTCCACGGGGTAATCGGCACGGATGCCGGCATCCGCGGTTTCGGGCGTCCATAGATGCACGTCGTGGCCCGCTTCGCGCAGCACGTCGAACATCCTGAGGGTTCTGAGATCGCTTCCGCTATGCGTGTCGCGCAGGGGATTGAGCAGGTGAATGCGTGCCGACATCAGTGAATGACGAGGGAAATCCATTGCATGGGCGCAATGATGCACCGCATCACAGGATTAAGGCACGACCATTCGTCAAGTTTTCATACTTTTGCACAGCCAAATACTGCACGGACCCGCTCAGATCTTGCCGCTCCCGGAGGCTGCGAGGCCTTGACGCAAGGTGTCGCCCTGGATGATGCGGGCGAGCTTGTCGGCATAGGCGGGGTCCGTCGCGTAGCCGCCTTGCTGCAGCGCACGCGCGAAAGACGCGCCGTCCTGCTGGCCGCGCACGGCGGCGTAGCGCGGCGCCTGGCCCACGAGCTTCGCGTAGTCCTCGAAGGATTCGGCGGCCGAGGCATAGGCCCGGAAACGCTCGACACGCTCCACGGGCTGGCCGTTTTCGTACTCGGTGGTCCGCGCTTCCACGACCGCGCCCTTCCAGTTGGCGCCGGCCTTGATGTTGAACAGGTTGTGGCTGGAGCTGCCGTCCGCGCGCGCGATCACGGACTTGCCCCATCCCGTCTCGAGCGCCGCCTGGGCCACCAGGAAGTGCGCCGGCACGCCCAGCGAAGCAGCCGCCTCGCGGGCTTCGGGCCACACGCTGGCGACGAACTCCTGCGCCTTGGCGCTGTAGGGTACGCCCAGCGTGGGCGCCGCCGCGGCGCCGGCCGCGGCACCGGCGGCATTCGCGCGCGGCATGCCCTTGAGTTCCTGGGCCGAGGGCTGCGGCGGAACGCCGCCATTGAGCTGGCGTTCGATGACGGCCGCCAGACCGATGCCGCCCTTCTGCGCCATCTGCATGACGAGCTGCTGGTCGGCAAGGCTCTGGAAGAAGCGCGTGTTCTCGCTGTCGAACGCGCCGTCCTTGGGAATCGTGTCGCGCATGCTCTTCATGACGATCTGCAGGAACAGCGCCTCGAACTGCTGCGCGACGGCCTTGTTGCCCTCGGGCGTGCCCTCCCGCGCGGAAAGCTTCACGCCGGCGAGGCTGGCGGGATCGAGCGCGTTGGGCGGAATGGTCATGACCGTGACCTCAGATCACTTCGAGCTCGGCGCGCAGTGCGCCGGCGCTCTTCATGGCCTGCAGGATATTGACGAGATCGAGCGGCGTGGCGCCCACCGCGTTGAGCGCCTTGACGACCTCGGTCAGGTTCACGCCGGGGCGGAAGCGCATGAGGCTGGCCGCATCCTGCTGGATGTTGACCGTCCCGGTCTGCGCAGTCACCGTTTCGCCGCGCGAGAACGGCGCGGGCTGGCTGACCTGCGTTTCGTTATTGACGGTGACCGTGAGGTTGCCGTGGGCGATCGCGCACTCCTGCAGCGTCACCGCCTGGTTCATGACGATGGAGCCGGTGCGCGAATTCACGATCACGCGCGCCGCGCCGGTCACGGGGCGCACCTCGATGTTCTCCACGCGGCCCAGGAAAGCCACGCGCTCGTTGGGCGTCTGCGGCGCACGCACCTGGATGCGGCGGCCGTCCATCGCCCAGGCCACGGGCTCGGCGAAGCTGCCGTTGATGGCATCCACCACGCGCTGCGCGGTGCCGAAATCCGCCTGCAGCAGTTCGAACTGCACCGTGTCGCCGGCCACCAGGGCGCTGGGCACCGCGCGCTCGACGGTGGCCCCCGCCGGGATGCGCCCGGCCGCGAGATGGTTGATCGTCACGCGCTGGCCGCCGCCGCTCGCGCCGCCCCCCTGCCCGCCGGCACCGCCGACGATGAGGTTGCCCTGCGCCACGGCGTAGATCTGGCCGTCGGCGCCCTTGAGGGGCGTGAGCAGCAGCGTGCCGCCCTTGAGGCTCTTGGCGTTCGCCATCGACGAGACGGTCACGTCGAACGGCTGGCCCGGCTGCGCGAAGGGCGGCAGCTGCATGGTCACCATCACGGCGGCCACGTTCTTGAGCTGCAGGGAAGTGCCCGGCGGAATCGTCACGCCCAGATTGCCCAGCATGTTGATGAGGCTCTGCGTCGTGAAAGGCGCCTGCGAGGTCTGGTCGCCGGTGCCATCCAGGCCCACCACCAGGCCATAGCCCACGAGCTGGTTGGAACGCACGCCCGCGATGCTCGCGAGGTCCTTGATGCGTTCGGCCTGCGCCGCGCCGGTCACGCAGGCCAGCGCCAGCGCCACGGTGGCGGCGCGCAGCAGGGAACGGAAAAGGCTGGACATGGCGGCGCGCTCCTCAGAAGGGCATCACGTTGAGGAAGAAGCGCTGCAGCCAACCCATGGTCTGCGCTTCGTCCATGTAGCCGCTCGCCTTGTATTCGACGCGGGCGTCGGCCACTTGCGTGGATTGCACGGTATTGGCGGCACTCACGCTGTCGGGATTGATCACCCCGGAAAAGCGGATGAATTCCTCGCCCTGGTTGATCGCGACCTGCTTCTCGCCCGAGACGAGCAGATTGCCGTTGTTGTAGACCTCGATCACGGTCACGGTGACCGTTCCCGTGAAGGTGTTGTTGGCGGCGGCCGCGCCCTTGCCGGCGAAGGTGTTGGCGGCCTCGGCCTCGACACCGATCTTGTTGAGGAACTTGCCGGGCAGCCCGGTGATGTTGGGCGAGCCCGCCGACAGCGACCCGTTGCGGTCGGCCGAAGCGTTCGACGATTTGGCGGCGGCGGTCTTCTCGACGAGATTCACGGTGATCGTGTCGCCCACGTAGCGCGCGCGGCGATCCTCGAACAGCGAACGCCCCTGCCCCGTGTAGATCGATCCCGAGCCATCGACGGCGGCCACGCGCGGCGCGGGCCGGGCCGTCATGGGCTGGTGCACCGCCGTGCCTTGCTGCAGGGTGCTGCAGGCGGACAGGGCCAGGAGCAGCAGGGCGCAGCCCGTTTGCGTGCGGAAGATTGGCCTCATGTTCTGGCTCCAGCGGAAAATCAGAGGTTGGAGAGCTTCGCGAGCATCTGGTCGGCGGTGGTCACGACGCGCGAGTTGATCTCATAGGCCCGCTGGGCCTCGATCATGCTCACGAGCTCTTCGGCCACGTTCACGTTGGATGTCTCGACATACTTCTGGGTGATGAAGCCCGTGCCGTTGGTGCCCGGCGTATTCACCGTTGGCACGCCGCTGGCGGGGGTTTCGATGTAGAGGTTCTCGCCCGTCGAGAGCAGGCCTTCGGGGTTGATGAAGTTGGCGAGCTGGATGTTGCCGATCTGTGTCGAATCGGTCTGCCCCGGCAGCGTCACGCTGACGGTGCCGTCCTTGCCGACGGTGATCGAGAGGGCATCGGCCGGCACCGTGATGCCGGGCTGCACGGCGTAGCCGCTGGAGGTCGTGAGCTGACCCTGGGCGTCGCGCTGGAAGGCGCCGTCGCGCGTGTAGGCCGTGGAGCCATCGGGCATCTGGATCTGGAAGAAGCCCGAGCCCTGGATCGCCATGTCGAACGAACTGTCGGTCAGCTGCAGGTTGCCCTGGGTGTGGATGCGCTCGCTCGCGATCGGACGCACGCCCGTGCCGACCTGCAGGCCGGTCGGGATGGTCGTGGTCTGCGAGCTCTGCGCGCCGGGCTGCCGCATCGTCTGGTAGAGCAGATCCTCGAACACCGCGCGCTGGCGCTTGAAGCCGTTCGTGCTGACGTTCGCAAGGTTGTTCGAGATGACGTCCAGGTGCGTCTGCTGCGCATCCAGACCCGTCCGTGCAACCCACAAGGCTCTCATCATGTCCGTATTCCTCCGACTGCTCAGGATAGGCGCGGCAGCCGCCGCGCGTTCTCCCGATTAAGCGCGCAAACCCGTCTCAGCTCCACGCCTAGCGCGCAGCCAGCACCTGGGTCGCGGCGCGATCATTTTCCTGCGCATTCGACAGAAGGCGCATCTGGGTGTCGTAACTGCGGGCCAGCGAAATCATCGTCACCATTTCCTCGGCGAGATTCACGTTGCTGCCCTCGAGATAACCGCCCGCCACGCGCACGTTCTCGTCGGCGGGCGCGGCGCCGCCATCGGCGAGGCGGAAAAAGCCATCCGCCCCGCGCACCAGATCCGCCTCGGGCGGATTGACGAGCTTGAGACGGCCGACGACGTTGGCGCCCACCTCGCCACCCAGCGGCTGCGCGGTCAGCGTGCCGTCGGCACCGACGTCGATGCGGTTGTCCGGCGGCAGCGTGATCGGGCCACCATCGCCCATGACCTCGAAGCCGGCCTTGGTGCGCAGCACGCCGTTCTCGTCGAGCGAGAAGCTGCCCGAGCGCGTGTAGGCCTCGCTGCCGTCGGGCATCGTCACGGCCAGCCAGCCCGAGCCGGTCACGCCCACATCCAGCGAGCGGCCGGTCTGCTGCAGCGGACCCGGCGTGAAGTCCGCCGCCACCGTGGAATCGACCACGAAGGCGCGGCTCGCCAGCGCCTCGGTCTGCACCGGCACCGCGCGCAGGCGATGCAGCTCGGCGCGAAAGCCGGTGGTGGAGACGTTGGCGATGTTGTTGGCCACGGCAGCCTGCTGGGCCATCGTGCCCTTGGCGCCGGTCATCGCGGTGTAGATCAGCTTGTCCATGCTGTGCGTCCGTCAGGCGGGTGCGCGTTCAGCGCAGGTTCACCAGGGTCTGCATGATCTGGTCCTGCGTCTTGATCGATTGCGCGTTGGCCTGGTAGTTGCGCTGTTGCGTGATCATGTTGACCAGCTCGGCGGTCAGATCGACGTTGGATTCCTCGACCGCCCCCGCCTTCAGCTCACCGAGGCTGCCCGAACCCGGCGCGCCGACCAGCGGCTGGCCCGAGCCGGGGGATTCGCCCCACAGGTTGTTGCCCAGCGAAAGCAGGCCTTGCGGGTTGGCGAAGTTCGCCAGCACCACCTGACCGAGGTTGCGCGTCTGGCCGTTGCTGTAGCGGCCTTGCAGCACGCCGTCGGCGGAGATCGTGACGCCCGACAGGCGACCGGAGGCGTAGCCGTCCTGGATCTGGCGATTGACGCCGAAAACGCTGCCGTACTGCGTGGAGGAACTCATGTCCAGCGTGATCGACATCGGCGTGATCGCGCCCGTGGTCACGTTCAGGCCGCCTATCGTCAGCGGCATGGCGGTGGTCAGGCGGCCCGAGGTGTCGAAGGCGAGCGGCGTGGCCGTCGCGCTCGTGGGGCCACCGTCGAGCTGGGTGTACATGTCCCAGCTGCCGCTGCCGTTGGCGCGGAAGTACAGGCCCATGATGTGCGAGTTGCCCAGGCTGTCGTACACCGTGACCGAGGTCGAGGAGGTGTAGGTGCTCACGTCCGGCGTCGTCGAGCTCGGCACCCACGGATTGGCGGGCGCGGTCGAGCGCGAGTCGAGGTTCAGCCCCACTTCGACTTCAGTGGTCGCCACGGGCATGAGGTCCGAGGTATCCACGTAGATCGGCGCCGGCGTGGCCGGCAGGATCGCGCCCGTGGCGTCGGCCGGATAGCCCGTCACGCGGTAGCCGCTGGCATTCACGATGTAGCCGGTCTTGTCGATCTGGAACTGGCCGTTGCGGGTGTAGGAAATCGAGCCGCTGCTGTCCATCATGCGATAGAAGCCGTTGCCGTTGATGGCCACGTCGAGCGGGTTGCCGGTCGGCGTGATGTTGCCCTGGTTGAAGAGCTGCGCCACGCGGCCGACCTGCGTACCGATACCGACCTGCAGGCCGGCGGAGGCGCCATTCAGCGCGGCGGCGTACACATCGGCGAACTGCGTCCCGGAGAGCTTGAAGCCGACGTTGTTGGCGTTGGCGACGTTGTTGCTGATGACGTCGAGGGCCTTGGAAGCGGAGTTCAGGCCGCTGAGTCCTTGCTGGAATGCCATGGTGGGGCTCCCGGATTACAGAATGAGTTTGATGTCGGAGAGGGAAACGCGGCCGAGGTCACCAACATCGATCTTGACCTCCGAGCCGCTGGTGATGACGCTATTCACCGAGGCCAGCTGCAGCGTGGAGGCCGTCACCTTGGTGTCGCCCGCCATCGCGGTCACCTTCATCGTGTACTTGCCATCGGCCACGACGGTGCCAGCCTCGTTCTTGCCGTCCCACACGAATTCCTGCGTCCCCGCCGAGAGCTTGCCCAGATCGAGCTTCTTGATCTCGAGGCCGTTGGCGTCGGTGATCGTCACCGTGACCTGGCTCGCATCGGCGCCCAGCTGCACCCCGCCGACCGCCATGCCCTTGACGACCTCGATGCCCGGGCCTTCGACCAGCACGGCGCGTCCGACCAGGCTCGCGGCCTGCAGCGCATCGCTCGACTGGATGTTGCCCACCAGCGTCGCGAGCGTGGAGTTGAGGCGCTCCACGCCATCCACGGTGCTGATCTGCGCGAGCTGCGACGTGGTCTGGGCGTTGTCCATGGGGTTGAGCGGGTCCTGATTCTTGAGCTGCGTGGTCAGCAGCTTCAGGAAACGGGACTGCTGCTCGTCCACCTTGCTCGCGGAGCTGCTCTTGGTGCTGCTCGTGTTGTTCGTGCCGTTCAAAATGTCGTAGACCGACTGATTGCCTGCACTCGTGGGGCTGGTTGTGCTCATGTCCTGACTCCGGTTTCTCGGCTGTCGCTTATGACTGACCCAGCGCGAGCGTGCGCTGCATCAGCGTGCGGGCGGTGTTCATCACCTCCGCGTTGGTCTGGTAGGCACGCGAGGCCGAGATCATGTTCACCATCTCTTCGACGGCATCCACGTTCGACATCGTGACGTACCCGTTCTCGTCGGCCAGCGGGCTCTTGGGGTCATACACCACGCGGCCCGGCGCAGCACTCTCGACCACCTGGGTCACCGCCACGCCCTGCCCCGCCGACCCCATCTGCACCGCCTGGAAAACCACCTGCTTAGCCTTGTACGGCAAGCCGTCGGCACCCACGGCACTCTCCACGTTGGCGAGGTTGCTCGCCGTGGTGTTGAGGCGTACCGACTGCGCGTTGAGCGCCGAGCCGGCAATGTGAAAAACGTTGAGCATGCTCATGGCGGCGCGCCTTACTGACCGGAAATCGCCTGCTGCATCGTGCGCAGCATGCCGTTGATGAAGGTCAGGCTCGCCTCGTACTGCACCGAGTTCTCGGCGAAGGCGGCGCGCTCCGCGTCCATGTCGACGGTGTTGCCATCCACGCTCGACTGCTGCTCGGTGCGGTACTTCAGCGTCGGCGCGCCCAGCGCGCCCCCGCCGTTCTGATGTCCGGCGGCCGTGGTCACGAGGGACACCGGCGCACCCGCCGCGCCCCCCATGGCGCCACGCAGCGCGCTGCTGAAATCCACGTCGCGCGCCTTGTAGTTCGGCGTATCCGCGTTGGCCATGTTGCCCGCGATGATCTCCTGGCGCTGCGCGCGCAGGCCCAATGCGGTCTGGTGAAAACGCAAGGCGTTGTCGAGCTGGACATTCATTTCTTCCACTCCCTTCATGATCTCTTCGTACTGCATCGCCTTGCGTGCTCCAGAGGGTTCGCAGGCTTCATTGCAGCTTCTGTGCCAGATCGTAACGAGCCCGCCCTGTCGGGCTCCGTGGGAAAAAAACGGCAAAACCGCCGCAATTGCGGCAGTCGCCCAGACCGGCACCGGCAATAGCTGCCGGCAGAATTCCGGCACCGCGCGCCCGCGCTGCCGCCCGTGGCCGGTTTCATGTTGAAATGCGGGCTTGCCCATCACCGGCCCATCGCGTGTTCCGCCCTGCCCTTCTCCTCTGTCTCGCTCTCGCCCTCGCCCTTGCAGCCGCGCCGGCGCGGGCCGCCGATCCACTGGCCGACGCCCTGCGCGCCTTCGTCATGAGCCGCGCAGGCAGCCTGCCCGGCAAGGTCAGCGTCGAGCTGGGCCGCTATCCGCGCAACGAGCGCGTGAATGCATGCACCCGCTGGGAAGCCTTCCTGCCCGAGGGCAGCCGGCTGTGGGGACAGGTATCGCTGGGCGCGCGCTGCGTGCAGGGGCCGCCGCAATCGCTCTACGTCGCGAGCCGGGTGCGCATCCAGGGCCAGGTCGTGATGGCCACGCGCCACATCGGCACGGGCCAGACCATCGATGCGGCGGACCTTCAGCTCACCGACGCGGACCTCGGCGGGCTGCCGCCCGACGTGATCCTGCAACCCGGCGCGGCCGCCGGCCGCGTCACGCGCGCCAGCGTCTCGCCCGGGCGCCCGCTGCAGGAGCGCCACCTGCAGCAGGAACTCGTGATCCAGGCGGGCCAGCCCGTTCGCCTCGTGTTCGAGAGCGATGCCCTTTCGGTCAGCAACGAAGGCACCGCGATCAACAGCGCCGCGCGGGGGCAGCCGGTACGCGTGCGCCTGCCCGGCGGCCGCGTCGTAAGCGGCACCGCACAGGCCGAAGGACGCGTCAGCATCTCGCCCTGAGGTCTTGTCAGGCTGACTGAAAAAAACTAAAGTTTTCAAGACCGTCTCCGTTAAGACTCACGTATCCATGCGCAGAACTTCACGCGACGCATGTGAGACGCGTCATGAGCCGAAGGGGAAACGCCGTGAAAATCGATAATTCATCCATGAAGTCTGCCGGGCTGACCGGCGAGACCAAAACCCGCGCCAGCCGCGAAGCGCCGACCGGCGCGCAGAGCTCCGAACAGGGCTCCGATGTGAAGCTGTCCGCGCTTTCCAGCAACCTGCAGAAGCTCGAAGCCGCCATGGCCAACACGCCCGTCGTCGACAGCGGCAAGGTCGCGGAGATCAAGACCGCCATTTCGCAGGGACAATTCCGCGTGGATGCCGGCAAGGTCGCCGACGGCCTGCTCGCCAGCGTGCGGCAGATGCTCAACGCCCAAGCCCAGAGCGCGTGAGCCAGGCAACCGACATCGCCCAGGCGCGCCAGCGCCTGCTCGCCCTGATCCTGACCGAATCGCAGCAGCTGCGCGAATTCGTCGCGCTGCTCGAACGCGAGCGGGCGATCCTGGGTGAACGCGATGTCGAGCCGCTTTTTGCCCTTTCCGAACAGAAAGGCCGGCAAGCCCGCGTGTTGCAGCATTCCGCCGACGCGCGCACGGTGCTGCTGTCGCAACTGAACCTGCGCAACGACCGCGCAGGGATCGAGACCGTGCTCGCGGGCACGGGCCAGGAAGCGTGGGAAGCCTATCTCGCCCTCGCCTTACAGGCGCGCACGCTCAACCAGGCCAATGGCCAGATCCTGACCGAACGCCTGTCGCACAACCATCAGGCCCTCGCCGTGCTGCTCGCCCATTCCGACCAGCCGGCCACCTACGGCCCCGACGGCAGCGCGCGCGCGCGCCCCGGTTCGCGCCTGCTCGGCAGCTACTGAGCGCACGCGCCACGAGGCGCGCCGGACGCTCTCCCTTCCCGGAATTTCTCCCCGCGCCAGACACGCGCCTGCGTTCGCGCACAAGCTGCGCGCGCGCCTGGCAAGACTCAGCGTGGCGCGGAATCCGCCGACGGCACCAGGCTGAGATTCTCCGGCGTACCCAGCGCGCCATCGGCGTTGAGCACGCGACGCACGCCGGCCCCGGCCCCGTCGCCCAGCACTTCCGTGCGCGGCTCGGCGGGGTTCTGTTCGGGCATCATGGATTCGATCTGTATCGTCACGCGCCGGTTGCGCGCGCGCCCCTCCGGTGAAGCGTTGTCCGCGACCGGGCGCTGATCGCCGTAACCGGCGGCCGTGAGCCGCGCGGGCGAGACGCCGCTGGACACGAAAAGCCGCACCACCGACGAGGCACGCACGGCCGAGAGTTCCCAGTTCGACGGGAACAGCGGCGTGGCGATCGGCAGATTGTCGGTATGCCCCTCCACCTTCACCGGGAAGTCGCCCTTGGCGAGCACCTCCGCCACCGCCTGCAGGGCGCGCGCGGCGTCGGGCCCGAGCTGCGCCTCGGCGGGCCGGAAGAGCGCGCTGGCGTTGATCTCGATGGATATCCCGAGCGCCCCCTCGGTGATGCGGACCTGGCCGCCGCTCACGAGCGGCGCCAGCACGCGCCGGATGTCCTCGGCCATGTTGCGCATGCGCTGACGCAGTTCGGTGCGCCGCACGTCCTCCACGACGCGCGGCGCGGTGGCGGCCGGCGCCGACACCACGTTGATGGCGACCGTGGAAACCGGGGCGGCCATGCCTTCCTCGCCCGTCGCGCTGCGAAAGGCCTGCACGAGCGAGTTCGAGAGCACGCGATATTTGCCCTCGTTGACCGAGCTGATCGCGTACATGACGACGAAGAAGGCGAACAGCAGCGTGATGAAATCCGCGTAGGAGACGAGCCAGCGCTCGTGGTTCTCGTGTTCCTCTGCGTGACGGCGACGACGGGACATGAAGGCTCCGGCAGACGGGTTCTGTTTCGTTTCAAGGCATGTTACGGCGCATCCACGCCGACTCTTGAGGGGCCGGATGCGCGAACGGCCGCTTTCGCGGCCGCCCCGTCTGCCTCTGGCGTACCCGGATCAGCGCAGACCGAGTACGTCCTGCATGTCGTAGAGGCCGTTGCGGCGATCTTTCAGGAACAGCGCCGCGCGCAGCGCTCCGGTCGCGTAGGGCATGCGGCTGCTCGCCTTGTGCGAGATCTCCACGCGTTCGCCCAGGCCACAGAACATCACGGTGTGATCACCGATCACGTCGCCGCCGCGCACCGTGGCGAAGCCGATGGTTTCGGGCTTGCGCTCACCGGTCACGCCTTCACGGCCGTACACCGCGCATTCCCGCAGATCGCGGCCCAGCGCGTCGGCCACCACCTCACCCATGCGCAGCGCGGTGCCGGAGGGCGCGTCGACCTTGAAGCGGTGATGGGCCTCGAAGACTTCCACGTCGTAGCCCGAGGCCAGGATCTTCGCCGCCACGTCAAGCAGCTTGAACACCGCGTTGACGCCAACCGCCATGTTCGGCGCCAGCATCACCGGAATCTCACGCGCGGCCTCGCCGAGCAGCGCTTTTTCTTCGGGCGAGAAGCCCGTCGTGCCGATCACCATCGCGCACTGCGTGCGGCGGGCCACCGCCAGGTGGGCCAGCGTGCCCTCGGGGCGCGTGAAATCGATGAGGCAGTCGGCCGCTTCCAGCGCCGCCCCGATGTCGGCCGAGACGTTCACGCCACAGGCCGCACCGGTCACCATCTCGCCCGCGTCGCGGCCTATGAAGGGGCTTTCGGCGCGATCAAGGGCCGCCACGAATTCGATTCCGGGTGTCTGCAGCGCCGCTTCGACAAGCATGCGCCCCATGCGGCCGGAGCTGCCGGCAATCGCGACCTTCACAGTCATGGTGATCCTCGGAGTGGAAAAGCGGGGCGAGCGCCCCGCGGAATGCTATGTCTCAGGGCTTCCTGGCAGGCGCGCCGGGGCCGCTGATGTCGATCACCTTGGGCGCCTGCTGGGCGGGCGCCTCGTTGCCGGTGGCCGCCACGACGTCGCCCTCGACGCGCTCCAGGCGGTCGCCCGAGAAGAACAGCGTGAGACGGCGTTGCTCGATGGGCTCGTAGCCCTTGGAGAACTGGTAGACGTAATCCCAGCGATCGGCGTGGAACACGCTCACCAGCATCGGCGAGCCCATCACGAAGCGCACCTGCTCCTTGGTCATGCCCGGGCTCAGATGCGAGACCATCTCCTGCGTGATCGCGTTGCCCTGGCGGACGTCGATCCGGTACGGCCTGACGACGCTCGTCACCGTATTTGCGGAGCAAGCCGCCAGCAAACCCGCTGCGACAAGCAGCACTCCGGAGCGCAGGAACATACGGACAATCTCTCGTGAAATCGGCAACAAACTGTAAGGGCAGAAGTCCCGCCCGGCGGGCCTTCCAGATTCCAAGAACAGGCGCCGGACTATATCATACGGGCCTTGCATACCGGAGACAGTGATGGCCCCTCCTCATAGTCTGAAAGAATCAGGCCTCAAAGCGACATTGCCGCGCATGAAGATCCTGGATCTGTTCCAGCGCACCACCGAACGCCATCTTTCCGCCGAAGACGTCTATCGTCTGCTGCTGGCCGAAGAGCTGGACGTGGGGCTGGCGACGATCTACCGCGTGCTGACGCAGTTCGAACAGGCCGGTCTGCTGCAGCGCCACCATTTCGAGTCCGGCAAGGCCGTGTTCGAACTCAACAAGGGCGACCACCACGACCACATGGTCTGTCTGGATTGCGGCCGCGTCGAGGAGTTCTACGACCCCGAGATCGAGACCCGCCAGAACGCCATCGCGGAATCGATGGGCTTTCGCGTGCGCGAACACGCGATGTACCTCTACGCGGAGTGCATCAAGCCCGACTGTCCCAACAAGCAGCAACGCCGCAAGGGCTGAGCGCGCCCCCGGCGCCTCCTGCCTGCCGCGCGGGCGCGCACCATGCGCGCCGCGCCGCCCGCCCTTCGATGCGGGTTAAAATGCGCGGTTACCGTTCATCTCACCACCGGATTCACCCATGTCCTCGCCCATGCAGGAAAAGTACGACCATTCCGCCACCGAGAAATCCGCCCAGGGCCACTGGGAACGCACCGCCGCCTTCCAGGCCGTGGAAGACGCGAGCCGTCCCAAGTACTACTGCCTGAGCATGTTCCCCTACCCCTCGGGCAAGCTGCACATGGGCCACGTGCGCAACTACACCATCGGCGACGTGCTCACGCGCTTTCACAAGATGCGCGGCTTCAACGTGATGCAGCCCATGGGCTGGGATGCCTTCGGCCTGCCCGCCGAGAACGCGGCGATCGCCAACAAGGTGCCGCCCGCGCAATGGACGTACGACAACATCGCTTACATGAAAGGCCAGCTCAAGTCGCTGGGCTTCGCGATCGACTGGAGCCGCGAGCTCGCCACCTGCAAGCCCGATTACTACAAGTGGAACCAGTGGCTCTTCCTGCGCATGCTCGAGAAGGGCATCGCCTACAAGAAGACCCAGGTCGTGAACTGGGACCCGGTCGACCAGACCGTGCTGGCCAACGAGCAGGTCATCGACGGCCGCGGCTGGCGCACCGGCGCCGTGGTCGAGAAGCGCGAGATCCCCGGCTACTACCTGGCGATCACGCAATACGCCGAAGAGCTGCTCGGCGACCTCGACACGCTGGAGAACTGGCCCGAGCGCGTGCGCCTCATGCAGGCCAACTGGATCGGCAAGAGCACGGGCGTGCGCTTCGCCTTCCCGCACCAGATCCGCGATGCCGCGGGCGAGCTCATCGATGACGGCAAGCTGTGGGTCTTCACGACGCGGGCCGACACCATCATGGGCGTCACGTTCTGCGCCGTGGCCGCCGAGCACCCGCTCGCCACGCACGCCGCGCGGAGCAACCCCGGCCTCGCCGCCTTCATCGACAAATGCAAGAGCGGCTCGGTCATGGAAGCCGACATGGCGACCATGGAGAAGGAAGGCCTGCGCACCGGCCTGTACGTGACGCATCCGCTCACGGGCGAGCAGGTCGAGGTGTGGGTCGGCAACTACGTGCTCATGAGCTACGGCGACGGCGCCGTGATGGGCGTGCCCTCCCATGACGAGCGCGATTTCGCGTTCGCGCGCAAGTACGATCTGCCCATCGTGCAGGTCATCGAAACCGAGGGCAGGACCTATTCCACCGATGCCTGGCAGGAGTGGTACGGCACCAAGGAAGGACACTGCACGAACTCCGGCAAGTACGACGGCCTCGGCTACGCGCACGCCGTCGACGCCGTGGCGGCCGACCTCAACGCCCTCGGGCTGGGGGACAAGAAGCTGCAGTGGCGGCTGCGCGACTGGGGCATCTCGCGCCAGCGCTACTGGGGCTGCCCGATTCCCATCATCCATTGCGAGGCCTGCGGTTCGCTGCCCGTACCCGACGACCAGCTGCCCGTCGTGCTGCCCGAAGACTGCGTGCCCGACGGCTCGGGCAACCCGCTGCACAAGCGCCCCGATTTCCTCGAATGCAGCTGCCCGCAATGCGGCAAGCCGGCGCGTCGCGAAACCGACACCATGGACACCTTCGTGGATTCGTCGTGGTACTACGCCCGCTTCGCCACGCCGGGCAACGACACCGCGATGGTCGACGCACGCGTTAATTACTGGATGCCTGTGGACCAGTACATCGGCGGCATCGAGCACGCGATCCTGCACCTGCTGTACTCGCGCTTCTGGACCAAGGTCATGGGCGACCTTGGCCTCGTCTCCTACCGCGAACCCTTCCGCCGCCTGCTGACGCAGGGCATGGTGCTCAACCACCTGTTCTCGCGCCGCTCCGACAAGACCGGCATCGAGTGGTTCGCGCCCGACGAAGTGGATCTGATCCACGACGCATCCGGCCGCGTCACGGGCGCCACGGCCCGCCGCGACGGCGAACCCGTCGACTACGGCGGCTTCGGCACGATGTCCAAATCCAAGCGCAACGGGGTGGACCCGAACGCCATGATCGAGCAGTACGGTGCCGATACCTGCCGCTTCTTCATGATGTTCACGGCGCCCCCCGAACAGACCCTGGAGTGGAGCGACGCCGGCATCGAAGGCTCCTACCGCTTCCTCAAGCGCATCTGGGCGTTCGGCAACGTCTTCGCGCACGAGGTGCGCCCGCGCCTGCCCGCGACGCGCGAACTCGCCAGTGCCAAGCTGCCCGAGACCCTCGCCACGCTGCGTCGCGAGACCCACCTGCTGCTCAAGCAGGCCAACTACGACCTCGGCAAGCAGCAGTTCAACACCGTGGCGTCGGCCTGCATGAAGATGCTCAACGCGCTCGAAAAGGCGCCGCGCGACACCGCGCTCGCCGCCGAAGTCATCGAAGAAGCGTTCGGCATCCTGCTGCGCGTGCTCTCGCCGATCACCCCGCACATCACGCATGCGCTGTGGGCCGAGCTGGGCTACGGCGAGGACATCCTGCGGGCCGCCTGGCCGGAGCCCCTCGAGGCCGCGCTGGCGCAGGACGAGATCGAACTCGTGCTGCAGGTGCTGGGCAAGACGCGCGGAGCCGTGAAAGTCCCCGCCAGCGCCGATCGTGCCGCGATCGAAGCCCTCGCGGTAGCCTCCGAGGCCGCGCGCAGGTTCATGGAAGGCAAGCCCGCGAAGAAAATCATCGTGGTGCCGGGCCGTCTCGTTAACATCGTCGTCTAACTGCAGCACGGGAAGCGGACCCGGGAACGCGCGCTCACCCGCGCGCCCGCTCCGCCCCTCACTCTTCGCGAAAGAAAACCATGCTCCGTCGCTCGTTCCTTGCCGCGCTCGCCCTGGTCAGCCTCGCTGCCTGCGGCTTTCACCTGCGCGGGCCCCAGACGCTGCCGTTCTCGACGATCTATCTGGGCATGAACCCCTACGAGGACTTCACCGCCAACGCCAAGCGCCTGATCGCCACCACCGGCAGCACGCAGGTGGTCGACACGCTGGCCCAGGCGGAAGTGCAGCTCGTCGTCGCGCGCAACGAGCGCGAAAAATACATCCTCACGCTGAACGCCAACGGCACCGTGCGCGAGTACCAGCTGCGCCAGCGCTTCGGCTTCCGGGTGCTCGACCGTGTGGGCCAGGAGATCACGCCCTACAGCGAAATCTACGTCACGCGCGACGTCAGCTTCTCGCAGGGCCTGGAACTCGCCAAGGAACAGGAAGACGCCCTGCTCTACCGCGACATGGAAAACGACATCCTGCAGCAGCTCATGCGCCGCCTCGCGCGTGCCACCCCGCGCGCGGCCGAACCGGCCGCCTCGGCGCCTTGAACCTGCGCGCCGACCAGCTCGCCGCACAGCTGCAACGCGGCCTCGGGCCGCTCTACGTGGTGCATGGCGACGAGCCCCTGCTCGTGATCGAGGCCGCCGACGCGATCCGCGCGGCCGCGCGCGCGGCGGGCATTTCGGAGCGCGAAGTCATCGTCACGCACCAGCACTTCCGCTGGGACGAGTTCGGTCTGGCCGCCGGGAACCTGTCGCTGTTCGGCGACCGCAAGCTCGTCGATCTGCGCATTCCCAACGGCAAGCCCGGCAAGCAGGGCGGCGAAGCCCTCGTGCGTCTCGCCCGCGAACTGGACCCCCACGCCGCCGACCTCACGCTGATCAGCCTGCCTCAGCTCGACTGGACCGTGCGCAAGGCCGCCTGGTTCGTCGCCCTGAGCGAAGCCGGCTGCGTCGTGGAGTGCAACGCCCCCGCGCTCGACGAGTTGCCGCACTGGATCGCGGGCCGCCTCGCGATGCAGCAGCAGCGCGCCTCGCGCGAAGGGCTGGAGTTCATCGCCGCGCACGTCGAAGGCAATCTGCTGGCCGCCCACCAGGAAATCCAGAAACTCGGCCTGCTCTTTCCGGCCGGCGAGCTGACGCCCGAACAGATCGAGGATTGCGTGCTTCACGTCGCCCGCTACGACACCGAGAAGCTGCGGCTGGCCTTGCTCGAAGGCGATGCGCCACGCTGCGCGCGCCTGCTCGAAGGGCTGCGCGGCGAAGGTGCCGCGCCGCCGCTGGTGCTGTGGACGCTGGCCAACGAGATCCGCACGCTGGCACGCGTGCGCAGCGCCGTGGATGCCGGCCAGAACCTCGACGCCGCGCTCAAGGCCGAACGCGTTTTCGGCCCCCGTCAGGCGCTCTGCCGACGGGCCGCGCAGCGGCTCAAGGCGGGCGGGCTGCGCGCCGCGCTCGTGCATGCGGCGCGTATCGACCGCATGATCAAGGGCCTCGCCGCAGGCGACATCTGGGACGAATTCCTGCAACTCTCACTGCGCGTGCGCGCGCGCTGATCGCGGGCGCCCTCGAGCGGCCCCTTCGCCCTCCCGGCACGGCGCGACCCCGGAGTGGCAGCGACCGCTTCCGCGCCAATCCGCCCGCCGACGATCCGCCACGGGGCGCCGGCCGGAGGGCGTCCCACCCGCAGGAATCCTCTCGCGCCGGAGTGCGCCGCCCCATCCGCCGCCGTCGGACCTCGGCCCGGATCTCATCCAGGCCCAGACGCGATTCCGGCGGCTCGCCACGGCGGGGGGCTCAGGCGTCGACCGGAGTCAGGCGGACGAGCTTGAGCGGCTCGGCCAGCAGCGCGTCCATGTTTTTCGCGAACGCCTGGAAATGGGGCAGCGCGACGTGCGCGTCCAGGGCCGCCTGCCCGCGCCAGGACTCGCGCACGTAGAACGTGTCCGGCTCATCGGTGAGCTGGAACAGGGCGTAGTCCACGCACCCGGGCTCGGCCCGCGTCGGCAGCAGCAGGGCTTTGAGCGCGGATCTCAGCGCTTCCCGCTGACCTGTTTTCGCCTTCAGCACGGCGATGATCGTCAGAATGTCGTTGCCTGCCATCTTCAAGTCTCCATGATCGTTCGGATGAAATTTCCCGCGCGGCCCCCATGCCATCGGCATTGCGCGCGGCCCGGCGCGCTCCGGCGGCCGCCCCGGGGCGCACCGCCGCGTCGGTAGAATGATGGTAACGGGAGCCCTGCCCGCGAAAGGCACGGGCCGGAAGACAACACTTGTACGCGGAGAGTGGAAATGCTCAGGCTGGAGGATCTCGCCCTGTTCGTGCGCGCGGCCGCGCTGCTCAGCTTCAGCGACGCCGCGCGCGAATCCGGCGTGCAGCCGGCGCAGGTGAGCGCGGCCATCAAGCGCCTGGAGCGCGATCTCGACGCCCGCCTGTTCGCGCGCTCCACGCGCAGCCTGCGCCTGACACCCGAGGGCGAAACCTGGCTACCGCATGCCATCCGCATCCTGCACACGCTGGAAGCCGGTACCGCCGAGCTGCGCCCGCCCAGCGACGAGGTGCGGGGCACGCTTCAGGTGGCCGCGCCTTCCGATCTGGGCCGCCACATGCTGCTCGACGTGTTCCGCGCGTTTCATCGCGCACATCCGGCGCTGAATCTGAGAATCCTGCTGTCCGACCAGCTGGCGGATGTTTTCCGGGACCCCGTGGACGTCGCTTTCCGTTATGGCAACAACGATGACGCCTCCTATGTCGCCCTCCCCGTCGCGCCCGCCAACCGCCGCGTCGTGGTGGCCTCGCCCGCCTATCTGGCCCGCGCCGGCGCACCCGCGACCCCTGCCGATCTGGCGCGGCACAACGCGCTGACCTATGTGCTGCGCGGACGAACCTACGACCGCTGGCGCTTCCGCCACCACGGCCAGCCGCAGCATGTGGCGGTCAGGGGCAGCCTGACGAGCGACGACGCGGAGGTGATCCACCGCCTGGCTCTGGCGGGCGAAGGCATCGCGTACAAATCGTGGCTGGACGTCTGCGACGACGTTCAGGCGGGCCGCCTGAGCCTGCTGCTCCCGCAGTACGAAGGAGACAGCGTGCCGCTCAACCTGATCTGCCCGCATCGCAAGCAATTGTCGGCGGCGGTGCGCCTTCTGCACGCGGCGGTCAGGGACCGCTGCGAGGACGCGCTGCGCCACCTGCCCGCGCTCGCCGCGTAGCGCGCGCCGACGGCCCGCTCAGGGCGGCCCGCCGCAAGCGCTGGCCCCACGCCCGCCACGACCGGGCATTCAGCCGCCCCCCCCCGTCATGCGGGCGCGCAGGCCGGGCCTTCGAGCATCTCCCGCAGCATCACGCTGGCCGCGCCCTGGGCCACCGCCTGCGCGTCGCTGCGCATGGCCTGCAGGCGCGGCGAAGGCTCGCCCTGGTAGAGGCCCTCGAGCCGGCGGCGGGCTTCTTCGAGCGGATCGAAGCCCGGCACGAAGATCGCCCCGCCCACGTGGATCACATCGGGTGCATGCACGCGCGCGAGGTTGAAGAGCAGGCGCCCCAGGTGCCCCGCCAGCCCCGTCAGGGCCGCGCGGGTGAGTTCGTGCCCCGCCTGCAGACGGCTGCGCAGCTCGGTCTGCAGGGCCGGCGCGGAAAGCAGGCGCGGCAGGCCGAGTTCACGCCGCAGCGCCTCCAGCCCCAGCAGCGCCTGCGCGCAACCCGGCCGGCCGCAGCTGCACAGCGGCCCGTTCACGTCCAGCGTCTGATGGGCGACATGCCCCGCCAGACCCAGCCGGCCGCGCATCAGCGCGTCGCCATGCATCACGGCGGCGGCCACGTCTTCGCCCACATGCAGGTAGAGCGCGGCGCCGTGCCCTCCGGCGGCACTCAGGGTTTCCGCGTGATGCAGCGCCACGCAGTTGATGGCGCGCTCCACCATGACCGGCAGATCGACGATTCCCTGCCCGCGCAGCGCCGAGCCGAGCCGCTCGCGCAGCGAGGGGCCCGACGGCATCACGGCCCCGTCGGGCGGGCGCAGGCCTGCGTGCCGGAGCACGAGATCGGGCACGGCCACGCCCAGGCCGCAGATCTGCCGCCCTTCCGCGCGCAGGCGCAGGCGCAATGCCGCCACCTGTTCGACGAGCACGACCAGCGCCTGCGGTCCCGCGTAGCCGTCGACGGGGCTGGCGCTGAACTCCAGCACTTCGCCTCCCAGCGTGGTGGCCACCAGGCGCGAGCGCTCGCCATCCAGGTGGGCGCCGAGCAGCACGCGCCGGAAGCCGTCGAACGTCAGCGGCGTGGGGCGCCGCCCGACCCCCGGGGCGACCTGCCGCGGCCCTTCGCACAGCCAGCCCTCCGCGCACAGGCCATCCACGAGACGCCCGATCGCGGTGCGCGTGAGGCCCGTGCGCGCGGCGAGACCCGAACGCGAAATGCCCGGCTCGCGGCGCACTTCGCGCAGGATCGCGAGTCGGTTGGCATGCCGGATCAGACGCTGGTTGCCCGCAAGGAACATGAAAGGCGAATCCTGGAAACGGGGCGGGCGCGAAGGTTTCCCCGCGCGCCGGGCAATACCGCCCCGGGACGCACGCGAAAGGGCCGGCCCTCGCGGACCGGCCCCCTCACGCGGCGACGCTTACTTCTGGAAGGAGCACTTGTTGGGATTGCCGCCGGGGTCGGAGCCAAAGGCCGCGACCGTGCAGGCCACGCTCTTGCCCACGCCCACGTTCTTGGTCACCCACTTGCCCTTGCGGCCGAACGCGACCCAGCCCGTGCCGGAACTCACCGAGCAGGTGCCGCCGAGATCGGCGCACTTGGAGAATCCGGTCGGATAGTCACCCGTGCCGCCCAGCACCGGCGCGCCTCCCGAGGAGCTGCTCGAAGACGACGAACCCGTCGACGAACTGCTGCTCGACGAGCTGGAGCTGGAACTCGAACTCGAAGAGGAGCTCGACGAGTTGCTGGACGAACTGCCGCTGCACGAGGTCAGCGTGCGCAGCCCCTTGCCCGCCCCCGCCACGGCCGGCAGGCCGCTCTTGATGCAGGCCGGCGACTGCACGGCGTAGCTGTAGGGAATCGAGATCGGGAAGGTGCGGGTGGTGGTCCAGTCGGTCGCGTCCTTGGTGGGCTTGGACGAATCGCTGGCCACCCAGGTGATGCCGTACTTGCCGAAATCGGCCGGGCTCGTGACGTTGTTGTTGCGCAGATCCCAGTAGCCGATGGCGCTGCTGTCGCGCGAGGTCACGGGGTTCTGCGCGTTCTCGAACCAGTTCCCCTCGATCAGCGAGTTGCCCCCCATGCGGATGTTCGCGCCCGAGGTCTTCACCCCCGAGTAGAGGTTGTTGTAGAGGTGCGTGTAGCCCCCGCGCTGCAGGGGCAGGCGCGAACTCACGTTGGCGTAGTAGTTGTGGTGGAAGGTGATGTAGCGGTCGCTCGAATCGGAATCGGACGAACCGATCAGCCCCACCTTCTGGTGATCGTGGATGTAGTTGTAGGAATAGGTGATGTGGTGCGCGCCGGCCTTGCTGTCGATGAGGCCGTCGAACTCCATGTCGCCCGCGCCCGAGCACTCGTTGAGAGAGCTGAAGAAGGTGTTGTGGTCCACCCAGATGTAGCCCGGGTACTTGCCCCCCTGCCCTTCGATGCCCAGCGCGTCGATGGAGCCCGGCAACAGGCCGATGGTCATGTTGCGGATGATGATGTTCTCGGCGCCGCCCTTGATCGCGAGACCGAAGTTCGCGCTGGAGCCGTCCGCCCCCTCGATGGTGACGTTGCTCTTGTTCTTGACCTCGACGATCGTGCCCGCCGGCTTCTGCCATTGCGCACAGGAATCGGTGATCGAGCCGAAGTTGAAGCTGCCCGTATAGCGGATCACCAGCCCCCCCGTGCCGCTGTAGGCATCGATCGCCGCCTGCATCGCGGCCGCCGTGCTCACGGTCACCGTCGCGGCGCTGCCGCCCCCGGTCACGTTACCGGCGAAGCCACCGGTCTGGGCGGCGAAAACCGGCCCCGCGCACACGGCCATGGCGCTCAGTGCGAGCGTCTTCATGCTGGATTTCATCGGTCTGTCTCCTCGTTCATGGTGTGTCCGCGCTCGGACGGGCCCGGGCAGACCACGAAGCGGTCCTGCCCCGGACCCCGGCGCGGTGTGCGCATTACAGAACGGAGCATCGCAAATGACAAACCCGCGCGCATGCTGCAGAACAGCAATCGCGCCGATTTGGTTCGACGCGGTCATCAAATGCGCAAACGCGGCAACCCGCAGTTCGCCGTGCGCCACGCTTTTGCCTGGGGCGTGCGCCCCCCCGGGCGGGCGGCCGGCGCGTGAGGCACCACCGGGCGCCGGTTTTATCGTGGTAAACCCTTGCTCATCTGCGGGCTCACGACCGCTCATCCGGCAATACCCGCCGCTCGCGCCAACTCCTGGCGCCTCGCCTTACTTACCGCCAAAAACCTATTGCGGCCGCGCGCCTTGGCGTTGGCGCCCCGCGCTCCCGGTAATGGCCAGCCCGGCAAGCGCCGCCGCATGGCCCGGGCCGGCGGATCAGGAGGCCTCCCGCCTGCGACTTCCGGTCAGGGCGTTCCGGCGAGCCGGGGCGGAATGCTAGGCTACGGAACCATCCCACCCATGGAGCAGAACCATGACGACATCCTTGCGCCGTAAAACGCCCGCGCTCGTTCTCGCCTGTGCCGCCGTGATCGGCCTCACCGCCTGCGGTGGCGGCGATAGCATCGAGGACGCGATCGACGATCTCACGAAGGGCGTCTTTCTCGACAACTACGTGGGCAGCTGCGGCGGCGGCGCCAAGACCATCGACGTGAACGTGGCCCAGGGCGGCTCGGTGGGCATGGGCATCCGCGTGCGCACCACGGGCGACGTGGAGCCGCTGTCCGGCGAGTGGTTCACGGAAGGCTCGGACTGGCAGCACGTGCTGGGCACCTCGTCGCCGCCAGACCTGCGCGGCACCGTCGACGGGCGCTTCTTCAACCTCAATGTCAAGGTCGTCAATACCGGCAACATGGAGTTCCGCCTCGTCGTGAAGGACAAGAACGGGGACAAGCGCTTCGAGGACCGCTGCAAGGTCCACGTCAACATCACGGGCTGACCCCGCCCGCCGCCGGGGCGCACGCCCCGGCCCCCCGCGTCAGGGCGGCGGGATGTCGTCCGGCGCGCGCAGCAGTTCGCTGGCTTCCTCCAGCTCCACCTTCTCGATCTTCTCGAAGTGGCTGGAGATCTTGCGGCTCGAGATATGCACGCCTTGCGCGTCCTCGTGCGCCAGGCGGATATGGTCGGCGAGCTTCTTCATGCGCGCGTCGAACAGGCCGAAATCCTTCGCCAGCTTGCCCAGCGCATCCTTGATGAGGTGGATCTGGCGCCGCGTCTCCACGTCCTTGAGCACGGCGCGCGCCGTGTTGAGGACCGCCATGAGCGTGGTGGGCGACACGATCCAGACGCGCCGCGTCTGCGCATGGGCGACCAGATCGGGGTGGTAGGCATGGATCTCGGCGAAAACCGCCTCGGCCGGTACGAACATCACGGCGCCGTCGGCGGTTTCGCCCGCCACGATGTACTTGGCGGAAATCGCGTCCACATGGCGCCGGATGTCGGCCTTGAACGCCGATTGCGCCGCCGTGCGGTCGGCCTCGGCAAGCCCGGGCTCGAACATGCGATGGTAATTCTCGAGCGGGAACTTGGAGTCCACCGCGACGCGTCCGGTCGGCTCCGGCAGGCGCAGCACGCAGTCGGCGCGCACGCCGCTCGCGAGCTGGCTCTGGAATTCGTAGGCGTCGGGCGGCAAGGCGTTGCGCACCAGCGCTTCGAGCTGCACTTCGCCAAAGGCACCGCGGGCTTTCTTGTCGCCCAGCAGTTCCTGCAGGCTGACGACATTGACGGTCAGGTCGCCGATCTTCTTCTGCGCTTCGTCTATGGTCGCGAGCCGCGCCATGACGTTGGCAAAAGTCTCGTTGGTCTTCGCGAAGCCTTCGTCGAGGCGCTGGTTGACCACCCCGGTCATGGCGTCCAGCCGCTCGTTTACCACGCGCGTGAGCGTCTCGGTCGTGGCGTTCTGCTGCAGGGCGGCCTGACGCAGGCCGTTCTGCAGCAGTTCGCGGTCTGCCCGCGCGGCCTCGGCGATCTTCTCCAGCGTCTGCGCGAGCATCTCGGTCTTGAGCAGCTCCTGCCCGCGTTGCAGCGCCGTGGCCACGTCGGAGAGCTTCTTGTCGGTCTCGCCGCCCTGTCGCGTCACGAGCGCCTGCAAGGCCACGTTGAGTGCCTGCATGGCGTCGCGCGTGGCGCGCAGTTCCTCGCTCACGAGCGCGCGCTGGCGCTCCGCGCCATCGGTCTGCGCGGCGATCATGCGGTCGCCGAGGCGGTCCAGACCCGCGCCCAGATCGTTGAGCATGGCGCGGTGGCCGTGGGCCAGCGCCGCATCCATGCGCGCGAGCAGCGCATCGGTCTCGGCCGCGCGCGCGCGCTGGGCGTCGTCCAGACGGCGCAGCAGGCGGCGGCCGAACACGAAGGCGCCCACGCCGAGCAGCGCGAGCAGGATCAGTTGGGCGAGCGCGAGCGTCATGCCGCCCCCCCGCCCAGGCGAACGGGTTCGATCAGCAGGGTCTGCGCATCCGCGGCAAGCAGGGTCTGCCCGTCCTGGATGGTGAATTGCAGGCGCATGCCGCGCTCCGCCAGCGCCGCCATGGCCTGGCACACGGCCCCCTCGAGGCGCCAGACGACGAGCTTGTCGAGGCGGTCGAGCGCGGCGGCGTTCTGCTGCCACCATTGGTCCAGCCCGCGCCCGTAGGCATACACGCTCACGCGGTCGGCACGGCCACAGGCGCGACGCAGCAGGCGTTCGTCGGGCTGGCCGACCTCCAGCCAGTGACGCACGGCGCCCGTCAGGTCGCGCTCCCAGAGCGCGGGCTCGTCCTCGCTCGAGATGCCGCGCCCGAACTCCAGCGTCTCGCTGGCGTTGAGCGCGAACGCGAGCAGCCGGACCATCATGCGCTCGTCGGTTTCGGAAGGATGGCGGGCCAGCACCAGGGCATGGTCCTGGTAATAATGGCGGTCGAGGTCGGCCACGCCGACCTCGGCCTTGAATACGGTGGAACGCAGGGCCAAGGGAGATTTCCTGTTACTTGCGACGGATGAGAAAGACGAACTCGCCGCTGTCGGGCGCGCTGCGGTCTTCGAGAAAATGGCCGGTCTGGCGCGTGAAGGCCTCGAAATCCTTGGGCGCGCCGGGGTCGGTGGCGGTCACGCGCAGCCACTGGCCGCTGGCCAGCGTGGCGAGCGCCTTCTTGGCGCGCAGGATGGGCAGCGGGCACTTGAGGCCGCGCACGTCCAGATCGAGATCGATGGAATCCAACGGACTTTCCTTTGAAACGGTCGATGACGGGGATCAGCGATCCCGGGCTTGTTCTTCGATGCGGCGGCGCACCTCGCGCAGGCGCGCGTCGATGGCCGCCTGCTCCTGGTAGTTGCCGCCGCCGGCGCGCTGCGCGAGCTGGAGCTGGTCGGCGGCCGCCGAGAAATCGCCCTGCAGCAGATAAACCTCGGCCTGCGCGCGATGCGCCTGCGTGGTATGGCCGAGTGCCGTCTCGGCCTTGGCCTGCAGCACGTAGAGACGGTAGTTGCTGCTGGGCACGCGCAGCAGCGGATCGAGCAGCTTGAGGGCTTCGGCCGGCTTGCCGCCCGCCAGCCAGCTTTCGACCTCGCAGTACAGCGGCGAGAGCCGCAGCGGATACTGCGCGCGCGCATCGCCGCAGAGCTTCGCGGCGCTGTCGAAGCGCCCACGTGCGCGCTCCAGCTCGGCGCCCAGACTGGCGAGCATGGCGGTATCGGGGCGCAGCCGCTGGAGTTCGGCATAAGCCTTGTCGGCGTCGTCGAGGCGGTTGCTGGCGAGGTACGCGCGCGCCAGGCCATACCAGCGCGCGGACTGCTCCTGGCGCGTCTTCGCCTCGCGCGCGAGCAGCACGCCGATGGCCGTCTGCGCGCCGAGCTGCGCGACCTCGAGCTTGGCGCGCACGAGCAGGAAATCGATGGAGCCCGGGTGCGGCAACGCGCGCATCTGGCTCACGCGCGCGCCGATGTCGGCAATGCGGTCCTGCGTGAGCGGGTGGGTGCGCAGGTAGGCCGGCGCGCTGTTCTCCAGCATGCGGGTGCGGCTCAGCAGACGCTCGAAGAAGGCCGGCATGCCGTTGATGTCGAAGCCCGCGTTGCTGAGGATCTGCAGCCCGACGCGGTCGGCCTCGCGCTCATAATCGCGCGAGTACGCCAGGCTGCTCTGGATCGCCGCGGCCTGCCCCGAGGCGAGCACGGCGCCCGCCGCATTGCCGCTGTTGCGCCCCGCCAGCACCGCCAGCAGGATGGAGGCGAGCATCAGCGCGGTGGTATTGCTCTGGCGCGCCAGCATGCGCGCCATGTGGTGCTGCACGATGTGGCCGATTTCGTGCCCCAGCACCGAGGCCAGCTCGGACTCGGTCTGCGCCATCACGATGAGCCCGGAATGCACGCCGATCACGCCGCCGGGCATCGCGAACGCGTTGATCGTGGCGTCGCGCAGCACGAAGAACTGGAATCCGTTGCCCTGCGCGGGCAGCGTGCCCGACAGCGCATGGCCCAGCGCGTTCACGTATTCCTCGACCTCCGGGTCGTCCAGATAGGCCGGTTCGCGAAAGCGAACCGTGCGCATGACCTCTTCGGCGATGCGCCGCTCCTGCGCGGGGGAAAGCGCCTCCTGCGAAGGGTCTCCGAGGTCCGGCAGCGAACTCATGAGCGGCTGGGCGGGCACGCTCTGTGCAAGAAGAGCCAGGATGAGAGCCCGGGCGAGGCCGCGGCGGAAAACAGGGCGTTTGCGCATGAGGCTATGATACTGCCCGCGCCGGAACGTTCACAACCGCCCCCGCGCGCCCCCGCAAATTTCGGCCCGTGCAGCGCCCCGGGACGCCCGAGCAGACAGGAGATCCATGAGCCCGAATCCCCTCACCCACTTCGATGCCGACGGCCAGGCACACATGGTGGACGTCGGCGCCAAGCACGAGACCGCGCGCCGCGCCGTGGCCACGGGCCGCATCCGCATGCGGGCCGACACCTTCGCGATGATCCGCGCGGGCGGCACGAAGAAAGGCGACGTGCTGGGCGTCGCGCGCATCGCCGCGATCCAGGCCGCCAAGCGCAGCGCGGAGCTGATCCCGCTGTGCCACCCGATCCCGCTCACGCGCGTGGCCGTGACCTTCGTGCTGGACGAAGACGCGTCCGCGATCGGCTGCGAGGTCACGACCGAAACCGTGGGGCGCACAGGCGTCGAGATGGAAGCGCTGACCGCCGCGAGCGTGGCCTTGCTGACCATCTACGACATGGCCAAGGCCGTCGACCGCGGCATGGTCATCGAATCCGTCCGCCTGCTCGAAAAGGCGGGTGGCAAATCCGGTCACTGGGTGGCGGACTGATGGCCAACGAAATCGAACTCAAGCTGAGCTTTCCCCCCGCCGCGCGCCAGACGGTACTCGCCCACCCCGTGTTCGCGCGCGCCGCGCTGCTGACACACGCCACGCTCACCAACACCTATTTCGACACCCCGGCGCTCGCGCTGTCGGCCCGCCGCATCGCGCTGCGCACGCGCCGCGCGGGCGAGCAGTGGCTGCAGACCGTCAAATGCGCGGCCGATTCGCTCGGCGGCCTGTCCAGCCGCCCCGAATGGGAACAGCCTTTCGACGGCGATTTCGATTTCACGGGCATCGACGCGCCCGCCGTGCGCAAACAGCTCGAACGCCTGCGCGGCGAACTCGTGCCCCTCTTCACGACCGACTTCGAACGCCACACCTACCGTCTGCGACCGCACGAAGGCGTCGAGATCCTGCTGATGGTCGACCACGGCGGCATCCGCGCGAACGATCGCGGCGAGCCCATCAGCGAGGTGGAACTCGAACTCGTGCAGGGCAGCGCGGACGACCTTTTCGCGCTCGCGCTCGAACTCGCGGCCGACCTCCCCCTGCTGCCCTACGACCCCAGCAAGGCCGCGCGCGGCTACCGTTTGTTCCGCCAGCAGGCGCCGGCCCCCGAAGGCTTCGCGCCCTCAGCCCCGCCCGCCGCGCCGGGGCTGGCGCATTTTCGCGACACCGCCCTGCGGCTGGCTGCGCTGTGGGCGGCCAACCTGCATGGCGCGCTCGCCAGCGACGACCCCGAGTACCTGCACCAGATGCGCGTGGCCCTCGTGCGCCTGCGCCACCTGCTGCGCCTTTTCGCACCGGTCCTGCCGCCGCATTTCACGGGCCACTGGCAGACCGTGCTGCGCGACGAGACCCGCGCGCTTGCCGCCCCGCGCGAGTTGCAGGTGCTCGCTGCGCTGCTGCACGGCGCCACCGAGGGCGACAGCGATGCGCGCCTGACCGGGCTCATCGCGCACGCCGAGGCCGCCGCCCGGCAAGCCCGCGAAGAAGCCGTGGCGCGCCTTGCCGCCCCTGGCGCGGGCGCCGTCCTGCTCGCGTTCAACCGCGCGCTGCTCGCCCTCCCCGTCACGCACCGGACGCCCGCCGGTTTCGTGCCCGACACCCTCGCGGCACTTCACGCGGCCGCGCGCCGGCGCCTCAAGCGCGCGCGCAAGCAGCGCACGCCGGAGCGCCTGCACGCCCTGCGCATCGCGATCAAGCGCCTGCGCCATGCTTGCGAAGTGCTGCTGCCGGACTCGCGCGCCACACGCCGCGACGTCCGCCGGCTCGCGCGCGAGCAAGGCCGCCTGGGCCGCGTTCATGATCTCGCGGTGGCGATCCCGCAGCTCGCCGACTGGGCGCGCGCCCAACCCGCCCTCGCGCCCGCCGAATCCTTCGTCGCGGGCTGGCTCGCCGCAACAAGCCTGAAACTTCGCCGCACTATCCTGCGCGACGCCGCCAAGGCACTCGCGCGGCGCCGCTGGCGCCGGCCCTGATCCCCGGAGAACACCGTGAACCTCTTGCTGTGGCGCCACGCCGAAGCCGCCGAAGGCAGCCCCGACATCGACCGACCGCTCACCGGGCGCGGCCTCAAGCAGGCCCAGCGCATGGCCCGCTGGCTCGACCAGCACGCGCCCGACGAGCTGCGCGTGGTCGTGAGCCCGGCGCTGCGCACGCGCCAGACGGTGGAGGCCTGGGACCACGCCTACGAGATCGTCGCGGCGGTGGGTCTGGATGCCACGCCGCAAGGCTTGCTGGATGCGGCAGGCTGGCCCGGCGATGAGGTTTCCGTGCTCGTCGTGGGCCACCAGCCGACGCTGGGGCAGGTCGCCTCGCTGCTGCTGCGCGACGAAGAGAGCGCGCTTTCCTTCCGCAAGGGCGCGCTGTGGTGGTTCCAGCAACGCGAGCGCAACGGCGAGCGCCAGACGGTGCTGAAGACCGTGATCAATGCCGACCTGATCTGACGCCGCCAGGGGCTGGCCCGCCCCGGGCGGGCCGCAAACGGCTACCATCCGCGGGCTCCTTCATCTTTCCGTCACATCTCCCATGGATTCCCTCTGCGTGTTCTGCGGCGCCTCCGCCGGTCATGACCCCGTCTATCGCGATGCCGCCCGCGCGTTCGGCAGCACGCTCGCCGCGCAAGGCCTGGAACTCGTCTGGGGCGGCGGACACGTGGGCCTGATGGGCATCGTGGCGGACGCGGTGCACGCCGGCGGCGGGCACAGCTACGGAGTGATTCCGTCCTTCATGGCCGAGCGCGAACTGGCGCACCAGGAGGCGACCGAACTCGTGGTGGTGGATTCCATGCACAGCCGCAAGGCCGCGATGGCGGCGCGCGCCGACGCCTTCGTGGCGCTGCCGGGCGGCTTCGGCACGCTCGACGAGCTGTTCGAGATCATCACCTGGAGCCAGTTGCACATCCATCACAAGCCCATCGGGCTGCTCAACGTGAATGGATTCTTCGACCCCCTCATCACCTTCATGCGGCACACCGTGGAGGCGGGGTTCGTGAAGCAGATGCACATCGAGCAGATCCAGGTCGATGCCGACCCTGCCGCACTCGTGGCCCGACTGCGCGCGCACCGGCCGCTCGAGGGCGACTGGATCACCAAGGTGCGCCCCGACCCGGTTTGAGGCCCCCGCCTATCGCCCGCATAGGCGAGCGACCCTTTCCCGGCTGGCGCGATTTGGATAGGATGATCTGCCCTCTCCCGCCACCCCTGTTGCGAGAGAACCACACACACAAGAGCGAGGAACTCATGAGCCAGATCATCCATATCTCCGACGCCAGCTTCGACAAGGACGTGCTGAAATCCGACCTTCCCGTGCTCGTCGACTACTGGGCCGAATGGTGCGGCCCCTGCAAGATGATCGCGCCCGTGCTCGAAGAGATCGCCGCCGACTACGCCGGCAAGGTCGTCATCGCCAAGATGAACGTCGACGAGAACGCCACGGTGCCGGCGCAGTTCGGCATCCGCAGCATCCCCACGCTGATGCTCTTCAAGGGCGGCAACGTCGAAGCCACCAAGGTCGGCGCGCTGTCGAAGTCGCAGCTCGGCGCCTTCCTCGACGCCAACGTCTGAGCCGCTTCAGACAAACGCCCTTGACGCGTTTGACAGGCCGGAACCGAATCGCTACAGTTCCGGCCAATCCTTGCGTACGCATGCTGTCCCGGGTTCTCCGCCCCGCGTGACTCGCGACGCAAATCCTGCCGAATCCTAATCCCACCCGATTCTCACCCTCCCGCCCTCCGGAATCCCGGCCGTCATCTCCGACAGCCCGCTCTCTCCGCATACATACATTTCAGGGTCATTCCATGCATCTGTCAGAGCTCAAGGCTCTTCACGTCAGCCAACTCCTCGAGATGGCGCACGCCAATGGCATCGAAGGCGCAAACCGCCTGCGCAAACAGGAACTCGTCTTCGCGCTGCTGAAGAATCACGCCAAGAAAGGCGAGCCGATCTTCGGTGACGGCGCACTGGAAATCCTGCCCGACGGCTTCGGCTTCCTGCGCTCGCCCGACATTTCCTACCTCGCGGGAACCGACGACATCTACGTGTCGCCGTCGCAGATCCGCCGCTTCAACCTGCACACGGGCGACACCATCGAGGGCGAGATCCGCACGCCGAAGGACGGCGAGCGCTACTTCGCGCTCGTGAAGCTCGACAAGATCAACGGCGAGCCGCCCGAGAACGCCAAGCACAAGATCCTGTTCGAGAACCTCACGCCGCTGCACCCGGACAAGGTCTTCAAGCTCGAGCGCGACATGCGCGGCGAAGAGAACATCACGAGCCGCGTGATCGACATGATCGCGCCCATCGGCAAGGGTCAGCGTGGCCTGCTCGTGGCACCGCCGAAATCCGGCAAGACCGTGATGCTGCAGAACATCGCGCACGCCATCACCGCGAACCACCCGGATGCCGTGCTCATCGTGCTGCTCATCGACGAGCGGCCCGAGGAAGTGACCGAAATGCTGCGCTCGGTGAAGGGCGAAGTCATCGCCTCCACTTTCGACGAACCCGCCACGCGCCACGTGCAGGTCGCCGAAATGGTCATCGAAAAGGCCAAGCGCCTGGTCGAGCACAAGCGCGACGTCATCATCCTGCTCGACTCCCTGACCCGCCTCGCGCGCGCCTACAACACCGTGGTGCCCGCTTCCGGCAAGGTGCTCACGGGTGGCGTCGACGCCAACGCCCTGCAAAAGCCCAAGCGCTTCTTCGGCGCCGCGCGCAACGTGGAAGAAGGCGGATCGCTGACCATCATCGCCACCGCGCTGATCGATACCGGCAGCCGCATGGACGAAGTCATCTACGAAGAATTCAAGGGCACGGGCAACATGGAAGTGCACCTCGACCGCCGCATGGCCGAGAAGCGCATCTACCCCGCCATCAACGTCAACCGCTCGGGCACGCGTCGCGAGGAACTGCTCATCGAGCCCGCCGTGCTGCAGAAGATCTGGGTGCTGCGCAAACTGCTCTACGGCATGGACGATCTCGACGCGATGGATTTCCTGCTCGACAAGATCCGCCAGACCAAGAGCAATGGCGAGTTCTTCGACGCCATGCGCCGCTGAGGCGCCGCCACGGCTGGCTTGCAGGCTGGCCGCGCAGCTGCCATAATCCGCAGTCTTACTTTCACAGGGTGGTCACATCCGCCACCCGCGCAACAAGGAATCCGTCATGAAGACCGAAGGCCATCCCCAATACGCCGACGTGCAGGTGAACTGCTCCTGCGGCAACAACTTCACCACCCGCTCCACGCTGGGCAAGCCCTCGTACCACGTCGAAGTGTGCTCCGAGTGCCACCCCTTCTGGACCGGCAAGCAGAAGATCGTCGACACGGCCGGCCGCGTCGAGCGCTTCCGCCAGAAGTACGGCAAGCGCTGAGCGCTGCGCCGCATGCATCAAGGCAGCCCACGGGCTGCCTTTTTGTTTTCCCGTCCGGCCGCAGATCCTGCGTGCTCCGTCCGGCAAGAGCCCGCGTGCCCCCGCGCGGACAGGCGTTCGCCCACGCCAGCGTCGCGACAGATCCGGAACAAGCTTTTACAATCCGGGCGAAATTCCACCGGTGCTCAGCAAGCCCATGCAAACAGAACCGTTCACCGAGTTTCCCAGCAGCAAACCGGCCATCCATGTGCCGAACTGGGCCCTGATCCTGCTCTTCATCGCTTACGCCCTGCCCGCCAACGTGGGCCACGCGCCGTGGCGCGGCGATGACGCGCTGCATATCGGCGTGGCCTACAGCATGTTGCAGGACGGCACCTGGCTCACCCCGCAGATCGGCGGCCAGCCCTTCGTCGATTGGCCGCCGCTCACCTACTGGCTCGGCGCCCTCAGCGGCGTGCTGCTGGGCTGGCTGTTCGCGCTGCACGACGCGATCCGCCTCGCCAACGTGGCGATGCTGGCGCTCATGATCGGCTTCCTGCGCTATGCCGCGCGCGACCTTTACGGCCGCGAATCCGCCTCGGCCGCGGCGATGCTCGCCCTCGGCTCGCTCGGGCTGCTGCTGCACGCCCATGAGATGCAGCCGCAGATGACGTCGGCCGCCGCCCTCTCAGGCGTGCTCTATGGCCTCGTGCAATTGCGCGCGCCGGGCCGGCGTGGCGTTCTGGTCACGGGCGCGGCCACCGCCGCGACCTTCCTGGCTGCGGGCCTGCCGGGGCTTGCCGTGAGCCTGCCGCTATGGCTCGTGCTGCCCGCCACCGACGCCGGCTGCCGCACGCGCGCGTTCTTCCTGCGCCTGCTGCAGGCCGGCGTGCTGGCCCTGACGCTGGTGCTGCTGTGGCCCGCCCTGCTCGCCTGGCAGGATCCGGCCTACCTCAACGCCTGGTGGAACAGCGAGTACAACGCCGTCATCCCGCATGGCGGGCATTTCGTGCGCGGCAACGATTTCGCGAATCTCGTGAGCTGGTTCACCTGGCCGCTGTGGCCCGTGGTGCTGTGGTCGCTGTGGTATCGGCGGGGACGCATCCAGGCCTTCGGCCACGCGATCCCGCTGGCGGCGGCCGTGCTGGCGCTCCTCATCGCGCTCGGCACGGGCAGCATGCGCCCGGCCAATCTCGTCCCTCTGCTGCCGCCGCTGATCCTCATGGCCGCGGGCGAGCTGTGCCGCCTGCGGCGCGGCGCGGCGAACGCCTTCGACTGGTTCGGTGTCATCACCTTCAGCCTCCTCGGCCTTGCGCTCTGGCTGGCCTGGGTCGCCATGAACTTCGGCTGGCCGGAGCCCCTGTCGCGCAACATCCTGCGCATCCTGCCCGGCTTCGAACCCGACTGGACGTGGTACCAGCTCGTGATCGCGCTGGTGCTTTCCGTCGGCTGGATCATCGCGCTCGTGAAGCTGCCCTTCTTCCAGCTGCGCGGCGCCGTGCACTGGGCGCTGGGCATCACCCTCACCTGGGGGCTGGCCACCACACTGTGCTTTGCCTGGTTCGACTACAACAAGAACTACGCACCGGTCTCGAGCGCCATCGCCCGGGCCGTCGCGCGCGAGGCCCTGGGCGGCTGCGTGGCCGGCATGGACGTGGGCGACTCCCAACGCGCCGCGCTGCTGTACTTCGACCAGCTGCGCATCGCCCCCACGGCGGCGGACTGCTCCCTGCGCCTCGCCTACGCCACGGGGCAGAATGCCCTGCCCCCGGCGCCGGCCGACTGGCAAACGGTCTGGCAGCTCGAACGGGGCTCGGGCCGCCTGGGCGAGCGCTTCGCCCTCTACCGCTCCCCTTCGGCCGCGCCGCGCGACTGAGCCGCCCCCACCGGAAGCGCCGCTGTTCCGGCGCTTCCGCCCAGGCTCCGCTGCCTTGCACGGCCAGCGGGTGCGGCCCCGGCCTTCGCCCCGGCGGGGCCCAGGTCCTCCCGCCCGCCGGATTCCCCCCGGCCCGGGCGCCCACCTGCCCCCCAGTGCATCACCTGAAAATGCGATGGCTCCACGCCCCCAACGGCCCCTCGCCGGCCGCGCCGCGGCACGCGCCGGCCAGTCCGCGCCGACGATGCCGCCTGACTTCTGCATGTCATAGGCAGCGCCTGCGCGGGTTGGCAACCTCCCGGAATCTTCATCGCCCGGGAAAAGTACGATGTCATCCCTCACCGCAGCCTCCTGTCTGCCCCCCGCCCGCCTCACCCGCTTCGTCACGGCCCTGTGCGCGGCCCTGTTCCTGCTGATCCTGAGCGCCTGCGGCGGCGGCGGGGGCGGCGGCACGAATACCGGCGCGGGCACGAGCGCGAGTTCCTCCAGTGAGCGCCCCGGCGAAGACCCCGGCGAACCCGGCGCCAGCGAGCCCGCCAGTCAGCTCACGTTGCGCGTCGAGCCCGCCGCGGCCAGCGTGCCGGCGGGCTTCTCGCGCCCCTACACCGCCGTGGCGACCTGGGCCGACGGCCGCACGCGCGACGTGACCGCCGAGGTGGTCTGGCAGACCGCCGACGCCGACCTGGCGACCCCCCTCGCGCCGGCCCGTATCGAAGGCCGGCGCCCCGGCACGACGACTCTCACGGTCAGCCTGGATGGCGTGCAGAGCCCGCCCGCCACGCTTACCATCACGACCGCGAAGGTACGCAGCCTTGAGGTGACCCCTTCCGCGCCCGTGGTGTTGCCCGTGGGCCTCACGCAGCAGTTCGAAGCAATGGGTTACTTCGACGACGGCACGCGGCTCGATGTGACGCCCCATGTGTTCTGGCAAAGCACCACCGACGCCGTGGCGAGCTTCGAGATCCTGTACAAGCGGGGTGTCTCCGGCAAGCTGACCAGCGTGGGCGCCGGTGAGGCCACCCTCACCGCCTCGAGCGGCCAGGTGCGCAGCCCCGCCACCCGCGTGATCGTGCCCGCCGCGCCGCTCGCGTCGATCAGCGTGAGCCCGGCCACCGTGTATCACAACCTGGAACTCAGCGAAGGCAGCGTCACGGCACGCGCCACCGCCATGCTCACCGACGGCAGCACCCTGGACCTGCCCGCGAATGCCTTCGCCTGGCGCAGCAGCGACCCCGCCGTGGCGAGCGTGGATGCGCACGGCACGCTGGCGTTTCACGGCGCGGGCAAGGCCCGCCTGATCGCCAGCCTGGGCGGCAAGGAAGCCGAGGCCGAGCTGGCCGCGACCGACACGATCAAGGAGGTGGTCATCTGGGGCAGCTCGGACCAAGGCATCGACGGCAGCGCCGTCGCGAGCCGGCTGACCGATCTCAAGGCTCTCTACTCCACAGACGGCGCCTTCGCGGCCCTGGGCAAGGATGGCACCGTGGTGGCCTGGGGAGATCCGGTGAATGGCGGCGATGCCGCCAGCGTCGCCGCCCGGCTGAGCCAGGTGAAGGCCATTTATTCCACGCGCTACGCATTTGCCGCGCTGCGTGAGGACGGCAGCGTCGTGACCTGGGGCCGGGGGAGCAACGGGGGCGACAGCAGCGCGGTCTCATCCGCGCTCAAGGATGTCAGCACGATCCATGCGAACCCGAATGCCTTCGCGGCCCTGCGCAGCGATGGCTCCGTGGTGACCTGGGGCTACCCGAGTTACGGCGGAGACAGCAGCGCCGTGACGAATGAACTGAAGAACGTGGCCTCACTCCATTCGACGAACCAGGCATTCGCCGCGCTGCGCAAGGATGGATCAGTCGTGACCTGGGGTTACTCGAGCTGGGGCGGCTACAGTGACGCGGTCGCCAGCCAGCTCAGGCATGTGAAAGCCATTCACGCCACGCCGACCGCCTTCGCCGCGGTGCGCGAGGATGGCTCGGTCGTGACCTGGGGAAACTACGGCGGCGACAGCAGCCTCGTGCAGCAACAGCTCGTCGGTGTGCGGACGATACACGCGACCTCCTGGGCCTTCGCCGCGCTGCGCGAAGACGGATCGGTGATCACCTGGGGCGAGCCGAACTACGGCGGCAACAGCACAAGCCCAAGCCTCACGGGTCAGCTCACCGGCGTGAAGGCGCTCTACTCGACCGAACGCGCCTTCGCGGCGCTGCGGAACGATGGCAGCGTGGTGACCTGGGGCGATGCGGGCTACGGCGCGGACAGCAGCGCGGTCGCCAGCCAGCTGACCGGCGTGAAAACGATCTACTCCAACACCTACGCCTTCGCCGCGCTGCGCGAGGACGGCAAGGTGGCGACCTGGGGCGATGCCGACTACGGCGGCAACAGCAGCCGTGTCGCCAGCGAGCTGACCCACGTGAGGGCGATCTACGCCAACCGCACCAATTTCGCGGCGCTGCGGGATGACGGCTCGGTCGTCACCTGGGGAGAGGCGGCGACGGGCGGCGACAGCAGCGCCGTGGCCAGCCGCCTGCAGGGCATCACGAAGATCTACGGCACACGGTGGTTCGGCAGGGTTTTCGCCGCCGTGAGGTAAATGCGCGCGCCGGCCGCCCACGCGAAACCTGGCGGGCCGGCGTCGCCCACCCTCAGCGTCCAGGCACAGGCGGGACCCGCGCGTGCGCGGGCCATGCCCTCTTCAGGCCCGCCCCGCCTGCCGGCGCCGGGAACGCCGGGCATTCCCCCCGGCGGAGTTGCGGGCGCGGCGTCCGCCCGCGCGCGCCGAGCCGGGCGTCAGCCGCCCCAGGCGGCGCCAAACGCCGCCAGCGCGGGCTCGTCGCGATGCGCCAGCCAGGCCCGCAGATCCGTGTGCGCCCGCGCCTGCAAGGCCGGGCTGCATTCGCCCTGCAGCACCGCGTGGCGCAGCGCCAGCACGCAGGTCACGACGGCGCGCAGCATGACGTCTTCACGCGCCGCGCCGGCATCGCCGGCCAGGGTCCGGCGCCAGAGCTGGCCGGCGTCGAAACCGGTGGCGAGCGGCAGGCCGCACAGGCGCGCCATCGCGGAAAGGTCGGGCGCGTCGGACGGTGCCGCGAGATGATGGCCGATGAAGGCTCCGCCGGTCAGCCGCAGCCAGCCGGGGGCAGCCACCAGCCCGGCCTGCAGGGCACGCAGGCGCAGGTTGGCGAGCGAGGCCTCGTGCTCGCTCCAGGCGAGCGGCGCGGAGTCGTGGGCAAGCGCGGCGAGGCAGGCTCCGATGAGGGCCGCCTCGTCGGCCAGCTCCGCATGTGAAGCGGCCTGCAGGCTGAAGCGCCCCTCGGTGTCGATGCGTGCGACGGCGAAAGCCGCGAAAGCGCACGCGTGCGGCGCGAGAAGATCGTGGCCGGCCTCGGCGCGACGCCGCTGGAAGGCGAACTCGGCCACCTCGGAATCCGACAGCGCCGCCGGCAGGCCGTGCAGGCGCCTCAGCCCGGCGATGTCCGGCAGGCTGCCCAGCGCGAAAACGGAAACGCTCAAGATCAGAACCTCAGGCCGGGAACACGCCGGTGGACAGGTAGCGGTCGCCGCGGTCGCAGACGATGGAGACGATCACGGCATCGCGGGCCTGCTGCGCGAGCTGCACGGCCACGCTCATCGCCCCGCCCGAGGAGATGCCGGCGAAGATGCCTTCCTCGCGCGCGAGCCGCCGCGTCATGTCCTCGGCCGCGGCCTGGGCGACGTTCTCGGTGCGATCGACGCGGCTGCCGTCGAAAATCGAGGGCATGTAGGCCTCGGGCCATTTGCGGATACCCGGAATCTGCGCGCCTTCGGCAGGCTGGCAGCCGACGATGACGATGGCCGGATTGCGTTCCTTCAGATAGCGCGCCACGCCCATGATGGTGCCGGTGGTGCCCATGCTGCTCACGAAGTGGGTGACGCGTCCGCCGGTCTGCTCCCAGATCTCCGGCCCGGTGCCTTCGTAGTGAGCGAGCGGGTTGTCGTCATTGGCGAACTGGTCGAGCACGCGGCCCTGGCCTTCGTCGCGCATGCGCATCGCCACGTCGCGCGCGAGCTCCATGCCGCCTTCGCGCGGCGTGAGCACGAGCTCCGCGCCAAACGCCTTCATGGTCTGGCGGCGCTCGACGGTCTGGTTCTCGGGCATGACCAGCACCATGCGATAGCCGCGCATCGCGGCGGCCATCGCGAGCGCGATGCCGGTGTTGCCGCTGGTGGCTTCGATCAGGGTGTCGCCGGGACGGATTTCGCCACGCGCCTCGGCGCGCATGATCATGGACAGCGCGGGGCGATCCTTGACGGAACCAGCCGGATTGTTGCCTTCGAGCTTGGCGAGCACGACGTTGCCGCGCTCACGGGCGGCTTCGCCTGGCAGGCGCTTGAGCGCGACCAGCGGAGTACGCCCGACGTAATCTTCCAGGGAGGGGAAATTCATTTCGGGATGGGCTTGGAACGCCACGAGGCGGGTGCATGATGATACCGGAGTCTCGCCGCCCCCGCTTTGCCGTGGCGGCGCCAGCCCCGCCCCGCCGGCGCCTCAGCGCACGCGACTCGCGAGCCGGCAGACGTCCAGGCTGGCCGAGCAGAGATGCTCGACGCGACCCGCGAGCAGATCGATGCGCTCGCCCAGCAGGCCCATCACGCTGCCCAGCGCGCGGACCGGCGAGCCTGCCTCGGCGCGCGCGACATCCACCTGCGATTGCAGTCTGCGCAGCGATGCCTGCAACTCGGGCGGCGCGGCGGCGATTTCCTGCCCGATCAGCGCCTGCCGCTGGCTGAAGAATTCGGCCGGGTCGCGCGCCGCGAGCGCGCTCCAGTACTCGAAATCGAAATCACGATGAGCCTGCATCCGTTTGCCTTGCTCCGCCTGCCGCGCCCGGTTCCGCAACGGCGCGGCGCGCCGATGCCCCTTGATTGCCGCCCGGCGTGAGGTCTCTCGCGCCGCACGCCTGAGCTGCATTGGAGCCGCAGGCGCGCCTGCCGGCACGTTTTCTGCCCCATCAGCCGTGTCGCGCCACGCGGCGCGCGAAAAAAGGCCCGGCGATGCCGGGCCTCCGGGGGCGGTGCGAAGCGCGATCAGCGCAGCTTGGCGGCAAGCGCCCTGAGTTCCGGCGTCTCGCGGATGCCGTCCGCCACCATCGCCGCCACGGCGCGCGCGCCGGCTTCCTGGAAGTGCGTGGTGTCGGGCCTGGCGAGCGTGCCGCTGTCCTGCTTGGCGTAGTACGGGAACTTCGCGGGGTCTACCGCCAGCCAGTACGACTGCCAGTCGGCGGCGTGGGCGTTGGCGAAGGCGATGGTCCTGGCTTCGATGTCGATCAGCGGAACGCGCTGCGCGCGCGCCGTGTCGCGCACGGTCTGGCTGTAGTCGCCCACGAAGGCGTAGCCGCCGCTGCCCTGCCCGGTCTGCGTGAAATGGTTGGGCACCACGGGCAGGCCCGGTTTGCGGTCCGCGTTCCAGACGCGCGTGGTGGGCGTCATGATGATGGGAATGGCGCCCTTGGCGCGCGCGGCCTGGACATACACCTCGAGCGAGTTCTGGAAGGACATCTGCGGCTGCCCGGCGGGAAACTGCTTGCGGCCCTGCGCGTCGTTGGGATAGGTGCACAGGTTCGCCACGTCGGCCGCGCCGCGCTTGGGCTTCTTCGCATCGCAGTTCTGGTCGTTGTGGCCGTGATGGATGATCACGTAGTCGCCCGGGCGCAGGTACTGCTCCATCTGGGCGAAATACCCCTGGTTGTAGAAATTGCGCGAGCTGCGCCCCGATTTGGCGTTGTTGAGCACCTTGACGCGGGCCTCGGGCTTGAAGAGATCCTCGAAAACCTGCCCCCAGCCCATGCGCGGTAGGCGGAATTTCTCATAGGTGCTCGCGGTGGAGTCGCCCACGATGAGCGCGCGCGTCCAGGTGGCGTCCTTCGCCTTGGCGAGCGCGGCGCGCGCGCTCGCGAAATCGAGCGGTTCCTCGTTGCCGACGTAGCGGTAGTCGGCGTCGAGAATGGCCGTGCCGCCCGGCACGCCGGTGTCGTTGTCATAGCCACGGCTATGCACCAGCACGCCCAGCACGGCATCCACGCCGCGCCCGTCGGCGGCCATGGGGGTGCTGACCGGGTCGAAACGCTCGGCGTCGGCCACGCCGGCATCCTTGAGCGCCTGCAGCACGGCCGCGCGCCCGCCGGCGGTCTTGTCGCGGATCAGCTCGGGCGCGATGCCAGCGGTGCTGCCTTTGTCGAGCAGCGCCTGCGGCCCCTTGAACTTGAGCGCGCTCGCCACCGAACTCACGGCCCGGTCGGACAGCGCGTTGATGTTGCCGACGTTCACGGCGTCGGTACGCAGCTCGGGCAAGAGCGCGCCGAAACACTTCGCCCAGGGTTTCGCGCTGTCGCTGCAATTGGCGTTGCCGGCTTCCACGGCCAGCATCATGAGCGGCGCCTGCATGCCGTCGACCTTGAGCGCATAGACGCCATGGGCGTCGGTGACCGCACCGCGTTTTTCGCCGCGCGCGTCGAACACGCTGACCGTCGCGCCCGCCATCGGCGTGCCGGTCGACACCACGCCGCGCAGCACGGTGCCGCTCAGGGCCGGGCCGGTCGTGCTGCAGGCGCTTGCCGCGAGCAGCGCCGCGGCGCCCAGCGCGCAGGCGAGGCCACGTTTTTTCGTCGGGAACTGCATGAGGGTCTCCTTGTGTTGTTCTCGATCCGGATCCGCATCATGCGCAAGGCGCGCGCCCGGCGTCTTGATGGAAATTGCTGATCACCCGTGCGGCTGTCACGAACCCGTCATACAGACCATTTGCCGTATTCAGTTCTGGCGCGGCGGGACGTAAGCCTCCGGGAGCCCCGGACCATCGCCTGGAGACCACCATGTACAACCCGCTGCAGCGGCTGTTGCAGAACGCGAACTGGACCCGCAAGTTCTCTCTGATCGGCCTCCTGGCCCTGATCGTCACCGCTTCGCTCGTGGCGCTCGCCACGCGCGGCGAATACCGTTACTGGCACGCCCTGCAGAGTGAGCAGGCCGGCCTGCGGGTGTTCGATCCCACGCTGGACCTGTTGCTGCTCATGCAGCAGCACCGGGGGATCAGCGCCGGCGCGCTGGGCGGCAACGCCGCAATGCGCGACGCGCTGGCCGCCAAGAGCGCCGAGACCGTGCGCGCCGCCAGCGCCTTTTCCACGGCCGTGGCGCAAGCCCCCGCCGATTGGGGGCTGGAAGCGCGCGCGGCGGCCATCGTGCGCGACTGGGAGGCATTGCGCACGGGAGGCGGGGGCCTGCCCGCCGCCGAGAACTTCGCGCGCCACACCGCCCTCGTGAATGCGCTGCTGCAGTTCATCCGCGAACTCAACCAGGGCTCGGGCCTGGCTTTCGATGCCGATCCGCGCCACCTCAACACGATCACCGCCCTGACCACGCAGATGCCCGAAGTGACCGAGCGCCTGGGCCGGCTGCGCGGTGCGGCGAACGGCATCCTCGCCGCCAGGACGATCTCGGAGCCGCAGAAGGAAGCCCTCGCGGCGCTGTCGGGCGAGCTGGGCCTCACCTGGTCGCAGATGCGCAGCTCACTGGAATTCGCCGCGCGCGGCAAGCCGGAAGAGCAGGCGCGTTTCGACCGCTTCGCGCAGGCCATGGACGCCGCGACCCAGCAGGCGCGCACGCTGGCGAGCCAGGAAGTGCTGTCGGGCCGCTTCGGCATCGAACCCGCGCAATGGTGGAAGACGCTCACCGACACGATCTCCCTGGTCGTAGACGAAGGCCGGGGCCACCACCTGCCGGTACTGCATGCCTCGCTGGGGGCGCGCGCGGCGTCGGCGTGGACCACCCTGCTGCTGGTTTCGGCGCTGAGCGGGCTGGGCATGCTGCTGCTCCTGGGCGGGCTGCATGCGCTGCGCGCCAATCTGGACACCGCGCTGCGGGCCCTGAACCAAGGCACGCGCGCGCTCAGCGAAGGCGATTTCACGCACCGCATCACGCTCGCCAGCCGCGACGAGCTGGGCCGCGTGGCGACCGACTTCAATCTCATGTGCGAACGCATGGAAAGCGCGCTGCACAGCGTCCAGCACGAGGCGCACCGCCTGCAGGAAACAGCCGCCAGCCTGACTTCCAGCGCCTCGCGCGTGAGCCAGGACGCCGAACTGCAAAGCAGCTCGGCGGCCTCCATGGCGGCGGCCGTGGAAGAAATGTCGGTCAGCCTGGGCGAGATCAGCCACCACGCCTCCACCACCGAGCAGGCCTCGTGCTCGGCGCGCGAGCAGGCCAGCGAGAGCACGTCGATGGTGAATCAGGTGCTCGAGGAGATCGGCAACATCGGCAGCGTGGTGGATGCCGCCGCCACCGCGATCCGGTCGCTGGGCCAGCGCTCGGAGGAAATCGTGGCGATGATCTCGGAGATCCGCGAGATCGCCGACCAGACCAACCTGCTCGCCCTCAATGCCGCCATCGAGGCGGCGCGCGCGGGCGAACAGGGGCGCGGTTTCGCGGTGGTCGCCGACGAAGTGCGCAAGCTCGCCGAACGCACCACGCTGGCCTCCTCGGGCATCGTGCGCACCGTGGAGGCGATCCGGCGGGACACCCAGGCCGCCATCACGGGCGTGGAGCGCGGCGTGGCGTGCGTGCGCCAGGGCCGGGAACTGGGCGAAGCGGCGGGCGCGCGCATGCAGGACGTCAGCAGCAATGCCGAACGCACGCTGGCCTCGGTGGCCGAGATCGGCAGCGCGCTGCGCGAGCACTCCAGCACCAACGAGAGCGTGGCGCAGAACGTGGAGACCATCGCGCGCATGGCCGAGCAGCTGTTCTCGGAAGTGCGCCAGACCGCCGACACGGCGGGCGCGCTGAACACCGCCTCGGCGTCGCTGCTCAGGACGGTGGACGGCTTCAGGGTCGGCGCGCGCTGAAGCATCCGCACGCCTTGTTTTCCCTGCCGCCAGGAGGGGTTCCGGAACGGGATAACCCGGTAGAATCGGCGCCCTGATGCAAAACGACGTCCGCCCCCTCCTCTCCTGGCCCCGCCACCGCCCCGAGCTTGCCCCCGCGCCCTTCCTGCCGATGACGCGGCGCGAGATGGACACGCTCGGCTGGGACAGCTGCGACATCATCCTCGTCACGGGGGATGCCTACATCGATCACCCGAGCTTCGGCATGGCGATCATCGGCCGCCTGCTCGAGGCTCAGGGCTTTCGCGTGGGCATCATCAGCCAGCCCGACTGGCACAGCGCCGAGCCGTTCCGCGCGCTGGGGCGCCCCAATCTGTACTTCGGCGTCACCGCCGGCAACATGGATTCGCTGATCAACCGCTACACGGCGGATCGCAAACCCCGCTCGGACGACGCCTACACGCCCGACGCCGCCGCCGGCAAGCGCCCCGACCGCGCCGTCACGGTGTATGCCCAGCGCGCGCGCGAAGCCTTCGCGGGCGTGCCCGTCGTCATCGGCAGCATCGAAGCGAGCCTGCGCCGCATCGCCCATTACGATTACTGGAGCGACAAGGTGCGCCGCTCCGTGTTGCCGGATTCCAAGGCCGACCTGCTGATCTTCGGCAATGCCGAGCGCGCCCTCGTGGCGCTCTCGCACCGCCTCGCGGCCGGCGAGCCCATCGCCGCCATCCGCGACCTGCGCGGCACGGCTTTCATGGTGCGGCGCGACTGGCTGCCCGACGACGGCTGGCAGGAACTCGACTCGCTCGCGCTCGACCGCCCCGGCCGCATCGATCCGCACCCGGACCCCTACGCGGCCACACCGCAGGCCACCGCCACCGCGCCCAACGCCGACGGCTCCGCGCCCGTGCAGATCGTGCCGGCCGCGGCCCGCGTGGCCGCGCGGCGCGCCGCGCGCGCGAAGACCGTGATCCGCCTGCAGTCCTTCGAGGCCGTGGCCGAGGACCGCGTGCTCTACGCCCACAACTCGCGCGTCTTCCATCTCGAATCCAACCCCGGCAACGCGCGGGCGCTGCGCCAGGCGCACGGCGAGCGCGACGTGTGGCTCAATCCGCCGCCGATCCCGCTCGAAACCGGGGAGATGGACCACGTCTTCGACCGCCCCTACGCGCGCGCGCCGCACCCGTCCTATGGCGAGGCGCGCATCCCGGCGTGGGACATGATCCGCTTCTCGGTCAACATCATGCGCGGCTGCTTCGGCGGCTGCACCTTCTGCTCCATCACCGAGCACGAAGGCCGCATCATCCAGAGCCGCTCGCACGAATCCATCCTCAAGGAGATCGAGGAGATCCGCGACCGCATGCCCGGCTTCAAGGGCCACATCTCCGATCTCGGCGGCCCCACGGCCAACATGTACCGCATGGCCTGCCGCGACAAGAAGATCGAAACCTCGTGCCGGCGGCTGTCCTGCGTCTATCCGGGCATCTGCGAGAATCTCGACACCCGCCACGATTCGCTGATCGGCCTCTACCGCAAGGCACGCGCCCTGCCCGGCATCAAGCGCATCACGATAGGCTCGGGCCTGCGCTACGACCTCGCGGTGCGCTCGCCCGAGTACGTGAAGGAACTCGTCACGCACCACGTCTCGGGGCTGCTCAAGATCGCGCCCGAGCACACCGAGGAAGGTCCGCTGTCGAAAATGATGAAGCCCGGCATCGGCACCTTCGAAGCGTTCCGCAAGATGTTCGAGCGCTACTCCCGCGAGGCCGGCAAGGTGCAGCACCTGGTGCCCTATTTCATCGCGGCCCACCCCGGCACCACCGACGAGGACATGCTCGCGCTCGCGCTGTGGCTCAAGCAGAACGACTTCCGGCCCGATCAGGTGCAGACCTTCACGCCCACGCCGCTCGCGATGGCCACCGCGATGTACCACTCGCGCAAGAATCCCCTGCGCCGCGTGGAAGCGGACTCGGAAGACGTCGAAACCCCCCGGCTCGCGCGCCAGCGCCGCCTGCACAAGGCGCTGCTGCGCTATCACGATCCCGAGAACTTCGAACTGCTGCGCGAGTTCCTGACCCACATCGGGCGCCGCGACCTCATCGGCAACGGCCCGCAGCATCTGGTGCCCTGGAGCAAGGGCCCCGCGCGCGCGCCCTCGCCCGCGCGCGGCCCCACGCGGTCCGGCCCCGCGCCCGCGCGCAAACCGCCACGCCGCCCCCCGCGCTGAGCGCCTTCGGCGTGGCTACAACAGGCGCGACGCGCGCGCCGGGGCGTGGCGCGGCGGGCCCTGCCGCGAGACGCGCGCAGGTCCTATAGTGAGGCCCTTGCCCGTGCCGGGCGCTCCACCGCAGTCACGCCGCGCCGCCATGCCGCCGCCATCCTCCCGTGCCGCCCCGATCGGCGGCCAGACCTTCCTGCGCTTCCTGCTCGTCGGCGGTTCGGCCACCGCGCTGCACTACGCCCTCATGGCCGCGCTGCTGGCCACGGGCATGGCGGGCGCCGGCGCCGCCTCGGCCATCGGCTACACCCTGAGCACGTTTTACAACTACGCCGCCAACGCGCGCTTCACCTTCGGCGGCGGCCACGATCATCGCCGCAGCCTGCCGCGCTTCCTGCTCACCGCGCTCGCCGGCCTGGGCATCAACCAGATCCTGCTGCTGGGCCTCATCCGCCTCGGCCTGCCGGTGCCGGCGGCGCAGCTGTGCGCGACGGCCGGGGTGCTGCTCTGGAACTACCTCGTCAACGCTCTCTGGTCCTTCAAACGCCCATCATGACCGCTCCCGCCATCGGCCTCGTCATTCCCTGTTACAACGAAGAGGAAGTCCTCCCGGAGACGACCGCGCGCCTGGTGGCGCTGCTGGCGCGCATGCGCGCGGAGGGCCTGATCGGCGAAGGCAGCGCGATCTACTACGTGGATGACGGCAGCCGCGACCGCACCTGGGCGCTGATCCAGGCGCACGCCGCGGCGCACCCCGAGGTGCGTGGCATCCGCCTGTCGCGCAACCGCGGGCATCAGAACGCGCTGCTGTGCGGCCTTCTGACGGCGCCCGGCGACGCGCTGATCAGCGTGGATGCCGACCTGCAGGACGACCTCGAGGTGATTCCGCAGATGGTGCGCAATTTCGTGGCGGGCGACGACGTGGTGTACGGCGTGCGCAAGCGTCGCGACACCGACACCTTCTTCAAGCGCTTCACGGCCGAGGGGTATTACCGGCTCATGGCCGCGATGAAGGTCGATCTCGTCTTCAATCACGCCGACTACCGCCTGCTCTCGCGCCGCGCGCTGGAATCCCTGGCGGACTATCGCGAGGTGAATCTCTTCCTGCGCGGCCTCGTGCGCCTGCTGGGCTACCCGGGCTCCATCGTCGAGTACGACCGGGCCGAGCGCTTCGCGGGCGAATCGAAGTACCCGCTGCGCAAGATGCTCTCGTTCGCGTGGCAGGGCATCACGTCGTTTTCGACGGCACCGCTGCGCCTCATCACCACCCTGGGCCTGCTGGTCTCCCTGGCCAGCCTGGGGCTGGCCCTGTGGGCCCTCACGGTCAAGCTCATCATCCACGACGCCGAGCTGGGCTGGGCCTCGACCGTGGTGCCGATGTATTTCCTCGGCGGCGTGCAGTTGCTGAGCCTGGGCGTGATCGGCGAATACGTGGCCAAGATCTACCTCGAAACCAAGGGGCGCCCGCGCTTCCACGTCGACCGCGTGGAAGGCTTCACGCTCGGCGATGACCGCTGAGCCCGGCCACGGCATGACCCCGGCCGGTATCCCGCCGCAGCTGCCGCCCGGCGGCGCGCCCCGCGCGCTCGCGCCCTGGTGCTTCGTCGTGGTGGCGCTCAACGTGTTGCTGGCGACCGGGCCGGGCCACGCGGGCGACATGGAGTTCTGGGCGAACTGGATCGGCCAGCTGCAAACGCGGGGGTTTCACGCGCTGCAGGCCAACTACCCGCCCTTCTACATGCTCTGGCTGTGGCTGCTGGCCAGGTTCTACACGTTCTGGAACCTGGTGCCGGCGCAGGGCGAACTCCTGCGCATGCTGATCAACACCCCCGTGCTGCTCGCCCATGCGGGCCTGCTCGCGTTCGCCGCGCGGCAACTGCGCCGGGGGGATGCCGACGCGCGCGGCGGGCTGTGGATGCTGGCCTTCGTGGCGCTGAACCCGGTGCTGCTCGTCGATGGGCCGATGTGGGGACAGGTGGACGCCCTCTTCTGCCTGTTCCTGGTGCTGGCGCTGGGCGCGCTGATCGAGGGGCGTTATCTGCTGCTGGTCTTCCCCCTGCTGGCGCTGGCGCTGCTGACCAAATTCCAGACCATCTGCGCCGCGCCCGTGCTGCTGGCGCTGATCTGGCAGCGCCGCCGCGCCCCCCGTCTGTGGCTCGGGCTACTGCCAGCCGCGCTCGTGGCGGGCTTGCTGCTGCTGCCGTATGTGCTGGCCGACAGCCTGCCGGCCATGATCCGGCAGGCGTATCTGCAGGCGTCCAGCCTTTACCCGCTGGCCACCATGAACGGCGGCAACCTGTGGTACGCGCTGGACCTGAATTTCCGTCCGGACAGCCTCTTCCTGCCCGAGCCCGGGTTGCAGGCGGCGGGCTGGATGCGGGCCTTCACGCCGAAATGGCTGGGGATCGCCGCCTTCGCGCTGTGGTGTGCCTGGCTGCTCGCGGACAGCCTGCGCCACCGCGCAAGCGACCGGCTGTGGCGCAACGCCCTGCTGTCGGCAACCGGCTTCTTCGTGCTGTTGCCCGGCATGCACGAGCGCTATCTGGTGCCCGCCGCCGTCATCGCGCTGGCCGGGGCCGCGCGGCATGCAACGCTCAGGCCCCACGCGCTCGCGCTCACCGTGTTCAGCGCGCTCAACATGCTGGTCGTCCTGCGCCCCTCGGGCGGGCTGCTGCTGCATGGCCTGGGCGCGGCGACGCTGCTCTTCATGCTGTGGGCCTGCCTGCCCGGCCGGTTCGCCCCCGGCCGCGCCGTCCGGCGCCTGCCCACGGCAGTGTGGGCGGCAACCGCGCTGCTGGTCTGGCTGCTTCCCATCGCCCTCCTGGTGCGTGCCATCCTGCCCGACGCCGACGGCTGGGTCGGCGCCACGCGTCTGGCAGGCGTCGGCTCCACGCAGGAATGGGGCGCCCTGCAGATCGACCGCGCCGTCAACGGCGGCGAACTGAACATCAACGGCCAGCGCTTCGCGCGGGGGTTCGGCACCCATGCCAACGGCCGCATCAGCGTGCCGGTGCCCGCCGGCGCGCGGGAATTCTGCGTGCAGGTCGGGCTGAACACGAGCGGCGCGCAGGGCGAGGCGCAGTTCAGCATCGCCGCCGACGGCAATCCGCGCTGGCGCAGCGAACGCATGACGGCCCGCCAGGACGCCGCGCAGACCTGCATCGGGCTGCAGGGCGCGCGCATCGTGCAGCTCAGCGTGGATGCGCTCGGCAGCAACCGCGGCGACCACGCGAACTGGGCCAATCCGCGCTTCCGGCTGGACGGCCCCGCCGTGGCGCCGGCACCGTGAGCGGCGGCTCCGCCACGCCCGCGCCCGTATCGGTTCGCGCCGCGCTCCGCTAGAGTCGGGGGCATCCCCGCTCCGCTAGGAAGACCACCTTGCATTTCGCCCATCGCCTGCGCCGTCCGCGCGACCCCTCCGCCTTCCGCCCTCCGCTGCTCGTGCTGCTGCACGGCAAGGGCGCGAACGAAGAGGATCTCTTCGGCCTCGCCTCGCATTTCGATCCCCGTCTGTTGATCGTGAGCCTGCGCGCGCCGCACGAAATGGCGCCGGGCTACTACCGCTGGTATGAACGCCGCGATACCGCCGACGGGTCGGTTTTCGACGAGGCGGAGGTGGAAGCGAGCCGGACCTGGCTGGTGCAGGCGCTCAAGGATTGCGTCATGGCCACCGGCGCGGACCCGCGCCAGGTGCATGTGCTGGGCTTCAGCCAGGGCGCGGCGATGGCGCTCGCGCTGGCGCTGACCGCCCCCGGGCGCCTGCGCAGCGTGATCAGCATCGCCGGGCGCCTGTTGCCGGCCTGCGCACCCTACGCGATGCCGGCCGAGGCGCTGCGCCATCTGACCTTGCTGATCCAGCACGGCACCCATGACGATGTCGTGCCGGTGGGGGAATCGGTGGCGGCGTGCCGGCTCTTCGCGGAGCTGGGCGTGCCCCAGGGCATCCGCGAATACGACGCGGGCCACACGATCACGCCCTCGATGCTCAGGGATGCGCGCGAATTCCTGCGCGTGCAGATCGACCGCGCCGAAACGCCACCGCCACCCGCCGAAGGCGCGCGGTGAGCGCGGCGCGCGCTTACCAGTCGGCCAGCATCAGGCCCACGCCCAGCGTGTTCTGGCGCACGTTGTAGTCGATGAGGCTCTCGCCGTAGCCGCCGAAGTACTGCACGTAGCCCCGCAGGCGGTCGTTGATGGGCAGCGGAAAGCTCCACCCCACCTGGAACGCGCCCCGGTTGTCGCGACGCTTGAGGTTGTTGCGGATCATGAGATCGAAGCTGTGCGAGCCGAATTTGCGGCCCAGCGCGAAATCGAAATAGCCGAGGTAGTGCTGGATGTCGCCGTTGTCGTCGTCGTTCGAGTTCTCGCGCAGGCGCCACCACGGCCGCAGCTGGATGGCGTATTCGCCGCGCTCGAACACGAGCCCGCCCATGATGCGGTTCCAGCTGCGCGAGTATTCCTTGGCGCGGCCGTTCGACTGGTGGTTCACGCCGATCGACGCGCTCACGAGATTCCACCCCAGCACCGGCATGTTGATGGGGTACTGGTACCAGACTTCGGGCTCGTAGTTGGTTTCGCGGAAAGGCTTGGACGCCTTGTTGTTGTACATCTGCCAGAACGAACGCTGCGTGTAGCCCCCGAAGATGCTGCCGCCCGAATCGAAGGCATTGAGCAGCAGCGGCACCTTGAACGAGAACTGGTACTTCATCTCGATCTTCTGCGCGCGCGCGTCTTCCTCGAGATCGTTGGCGAAAGGTTCGCTGCTGGGGCGGCGCTGATCGTAGGTGATCGGCAGGATGTAGTTGAGGCGGTGCGCCGTGATGGAGTAGCGCTTGCCGTATTCCGCGGCCTCTTCCTGCAGGCGGCGCGTCACGACGGCGGGCTTGTCGGCCTCCAGGCCGGCGTCGGCCGCGGCCTGCTGGGCGGCGGGCGCCGGGATCGCGCAGAGCGTGCGCAACTGCGCCACGGTCATGCCTTCGGCGGCCTTGTCGAGTTGCTCCAGCAGACAGCGCTGGGCATCGGGCGTGCTCTGCGCGAAGGCGGACGGCGCCGCGGCGACACAGGCCAGGGTGGCAAGCAGGGGAAAAAGCTTCATCGTGACTCCATCAGGGGCAATTCCGGGCTGGATTCTCGCATGCCGCGCGCGTGCATCACAGAGCTTATGGCAGCGCAGCAATTCCCCTGGCATGGTCCTGCCCTTTCGGGGGCGAACGGCAGGCGGCATGGGGGAATCGGCCGATAATCCGGCCACACAAGGCAGCGTGGCCTTGCCGCCCCGGCCGCAGCCGGCCCGCGGGGCATCACGCCGCCAGGCCCGGGCCGCCGCCCTCGCAAGGGCCTTCGCCACCGGAAACCGCTTCAATGGGCCTCCTCGACACGCTCCGCACCCTTCTTGCCAAGACGCCGGCCGAGCCCGAGGCCGCCGACCCCGCCACCGACGCGCCGGGAGCCCTGCCGATCGAACGGCGCACACGCCCGCGCGTCAACGCGCCCGAAGGCACGCGCGTGCTCGTGATCGACGACTCTCCGACCGTGCTCGCGAGCTTCCGCAAGACCCTGCGCAGCGCGGGCTACGTCGTCGACGGCGCCACCGATGCCGAGCAGGGGCTGGCCATCGCGCACGAAACGCGCCCCTCGCTGATCTTCCTCGACATCGTGCTGCCCGGCATGAACGGTTTCGCGGCCCTGCGCCAGCTGCGGCGCGACCCCGAGCTGCACGACGTGCCCGTCATCATGATCAGCGGCAACGAGCACGCCACCGAACAGTTCTTCGGGGCACGCATCGGCGCCGACGATTTCATGAAGAAGCCGTTCTCGCGCCTGGAGATCTTCGCGCGCATCGAGCGCCTGCTCGATCACGAGCGCGTTCCGCGCCGCATCCCGTCGCCAGCGGCCCCGGCTTGCGGGCCAGCCGGGCCAGCGTCCGTCGCGCCACCCCTGGCGGCCGTCCCCACCGGCCGCCCGGACCTGCGCTGAAAACAAAAAACCCGCTGACGGATCAGCGGGTTTTTCTTGCCGGGGCACCGGGCGCAGGCCCGGTTGCCGGAGCAGCGGTGCTCAGCGGATGACGCGAGCGCCCTTGCCCTTCATCGCGGCTTCGACTTCTTCCACGCGCACCATGGAGGTGTCGCCCGGGGTCGACATGGCCAGCGCGCCGTGGGCTGCGCCGTACTCGACGGCCAGTTGCGGGCCCTTGCCTTCGAGGAAGCCGTAGGCGAGACCGGAAGCGAAACCGTCGCCGCCGCCGACGCGGTCATAGATCTCGAGGTTGTCGCGCTTCATCGATTCGTAGATCTTGCCGTCGTACCAGACCAGCGCGGACCAGTCGTTCACGGAGGCCGTCTTGGCGTTGCGCAGCGTGGTGGCGGCGACCTTGAAGTTCGGGAAGGCCTTGACGGCCGTCTCGATCATCTTCTTGAAGCCTTCGGTCTCGATGTTGGTCAGGTGCTCGTCGGCGCCTTCCACTTCGAAGCCCAGGCAGGCCGTGAAGTCTTCTTCGTTGCCGATCATCACGTCGCAGTACTTGGCGATTTCGCGGTTGATCTTCTGCGCGCCTTCCTTGCCGCCCTGGCTCTTCCACAGCGAAGCGCGGAAGTTCAGGTCATAGGCCACCACGGTGCCGTACTTCTGCGCCACTTCGACGGCTTCCAGCACGGCTTCGGCGGTGTTGGAGGCCAGCGCGGCGAAGATGCCGCCGGTCTGGAACCAGCGCACGCCTTCTTCGCCGAACAGCTTTTCCCAGTTCACTTCACCGGGGCGGATCTGCGAGGCGGCCGAGTGGCCACGGTCGGAGCAGCCCAGCGCGGGACGGGGGCCAAAGCCCTTTTCCGTGAAGTTCAGGCCGACGCGGGTGTTGCGGCCCAGGCCGTCGAAATCGCGCCAGATGACGTGGGACATGTCCACGCCGCCCTGCATGATGAAGTCTTCCACGAGCCAGCCGAGGTCATTCTTCGGCAGCGCCGTGACGACGGCGGCGCGCTTGCCCCAGCACTTGCGCATGGCACGCGCGACGTTGTATTCACCGCCGCCTTCCCAGACCTGGAAAGTGCGGGTATTGCGAACGCGGCCGAAGCCCGGGTCGAAACGCAGCATCACTTCGCCGAAGGACACGCAGTCCCACTTGGTTTCGGCGGCGGACTTGATCTTCAGTTCAGCCATTTTCTTGATTTCCTCGCTTGTGTGGATTCCGGATGCAACAGGTGTGCCGCGGGCCGCACGACTTGCATCGGGCGGCCCGCGGAAATTCAGGCGTGCTTACTTGGCAGCCAGCTCGGCCTTGATCTTCTTGACCAGGGCGATGGTCTCGGCGACCTTCTTCTCGATGCCGGCGTAATCCTTGGCCTTCAGGAGTTCCTTGGTGATCAGGTTGGAGCCGATGCCGCAGGCGACGATGCCGGCGCCGAACCACTTGCGCAGCGAGGCTTCGTCGGGCTCGACACCGCCCGTGGGCATGATGCGCGTCCAGGGCATCGGGCCCATCACGCCCTTGACGAACTCGGGGCCACCCACGGACGAACCCGGGAAGACCTTGACGATCTCGCAACCCAGTTCCTGGGCGTCGCCGATCTCGGTGGCGGAACCGCAACCGGGGCTGTAGGGAACGCCACGGCGGTTACACACCTTGGCCACTTCGGCGTTGAGCAGCGGGCCGACGATGAACTTGGCGCCGTTGGCGATGTAGATGCCGGCGGTCGGGGCTTCGACGATGGAGCCCACGCCCATGATCACGGACGGATCGGCCTTGGCGAAGTGACGGGTCACTTCGTAGAACACGTGCGAGGCGAAATCGCCGCGGTTGGTGAATTCGATGCACTTGGCACCGCCGTTGGCACAGGCCTGGATCACGTTCTTGCAGACTTCGACATCCGGATCGTAGAACACGGGGATGATCGACTGGTCCATCATCGCAGCCAGTACGGCCATACGGTCTTTAGCAGCCATTGCAACTCTCCTGAGAAATGGAAGAACGCCGCGAGACAGCGCGGCGTAGCGTTCAGCGAACCCGGAATTCTCCCGCAATAGCCCCGAACGATCAAGAACAGGCACGATTGTCCGCAGCGCCAGACAGGCAGGCAGGAACAGGCCGGGCGGCAAAGCTCCGGCATGTTGTCATGAACGCGCCGGACAGCTTTTGACACATTGCAAATGCAGACGCCGCCACACCCGCGCCGGCGGAAGCACCGCGGCCCCGCGCGCGGCTCAGTGGAAATCCCGGCTGGTGGTTTCGAGCTGCCCCAGCCAGGAGGTGAGATCGACGAGCTGCTGGGCGATGAACTGCACCACGCCGCTGGCCGCATCGGCCTGCACCTGGCCGTACACGCCAAGCAGGCGCGCGCCCAGCAGCTCGCGCCGCTGCCGTTCGGCCACCTTGGGCCAGACCATCACGTTGAGCACGCCGGTCTCGTCTTCCAGCGTCACGAACACGCTCTTGGCCGTTCCCGGCTTCTGGCGGCAGGTCACGATGCCGGCCACGCGCAGCAGCGCGCGATCGCCCGCGCCCAGTGCGCGTTCGAGCGGCACGAAGCGGCGCTGCGCCAGCCGTTCGCGCAGCAGCGCGAGCGGATGCGCGCGCAGGCTGTGGCCCAGGCTGGCGTAGTCGGCGACGAGGCTTTCGCCCAGCGTCGGCGGCGCGAAGCGCAGGGCCGCCTCGGGCGCCGGGGCAGCCTCGAAGAGATCGCCCTGCGCGGGCGTGGCGCTGGGGTGCAGCCCGCTCACGGTCCAGCTCGCCTGGCGCCGGTGGCCGGCGAGCGAGGTCAGCGCGTCGGCCGCGGCAAGCCGGCGCAGGGC
>JAVHXQ010000046.1 GCA_031119555.1 Candidatus Dactylopiibacterium sp.
AAGCCCTTCGTCACCAGCGGCATCCGCATCGGCAGCCCGGCCATGAGCACGCGCGGCTTCACCGAGATCGAAGCCGAACGCGTGGCCCACCTCGTGGCCGACGTGCTCGACGCGCCGAACGACGAAGCCGTGCTCGAACGCGTGCGCAAGGAAGTCGCCGCGCTGTGCGCGAAGTTCCCGGTCTACGGCGCCTGATCGTGCCCCACGGAAAAGGGTCCGGCCGCCCCTCGCGGAGGCCCGCGGCCCTTTTCCCGCCCCTGCCCCTTCCACCGTTTCTCCCTTCGCAAGCGGAGCGTGCGCCATGAAGTGCCCCTTCTGCGGCACCCCTTCCACCCAGGTCACCGACACGCGTGAGAACGACGAGGGCGACCTCATCCGCCGTCGCCGTCGCTGCACCGAGTGCGACAAGCGCTTCACGACCTACGAACGCATCGAACTCAAGATGCCGCAGGTCGTCAAGAAAAACGGCAGCCGCACCGAATACGAACGCGACAAGCTCCTGGGCAGCATGAAGCTCGCGCTGCGCAAGCGCCCCGTCACGGCCGAAAGCGTGGAAGCCTCGCTCGACCGCATCGAGGGGCACCTGCTCTCGCTGGGCGAACGCGAGATCCCGAGCGAGGAACTCGGCGAACTCGTGATGCGCGAACTGCGGCGACTCGACAAGATCGCCTACATCCGCTTCGCGTCCGTCTATCGCAACTTCGAGGACGCCGAAGCCTTCTCCGAAGCGATCCGCGAAGTCAGCACGCCCGCGCGCCGCTCGAGAAAGCCCGCGTGAGTCGCGCGTGAGTCAATTCTCGCCCGCCGACGTGGCGTTCATGGAGCACGCGCTGGCGCTCGCCGCGCGAGGGTTGTTCACGACCACGCCCAACCCGCGCGTGGGCTGCGTACTGGTGCGCGAGGGAGAGATCGTCGGCGAGGGCTGGCACGCACGCGCCGGAGAAGCGCACGCCGAGGTTCACGCCCTGCGGGCAGCCGGCGAACGCGCGCGCGGCGCCACGGCCTACGTCACGCTCGAACCGTGCTCGCACTACGGTCGCACGCCGCCCTGCGCGCTCGCCCTCATCGAGGCCGGCGTGGCGCGCGTGATCTGCGCCATGCAAGACCCCAATCCGCTCGTGGCCGGGCGCGGCCTGGCCATGCTGGAGGACGCCGGCATCGCCACCCGCAGCGGGCTCTGCGCGGACGCCGCGCGCAGCCTCAACGAAGGCTTCATCTCGCGCATGACGCGCGCGCGCCCGTGGCTGCGCATCAAGGCCGCCGCCTCGCTCGACGGGCGCACGGCGCTCGCCAGCGGCGAAAGCCAGTGGATCACCTCGGCCACCGCCCGTGCCGACGCGCACCTCTGGCGCGCGCGCAGCTGCGCCATCCTGACCGGCGTGGGCACCGTGCTGGCCGACCGCCCCCGCCTCACGGTGCGGGGCGTCGATACGCCGCGCCAGCCGCTGCGCGTGATCGTCGACAGCCATCTGCGCACGCCCGTGCAAGCCGGGGTGCTCGCGGGCGGGCACGCCCTCATCGCCACCTGCGTGAGCGATACGGCACGGCATGCGCCCTATCTCGCACACGGCGTGGATGTCCTGGCGCTGCCCGGCGCGGCAGGCGGCGTGGACCTTCCCGCGCTGCTCCAGGCCCTGGGCGCGCGCGGCCTCAACGAAGTCATGACCGAAGCCGGCGCCACGCTCAATGGCGCGCTGATCCGCGCGGGCCTGGCCGACGCCCTGCTGCTCTATCTCGCGCCCAGCCTGCTGGGGTCGGATGCGCGCGGCCTGTTCGACTGGCCCGCGCTGACCACGCTGGGCGAACGCCCCCGGCTGGCGCTCGAGAGCGTGGAGCGCGTCGGCGACGATCTGCGGCTGCAGGCCCGCTTTCTGACCACGCCGGCCTGACCGGCGTCAGTGGTCCGCGCACACGGCGCACGCGGGATCGCGCCCGTAACGCACCTCGCGCCAGCGCATCGACAAGCCTTCGAGCAGCAGCAGGCGGCCGACCACCGGTTCGCCGCATCCGGCCACCAGCTTGAGCGCCTCGGCCGCCTGCATGGCGCCGATGATGCCCGTGAGCGGCGAGAAAATGCCGGTGACCGCACAGCGCATTTCGGCCACGTCCTCGCCTTCGGGAAACAGGCAGTGATAGCAGGGGTTGCCGGGCGCGCGCAGATCGAAGACCGACAGCTGGCCGTCGAAGCGGATCGCGGCGCCGGACACCAGCGCGCGCTGCTCCGCCACGCAGGCGCGATTGATCGCATGCCGGGTCGCGAAGTTGTCGGTGCAGTCGAGCACCACGTCGGCGGCGGCCACCAGGGCCGGCAGGCTGTCGGCCTCCAGGCGCGTCTCATGCGCCACCACGCGCGTGAGCGGATTCACGCGCGCGAGCGTCTCGCGGCCCGACACGGCCTTGTTGCGCCCCACGCTGGCCTCGCTGTGCAGAAGCTGGCGCTGGAGATTGGTGAGATCCACGGTGTCGCCGTCGCAGAGCACGATCTCCCCGACGCCGGCGGCGGCCAGATACATCGCGGCGGGCGAGCCCAGACCACCCGCGCCGATCACGAGCGCGCGCGCCGCCGAGATGGCCTCCTGACCCTCGACATCGATCTCGGGCAGCAGGATGTGGCGGGAATAGCGCAGCAGCTGGTCGTCGTTCATGGCGCGTGGGTTCCGGAACAAACGCGGATTCTACCGCGCGCGGCCCCCGCGCGCCGGCTCAGGCCGGTGTCTTGTCCTCGTGGCTGGCGCGTGCCGGCGCGCTCTTGCGCACCCGCGTGCCCTTGCGCCGCGCGGCCCCCGGATCGAATTCGCCATCGACCTTGCGCAGCGCTTCGTTGCGCGCCGCGAGCGCGAGCTGGAACGCGTCTTCCTCGCCGTACTTCTTGATCGAGAACTTGACGCGCTTGCGGCGGCCGTCGGGCAGCGGCCACGATGCCACCCAGAACCAGCGCTGCTTGTCTTCGGGCAGATCGCGGGTCTCGGAGGCGCAGTAACGGCAGACGCCGACCACGCCCGAGCGGTTGTTCTTCTTCACGATGCTCGAATACTCCTGCATCGTGAAAGGCGGGTTGCGCGCGATGACCTCGTCGCGATACTGGCGCGCGACGAGAAAGGATTTCTGCCGGCCGCCATACACGCCGTCGCTGAAATGCTTGCGGAAAATCTCGCCTCGCCGCTGGACCGTGACGAGCCAGCCATGCGTGCGGCTGACTTCATTGTCCACCCGACTGATTCCATACACACTGCCTCGAGCCACGTTGCGCCTCCTTGTCCTGTTCCGGCGACCGCTGGTAACGGAAGAAATTTCGGCGTGAAGCGCGAAAACTTTAGCCGTCGTGCCACGATGCGCCGGCGCGCGCCGAAACGCCAGGGCCGGCATGACCGGCCCCGTGCAGAACAGGGAGGACGCCGCGCCGCTCAGTGCAGGCCGGGCGTGTCGTCGTCGGGGCGGGGATTGATGTAGCGCACCGGCAGACCGACCAGCAACGCCCCGCCCGCGATGTTGCCCAGGGTGGCGAAGAGCAGGTTGAACGCGGCCTCGCCGAAGGTGATGCCGCCGTGGCCCAGCATCACCATGCTGAAGGTGCCCATGTTGGCGATCGAGTGCTCGAAGCCGAGGTAGAGGAAGATGAAGACCACGCAGATCAGCACGGCCACCTTCGCAATGTCTTCCTTCACGGCCATCGCCAGGCGCACCGCGAGACAGACGATCCAGTTCGCCAGCACGCCCTTGACGAAGATCGCCAGCGCGCCCTGGTGCACCTTGTGCTCGGCGCCGGTATAGAGCGCATGGTCGGGGGCGATGGACGTGAGCGTGCCGGCGCCCAGCAGCAGCAGGGCCACGATGATGGCGCCGGCGAAGTTGCCGAGCCAGCACACGGTCCACAGCTTGAGGGTCGCCGTCCAGCTCGTGCGCCCCTCGGCCGAGGACACCGCCATGTACATGTTGTTGCTCGTGAAGAGCTCGGTGTTCGAAAGCACGATCATCGTCAGCCCGACGCCGAAGAAGGCCGAGGCGATGACCTTGCCGAACGGCGAATCGTGCAGTCCTTCCTGCAGCGCCCAGTACGTGAAGACGACGATGGACAGATACATGCCGGCCAGGACGGCCCGCATGATGTAGCGGCCGGGGTCGGTCTTGAGCAGGTGGCTCTTGCGTTCTCCCGTGGCGATGGATTTTTCGATGATGGGACGATCGATCATGCTGCCGGACTCCGTTTGATGCGCGCGGCGGCCGACGCGGCCGACGCAAGGCGCGTATTAAACCACCCTGGCGGACACACGGTATCGTGGTTATATCAAATGCGCGGGCAGGAAAAGGGCGCGCCCGGGTTGCGCATTCAGGCTGTCGCGAGACGCTGGCGCACCTGCTCGAAGAAGCAGATCGCGGCGGCGGCGCTGACGTTCAGCGACTCCATCGCACCCGGCATCGGGATGCGCACGCGGCGTTCGGCGAGCGCCAGCAACGGTTCGGGCACGCCCTGCCCCTCCGAGCCGAAGATCCACAGATTGGGGCCCGCGAGATCCACCGCGTAGAGCGACACGCTGCGTTCGCCCAGCGAGGTCACGAGCTTCTGGCGCGGATCGGCGGCGAGCAGCTCCTCCAGCGCGCAGCCCTCGCGTATCGCCAGCACGAAATGTGCGCCCATGCCCGCGCGCATCGCCTTGGGCGACCACGCCTGCGTGCAATGCCGGTCGAGCCAGACCTCGCGGATGCCGGCTGCAGCCGCGCTGCGCAGCAAGGTGCCCAGGTTGCCGGCATCCTGCACGCCGGCCAGCGCCAGCACGTCATCGCGTGCGCCGGCCCCGCCGACGGGCCCGTCGAACGGGATCTCCGCGAGGATGCCGGTGGGCGTCACGACGGGACTCAACTGGCGGAACAGGGCCGCGCCGACGGCCACGCAAGGCACGTCCGCGGCTTGCGCGCGCAAGGCCCGCACGTGGGGCAGATCGATCACGTCCTCGCGCAGCACGAGCTGGCGCAGGGGCCAGCCGGCGTCGAGCGCGGCGCGCAGCAGGTGGTCGCCATCGATCAGCGTGGAACCCGCTTCGCGACGGCTGCGCGCATCGTCGAGCAGGCCGCGCAGCCGCTTGAACTCACCGTTCTCGCGCGAGGAGATGAATTTCATGACGAGGCTCCGAACAGGCTGCCCTGCGCCACCACCAGCGCAACCGGGCCGAAGCTGCGCCGATGCTCGGGCGTGGCGCCGTGCAGCGCCAGCGCGGCGAGGTGCGCAGCCGTCGGATACCCTTTGTGCAGCGCGAACCCGTAGGCCGGGTAGCGCGCATCCAGCGCCACCAGCAAGGCGTCGCGATGCGTCTTGGCGAGAATGGAAGCGGCCGAGATGGCGGGTTCCAGCGCATCGCCCCTGACGATGGCGCGCGCCGGCGAAGCCAGCCCGGCCGGTACGCGGTTGCCATCCACGAGGACTTCGCCGGGCACGACGCCGAGGGCCTCCACGGCCCGGCGCATGGCCAGCATGGTGGCATGCAGGATGTTGAGACGATCGATCTCTTCGACGGAAGCTTCGGCGATCGCCCAGGCCAGCGCATGCGCACGGATCTCCAGGGCGAGCTGATCCCGCCGCCGCTCGCTGAGCTTCTTGGAATCCGCGAGGCCCACGATGGGGCGCGCCGGATCGAGAATCACGGCCGCGGCCACCACCGGCCCGCACAGCGGGCCACGGCCGGCCTCGTCCACCCCGCAGGGCAAGCCCGCCGTCATCCTGCGCGCTCCATGACCTGCGCCACGACGGCGGCCGCGCGCTCGGCGTTGTTCTGGCGAAGCTGCGCATGGATGTCGGCAAAGCGCGCCTGCACCGCCTTGCGCGCGGAGGGCTCGTCCAGCCACTTCGCGAGTGCTGCCGCGAGCTTGTCGGGCGTGGCGTCCTGCTGCAGGAGTTCGGGCACCAGGAACTCGCGCGCGAGGATGTTGGGCAGCCCCACCCAGGGCAGGTAGGTGAGCCATTTCGCGAGACGGTAGGTCATGCCCCCGACCTTGTAGGCGATCACCATGGGGCGCTTGAGCAGCGCGGCCTCCAGCGTGGCGGTGCCGCTTGCGACCAGCACCACGTCCGCCGCCGCCATCGCCTCGTGGGCGTGACCGAACATGAGACGCACGTTGAGCGTCTGCGCCCCTTCGGCGTAGAGCGCGGTCGTGAAGAGGTCGCGTGTCGCGCGCGTGATGAGCGGCACCAGAAACAGCACGTCCGGCCGCATGAAGGCGAGCTGGCGCATGGCCTGGACATAGGTCTCGGCGAGCCGCCCGACTTCGCCTTCCCGACTGCCCGGCAGCACGGCGACGACTTCGGTGCCCGGCGCGATCTGCAGCCCCTCGCGTACCGTGGCCTGGCAATCCTCGAGCGGAAACACGTCGGCCAGCGGGTGGCCCACGAAGCTCGCGGGAATGCCGTGGCGCGCGTAGATCTCGGGCTCGAAGGGGAACAGGCACATCACGTGTCCGGCCGCGCGCCCGATGCCTTTCACGCGGCCGCCACGCCAGGCCCAGATCGACGGGCTCACGTAGTGGATGGTGCGCACGCCCGCGCGGCGCAGGCGCAGCTCCACGCCGAGGTTGAAGTCGGGCGCGTCGACGCCGATGAACACGTCGGGAGGGTCGGCCAGCAGACGGCTCATGAGCGCGCGCCGGATGCGCAGCAGTTCCGGCAGACGCTTGAAAACGTCGACATAGCCCATCACGGCCAGCCGCTCGGCAGGCCACCAGGCATCGAATCCGGCGGCGATCATGCGCGGCCCGCCGATGCCGCAGAACTCGGCATCGGGGTAGCGCGCGCGCAGCGCTTCGATCAGGTGCGAAGCCAGCAGATCCCCCGAGGCCTCGCCGGCCACCATGGCGATTCGCATCGTGGCCCCGGTCTCAGCGGATGATGCCGCGCTTCGAGCGTGCGAAGAAATCCAGGAACAGCTGCAGTTCCGGCGTGGCGGCCACCGCGTCGGCAATCGCCTGGCGGGCATCCTCGAGCGCAAGGTTCTGGCGGTAGAGCGCCTTGTAGGCGCGCTTGACGGCCATGATCGCCTCGGCCGAGAAACCGCGCCGGCGCAGGCCCTCGCTGTTGATGCCGTGCGGCGTGCACGGGCTGCCGTTGGCGATCACGTAGGGCGGGATGTCCTGCGTGATGATGGAGCCGCCGCCCGCCATGCAGTGCGCGCCGATGATGCAGAACTGGTGCACGGCAGCCATGCCGCCGAGAATCGCGAAATCCCCGACATGCACGTGACCGCCCAGCGTGACGTTGTTGGCCATGATCGTCGTGTTGCCGACGTGGCAGTCGTGCCCGATGTGCACGCTGGCCATGAACCAGTTGTCGTCGCCGATGCGCGTGACGCCGCCGTCCTGCTCGGTGCCGATGTTGAAGTTGCAGTACTCGCGGATCGTGTTGCGGTCACCGATCTCGAGCCGCGTCGGCTCTCCGGCGTATTTCTTGTCCTGCGGGATCTCGCCCAGCGAACAGAACTGGAAGATGCGGTTATCGCGGCCGATCGTGGTATGCCCCTTGATGACCACGTGCGAAGCGACGACCGTGCCCGCGCCGATCTCGACATGCTCGCCGATCAGGCTGAAGGGACCGATCTCGACGCCCTCGGCGATCTTCGCGCCGGGATGGATGATGGCGGTTTCGTGAATCATGCGATTTGCTTGATGGCACACATCAGGTCGGCCTGGGCGGCAATCTCGTCACCCACACGGGCAACGCCGGAATACTTCCAGATGCCGCGCATCTCGCGCTCGAGCTTCATGTCGAAGGTCAGCGTGTCGCCGGGCAGCACGGGGCGCTTGAAGCGCGCGTTGTCGATCCCCGCGAAATAGAGGATGGAGTTCTCGTCGGGCATCGCGCCACGCGTCTTGAACGACAGGATCGCGGCCGCCTGCGCCATCGCTTCGATGATCAGCACGCCCGGCATCACCGGCGAATGCGGGAAATGCCCGACGAAGAAAGGCTCGTTGATCGTCACGTTCTTGATCGCCACGATGCGCTCGCCCAGGGTCATTTCCAGCACGCGGTCCACGAGCAGGAAAGGATACCGGTGCGGCAAGTAATTCATGACCTCGTTGATGTCCATCCCGCTCACGCTTTGTTCTCCAGTTCTTCCAGTTTTTTCTCAAGTGCGCGCACGCGGTCGGCCATCGCATCGAGATGCTTGAGGTGCACCGCGTTGCGCAGCCATTCCGCATGCGCCTGCGACGGTATCGCGGAGGTATACACCCCCCGCTCCGCCACCGATTTGCTCATGAAGGAGCGCGCCGACACCACGATGTCGTCGCCGATTTCGATGTGGCCCATGATGCCGGCCTGCCCGCCGACCATGACGCGCCGGCCCAGGCGCGAACTGCCAGCCATGCCGACCTGCCCCGCCAGTGCCGCGTTCTCGCCGATCTGGCAGTTGTGCGCCACCTGGATCAGGTTGTCCAGGCGCGCGCCGTTCTCGATCACCGTATCGTCGAGCGCACCCCGGTCTATCGTCGTGTTGGCGCCGATCTCCACGTCGTCGCCGATCACCGCCCGGCCGATCTGCGGAATCTTCTCCCAGCTGCCGTCGGGGCGGCGGGCGAAGCCGAAGCCGTCGCTGCCGATCACGCAGCCCGCGTGGAGCACGCAGCGCGCGCCCACATGGCTGTCGGCATACAGGCTCACGCGGCCATGCAGGCGCGTGCCGGCACCGATGGTGCAGCCGTCTTCGATCACGCAGCCGGGGCCGATCACGACGTCCTCGCCGATGGTGCAGCCCTGGCCCACGTAGGCCAGCGGCGCGACGCTCACCGACGCCGGCAGCGCCGACAGCACCACGGCCGACGCATGCACGCCGACCGGCGCCGGCGCGACCGGATTCAACAGTTGCGTCAGACGCGCGAAATACAGATAGGGATCGCGGATCACGATGCGCGGCAGCGTCGTTGCGTCGGCCAGCGCCGGCGGCACGATGACGGCACCCGCGCCGGTCACGTCGAGTTCCTTGCGGTACTTGGCCTGGGCCACGAAGCCGATTTCGTCGGCCTGGGCGCGACGCAGCGGCGCGACCTGGCGGATGCGCACCTCACCGCCGCCCAGCAGCTCGCCACCGAGCCGTTCGGCGATTTCCTTCAAAGCGAGCATCGCGGCTTACCTGGCGTCGGAGAGCGCCTTCAGCACCTTTTCGGTGATGTCGATGCTCGGGCTGAAATAAACGGCTTCCTGCAGGATCAGGTCGAACTTCTCGCGCTCGGCGATCTGCTGGATGGCACGGTTGGCCAGATCCTGGATGCCGGCCAGCTCTTCGTTCTGACGCTGGGCGTAGTCTTCGCGCAGCGCGCGCTCCTTGCGCTGGAAGTCCCGCGACAGATCGGAGAACTCACGCTCCTTGGCACGCCGGTCGACATCGGCGAGGCTGGAGCCCGATTTTTCGAGCGTCGTCTGCAGCGCCTGCATCGCGGTATCGATCTTCTTGAGCTCGGCCTGACGACGCTCGAACTCCTTCTCGAGTCGTCGCATGGCGCGTTGCGCGGGAGCGGACTCCCGCGTGACGCGCTCCGCATTCACGAAACCGATGCGCATCTGCGCGGCGGCCAGCGCCGGCTGCAGCATGGAAAGGCACAAGGCCAGGGAAAAGAAAACTCGTCTCACATCCACCCCCAGATTTACATCACGGTGCCGATGGTGAACTGGAAGCTTTGGGTTTCATCACCCTGCTTCTTCTTGAGCGGCACACCGACGGAGAATTTCAGGGGCCCGATCGGCGACATCCAGTTCAGGCCCACGCCGGTGCTGTAACGCAGGTCGGCGAAGGAGAACTGCTGGCCAAGGCCCCACAGCATGCCGGCATCCACGAACAGGCTCAGACGGACGCTCTTGTCCTTGTCCTTGGCGCCCGGCAACGGGAAGAACACTTCCGCCGTGTTGGTCCACTTGCGCGTACCGCCCAGCGACTCGTCGGTCTCGGCACCGTTGGCGTCGGTCACCTTCTTGCCCAGCGAGTTGTCCTTGTAACCGCGGATCGATCCGATGCCGCCGGCATAGTAGTTCTTGTAGAACGGCACGGGCTTGCCGCCGTAACCGGTGGCCCAGCCGAAGTCGGTCGACAGCATCAGCGTGCGCGTGCGGTCCAGCGAGAAGTAGCGCTGCCACTGGTAGCCGATCTTGGCATAGCGCATGTCGGCGGGCGGCACGGCGATCTCGGTATTGAACCGCTGGTAGGTGCCGGCGGTCGGGTAGAGATAGCTGTCGCGCTTGTCGGACGACCAGCCGATGGTGGTCAGCAGGGTCGTGTTCGCGTTGCCGAAGCGTTCGACGAAATTCTTGTACTGAACCGGGCTGTCGTCGTAAGTCTCGATCTTGGTGTGGTCGACGGCCAGACCGAAGAACACCTTGTCGTCGAGACCGATCGGCACGCCGAAGCGCACGCCGGTACCCACCGCGTCAGACTTGTAGCCGGCCACCGCGAGCGAGCGCGTGTCGGTCTTGCGCTGATAGAGGTCGAACGCGCGCGACACGCCGTCTTCGGTCCAGTACGGGTTCTCGTAGGAGAGCGAAAAGGCGCGATTGACCTTGCCGGTGTTCGCCGAGAACGACAGCGAGTTCCCCGAGCCGAACAGGTTGTTCTGCGAGATGGAGCCCATCAGCGCCACCTTGTCGGTGGCCGAATAGCCGACGCCGACCGACATCGAACCGGTCGCGCGTTCCTTCACGCTCACATTGAGGTCGACCTGGTCGGCCGCGCCGGTGACGGGCACGGTGTCGATGGACACGTCCTCGAAGAAGCCCGTGCGGTCCACGCGCGTCTTGGATTTGTCGACCTTCTCGCGGTCGAACCAGGCGTTTTCCATCTGCAGCATTTCACGCCGCACGACGGCTTCGCGCGTGCGCGTGTTGCCCGCCACGTTGATGCGATTGACGTAGGCACGGCGGGCCGGATCGACGAACAGCGTGAGCGATACGGTCTTCGCCGATTCATCGACTTCCGGCACCGCATTCACGTTCGCGAACGCATAGCCATCGTTGCCGAGGCGGTCGGAAATGGCGCGCGTGTTCTCGCCCACCCGGGCGCGCGAATAGACTTCACCGGCCTGCAGGGTCACGAGCTTGCGCAGCTCGTCTTCGGGCACGATGAGATCGCCGGCGAGCTTCACCGAGCCGATCTTGTAGAGATCGCCTTCGGTCACGGCGATGGACACATAGACGTCGCGCTTGTCGGGCGTGATCGAAACCTGCGTGGATTCAACCGAGAAATTCAGGTAGCCACGGTCGAGATACCACGACCGCAATTCCTCGACGTCGGCCAGCAGCTGCTGCTTGGAATACTTCGCGTTGCGGAACCAGGAGAAAATGCCGCCGGATTCCTCGAGGCTCATGAGCTTGAGGAGATCCTTCTCCTTGAAAGCCTTGGCGCCGATGATGCGGATATTCTTGATGCGCGCCACTTCGCCTTCGGTGATCTCGAAATTGATCGCGACGCGATTGCGTTCCAGCGGCGAAACCGTGGTCTTCACGACCGCGCCGTAATAACTCTTGGTGAGATACAGACGCTTGATTTCCTGCTCGGCCTTTTCCAGCAGCGCACGGTCGAAGGTGCGCGACTCGGACACGCCGATTTCCTTGAGACCCTTCAGGAGATCGGCGGCATCGAATTCGGAGTTGCCGGAGAAGGCGATCTGCGCAATCGCGGGGCGTTCGTCCACGACCACCACGAGCACATCCTGATCGACGTCAATGCGCACGTCGCGGTAAAAGCCCGTCGCGTAGAGGGCCTTGACGGCCTCGGAAACGCGGGTTTCGCTGACGGTGTCGCCGATGCGGATGGGGAGATAATTGAATACCGTGCCGGCTTCCGTGCGCTGGATGCCTTCGACCCGGATGTCCTTGACGACGAAAGGTGAATACGCGAACGACAGGGGTGAGAGAAGCGCCAGCACCCCGACCTGAATTGCAGTGAGAGTCTTTGACATCAGCCGAAAAGAATCCGATTTATATCGTTGAAGAACGCCAGCGACATCAGCAGGGCAAGAAACACCATGCCCAAACGTTGGCCGAACACCTCACCGGCTTCGGACATGGGCCGCCCCCGGACATATTCGATCGCATGATACAGTAAGTGCCCCCCATCAAGTATCGGAACGGGCAGCAGGTTCAGGACGCCCAGGCTGATGCTCACGAGGGCAAGGAACTTCAGATAGGGCGCCAGACCGGCGCTCGCGCTCTGGCCCGCGTAGTCGGCGATGGTCACCGGGCCGCTGATGTTGCGCACGGAAACCTTGCCCGTGACGATGTTCCACATGACTTTCAGCGAAAAGGTGCTGGTGCTCCAGGTCTGTCCGATCGCGTGCAGCAATCCGCCCGCCACGCCATAGCGCACGAGGATGGTGTCGCGCTGCAGCGCCTCCTGATCCACCTTCACCGCCACGCCCAGGCGACCGCGCGGCGGACTGGCGCCGGCCACGGCCTCGGGCACTGCGCGCACTTCAGCCACATGCCCCTCGCGATCGACCTCGATCAGCAGTTCGCGGCCGACCGATGCGGCCACCACGCTCACGAAATCGGCCCAGATATCGACCGCCCGCCCATCCACGCGCAGGATGCGGTCTCCCTCACGCAGGCCGGCACGCTGCGCCGCGCTCCCCTCCAGCGGGGCTTCGAGCACGGGGGCGATGCGCGCGGGCGGCAGCACGAGTCCCATCTGGCGCAGCGGGTCGGGGGCTTTCTCGTCGATGGTGATGCCCGTGAGCGACAGCGGCACGCTGCCCAGCTCCACCCCGCCGCGCTGCACGCCCACGGCGACCGTGGGCGCGTCGAGCGCTTCACGCACGACCTGCCAGCGCAGATCGGACCAGCCGCGCACGGTCCTGCCGTCGAAGCTGCGGATCAGGTCGCCTTCGCGCAGGCCCGCCACGGCGGCCGGGCTGCCGGCCGGCACTTCGCCCAGGCGGGCGGGAAAATCGCGGCTGCCAGTCAGCGCGAGCCCCCAGTAGATGAGGATTGCGAGCAGCAGGTTGGCGACGGGCCCCGCCAGCACGATGAGACTGCGCCGGGTGAGACTCTGCGCATTGAAGGCCCGGTGCCGCTCGGCGCCATCGACCGGCGCCTCCCGCTCGTCGAGCATGCGCACGTAGCCTCCGAGCGGGATCGCCGCGATCGAGAACTCGGTGCGGTCGCGACCGAAGCGGCACGAAAAAAACTGCGGCCCGAACCCGAGCGAGAACCGCAACACACGCACGCCGCACCAGCGGGCCACCAGAAAGTGGCCGGCTTCGTGAATGGCCACCAGCAAGGCGATGGCCACGAGGAACGACAGCACGTAATGAATCACGCTCATGAAAGCACTCCTGCCATGTCCTGGAGCAGCGAACGGGCAACGGCACGACCCTGTGCGTCGGCTTCCATCACGCCTCCGAGTTCATGGACAGGGCGCGCGGGGCAGCGTTCCAGACTGGCTTCCACCACCGCGGCGATGCGATCGAAACGCAGCCGCCCTTCGAGAAAGGCTGCCACGGCTTCTTCGTTGGCGGCATTGAGCACCGCGGGCGCCGTCCCGCCCGCCCGCAGCGCGGCGTAGGCCAGCCCCAGGCACGGGAAGCGCGCGAAATCCGCCGCTTCGAAGCTCAACCGCCCGATGGCGGCAAGATCGAGGTCCGCCACGCCCGAGGCCACGCGCTCGGGATACGCCAGGGCATGCGCGATGGGCGTGCGCATGTCGGGGTTGCCGAGTTCGGCCAGCACCGAGCCGTCCTCATACTGGACCATCGAATGGATCGTGCTCTCGGGGTGGATCAGCACCTCGATGCGCTCGGCCCCGACACCGAAGATCCAGCTCGCCTCGATGACCTCCAGGCCCTTGTTCATCATGGTCGCCGAGTCGACCGAGATCTTGCGCCCCATGGACCAGTTCGGATGGGCGCAGGCCTGGTCGGGTGTCACAGCGGCGAAGCGGTCGAGCGGCAAGGCGCGGAACGGGCCGCCGGAAGCGGTCAGGATGAGCTTGCGGACGCCGCTGCAGCGCAGGCCGCGCACGAAACCGGCGGGCAGCGACTGGAACACCGCGTTGTGCTCGCTATCGACGGGCAGGAGCACGCCACCGGATTCGCGCAGCGCCTGCATGAACACGTCGCCGGCCATGACGAGCGCTTCCTTGTTGGCCAGCAGGATGCGCTTGCCCGCATGCGCGGCGGCCAGCGAGGACGCAAGCCCGGCAGCCCCGACGATAGCGGCCATGACGGTGGTGACTTCCGGTGCCCGCGCGATCTCGACGAGGGCCTGGGGCCCGTGCGCGATGTCGAGCGCGGGCATGTCGGCCAGCAGCGCGCGCAACGCGTGCGCCTCGTCCGGCCCCGCCACGACGGCCCGGCGCGGACGGAAACGGCGGCATTGTTCGGCAAGCTTGGCGACCTGGCGGTGGGCGGAAAGCGCGAAAACCTCGAAACGATCGGGATGACGCGCCACCACATCGAGCGTGCTCACGCCGATGGAGCCCGTTGCGCCCAGCACGCTCAGAACCTGTTTCATGACGAGGCTCCGTCAGTTCAGCATCTGCAGGAAAAGCAGCGCGGCGCCCGCGAACGGCAGGAAGGCCAGCATGGCGTCGATGCGGTCGAGCACGCCGCCATGGCCCGGCAGCACGCTGCCCGAATCCTTGACGCCGGCCTCGCGCTTGAGCAGCGATTCATACAGATCGCCCATCACGCTGAGGGCCACCGCGACGATCGCAAAAACCAGCACGGTCGCGATTCCGACCGTGGCCTGGACGACCGGCACGAACTGCCACAGCAGCGCGCAGAACACGAGTACGGCCACGACCGCGCCCGCCACGCCTTCCCAGGTCTTGCCAGGGCTGATCTGCGGCGCCAGCTTGCGGCGCCCGAAGGCGCGTCCGGTGAAATACGCCGCGATATCCGCGATGCTCACGAGCAGGATCGCCGCAAGCACCAGCCAGGGCGACGCGCGCCGCAGCTCCAGGAGCGCCATGCCCGCCGCGACGAACATCAGCACGGGCGCGAAGAAACGCCAGTACCAGCCCACGGGCTCGATACGGAAATACAGGAAGGTCGGTACCGAAAAGAGCCAGAACGACAGGCACACCACGTAGAGGGCGCCAAGGAGGAAAGGCAGATCCTCGATCGCGCCCGGAGGCATGATGGCCACGTAGAGCACGGGCAGCACACACAGCGCGCTGAGCACGCCCTGCCCCACGCGCCCGATCTTCACCAGCGCGCACCATTCATGCACCGCGAAGGCCACGATCGCGCCGATCAGGACGCCCCACAGCGGGTCCGGCAGCAGAAAGATCGAGAGAATGACGACGAACCCCAGGATCAGGGCCGTGATGACGCGCTGCTTGAGCATGGTTCAATCCTGTTTGAGCGGCGCCGCGACCAGCTGCTCGCTGGTGCGGCCAAAACGGCGTTCGCGCTTGCGATAGGAATCGATCGCGCGCGCAAAGGCATCACTGTCGAAATCGGGCCACAGACAGTCCGTGAAATAGAACTCGGTATAGGCGAGCTGCCAGAGCAGGAAGTTGCTGACGCGCTGCTCGCCCCCCGTGCGGATGTAGAGGTCCGGCTCGGGAAGGTCGGCGAGGCACAGATGCGGCGCGAGGTCTTCCTCGCCAAAGCCGTCGCGGCGTCCGGGATGGGCGGCAAGCATGGCATTGACGGCGTTGACGATGTCCCAGCGGCCGCCATAGTTGGCGGCGATGGTCAGCGTGAGCGCGTCGTTGTCGCGCGTCAGGGATTCGGCGGCGCGGATGGTCTCGGCCAGCTCGCCGTCGAAACGCGACAGGTCTCCGATCACGCGCAGGCGGATGCGGTTCTTGTGCAGCTTCTTGACCTCTTCACGCAAGGCCTGCATGAAGAGCTGCATGAGGAAGGAGACTTCATCCTCGGGGCGGCGCCAGTTCTCGGACGAGAAGGCGAAGAGCGTCAGATGCCTGACGCCCTGCTCCACGCACAGGCGCACGACCTGGCGGACGGTTTCCAGCCCGCGCTTGTGACCCGCCACGCGGGGCATCAGGCGCTTGCGCGCCCAGCGGCCGTTGCCGTCCATCACGATGGCGATGTGCTGGGGCACGTCGCTGCGTTCAGGAATGCCGCGCGTAGAGCTGATCAGGCGTGAAAGCATGAGGCGAACCGGTTCCGTGCGGCGCGCGTCTCAGATCTGCATCAGCTCTTGCTCTTTCTGAGCGAGCAGCTTGTCGGCTTCGGCGATGTACTTGTCGGTGAGCTTCTGGACTTCGTCCTGGGCGCGACGTTCTTCGTCCTCGGAGATTTCCTTGGCCTTCACGCCTTCCTTCAGGCCGTTGTTGGCGTCACGGCGCAGGTTGCGCACCGCCACGCGGGCGTCTTCCGCCTCCTGGCGAACGATCTTGATCATGTCGCGACGGCGCTCTTCGGTCAGCATGGGCATCGGCACGCGCACGATGTCGCCCATGGTGGCCGGGTTCAGCCCCAGATCGGAATCGCGGATGGCCTTCTCGACCTTCGCGATCATGGGCTTTTCCCAGGGTTGCACGCCGATCGTGCGCGCATCGATCAGCGTCACGTTGGCCACCTGGTTGATCGGCGTGGGGTTGCCGTAATAGTCGACCATCACGTGATCGAGCAGGCCGGCATGCGCACGGCCCGTGCGCACCTTGCCGAGCGCGCTCTTGAGCGCCTCGACCGACTTCTGCATTTTCTGCTCGGTATTCTTCTTCAGCTCGGGGATCATCATCGACCTTTCAAATGTGAACCAGCGTGCCTTCGTCCTCGCCCTGCACGACGCGCATCAACGCGCCCGGCTTGAAGATGCTGAAGACCTTGATCGGCAGCTTCTGATCGCGACACAGCGCGAAGGCGGTTGCATCCATGACTTGCAGATTGCGCGAGATCGCCTCGTCGAACGAGATGTTGGCATAACGCGTCGCGGACGGATCCTTGTTGGGATCCGCGCTGTAGATGCCATCGACCTTGGTGGCCTTGAGCACGATCTGGGCTTCCATCTCGGTGCCGCGCAGGGCCGCCGCCGTGTCGGTGGTGAAGAACGGGTTGCCCGTGCCGGCCGCGAAGATCACGATCTTGCCTTCTTCGAGGTAACGGATCGCCTTGTTGCGGATGTAGGGCTCGACAACCTGCTCGACGTTCAGGGCCGACTGCACGCGCGCCGCCACGCCAGCCACGCGCATCGCGTCGCCCAGCGCCATGGCGTTCATGATGGTGGCCATCATGCCCATGTAGTCGGCCGTGGCGCGGTCCATGCCGGAAGCCGCGCCCGCCATGCCACGGAAGATGTTGCCACCGCCGATCACGATGCCGATCTCGACACCGAGACGCGAAACCTCAGCCACCTCGGCCACGATGCGCGAGACGACTCCCTGGTTGATGCCGTAGGCATCGTCGCCCATGAGGGCCTCACCGGAGAGCTTGAGGAGGATTCGCTTGTAGGCAGTGGGCATTCCCGTTTTCCTTGTTTTTGGAAAGTCGATTCTTGTGGGGGTGAAACGCGGTAAAACCATGCTGGCGATGCGACCGCGGGAGCGGCATGACCGCTCCGGCCGGTCACACCGCCAGCATCATACTGCCAGAGCCACTCAGCGGGCAGCAGCAGCCGCGGCGGCCTGAGCGGCCACTTCGGCGGCGAAGTCGTTCACCTTCTTCTCGATGCCCTCACCCACCACGAACAGGGTGAAGCCGGCGATCGAAGCGGAACGCGACTTGAGCAGCTGCTCGATGGTCTGCTTGCCGTCTTCAGCCTTCACGAACACCTGACCCAGCAGGGTCACGTCGCGCAGGAACTTCTGCACCGAACCTTCGGCGATCTTCTCGAGCATCGCTTCGGGCTTGCCGGCTTCCTTGGCCTTCTCGATGGCGACGCGGCGCTCGGACTCGATCAGCGCGGCATCGACGCCGGAAGCGTCGAGCGACTTCGGCTTGGAGGCGGCGATGTGCATGGCGATATCGCGGGCCAGCACGTCTTCACCGCCGACGAGGTCCACCAGCACGCCGATCTTGGCGCCGCCGTGGATGTAGGCGGCAACCTTGCCCTTGGCTTCCACGCGTTCGAAACGGCGGATGCTGATGTTTTCACCGATCTTGCCGACCAGCGCGGCACGCACGGCTTCCACCGTGGAGCCGTCCAGCGCCAGGGCACCGATGGCGGCCGCGTCGGCCGGGTTCTGCGTAGCCACGAGTTCGGCCACGGACTTCGTGAAGGCCAGGAAATCGTCGTTCTTCGCGACGAAGTCGGTCTCACAGTTGATCTCGACGATCGCGGCGAGCTTGCCGTCGGCCGAGATGAACGTACCGACCACGCCTTCCGCCGTCACGCGGGCAGCGGCCTTGGAGGCCTTGTTGCCCAGCTTCACGCGCAGGATCTCTTCCGCCTTGGCCAGATCGCCGTCGGCTTCGGTCAGTGCCTTCTTGCATTCCATCATCGGCGCGTCGGTCTTGGCGCGCAGCTCAGCAACCATGCTTGCGGTAATAGCCGCCATGCTGTTACTCCTGAATTCAAAAAAAGAGGTTCTTGATACGACAAGCTCGCCAGCGCATCCCCAGCGGAGACACGAAGGCGAGCGTGCCAGTGACGGGATCAGGCCTGTTCGGCGTTTTCCTGGACTTCGACGAATTCGTCCGAAGTGGCGGCAACGATGTCCTGAACCATGTCGTTCTTGCCTTCGAGCACGGCATCGGCCACGCCCTGGGCATACAGACGGATCGCGCGGGACGAATCGTCGTTACCCGGGATCACGTAATCGACGCCTTCGGGCGAGTGATTGGTATCGACCACGCCGACGACGGGAATGCCGAGCTTCTTGGCTTCGGTGATGGCGATCTTGTGGTAGCCGACGTCGATCACGAAGATGGCATCGGGCAGACCGTTCATGTCCTTGATGCCGCCCAGGCTCTTCTGCAGCTTCTCGAGTTCGCGCTTGGACAGCAGGGCTTCCTTCTTCGACAGACGCTCGACGGAACCGTCCTCGAACATCTGTTCCATTTCCTTCAGGCGCTTGATCGAACCCTTGACCGTCTTGAAGTTGGTCAGCATGCCGCCGAGCCAGCGCTCATCGACGTAAGGCATGCCGGCGCGTTGTGCTTCCTCGGCCAGGATCTCGCGGGCCTGACGCTTGGTGCCCACGAACAGGATGTTGCCGCGGTTGGCGGACAGCTTCTTCACGAACGCCATCGCTTCGTTGTACTTAACGAGCGTCTTCTCTAGGTTGACGATGTGGATCTTGTTGCGGTGACCGAAGATGAACGGAGCCATCTTGGGGTTCCAGAAGCGGGTCTGGTGACCGAAGTGGACACCCGCTTCCAGCATTTGACGCATGGTAACTGCCATGATTTGATACTCCAGAGTTTTCAGGGTTAGCCTCCGTTCGCCGCAGTGCCGGGGCGTTTTCCGCCCAGGCCACATTGCTATCCGCTATCCATCGAGACAGACCCGAAATCGGCGAACGTGTGGATTTGCGAGCCATCGGCCAAGGGTTTGCATCCATAGACGCGCACCGCAAAGTCTGACGACCCACGAGAACCGGCAATCGGTTCAGCCCACGATTATAGCAGCGTCGGAACAGAAGCCTCAAGGCTCGCAGTGCCTTTGCTGCAGCGGACACCCGCCTGCACAGGCCGCGCACGCGGCCTTCGGCGCGCGCGCCGGCGGGCCGGTCCGGGCCAAGCCCCTGAAGGCACACCGGCCGGGGCAGACGTGGCGCAGATTTCCAGCCCTGCCCCAGCCCTTCACCCATCCCATGGCCGCTCGGCGGTAAAATGCCGCCCGACCCCTCTGCTTCCGCCACCACCATGAGCATCCTCATCAAGACTGCCGACGAAATCGAACGCATGCGCGTCGCGGGCCGCCTGGCTTCCGAAGTTCTCGACTACATCACGCCCTTCGTCGTGCCCGGCGTCACCACGGAAACGCTGGACACGCTCTGCCACGACTACATGGTCGATGTGCAGGGCTGCATTCCGGCGCCGCTCAATTACGCCCCGCCCGGCTACACGCCCTACCCGAAGTCCATCTGCACCTCGATCAATCATCAGGTCTGCCACGGCATCCCGGCCCCGAAGGCGCTCAAGAAAGGCGACATCGTCAATCTGGACATCACCGTCATCAAGGATGGTTTCCATGGCGACTCGTCACGCATGTTCATCGTGGGCGATGCAAGCATCCTCGCGCGCCGGCTGTGCCAGATCACGCTCGAATGCCTCTGGATCGGCATCGCCGAAGTGCGTCCCGGCGCCCGCCTCGGAGACATCGGCCATGCCATCCAGCAACACGCCGAGAAGGCGGGCTTCTCGGTGGTGCGTGAGTTCTGCGGGCACGGCATCGGGCGCAGCTTTCATGAAGAACCGCAGGTGACCCACTATGGTGAGGCGGGTACGGGCGTCGAACTGCGCGAAGGCATGATCTTCACGATCGAGCCCATGATCAACGCCGGCAAGGCCGCCATTTCAGGTCTGCCCGACGGCTGGACCATCGTCACGCGCGACCGCTCGCTGTCGGCACAATGGGAGCACACCTTGCTCGTCACGGCCGAGGGCGCGGAGGTGCTGACCTACTCCGCCGCCGCCCCGGCGGCCCCTGCCTGGCTGGCCGACCGCCCTGTGGTCTTCCCCTCCTACCCGCCCCTGCCCTGATCCATCGTGAACGCACCCGAGCTCAACGACGCCCTGCGTCAGCAACTCCAGAACGGCCAGCGCACCCTGCGTGAAGCCTATGAACAACACGGCAGCGCCGCGCGCCTGCTGCATGGCCGCGCCCGGCTCGTCGACAACGTTCTGGCTTCGCTCTGGAAGAATTTCGGCATGCCCGCGAACGCCACGCTGGTGGCGGTGGGCGGCTACGGGCGCGGCGAGCTCTACCCCTATTCCGACGTGGACATCCTCGTGCTGCTGCAGGATGAGCCAGACGCGGCCCTGGGCGAGCGGATCCAGCAGTTCATCGGCCGGCTGTGGGACCTCGGACTTGAGATCGGCCACAGCGTGCGCACGGTGGAGGACTGCGTGTCCGAAGCCGCGCGCGACGTGACGATCCAGACCAATCTGCTCGAATCCCGCCGCCTTGCGGGCAGCGCCGCGCTCTACCGCAACTTCAGGACACAGACCCACGCGCATTTCGATGCCGCCGGTTTCTTTCACGCCAAGCGGGCGGAGCAGGAGCAGCGCTACAACCGGTTCAACCACACGCCTTACGCGGTGGAGCCCAATTGCAAGGAAAGCCCGGGCGGGCTGCGGGATCTGCAGACCATCATCTGGATGGCGCTCGCCGCGGGCCTGGGCACGCGCTGGGAAGCGCTCGCGCGCCAGGGGCTGGTCACCGACGAGGAACTGCGCACGCTCCGGAAAAACGAACGCTTCATGCAGCAGGTGCGCATCCGCCTGCATTACATCGCGCGGCGCCGCGAAGACCGCCTCATCTTCGACCACCAGGAAGCGCTCGCGAGTGCCTTTGGCGTGAAGGGCACCAAGGCGCGGCGCGCCTCCGAAGTGATGATGCAGCGCTACTACCTCGCGGCGCGACGCATCACGCTGCTCAACACCATCCTGATCAAGAACATCGGCGCGCGCCTGCTGCCTGCCCCGTCGCTGCCGCCCCTGGCCATCAATGCACGCTTCAATGCCGTGGGCGATCAGCTCGACATCGCCGACGACGCGCTGTTCCAGCGCGAACCCAGCGCCATCCTCGAATCGTTCCTGCTGATGGAACAGCACGCCGGCCTGCACGGCATGACGGTGCGCACCCTGCGCGCGCTGTGGCACGCCCGCGATCTGATAGACGCGGGCTTCCGGCGCAACCCGGTCAACCGGGCGCTCTTCCTGGAGATCCTGAAGCAGCCCCGTGGGCAGACTCACGAGTTCCGGCGCCTGAACCAGCTCGGCATCCTGGGCCGCTACATTCCTGCCTTCGGGCGCATCGTGGGGCAGATGCAGCATGACCTCTTCCACGTCTACACGGTCGACCAGCACATCCTGCAGGTCCTGCGCAACGTGCGCCGCCTGCGCATGGAAGAGCACGCGCACGAGTACCCGCTGCTCACCCGCCTCGCGAGCGACTGCCAGAGCCCCTGGGTGCTGTTCATTGCCGCACTCTTCCACGACATCGCGAAAGGCCGTGGCGGCGATCACTCCACGCTGGGCATGGCCGACGCGCGCCGCTTCTGCCGCGATCACGGCATCGACCGCGAGGATGCCAAGCTCGTCGTGTGGCTCGTGCAGCATCACCTCACGATGTCGCAGGTTGCCCAGAAGCAGGACCTGTCCGACCCCGACGTGATCCGGCGCTTCGCCCGGCTCGTGCGCACCGAACGCCGCCTGACCGCGCTCTACATCCTCACCCACGCCGACATCCGCGGCACGAGCCCCAAGGTGTGGAACGGCTGGAAGGCGAAGCTGCTCGAGGCGCTGTTCCTCGCCACCCGGCAGCTCCTGCGCGGCAACGAACACGAAGCGCTGCAAGGCATTTCCGAGCGCCAGGAAAGCGTGCGCGAGAAACTGCGTTTCTATGGCCTGCGCCCCGGCACCGAAGACGCATTCTGGAAAGAGCTGGACACGCTTTACTTCCTGCGCCACGACGCCGACGAGATCGCCTGGCACACGCGCATGCTCTACTACCGCCCGCGCGGTGAGGAAATCGTGGTCAAGGCGCGTCCCAGCGCAGTCGAGCACGGCATCCAGGTCATGGTCTACACCCCCGACCAGCAGGATCTCTTCGTGCGGCTGTGCGGGTTCTTCGCGCGCCTGGGCTACAGCATCCTCGACGCGAAGATCCACACCACGGGCAATGGCTACGCGCTGGACAGCTTCGTGGTCATGAATCCGGCCGACAGCGAACACACGCGCGATGTCGTCGCCCTGATCGAGCACGCACTCACGCAGAAGCTCACCCAGCCCGGCGCACTCGACTGCCCCGCAGGGGGGCGCCTGTCGCGCCAGCTCAAGCACTTCCCCATCGTGCCCTCGGTCACCCTGCGCCCCGACGAACGCGGCCAGCAGTTCATCCTGTCCATCGTGGCAGCGGACCGCCCCGGCCTGCTGTTCCTGATCGCGCGCACGCTCATGGAACACGGCATCCACCTGCACACGGCCAAGATCGCCACGCTCGGCGAACGCGCCGAGGATACCTTCCTGGTCAGCAGCCCGCATCTGGACAACACGGCGCGCACGATCAAGCTGGAGGCGGACCTCATCGAGCGTCTGAGCGTCTGAACCGGCACCGGCGCCCCAAATGAAAAGCACGCGGCGGGCGAACCGGCGCGTGCTTCATGGGGCGGTGGCGGCGCGTCAGGCGCGCGCCAGGCTCATTTTTCGAGGTATTGCAGTTTGTCCTTGACGCGGTTCCATTCGTCGGCATCGGCAAGGGCCTCCTTGCGTTCGACGATCGCGGGCCATGCCTTGGAAAGGGCGGCGTTGAGCTCGGCGAAGTGAACCTGATCGGCGGCCAGGTCGTCTTCGGCAAAGATCGCTTCGGCCGGGCATTCCGCCACGCACAGCGTGCAGTCGATGCATTCGTCCGGATCGATCACGAGGAAGTTCGGGCCTTCGCGGAAACAATCCACCGGGCAAACATCCACGCAATCCGTGTATTTGCACTTGATGCAGTTTTCGGTCACTACGTAGGCCATGATCTTCTCTTCTTCCAGACACTTTATTGCGGTGGCGGGACTATAGCCGATTGTGCCCCCGCCGTCCTCATCCGCATAGGTAATGACCCCATAACGCAATGCGCCCCGTCGGACGGGGCGCATGCCGGGCTACTTCTTGTCGGGCGTCTTCGTCGAAGCGGAGGGCGCCGCCTTGCGGGGTGCCGCGACCACGGGCTTGCTCTCACCCGTGAGCGAGAGCTCGGGGCGCAGCTTCTCGAAGGTCTTGTCACCGATCCCCTTGACTTCCTTGAGCTCGTCCAGCGTCTTGAAGCCGCCGTGAGCCTTGCGGAAATCGATGATCGCCTGTGCCTTGCCGGGACCGATGCCAGGCAGGCTGGCAAGCTCCTCGGCCGTGGCGGTATTGATATTGATTGCGGCGAAAGCAACGGACGAGATCAGCACGCCCACCACCGTACACAACAGTTTTTTCAGCATGAGGGTTCTCCGTGGATTGGAAACGAGGAGAACCCGACACTGCTTACAGGCTCTCCAGAAGCTTGCTGCAGTATTTCCCGACGCCGGCTGCAACGTCGTGGAAGTCGCGAGTGTATCCGGCTGCGCGCAGCTTCGAGATATCGGCCTGGGTAAAACTCTGGTATTTGCCCTTGAGTATGTCCGGGAAAGGGACATATTCAATCAAACCGGTGCGAACCATTTCTTCATGCGACAGCACGGGTTTCCCCTCGTGAGCACGCACCGCATTGACAACACCGATCGCAATATCGTTGAAACTCTGGGCGCGACCGGTGCCGAGATTGAAAATACCCGATTTATCCGGGTGATCGAGGAAATACAGGTTTGCCGCTACGATATCTTCGATATAGACGAAATCCCGCAGCTGGCCGCCGTCGGGATAACCGTCGCAGCCGACGAAGAGCTTGACGCGTCCTTCCTTGCGGAACTGGTGGAAGGCATTGAAGGCCACCGACGAACCCGCGCCGGCCTTGTGCGCCTCGCGCGGCCCATACACGTTGAAGTAACGAAAGCCCACGACCTGGGCCGTCAGTTCGTTCCAGCGGCTGCGCAGCACGCGATCGAACAGCACCTTGGAATAGCCGTAGACATTCAGCGGGCCTTCGAACTCGGGTTCCTCGCGAAAGACTTGCGAAGCGCCGTAGGTGGCCGCGGAGGAAGCGTAAAGCAGGGGAACGGCCTGACGGATGCAGAAATCCAGGACTTCCGTGGTATAGCGGAAGTTATTGTCCATCATGTACTGGCCATTGTGTTCCATGGTATTGGAACAGGCCCCCTGATGCAGGACGGCGGCGATACGACCATCGAATTCGCCGTCATTCAGCCGTTTGCGGAAGTCGTGCTTGTCAAGGTAATCGGCAATATCGAGATCGACGAGATTGCGAAATTTATCGCCCTTCGTCATGTTATCGACTGCAATGATATGCCGCACGCCGCGTGCATTCAGCCCGGCAATCAGATTCGAGCCGATGAAACCGGCCGCGCCCGTCACCACGTAATATTTGCTCATCCCTGTTTCTCCGTTCGCATTTCATCAAGCGTGACGGTCGCCGTGCCCAGTTTTGCCACCACGATGCCTGCCGCATGGTTGGAAAGCCGCACGGCGGAGGCCAGATCGGAACCCGAAGCCAGCATCACCGCCAGCGTCGCGATCACGGTGTCTCCGGCGCCGGAGACATCGAACACTTCCTGAGCACGCGTTCCCTCGTGCACCACCCCGTCCTCGCGGAACAGGGTCATGCCCTCTTCCGAGCGCGTCACCAGCAGCGCATCGAGCTGCAGCTCGGCACGCAGGGCTTGCGCCTTGCGTTCCAGTTCGGCCTCGCTCGACCAGCTGCCGACGACCTGGCGCAACTCCGCACGGTTGGGCGTGAGCAGGCTCGCGCCGCGATAACGGGCGTAGTTGTCGCCCTTGGGATCGATCAGCACGCACTTTCCCGCCGCGCGCGCCAGCGCGATCATCCTCTCGATGTGGGCAAGGCCACCCTTGCCATAATCCGACAGCACGATGACGTCGTAATCGGCGATCAGGCTTTCGTACTCCTGCAGCGCGCGCGCGAGGACCTCGTGCGCCGGCGCGTTCTCGAAATCGATGCGCAGCAATTGTTGCTGCCGCCCCAGCACGCGCAGCTTGATCGTGGTGGAGAGGTTGGCATCGCGATGCAGGCACTGGCGCACGCCGTCGGCGTCGAGCAGGCGCGACAGCGCCTGGGCGGGCTCGTCGTCGCCCACCACCGACAGCAGGGCGCTCTGCGCCCCCAGCGCGGCCGCGTTGCGCGCCACGTTGGCGGCACCGCCGGGGCGCTCTTCGGAGCGCTGCACATGCACGACGGGCACCGGCGCCTCGGGCGAGATGCGCGAGACCTCGCCGAACCAGTAGCGGTCCAGCATCACGTCGCCGACGACGAGCACGCGCGCGGCGCGCGTGTCGGGAATCACGGGCAAGCTGGAAGATGCGCTCATTTGCGTCCGATCCCCGCGTACTCGAGACCGGCCTCACGCGGCAAGGCCGGGTCGTACATGTTGCGCCCGTCGAACACCACCGGGCTTCTGAGGGCGGCCTTGATGGCGTTGAAATCGGGGCTGCGGAATTCCTTCCACTCCGTCACGATCAGCAAGGCGTCGGCATCCTTGAGCGCGGCCATCGGGCGGTCGGCGTAGCTCAGGCGCGGCTCGTCCGGAAAGATGCGCCGGGTTTCAGGCATGGCGACCGGATCGTAGGCGGTGATCGTCGCGCCACGGCGGAACAGCTCCGCGGCGATCACGCGGCTGGGCGCTTCGCGCATGTCGTCGGTGTTCGGCTTGAAGGCCAGGCCCCACATGGCGAAGCGACGGCCCGTGAGATCCTCGCCAAACCGCGCGACGACCTTCTCCACGAGCACCATCTTCTGGGCGTCGTTGGCATCCTCGACCGCCTGCAGAACCTTCAGGCCCTGCCCTGCATCAGCGGCCGTGCGGATCAGCGCCTGCACGTCCTTCGGGAAGCAGGAGCCGCCATAGCCGCAACCGGCGTAGAGGAAGTGCCAGCCGATGCGCGGGTCCGAACCGATCCCCTGGCGCACCTGCTCGATATCGGCACCAAGCTTCTCGGCCAGCACCGCGAGTTCGTTCATGAACGAAATGCGCGTGGCCAGCATGGCGTTGGCGGCGTACTTGGTGAGTTCGGCCGAGCGCACGTCCATGATGACGAGCTTTTCGTGGTTGCGCTGGAAAGGCGCGTAAAGCGCGCGCATGAGGTTGATGGCCTGCTCGTCGTCGGCGCCGACGACGATACGGTCGGGACGCATGAAGTCCTCGACGGCGGCACCTTCCTTGAGGAACTCGGGGTTGGAGACGACGCTGTAGGGTACTTCGACGCCTCGCCTGGCGAGTTCGTCGGCAATCGCGGCGCGCACCTTGTCGGCCGTGCCCACGGGCACCGTGCTCTTGTCGATGACGACCTTGTAATCGGTCATCAGGCGGCCGATGTTGCGCGCGGCGGCGAGCACATACTGCAAGTCCGCCGAGCCGTCTTCATCGGGAGGCGTGCCGACCGCGATGAACTGCACCGTGCCGAAGCGCACGGCCTCCTCGATGTCGGTCGTGAAGTGCAGACGACCCGCCGCGATGTTGCGTGCCACGACCTGGTCCAGCCCCGGCTCGTGGATCGGAATGCCGCCTTCCTTGAGGATGCGGATCTTCTCGGGATTCACGTCCAGGCACAGCACATCATTGCCCACTTCCGCCAGGCAGGCGCCCGAGACCAGGCCCACGTAGCCCGTACCGACAACAGTAATCTTCATCTGATGGATTGTCCGATCTAAAGGTTATTCAGGAGAAGCGCGAGACTCAGACCGCGAGATCAAATTCCTCGGTGCGCTTGGGCGGATAGGTTTCCCAGCCGCCGCACGCGGGGCACCGCCAGTAGAACTGGCGGGCCTTGAAGCCGCAGTCCTTGCAGCAGTAGCGGGCGACCTTGCGCGTATGTCCGTGAACGAGCCCCTTGATGAGTTCGACATCGTTCTTGTGCTCGCCATCCACCGTGTGCACGGCCGCCTCGAGCAGCTTTTCGACTCCCAGCATGGTCGGGTTCCGCGCGATCTCGTTGCGTACCAGTGAATACGCCGCTTCGGCGCCGTGCTTCTCCATTTCCCACTTGAACACGATTTCAAGCAGATCGAGCGAAGGCGTCTGATCCAGATGGGTGCGCAGGAAGCGCGCACCCTTCTCTTCGCAATCCAGTCGCTTGCATGCATCCATCATGCGCACGGCGACCAGCGAAAGGTAGGACGGCTCCTGCTGCCCGATGCCCTGCCAGGCGGTCAGCGCTTCGGCATCCCGACCCATGGCCGCGTGCACGTCGCCACGCAGCAGGCTGGCGCGCACGCAGCGTCGATTGGTCTCCAGCGCGTCGTCGATGTAACCCATGGCCGCGTCGAAGCGCGAATGCGCAAGCTCGGCGGCGGCCATCTCGCAATAGAAATTCGCGATGTCGACTTCCCAGCGATGGCTGCCACGGCGCGGCATGTCGCGGGCGATATCGATCGCGCGCTGCCAGTTCTTCTCCTGCTGGTAAATCTCGAGCAGCGCATCATTGGCCGCCTCGCTGCGCGAGGTTCCACGCAGCTTCACGTAGACGTCCTCCGCCCGGTCCAGCAGACCGGCCTTGAGGTAATCCTCGCCCAGCTCCTGCAGGGCCTGCAGACGTTGTTCGTCGTTGATGTCTTCCCGGTCGAGAAGGCTTTGATGGATGCGGATGGCGCGATCCAGCTCGCCACGGCGACGGAAGAGATTGCCCAGCGCGAAATGCAGTTCGACGGTCTGCGGATCAATGCGCACGGCTTCCAGGAAGGCGTCGATGGCCTTGTCGGGCTGCTCGCTGAGCAGGAAGTTCAGGCCAGAAAGATAGGAGCGCGGCAGTTTGCGCGACTCCCTCACCAGGTGCTTGATGTCGATGCGGGCCGCCAGCCAGCCCAGGCCAAAAAAGAGCGGCCAGCTCAGTAACCACCAGAATTCGAAATCCATGAGTGAATCAGTCCATCAGGGTGCGCGTGGCACCCGGCTGCGGGAGAGGGGAAGCAAGAGGGCGCGTGGCCTGCAGGCGCTGGATTTCGCGCCGCTGGGAAGCCACCCTTGCGGAGAGGACGGCAACGCCGCCGAGCAGGCCCGCCGCGAACATCAGCAGCATGACCACGACGAGGGGCAATTGCCAGGCGGTATCGAAATAGGCTTTTACCGTAACCATGCCGTCATTCTTGACGGCAAGCCCCAGCAGCAGCAGGAATACCAAGGCACGCAGCAGCAGGTAAAGGATTCGCATAGACCGCGATTATCCGTCAGAGCGCCGCAAAAAAGAAGGCGACCCAAAGGTCGCCTTCCACCTTACCACCGTGGCAAAGACTCAATCCACGCGATCCACTCGTTCGCGCAGTTCCTTGCCAGCCTTGAAATGCGGGACATACTTTTCCGGCACCATGACCTTGTCGCCCGACTTGGGATTGCGTCCCACGCGAGGCGGCCGGTAATTGATGCCGAAACTGCCGAATCCGCGGATCTCGATGCGATGGCCGCGTGACAGGCACGCCGCCATCTCGTCGAGAATCATCTTTACCGCAAAATCCGCGTCCTTCGCACCAAGCTGCGGAAAGCGCGCACTCAGGCGCTCGATCAGTTCAGACTTGGTCATGTTGTCAGGCACGGCGGATTACTGCTGGGCGTTGTTGAGCTTCGCCTTGAGCAGTGCGCCCAGGTTGGTGGTGCCGGACGCGGCGGAGCTGTCGGCAGCCAGCTTCTGCATGGCTTCGTTCTGCTCGGCCTGATCCTTGGCCTTGATCGAGAGG
>JAVHXQ010000081.1:0-7597 GCA_031119555.1 Candidatus Dactylopiibacterium sp.
GGCCGTGGCGGGGGGCGCGGCGGGGCTGGCCGGGCGCGGCGCGCGGGCCGCACAGGCGGCCAGCATCAGCGCGCCCAGCAGGGGCAGCAGCAGGCGGCGGCCGCGCTCACTCCGCAATTTCGACTTCCCCGCGCAGCGAATGCGGCAGGGCCGCGGTGATCCGCACGTTCACGAAGTGACCGATCTGGCGCGGGTTGCCGCGGAAATTCACGACGCGGTTGTTGTCGGTGCGCGCCGCCAGTTCCGCCGGGTCTTTCTTGGAAGGGCCTTCCACGAGCACGCGCTGCACGGAGCCGACCATGCCCTGGCTGACGCCGGCGGCGAGTTCCTCGATGCGCTTCTGCAGACGCGCGAGCTGGGCGAGCTTGGTCGCCTGCGGCGTGGCGTCGGCCATTTCGGCGGCGGGTGTGCCGGGGCGCGGGCTGAAGATGAAGCTGAACGAGGCGTCGAATCCGAGTTCGTCGATGAGCTTCATGGTGGCTTCGAAATCGGCTTCGGTTTCGCCGGGGAAGCCCACGATGAAGTCGGTCGACAGCGACAGATCGGGCCGCGCGGCGCGCAGCTTGCGCACCACCGACTTGTATTCGAGCACCGTGTAGCCGCGCTTCATGGCGGCCAGCACGCGGTCGGAGCCCGATTGCACGGGCAGGTGCAGGTGCGACACGAGCTTGGGCAGCTTCGCGTAGGCCTCGAACACGCGCGGAGTCATCTCGCGCGGGTGCGAAGTGGTGTAGCGGATGCGCTCGATGCCGGGGATGTCATGCACGCATTCGAGCAGGAAGGCGAAGTCCGCCATCTCGGTGGCGCCCGGCTCGACGGGGCCGCGCCAGGCGTTGACGTTCTGCCCCAGCAGCGTCACTTCCTTGACGCCCTGCGCCGCGAGGCCCGCCACTTCGGCCAGCACGTCGCCCAGCGGGCGGTAGATTTCGTCGCCGCGCGTGTAGGGCACGATGCAATAGGTGCAGAACTTGGAGCAGCCTTCCATGATCGAGACGAAGGCCGAGGCGCCTTCCACGCGCGCGGGCGGCAGGGCGTCGAACTTCTCGTTCTCGGGGAAGCTGATGTCCACCTGCGAGCGGCCCGATTCGCGGCGCTGGCCGATGAGGTCGGGCAGGCGGTGCAGGGTCTGCGGGCCGAACACCACGTCGACGTAGGGCGCGCGCGCGATGATGGCTTCGCCCTCCTGCGAGGCCACGCAGCCCCCCACGCCGATGATGAGTCCCGGCTTCGCCTGCTTGAGGTGCTTGACGCGGCCCAGGTCGTGAAACACCTTTTCCTGCGCCTTCTCGCGCACCGAACAGGTATTGAAGAGGATCACGTCGGCCTCTTCGGGGTTCTCGGTGCGGACGATCTCTTCGTTGGAGCCGAGCACGTCGGCCATCTTCTCCGAGTCATACTCGTTCATCTGGCACCCGAAGGTGCGGATGTACAGCTTCTTCATGTAACTGCTTCGCTTTGGATCCGGGGGTGGGAAGGGGCGATTCCGCGGCGCTGTCGCGCGCCCGGCGGGCTCAGAAGAATCGCCAGAACGATGCCGAGCTCTTGAGCTTGGGCTGGTTGGGGGCGTCCGCCTCGGTCTGCGTGAGCAGCCACACGCGGCGCACCTGCTGGCTGTCGTCGAACTGCAGCCGCACGGGGTACTTCGCGCCCACCAGCGCCTGCGGCTGCACGAGCATGTTGTGGGTGCTGTAGATCTGCGCGCTCACCGCGAGCCGGTAGACGGTGTCGTCGAGCTTCACCTGGCGGTCGGCGCCCACGATCATGTCGGCGCGATAGGCGTCGGCCGGAATGGTGCGCAGTTGCGCGAACGCGGGCAGGCACAGCAACACGGCGAAGCAGGCAAACAGGGGCTGGGCGGGCTTCATGGCGGGCGGGGCGAAAACGAGGTCTGCATGGTCTGCCAAGCGTCTGCCAAAGTCAATCGGAAGCCGGCCAAGTGCATGAATTGACGGCGCTTTGGCGCCTTCGCGGGTTTCCGGGCCGGTGCGCTCACGCGAGAAGAGCATTGCAAAACACAAAACACACTTCTATAATCTCGCGCTCTTCGGAGGTGATGTAGCTCAGACGGTTAGAGCGACGGATTCATAACCCGTAGGTCGGCGGTTCGATTCCGCCCATCACCACCAACGAATCAGAAAGCACAAAGCCCGGCTTCCATGCCGGGCTTTGTGCTTTTGTGCGCCGCCCGCGCGGCGGCGCCAGAGGGGGCCGCGCGCTCAGCGCGCCTCCAGGCGCAGCTGCATGCCACGCTCGGTGTAGATCGGCGTGACCTTGCCGAAGCCCGCCACGCTCACCTCGCTGAAGCGGCCGCTGCGCCCGGCGGATTGAAGGACGGTCAGGCTGTCGCCGGCGCGCGGCGTGTAGCCGGCGAAACTCACCACCAGTTTTCCGCCCGCGATGACGGCCCGGCCGTCGATGGCGAGGCTGCCCTGATCGACGCCGCGCATCACCAGGCTCAGCGTGCCCGCCGTCTGCGTGTAGGCGCCGCCGACGGCCAGCGTGCCGGCCACGGCGGACTCCAGCGTGCCGCCCTTCACGAACACGTCGCCGCGACCCAGGGCCGTGGCCGAGTCGGCCGCCAGCGTGCCGCCACCCAGCAGCGTGCCGCCGGTATAGGCATTCTGGCCGGCAAGGCGCAGTGTGCCGCTGCCCAGCTTCTCGAGCCGGCCCGCGCCGGCGATGTCGTTGCGCCAGCGGTCCAGCGCATGGAAGCCGCCCCTGGCCGCGTCCATCGTGACGCTCACGTCGCCGTCGAAGCGGCCGTAGCCGTCGGCGGCTGCGAACAGATTCACGCGTCCCCAGCCCTCGTCGTCGTTGCCGACCGGCGCGCCCGATGTGGCGGCCGTGCTCTTGAGCACGACGCGGCGCTGTGCGGCGCTGAGATAGGGCTGGCGGGTTTCGAGCAGCACTTCCGCGCCCTTGGGCACGCTGGCGGCGAGTGCGGTGCCGCCCACGGCGGGGAAGCCGTAGTGCATGCGCCGGCTGAAGTCCGCGCGGTTGGCGGCATGGTCGGCGAAGCGGTCGCTCGCGAGCGGGGCGGAGTGGGCCAGCGTGGCCAGCGCGTTGAAGTCGGCCGCGCCGGTGCGTGCCTGCAGCCAGCCCTGGCTCTGCGCGTAGGCTTCCTGCTTGAGCGTGGCGTTGCCGGCCTTGTTGAGGTTGAAGGCCACCTGGGCGATCGCCATCACGCGCCCGCCCATCACGTCATAGGCCGAATGCATGCCGGCGAGGATGCGGTTCTCGCCCATTTCCATGCCGCGCGCCAGCATCTCGTGGTAGCGCTGCGGCACCAGGTAGGCGATCGTGAGCGCGTCGCGCCAGGCTTCGGCGGTGTGGCCGCTCGGGAATCCGCCGTCGGAGGCGGGCGTCGCGCTCTTGGCGGGGACCAGCGCGGGCACGACGCTCACCTGCGGGTTCCAGCGGTAGGCGCGGGCGTACTTGTAATAGCGCTTGGCGGGTTCGGTGGAGGCGTCCACGCTCGCGGCCACCACGAGGTCAACGGCCTTGCCCAGGTCGGGGTTGGTCGCGCTGCCGTCGCCACGGTTGTTGCCCGCGTCGTCGTACTTGCGCGTGGTGGCATCCGCCGCGATCGCGGTGATCGTCGTGCTCTGGTGCGTGCCGGCACGCCAGGCTTCGGTCAGCGGGCCGAGCGCGTCGGAGATGCTGTAGCTCTTGCCGCGCCGGTCGTCGAGATAGGCGGCGAGTTCCTGCGCGGGGGTGCGTGCCTGCGTGACCGTGACGGAGTAGGCGATGTTGTGGTCGTGCGCGGCCTGGTTGCGCACGCCGCCGTCGGTGGCGCTGCCGGGAACGCCGTCCCAGTCGGACTTCGCCACGGCGGCGCAGCCATCGGCGGCGGGGGCGGCCTGGTCGGCGTCGACGAAGGCGCTGCGGGGTGTCCAGAGATCGAGGAAGCCCTTCAGCACGCGCACGCCGGCATTGGTTTCGAGCGTGGCGTTGCAGGCCACGCCGCGCTGGTTGGTCGCACCGGTATCGACGTAGGCGGGCACGCCGGCGGGCGGTTCGGCGGTGTCGGCGCGGCCTAGGCCGGCGGGCTCGGCCGGCACGACGACGGGCGTCTCGGCGAGCGGGGACGAAGTGTCGTCGCTGCCTCCGCAGGCCGTGAGGCCCAGGGAGGCCAGGGCGGCGAGCGTGAGGCTGGCGTGACGGAGTACGTGCGTGGGATGCATGGAACGGGGCTCCTCGATGGCGCGATGGCGGTCTGAAAGCCCGCCATGCTGGGCGGCCAGTGTTACCGGATCAATACGATGTCATGACGCGTGAGCGCGCCGGCAGGCGTCACCTGCCCGGAAAACCCCTTGTCATGAAGCGGTTTCGGAGGCGAGCATGGCGGTCGCCCCAGGTGCTTGCCCACCGGCCTTGCGCGGGAGATACAACGATAGGCGGTGCCTATCCAAACTGTTGTTTAGTTGAATTGGATCTATTCTGAACCAGCCGGTACCATGGCTTCACCTTTTCAGCAGCACGACCTTTTCTGGAGAAACCCATGTCCTACATCAATTCCGAAGTGAAGCCCTTCAACGCCACGGCCTATCACCAAGGCAAGTTCGTGCAGGTCTCCGACGCCGACCTGCGCGGCAAGTGGTCCATCGTGTTCTTCTACCCCGCTGATTTCACCTTCGTCTGCCCCACCGAGCTGGGCGACATGGCCGACCTCTACCCCGAATTCAAGAAGCTGGGCGTCGAGATCTACTCGGTATCGACCGACACCCATTTCACCCACAAGGCCTGGCACGACACCTCGGACACGATCAAGAAGATCGACTACCCGATGATCGGCGACCCCACGGGCGTGATCACCCGCAACTTCGGCGTGATGATCGAGGAAGCCGGCCTGGCCGATCGCGGCACCTTCGTGATCGACCCCGAAGGCAAGATCCAGATCGTCGAGATCAATGCCGGTGGCATCGGCCGCGACGCCCAGGAGCTGCTGCGCAAGGTCAAGGCCGCCCAGTACGTGGCCTCGCACCCGGGTGAAGTCTGCCCGGCCAAGTGGAAGGAAGGCGAAGCCACGCTGGCGCCGTCGCTGGATCTGGTCGGCAAGATCTGATTTCCGTCCGCCGCGCCCCGGAGCCCCCGCCGGCGGCGCATCGCGCGACGGTGCGGCCGGACCTTCGTCCGGCCGCTTCTGGCGGCAGCGCCAGAGCTGTTCTTCCCGCCATGCCGGCGCGGCCCCGCGCCCGTGCATGAGCCGATCCGGCGCCGATCGAGCGCAGGACGCACAAAACGCTTTCCCACCCCCGCCCCAACGCCCGCCAGCCTCCGGTCTTCCGTGCCGGAGCCGGAACCTTTGACGAAAGAATCGAGCTGATCATGTTGGAAGCTACTCTCAAGACCCAGCTGCAGGGCTATCTGACGCGTCTGCAGCACCCCATCGAACTCGTCGCCTCGCTCGATGACGGCGCCACGTCGGCCGAAGTCCGCGCGTTGCTCGAAGAGATCGTGTCCCTGTCCGACAAGATCAGCCTGCGCGAAGACGCCGACGGCGCCCAGCGCAAGCCGTCGTTCGCGGTGCAGCGCGTGGGCACGCAGATGGGCATCCGCTTCGCCGGCATTCCGCTGGGCCACGAGTTCACCTCGCTGGTGCTGGCGCTGCTGCAGGCGGGGGGGCACCCGCCCAAGGTCGAGGCCGATGTGATCGAACAGATCAAGGCCCTGCCGGGCCAGTACGATTTCGAGGTGTTCATCTCGCTGTCGTGCCACAACTGCCCGGACGTGGTGCAGGCGCTGAACCTCATGGCCGTGCTGAACCCGAACGTGAAGAGCACGATGATCGACGGCGCGCTGTTCCAGGACGAAGTCGAGGCGCGCCAGATCATGGGCGTGCCGGCGGTGTATCTGAACGGCGAGCCGTTCGGTCAGGGCCGCATGGAGCTTGGCGAGATCCTCGCCAAGATAGACACGGGCGCGGCCGCGCGCGATGCCGAGAAGCTCTCGGCCAAGGCGCCGTTCGACGTGCTGGTGGTGGGCGGCGGGCCCGCCGGCTCGGCCGCCGCCATCTACGCGGCGCGCAAGGGCATCCGCACCGGCGTGCTGGCCGAGCGTTTCGGCGGCCAGGTCATGGATACCCTGGGCATCGAGAACTTCATCTCGGTGAAGGCCACCGAAGGCCCCAAGCTCGCCGGCGCGCTCGAGGAGCACGTCAAGGAGTACGGCGTGGACATCATGAACCTGCAGCGCGCGCAGGCGTTGCGGCCGGTGAATGGCCACATCGAGGTCACGCTCGACAACGGCGCGGTGCTCAAGAGCAAGACCGTCGTGCTTTCGACGGGCGCGCGCTGGCGCAACATGAACGTGCCCGGCGAGGCCGAGTTCCGCACCAAGGGCGTGGCCTACTGTCCGCACTGCGACGGCCCGCTGTTCCGTGGCAAGCGCGTGGCGGTGATCGGCGGCGGTAACTCCGGCGTCGAGGCCGCGATCGATCTCGCGGGTATCGTCGCTCACGTCACGCTGCTCGAATTCGACAGCCAGCTGCGAGCCGACGCCGTGCTGCAGACCAAGCTCAACAGCCTGCCCAACGTGACCGTGCTGACGTCGGCGCAGACCACGCAGGTCACCGGCACCGACAAGGTCAACGGGCTCAACTACAAGGATCGCGTGAGCGGCGAGGTTCGCCACATCGAACTCGAAGGCATCTTCGTGCAGATCGGCCTGGTGCCCAACACCGACTGGCTCAAGGGCGTGGTCGATCTCTCCGCGCGGGGCGAGATCGAAGTCGATGCGCGCGGTCACACGTCCGTTCCGGGCGTGTTCGCGGCCGGCGACTGCACCACGGTGCCCTACAAGCAGATCGTGATCGCGATGGGGGAGGGCGCGAAGGCCTCGCTGTCCGCCTTCGATCACATCATCCGGACTTCCGTGGCATGATGTCGCGGCGCTGAGCGGATGCGTGTCCTGCTCGTGCCGGGGCGAACCTGCGATGCGGGTTCGCCCCTTTTCATTTCCGTCCCGCGCGTCCGGGCTCACGGCCGCGCCGCTTTCCGGAGGCCCCATGCTGCAGATGCGCCCTGGCTGTGAATGCTGTGACAAGGATCTGCCCGCCGATTCGCCGGAGGCGCGCATCTGCTCCTTCGAATGCACCTTCTGCGCCACCTGCGCGCAGACCGTGCTGAATCACGTCTGCCCCAACTGCGGCGGCGAACTCCTGCCGCGTCCGCGGCGCCCCGAAGCGGCGCTGGCGCGTCATCCCGCCTCGACCGAACGCGTCTACAGGCCCGGCATCCGCACCGCTTAGGCCGATGAGCGCCCCGGGGGGCTCGCCTGCTACCGTGGGCGCGGCCCCGGCCCCGGTTTTTCCGCTCCGGCCCCGGATGGCGCCCGGGGCCGGCCCGCGCGCGGCGGCTCCGCGAGCCTCTTGCGCCATGTCGGGCGCGGTTCCCGATCTCGCGGAAGGTCTCCGCCCCCACTCGCCATCTTTACCCTCATCGCTTGACGCCTCGCGGCGGAGCCGGCGGCAGCCGCGCACGCTGTTGTTGTGCGGGCCGCGGGGATAGCGGGGATAGCGGGGATAGCCGGGACAGCCGGGATAGCCGGGATAGCCGGGATAGCCGGGATAGCCGGGATAGCCGGGATAGCCGGGATA
>JAVHXQ010000081.1:7697-8285 GCA_031119555.1 Candidatus Dactylopiibacterium sp.
GCCGTGCGGGGCCGGCAGCATCCGGGCCCACCTCGCCCCGGCTTCGTCAGTGCGGTTCATCCGTTTGTTGCGCGCGCGGGCCGGCCGTGCCCTTCGCCGCGTTTTTGACTCAAAGAAGTCATTGTTCCCGGGAACGGTTTGCGCCTAGGATGCCTCAAGACGCGAAGCCCACCGTTCGTGTCGCAGGATTGTTCCCCGGGCACTTACCGCGCTGGCCGCGATCAGGAGGCTCCCGATGAGCAGGCGCATGGCATCCCCCGTCGATCACGGTACCGCGCGAGGTGCGCACGGCACCTGCAGCGGCATGGGCGCGCGGCGACGCGCCGCCTCCCGCGCCCGGTGCGCAGCGGATGCCGCCGGGGCAACGGCCCGGTGGAGCGTGGCGCTCGCGCCCTCGCGGCCCTGCGATGGCGACACGGCAGGGGCGTGGCGAATCGTAGTGGCTTGGAGGCCGGGTGCCCGCCTGCGCCGTGCGGGTGAGCGGGCCGCCCCCGCCCCCGCCTGCGTCGGCGCGGCGTCGCGCGACCGTCTTCGGCTCACGGTGGCCCACGGCTGGCGCCGCGCGGGCGTGGCCTGCCTGGCGGGGGC
>JAVHXQ010000047.1 GCA_031119555.1 Candidatus Dactylopiibacterium sp.
ATCCATTTCGAGAAAATTCTACTTCTGACCACCGCCACTTTCCGGGGGGATTACCATCCACAGCGGCAACGCGCCGCGCTGGCACAAGGCTTCGTTACAGGCAGACCAGTTGGTGGTGCGGTACTTCGGCTTCGACGGCCTGCTCATCCTGCAAGTCTATCGGCCACATGCTGCGTGGCCGGGGATTTGTGCAACAAAGCCTCGCTATTCATTAAAACAGGTTGTCCAATAAAACAAGCCCCGGCAGTGGGGCTTGTTTTATTGGTCGTGATTTAACCATGCGGTAGCTTCAAGGTAATCATGGGATTGAGCGTTCGTGAAATCAATCATCTTGGCAATGATTTCTACTGGATGAGTGCCTTTGGCTTTCTCAGTGTTGTAGATTTCTAGCCGTTTGGCATCAATCTCTGCCGCTTCTTTGGAAAAGTTTTTCTTGAAGGCATCGTCAATTTTTCTCCCTGTGGACGACAATTTTATATCGTCAATATTTTCAGATTTAAGGGAGTCTCTAATGTCATACATGATGGCGCTGGGAACATTTGCCATGTCATAGGCTATTTTTTCAGCAGACTGAGTATCTGAACTGGCAGACCTCAGAAGGCGTTCTTGTATCGCTGTTCTTGGTTGTGTGGCACCACTACCAGAATAAGCAAGAGCCTTGGCCGCATCAGAAATGGTTACCGTATCGGCGGATTTTGCCGTTGTGGTTGGCAATTCTTGCCGCTGAACACTTGATTTGTTGAGAGTGCTATACAGTGAAGTAGCACCTCCAAGGCCCTGAATGATCATGCTTCACTCCTTCATAATAAAATGCTGCTGATTGTATGGGGTGAAAAGCCAGAACCATGCCAGACAAAAGCCGGTTTCCAACCCTTCCTTTGTCTTTGAAGGGGAGTTTCTTTCAGGCGGTGTGTGTTAAAAGCTCTTCATTTTCCTCATTGCTTATGTCAGGTAAACCTTTCGTGGTTTGCCTGACTTGCTCTGAACGTGTTGAATATGGTTTTCTTTGGCCTAATTCTTTGAGTGCGATAACTTCACTTCTTTGCATCGAAGTGTTTAAAGGCAGGTTTGAAATTTGGAAAAGCTCCGGGTTGGATTATTCTTTGAATTCTGTAAGAATTGTGTCCAGTATTTGATTGAAAATAGCTGCTTTTCTTTCGAGTGAGATGCGTTGTCAGCAATGTGCGGCGGGTAAGTGCGGCAATGTCGGTGATGGCGGCGATTTGTTCGCGCGTTCTCTGGGGTGCGCGGTGGCGGGATCAATATCGTTCCTCAAACTTCAATCCTTAATCGCGGCGATGGGATGGAAATGAAAAACGATTTCAGGACTGCGCTCAATGAAGGAAAATCGGTGTCGGTAAGAATTGAGGCGGGGCATCCTTCGGGGGCAAGGCCAAATGAGTTTTTCGTGACGGCAATGATTGATGGTGAAAAAATAGTTCCTACTTAAATAATAGAGGTGGCGTATGAGTACGGTTGAATCTGCATATCAAACAATTGCGATGGTGTTGCATGGCAGCGCTGATTCTGGATGGCAGAAGATTGTTTTTAAAACTTCAGTGCTTTCAAAAAACTGCAGTGGGATGCAGACGTCCGTGGTTGATAGGGCGGGGAGGGGTGTTTCTGTTGGCCTTGGTATGAGTAAAGGGTTTGCGGTTAGTGATGAAGTTGTTTTTCTTCGCGACAACATTCTGGAAACAACCGGCCAGCGCATCTGGGGCTTGAGCTTTACGCTCTATCCAGACGGCAAGTTCGATATCGAGTATGACTACGACAAACCGGAAGGTTACGAAGAGACCGACGAAACGGTGTCGGGAGACGAAGCGAGTTCGTCGCTCGGTGGCCTGCTGAAGTGAAATCTCCTTGCCTGGATCAGCCTTCATTCCGATGCCAGATGGCGTGGAGGCTGATGCCAACCGAGCATAAACAGCATCCGCCTCCAGATCTCCGCGAGCCAGACGAAGGGCATGGCCAGCGGCAGCGAACTCAGCAGCACATGCCGCGCCATGCCCTACGCCAAACAGCGCATTCTGTCGCGCGCCGTCGCCTCGCCGTACAGGCGGCGCCACTGCCCCAATTGATCAGCCGCCCACGCGGGCTCATCGCGCTTCCGGGCTTCACTGAGGAGCGCGGGGCGCGAGCTTGCAGATAATCCGAAGCCACCGCGCGAGATATCCGGAGAACACGAAAGCCTGCCTCTCCGCGCCAGGGCCTGCATCGGTCGTCCGCAAGGCATGCCCGTCCGCCCCGGGCGATTCCGCCGGGCTTGCGCACGGTGCCGGCCGGGCGGTGCGGATGCCGCTTCCGCCCGGGCCGGCTGGTGCGCGGTCGTGCGGCCGGGCGCGGCGCGCGGAGCTTCGTCGGCGCCGCGCGGCTGTCGGGTCAGGCGTAGGCGGGGGTGAATTCCGCGTTGGCCGGTGCGTTGCGCTCGGCGTTCCAGTAGGGCGAGATGCGGCGCAGCTGGGCGATGATGGGCGGCACGGCCTCGATCACGCGCTCGACTTCGGCGAGCGTGTTGTAGCGCGAGAGCGAGAAGCGGATGGTGCCGTGCGCGGCGGTATAGGGAATGCCCATGGCGCGCATCACGTGCGAGGGTTCCAGCGAGCCCGAGGTGCAGGCCGAGCCCGACGAGGCCGCGATGCCGAGCTTGTTGAGCAGCAGCAGGATGGCTTCGCCCTCCACGTATTCGAAGGCGATGCTGCTGGTGTTGGGCAGGCGGTTGTCGAGGTCGCCGGTCGGGAAGGCGTTGGGCACGCGCGCGAGGATGCCGCGCTCGAGCTTGTCGCGCAGGTGCCGCACGTGGGTGTTCTCGGTTTCCAGGTGTCGCGCGGCGAGCGCGGCGGCGAGGCCCAGGCCCACGATGGCCGGGGCGTTCTCGGTGCCGGGGCGGCGTCCGCGCTCCTGCTGGCCGCCGCGCAGCAGCGGGCGAAAGCGCGCGCCACGGCGCAGGTAGAGCACGCCGATGCCTTTGGGCGCGTGCAGCTTGTGGCCCGACAGCGACAGCATGTCGATGCGCGTGCGGCGCAGGTCGATGGGGAGCTTGCCGACGGCCTGCACCGCGTCGGTATGGAACTGCACGCCGGCGGCGTGGGCGCAGGCGGCCATTTCCTCGACCGGAAAGATCGTGCCCGATTCGTTGTTGGCCCACATCACCGAGGCGATCGCGACCCGCTCGGAGAGCAGCGTCTTGTATTCCTCCAGATCGAGCCGGCCGCGGCGGTCCACCTTGAGGCGGTGCACGACGTAGCCTTCCTTTTCGAGCTGGTCGCACAGCGCGAGCACGGCGTGGTGCTCGACGGCGGTGGTGATGATCTCGCGCCGCTCCGGAAAGGCCTTGAGGGCGGAGAGGATTGCGGTGTTGTCCGATTCGGTGCCGCCGGCCGTGAAGATGATCTCGCTGTCGTGCTCGGCGCCGAGCAGGGCGGCGATCTGGCTGCGCGCGGCGGCCACGGCCTGGCCCACGCGGTTGCCGAAGCTGTGGATCGATGAGGCGTTGCCGAACTGCTCGCTGAAGAAGGGCAGCATGGCGGCCACCACGGCGGGGTCGCAGGCGGTGGTGGCGTTGTTGTCGAAGTAGATCGGTTGCATGGCGGGGCTCCGTTCTGGGGGCGAAGGGCGGGAGGGGGCGGTCAGTCGGCGTGCAGGGGCTGGCGGCTCGTTTCGAGCTGGCTGGCGGGCAGCAGGCGCACGAATTCGCCGAGTGCCTCGAACAGCTTCTGCTGGATGCCGCCCAGGGTGGCGGCTTCCATCGCGCAGCCCATGCAGGCGCCCTGCAGGTTCACGTAGATGTTCTTGCCGATGATCTCGACGACTTCGATGTCGCCGTGGTCGCGGCGCAGCATGGGGCGCACGGAGTCGATGACTTCCTCGATGCGGCGCATGCGCTGCAGGTTGGTGAGCGCCGGGCGCGGGGCGGCGGCGGGCGCCGGGGGCGGTGCTTCGGGCCGGGCGGCGGCGGACGGGGGCGGCGTGCCGGCCTGTGCGGCGAGCGTGCGCAGCAGCACTTCCTCGATCTTTTCGTGGCACGCGGCGCAGGCCCCGCCGGCCTTGGTGTAGTGCGTGACCTGCTCCAGCGTGCTGAGCGCGTTGTCGCGCACCACCTGTTCGATCAGCGCGGAATCGATGGCGTAGCACTTGCAGATGAGTTCGCCCTCCTGGTGGTCGTCTTCCCAGGCTTCGCCCCGGTAGTTGGCGATGGCGGCCTGCAGCGCTTCGCGCCCCATCACCGAACAGTGCATCTTTTCGGGGGGCAGGCCGTCGAGGAACTGCGCGATGTCCTGGTTGGAGACCTTGAGCGCCTCGTCCAGCGTCATGCCCTTGATGATCTCGGTGAGTGCCGAGCTGGACGCGATCGCCGAGCCGCAGCCGAAGGTCTGGAAGCTGGCGTCGAGGATGCGGTCGCTGGCCGGGTCCACCTTGAGCATGAGGCGCAGCGCGTCGCCGCACTGGATGGAGCCGACTTCGCCGGTGGCGTTGGCTTCGGCCAGCGGGCCGGCGTTGCGGGGGTTGAAGAAGTGTTCCTTGACCTTGTCCGTGTAGTCCCACATGGCGTTCTCCGTTCGGGTGATGCGTGCTGCCCGGAGTGCTGCAACACCCGTGCCATGGGCTTTTGCGTGCCCTGGCGCGGGCACTTGTCGGGTTTGTCTGTCGGCTTCGCAACAGAATGTGGGATGTCCGTGGCGGGCGCGCCCGCGTGCCGGCCCGCGCGTCCGTCCGTGCGCCAGCGGGGCGGCAGGAGCGGGCGCGCGGCGGGGCCGGCGTTCAGGCGGCGGCCGCCATCGGCTGATGCGTGAAGCAGCTCTTGGGGCACACGCGCGAGCAGGCGCCGCACCCCGTGCAGTCCATGGGGTTGGCGAGCGACATCACGGAGGCGATGCTGTCGCTGTCATCCTCGTCGTCGTCGTCGGGCAGGTCGTCCTCGCTGCGGTCTATGAGTTCCAGCACGTCGCGCGTGCAGACCTTGTAGCAGCGCCCGCAGCCGATGCAGACCCGGGCGTTGAGGGCGACCGCGAATTCGGGCGTCCAGGGGGTGCCGCCGCGCGTGATGCCGGTAATGGGTTCCATGAAAAAACTCTCCTGATAAGTGGTGGTGAAAGGCTCTCCGCGGGGCTCGTCGCAAGCGGGGCGCGCGCTCTGCTGGCGCGCTGGACGCAGGAGGCGGCTCAGAGGCCGGCGACTTCGGCGTGGCGGCCGACGAGTTCCAGCGCCACGGCCAGTTGCTTGTCGGCTTCGGTCTTCATCTTCGAGAAGCTGTCGAAGCCGAAGCGGTGCACGTCGCGCAGCGCGCGGTCGAGCACCACGAGCTTGCCCACCGTGATCAGCACGCGGCCGAAGCCTTCGGCCGACAGGTGCACCAGCGGCACGGCCATGCAGCCGCATTCCTTCTCGATGAGCACCGCGATGGCGTTGTAGAAGACTTTCACGCGCGCGAGCACGCGGGCGTCCGGGTCGCCCAGCAGCGGGATCGCGGCGCGGTCGGCGCGGCTCAGCACGAAGGGCGCGAGCAGCGCCTCGGGGGGCTGGCCGTCGTGAATGCCATAGGCATCGATGGCGCGGGTCTGGCGCAGCATTTCGCGCATGAAGTCGGTGTCGAAGAGCGGGTCGGTGCTACTCATGGCGGAGGCTTTCCGTGAGCGGGTTGAGGAAACGGGGCAGGGCACGCCCTGGCGCGGCGCGGCGGCTCATTCCTGCCAGCCCTCGGCGGCCATGCGCGCGAATCGGTCGGGATCGGCGGGGCGGCGTGCGTGCGGGCCCTGCCAGGGCAGCGAGCCCGCGCGCAGCGCGGTGGCCAGTTCGCCGAGCAGGGCCTCGATGCCGCGCGGGGCATCCAGACGCACGGGCTGGATGCCGGCCGCGACGAGCTGGCGCACGGCGGAGCCGCCGACCGCGAGGCAGTACACGGCGGCGCAGCCCTGCAGCGCGGCGATGCGTTCGCCGAGCTTGTGCTCGTTGCCGTCCATGGCCTGCGGGGCGAACTCCATGACCCCCGCGAGGCGCGCGTGGCGGGCGTCCACGGCATACAGCACGAAGCCGGCGGTGGAGCCGAAGTGCTGGTCCACGTGGGTGCGGTCGCTGCTCGCGAAGGCCACCAGCACGGTGGCGGCGTCGGCCTCAGTGACGGACGACCACGCCAGTGTGAGCTTGCGCGCGGGCGGGTTCGGGCTCGCGCAGGAAGGATCGGTAGGGTGCCGGGCCATGGTGGTGCTCCAGAATGAGGTTGGCGATCTCGAACAGGGCGTCGCGCGCGGCGCGGTAACCCACCCAGGCGCGCGCGCCGGCGCCCAGGCGGTCATAGACCGGAAAGCCCGCGCGCAGGATGGGCAGGCCCAGGCGCGCCGCGCCCTGCACGGCGTGCGCGCTGCCGATCACGAGCTGCGCCGCGTGCGCGCGCGCTTCGCGTTCGAGGTCCTGCAGGTCGCCGACGTGGATGCGCGCGAGTGGCAGCCGGCGCAGCACGGGCGCGGCGGTGGGGCAGACCGCGCTCACGATCTCGGCGCCGCAGCCCGCCAGCAGGCCCTGCATGCCGGCGAGCAGGTCGGCTTCCGCCGCGACCGCGACGCGCAGGAAGCCGGTCATGAAATGGGCATCCACGAGCGCATCCTGCAGTTGCGCGCGGGCGCGCTCCACGCCCGCCGGCACGGGCACTCCGGCGATCGCCGCGAGGGTGGCGGTGAAACGGTCGCAGGCGTCCAGCCCCATGAGGTGGTCGAAGCGGTGGTCCGGCACGCCGCTGCGCTCGCGCAGCAGATCCGCCGCGCGTTCGACGGAGGCGCCGATCACCAGCGTGGCCGCCGATTCGCCCATCGTGGCGATGTCTTCCACGGGGGTGCCGCCCAGTGTCAGCGGCGTGTGCCCGGCTTCGACGAGGTGGCCGTCGAGCGAGTCGCCCAGGTCGGGCAGGATCACGGGTGCGAGGCCGAACGCCTCGCACCAGGCGCGGATCGCTTCGAGGTCGCCCGGCGTCAGCGAGGCGTTGGCCAGCACGTTGACCTGGCGCGCGCGCAGTCCGGCGCGGCGCGTGTGCGGCAGCAGGGTGGCGAGCGTGGCTTCCACTGCGGCGGCGAAGCCGGTCTCCAGGCTGCCGCTGAAATCCGGCGTGGCGACGGGCACCACGGCCACCCGTGCGAACTGCGGATACTCGCTGCGGAAGCGGCGGATCAGGCGCTGCACGTCGCTGCCCTGGGTTTCGGCGAGCCCCGTGGTCGCCAGCCCGATGAGGTCGGGCGCGCTTTTCGCGCAGAGCGTGCTCAGGGCTTCCACCACGTTTTCGTCGGCGCTCATGACGGTGGCGACGTGATCCATGGCGGTGGTCTGGAGCGGGATGGGCTCGCGGAAGTGGCGCACGAAGAAGACCTTGCCGAAGGCCGTGCAGCCCTGCGAGCCATGCATCAGCGGCATGGCCCGGCGCAGGCCCAGGAAGGCGAGCGAAGCACCCAGCGTGGCGCTGGCCTTGAGCGGATTGACCGACAGCGGCTTGGTCCGGCGCAGGATTTCAGGCATGGGCGGCTCCCGCGTGGGCGGACGTGTCGCGCGCGGCCCACGGCGGCGGGCGGCGCACGGCTTCCCAGACCGGGCTTTCCATGGTCAGCGCGAGCTGACGCGCGAGTTCGGCGATGCCACGGTAGCCGGCGTAGCCGAACTCGCGTTCCTGGTTGATGTCGAGAAACGGGATGCGCGCCTTGAGCGCGGTGTAGAGGTTGCGCCCGCCCGCGATCAGCACGTCCGCGCCCAGCGCGTGGTAGGCGCCGAGCAGCGCGGTGGGCGTGCCGTCGTCGATGAGGCGGGCGTCCTCGCCCATGAGTTCGCGGATGCGCGCCTTGTCTTCGTGGGTGGATTTCCTGGTGCCGCTGGCGACCACCGTCATGCCCAGATCCTGCAGCGCGGAGACGATGGACCACGACTTCACGCCGCCCGTGTAGAGCAGCGCGCGCCGCCCCTTGAGGCGGGCTCGCCAGGGGGCCAGCGCGGCGTCGGCGGCGGCCTCCTCGCGGGCGATCAGGGCTTCGGTGCGGGCCGTGAGGTCGGCATCCCCGATGAGCGCCGCGAAGCCGCGCAGCGCGGCGGAGGTGTCGGCCACGCCGTAGAAGCTGCCCTCGAAGAAGGGCACGCCGTGGCGCTGCTGCAGACCGCGCGCCACGTTCAGCAGGGCCTTGGCGCAGACCACCATGCTCGCCTCGGCGCGATGCAGGGTCTGGATCTCGGCGAAGCGGGCGTCGCCCGAGAGCGTGCCGAGGATGCGCAGGCCCAGTTCGTCGAACAGTGGTGCCACGTGCCAGAACTCGCCGGCGATGTTGTATTCACCGATGAGGCTCACGTCGTGCACGCGCACGCCCGCCGGGTGCGGCGGCGCCGGGGCCGGCTCGCGCGTGCCGATCACGTGGCGCAGCAGGGTCTCGCCGGCGATGCGGTTGCCGAGGTTCTTGTTGCCGTAGAAACCGGCCGCGTCCACGGGCACCACCGGCACACCCCACTGCGCGCTGGCCGCCTTGCACACCGCCGCGAGGTCGTCGCCGATCACGGCGGTCACGCAGGTGGCATACACGAACACGGCGGCCGGCGCGAATTCCTCGATGGCCTGGCGGATGGCGTGGAAGAGGCGGCGTTCGCCCCGGCCCATGATGATGTCCTGCTCGGTCAGGTCGGTGGTCATGCCGATGCGGTAGAGCGCCGGGCCGGAGCTGTGCGCGCCCCGGTTGTCCCACGAGCTGCCGGAACAGCCGATCGGCCCGTGCACGATGTGCGCCACGTCGGCGATCGGCAGCAGGGCGATCTGGGCCCCGTCGAACACGCAGCCGCCCGCCGTGGCGCCGGGCTTGGGGCGCGCGCAGCCGGCCTTCTCGGGCTTGCCGTTGTGGGCGCAGGCCGGTTCGTTCTGCAGGGCGGCGAGTTCGGCGGCTTTCATCCTGGGGGTTCCTGCGCGGGGGGCGATGGTCTGCCTACTGCAAGCCCTGTGCCCGTGCCCGCGGGGCCGTGCTGGCGCGGCGCGCGGCGCGGGCGGGCTGTGGCGAAGGCAACAAGAATGTCGGCTTCCCCACGCCGGCCCCGCGCGCGGGCGCCCGGCCACGGCGCTGTGGCGAGGTGGCCCGCTCCTTGCGGAAGCGTTCCCGAGGAGGTCTTGCGCATGCAGCCGCTGGAAATCGAGAACGTCGTCCGCTCCCCCGTGCCGGGCCCGGCGCGCATCGGTGCGCTGGAGCGCCTGGTGATCCGCTGCGCGCTCGCCGAGGCCGCGCGCGTGGGCGCCGTGCCGCGCGTGCGCGGGCTGTCGCCGGCGTCCTTCGCCGTCATGTGCGCCTGCTGCCTGCCTGGCGAGGCCGTCGAGAACGGCGCCGCGCCCGCGCCCTTCGACGAGTTCGAGGAGCTGCTGGAACTGCTGCTCGACCACCTGGCGCCGTTTGACCAGGGCGGCATCTGGCTGGCGGCCGTCATCGCCAGCGCCGCGCAGCGGGGCAACCACCTGTGGCAGGACCTCGGCCTGCCGTCGCGGCGCGAGCTGTCGGACGTGCTGCGCCTGCGCTTTGCGCGGCTGGCCGCGCGCAACGGTGGCGACATGAAGTGGAAGAAGTTTTTCTACCGCGAGCTGTGCCAGCGCGCGGGCGTGCCGATCTGCAAGTCGCCCAGTTGCGGCGACTGCGTCGATCACGGGGATTGCTTCGGCGCCGAGCACTGAGGCACCCCGCCCGAAACCGGAAAGGAAGCAGGTCTCCATGAAGATTCCCCAGAGCCGCGTGAAGCCCGGGCAGGATTGCCCGCGACGCGCGCGCGCCGATCACGAGGGCGCGCAGGCGTGGCGCGTCGGGCTGCCCGAATCCTGGCTGGGCCAGGTCGTGACGCCGATCTTCTACACGCGCCATTACGAGTACGAGATGGCGGCGAGCCGCGTCGTGGGCTACGAGACCGCGATGCAGCCCTGTTACTGCCGCTATGACGTGGAGATCACCGAGCCGCGCAGCGACGACGACGAGCTGTGGTACCCCGGCGTGGTGTATGCCGAGCAGCTCTGCGGCTGGCGCCTGCGCGACGAGCGCTGGCTGATCCGGCGCCAGCTCTGGCATGGCGAGGAGTGCGCCGCGCCGCAGGTGTTCTTCACCTTGTCGGAAGAGATGCCGCGCTAGCCGCCGGGCATCGGGGCGGCCCGCAGGCGGCCCGCGCGGCTGGACAAGCCTTGCGCGGCCGCGCTACCGTGCCCGCCCGGGCCGCCGCCGCGAAGGCATGACGCATGGATTGCCGGCGCCAGCGTGCGCCGCGCGGCGGCCAGCCTTCACTCACCGGAGTTCATCGCATGTCCGCTACATCCCCCCAGGCCCTTTGCTTCATCGCCGTGCTGACGGCCAGGCCCGACCGCGCCGACGCGCTGGAGGCCGCGCTCAAGGCGCTCGTGCCGCCGTCGCGGCAGGAGCCCGGCAACCTCGAGTACGCGCTGTTCCGGCTGCGCGAGACGCCGGAGGTCTTCCACGTCCGTGAGTCGTGGCGCGATCAGGCGGCGCTGGATGCGCACGTCGCGACGCCGCACTTCCAGGCGCTGGCGGGGCGCATGGACGCGCTGCTGGCGCAGCCCCTGCGGCTGGAACACATGGTGCCGGTCGCGCCCTGACCCTCGCGCGGCGGCGGTTCAGGGCGCCTTCCTGGGCGCGCCGCCGCAGCCGCAGGCGGCCTTGTCGGCGCCGCCGTGCTGGCAGCGCGAAGGCGTGCCGCCGCCCACGCGGCGGCCCAGCATGAGTTCGAGGATGTCGGCCACGGCGTGCGCCGTCTTGCACGGAATGCCGCGCGTGGCGTGGCAGAGCTTGTCGTGCAGGGTGGTGGCGGTGGCGGATTTTGCGGTGCACATGGCGCGTCTCCTGGCGGTGGCGGTCAGCAGCATTCCTGCTCGATCTGGTCGAGCAGCAGCAGGGCTTCGAGGTGGTCGGCGGCTTCGAGCTGGTCGCGCAGGATGTTGATGTGCGCGTGGATCAGGAAGAGTTCGTCGTGGCGCGGGCCGCCCTGCGGATCGAGCTTGCGCGCGAAGAGCTGCCAGAAGGCATTGGGCTCGGCGTCGGGCGCCATGTAGGGGCGCAGCATGGCGACCAGGCGGCGGGCCTGGCCGTTGCAGTCGAGGCCGAGGAAGCTCACGTAGCGGTCGCGGGCGTCGGTCTCGTCGGGCAGACAGCGGCAGGGTGAATCAGTCATCGTCTTCATCCATCAGGGCGACGGCAAGCCCGCTCGCGGCGGCGAGCCGCGCGGTGAGCGCGGCGCAGTGGCCGGCGGTGGCGATGCCGTAGAGGGCGAAGCCCCGGCCGCGGGCGAGCGGTGCGAGGCGGGAGGGAATGTCGTTGTCGGCGCAGAGCGTGAAGGCGAGGCCCGGAAAGGCCGCGCGCAGCGCCTCGGCGGGGTCGGCCGCGCGCAGCGCGCCGGCTTCGAGCACGGCCTGCACGCCGGCAAGCGTGGCGGGCGTGAGCGTGTCGCGGGCGGCACTCATGCCTGTCCGGTCTCCAGCGCGGCGGCATACCGCGCGAGCGAGGGCGGCGCGATGCCCATGGTGCGTGCCAGCCACGGCGGCGGGCTGGCGAGCGAAGCCTGCAGGCGCGCCACGCCTTCGCGTGCCGGGGCGGGCAGGGCCACCTTGACGGGGTGCACGCCGGCGCGGATCACCTTGGCGGCGGCCGGGCCGCCGATGGACTGCACGTAGAGCACGTCGCAGTCGGCGATCAGGGCGGCGCGCGCGAGGTTGCGGTCCTCGGCGTGCTCGGCCTGCAGGGTGGGACGCAGATCGATGAGGCGGGCCTCGGTGGGCGACACCTGATACACGAGGAAGCGCTCGCACGAGCCGAAATGGCCGTCGAGCATCTCGCCGTGGCTGGAGGCGCAGGCGAGCCGCACCGAGCCCGGCATGTCGCCGTCGCGATAGGCTTCGCGCGCGGGCAGGTCGCTGCCGGCCACGCCTTCGCCCCACAGCAGGCGCACGGCGCGCTTGAGATCGGCGGCATCGGCCTGGCAGATGCCGCCGTCGCCATCCATGGCCTCGCGCAAGAGTTCGACCGAGCAGGCGGCCAGCTTGCTCTCGTCCAGAGGCAGTTCGAGCCGGGCGCCCAGCGCGAGCGTGAGTTCGCGCGGCGCCACCGCGAGTGCGTGCGCGGCCAGGCCGATACGCAGGGCGGCTTCGCGGGTGATGGAGGTATTCATGGCAGGCTCCGGGGAAGGCGGACGGGAAGGGGCGGGCGCGGGCCGGCCGGCCCGCGTCGCGGCTCACATGTAGACGATGCAGTTCTCGCCCGACGGGCAGGTGGCCTGGCAGTGCGGGCCGTCGTCCTGGTCCTCGCATTCGTTGCAGGTGTCGGCCTTGATCTTGACGATGCCGCCCTTCTCGTAGATCGAGCCGGTGGGGCATTGCGGAATGCAGTCGCCGCAGCTGCTGCATTCCATGGTGAGGATCTTCATTGACATGATGGCGCTCCGGATAGGTTGCGGACGGGGGCGGCGAGGGTCACTCCACGCCGTCCAGGCGCTTGGCCCGCAGCGACACGGGCAGGCGCGCGGGGGCGGGGATGGGATCGATGTAGTACACGCCGCCATTGGCCAGCCTGAGTTCGCCGCCCCACTTCTCGGGCGTGTCGAATTCGATGGAGGACACGATGTCCTCGATGTCGCGCTTGGGCAGGTAGAAGACCAGCCCGCCTTCGGCGCGCTTGCGGATCATGATGTTGGCCATGAGGGCTCCGGTGGGTGACGGCCGGCCCGGGGGGCGGTCAGCCTCCCCCGGGGCGCGGGCCTGCGTCAGCGGACGACGTCGAAGTTGTAGTCGGTGTCGGCCATGTACTTGGTCTGCTCGTCGAGCCGTTCGAGCACGGCATTGGTGAGCGTGGTGAGGATGTACATGCCGCCTTCATAACCGAGCGTGGTCATGCGGTGCAGGTGGTGGCGGTCGAAGATGGGAAAGCCCAGGCGGATCAGCGGCACCTCGAACTCGGCGCCCTTGTGCAGGGTGTCGCGCTGGATGGTCTTGCCGTAGCTCGAACCCACCACGAAGTCGGGCTTGTCCGTGAAGCACAGGCTGCGCAGGTGCCACAGGTCGGCGCCCCCGTAGATCTTGCCGTGGATGCCGTAGGGCGAGGATTCGAGCACTTTCTTCATCTGCTTTTCCCAGCGCTTGTTGCTGTTGGAGCAGAGGATGTGGGTGGGCTCGATGCCCAGTTCGAGCATGAACTTGACGAGGCCGAGCAGGAAATCCGGGTCGCCGAAGACCGCCATCTTCTTGCCATGCAGCCAGGCGTGCGAGTCGGTCATCATGTCGATCAGGCGGCCGCGTTCGGTGGTCAGCGAGGCCGGCACGGGCTTGCCGCTGAGGGCCGAGACCGTCATCAGGAACTCGTCGGTCCATTCCACGCCCATCGGGATCGGCGTGCGCGGCACTTCGTGCTGCCACGCGGATTCGACGAACTTGCGGCTCTTCTCGAGCGTGGTCGGCTGCAGGAAGAGCGTGGTGATGGCGTTGGGCGCGTCCTTCATCTCGTCTATCGTGGTGCCGCCGGCATACATCTCGTATTCGCCGGTGGCCGGCGTGTCGAGCACTTCGGAGGGGTCGCAGAGCAGGGAGTAGGGCACTTCCATCTCGGTCAGCATGCGCTTGATGACGCGGTAGTTGCCAAGGTAGGTCTCGAAGCCGGGCACGATGTTGAGCTTGCCGTTGCCGCCGCCGACCTTGCCTTCCTTCGGCGTGAAGTACTTCGCGATGCCTTCCCACATGTTGTCCCAGCCCGTGATGTGCGAGCCGACGAAGGACGGCGTGTTGGCGTAGGGGATGGGGAAGTCCTTGTCGACGTAGCCTTCCTTGCGGGCATTGCCGATGAAGGCGCCGAGGTCGTCGCCGATGACTTCGGCGATGCAGGTGGTGCACACCGCGATCATCTTGGCGTCATACAGGCGGGTGGCGTTCTGCAGCCCCTCGTGCACGTTCTTCTGGCCGCCGAACACGGCCGCGTCCTCGGTCATGGAGTCGGCGATGAAGGCGATCGGCTCCTTGAAGTGACGGTTGAAATAGGTGCGGAAATACGCCACGCAGCCTTGCGAGCCGTGGATGTACACCATGGTCTTCTCGAAGCCCAGGCCGCACAGGGCGCCGCCCAGGGGCTGGCAGACCTTGGCCGGGTTGATGGTCAGCGCCTCGCGCTTGAAGTTGAGTTCCTGGTATTCGAGCGTGGTGGTCCAGGCGAAGGTCTCGGCCACCCTGTCGGCGCCGGGGGCTTCCTCGAAGCCTTCGCGCTTGGCGGCCAGCAGCGCCTTGTACTCGGGCTGCTGGAACAGCGGATAACACGGTTTGATCTTGTCGATGGTCTGCATGTTGCATCTCCTTGCCCGGCCACTCAGCCGTGGACGCGGGACGTGAGGTGAATCCTTGCGCGGGCCCGGATGCGGCAGGGGGACGGCGGCCGGCCGGGGGCTTGCGCCGGCCGCGCCTGACCGCATCCGGGCTACGGCACTCAGGCGGCCTTGAGGTCCGCTTCGGCGGTGTCCTTCTGCCACGGCGGGCGGAAGAGGTTCCAGCACGGGTTGTTGATGGTCATGTCCATGTCGCGCGCGAAGATCGCGAAGCCATCGAAGCCGTGGTACGGGCCGGAGTAGTCCCAGGAGTGGAGCTGGCGGAAGGGCACGGCCATCTTGTGGAAGGCGTACTTTTCCTTGATGCCGGAGCCGATCAGGTCGGGCTTGAGCTGGCGCACGAACTCCTCGAACTCGTAGCCCGTCACGTCGTCGTAGATCAGCGTGGCGTCCTTCATGTCCTTCATGGTGCGGTCGTAGTCGTCGTTGTGCGCGAACTCGTAGCCGGCGCCGATGACTTCCATGCCCAGATCCTCGTAGGCGCCCACGGTGTGGCGCGGGCGCAGGCCGCCGACGTAGAGCATCACCTTCTTGCCTTCGAGCCGTGCGCGGTACTTGGCGATCACGGCGTCCATGGCGGGCTTGTACCGGGCGATCACGCGTTCGGCGCCTTCCTGGATGGTCGCGTCGAAATGCGAGGCGATCTCGCGCAGACTCTCGGCGATCTTGGTGGGGCCGAAGAAGTTGTATTCGAGCCAGGGGATGCCGTACTTCTCTTCCATGTGGCGCGCGATGTAGTTCATCGAGCGGTAGCAGTGCAGGAGGTTGAGCTTGACCTTGGGGGTGTTCTCCATCTCGGTCAGGGTGCCGTCGCCCGACCACTGCGCGACCACGCGCAGGCCCATTTCCTCGAGCAGGATGCGCGAGGCCCAGGCATCGCCGCCGATGTTGTAGTCGCCCAGGATGGCGACGTCATAGGGGGTCTGCTCGAAGGGCTGCTCGTCGCGCGCGGAGAGGATCCAGTCGCGCACGGCGTCGTTGGCGATGTGGTGGCCCAGCGATTGCGACACGCCGCGAAAGCCTTCGCAGCGCACCGGCACGACGGTCTTGCCGATCTCGGCGGCCTTCTTCTTGGAGACGGCCTCGATGTCGTCGCCGATCAGGCCGACGGGGCACTCGGACTGCACCGAGATGCCGCGCGAGAGCGGAAACAGCATCTCCAGCTCGTCGATGAGTTTGGCGAGCTTCTTGTCGCCGCCGAATACGATGTCCTTCTCCTGGAAGTCCGACGTGAAGTTGATGTCGCAGAAGGCATCCACGCCCGAGGTGCCGGCGAAGTAGTTGCGCCGCCCGCCGCGCGAGTAGGCGCCGCAGCCGACGGGGCCGTGAGAGATGTCGATGATGTCCTTGATCGGGCCCCACACCACGCCCTTGGAACCGGCGTAGGCGCAGCCGCGCTGCGTCATCACGCCGGGCAGCGACTTGCGGTTGGAGGTGATGCACTTCTTCGACTGGGTGATGGTCTTGTCATTGACCATCAGGTGTTTGGCGCGGTCTTTCTTCGCCTTCTCGGGATAGACCTCGAGCACCTCTTCGATGAGGGCCTGGGCCTTCTCGCGCGTCAGTTGTTCCGACATTTGCGTTCTCCTTGCGCGGGGCTTCAGATCGCCACGGCGCGAAGTTCTGGTTGCCAGCCCGGCGGGCCGGGCGTGGGGTCAGGGGTGGCCCGTCCCGGGAGGGGGGCGGGCGCCGCCTGCGTTCAGGCGACTTCCTTGGCCTTGCCGACGACGGATTCGTCCTCGACGTCCATGATCCCGAACTCCATGAGGATGTCCTCGAGCTCTTCCATCTCGAGCGGCGTCGGGATCACGAAGAGCTTGTTGTCGATGACCTTCTGCGCGAGCGTGCGGTACTCGTCGGCCTGGCCCGCCTTGGGGTCGTACTCGATCACGGTCATGCGGCGGATCTCGGCGTGCTGCACCACGTTGTCGCGCGGCACGAAGTGGATCATCTGCGTGCCCAGCTTGGCGGCCAGGGCCATGATGAGTTCGTCCTCGCGGTCGGTCTTGCGGCTGTTGCAGATCAGGCCGGCCAGACGCACGCCGCCGGAGTTGGCGTACTTCACGATGCCCTTGGCGATGTTGTTGGCCGCGTACATGGCCATCATCTCGCCCGAGCACACGATGTAGATTTCCTGCGCCTTGTTCTCGCGGATCGGCATCGCGAACCCGCCGCACACCACGTCGCCCAGCACGTCGTAGAACACGAAGTCGAGGTCTTCCTCGTAGGCGCCTTCCTCTTCGAGGAAGTTGATGGCCGTGATGACGCCACGGCCCGCGCAACCCACGCCGGGTTCCGGGCCGCCGGATTCCACGCACTTCACGCCGCCGTAGCCCACGGCCAGCACGTCGTCGAGTTCGAGGTCCTCCACCGAGCCGGCTTCGGCCGCCAGGTGCATGACGGTGGTCTGCGCCTTGCTATGCAGGATCAGGCGCGTGGAGTCGGCCTTCGGATCGCAACCGACGATCAGGACCTTCTTGCCGGCCTCGGCCAGCGCGGCGACGAGGTTCTGGGTCGTGGTCGACTTGCCGATCCCACCCTTGCCGTAAATGGCGCATTGACGGAGTTTTGCCATGGTGTTGCTCCTTGAGGGAAATACGTGAGCCGGAGCCCGGCACGGGCGTTGCGTCATCGGGCAAGGCACGCGGCGGGCGTTTCGGGCTGTAAGGCGCAATGCCCGTGCCAGCCCTCCCGAGAACCCTTGAAACCCTTGCGCGGCAAGGAGAAAGCCCCTTGATGGAAAACCCCGAGAGCCGTCCGGCATGCGACAAAGGCCCTCGCCAGTGTCGGGATGGCGACAAGCCCGCCGACACCGCGCCGCCGCCCGCGCTGCCGGTCTGGGCGCGCCTGCCCATCAACCGCTGCAACCTGCCCGCGCAGATCCTGGGCAGCCTGACCTTCCAGGCTTCGCCCTCGCCGCTGTTTCTCGACGGCGTGCATGACCTGCACCGCGATTTCTTCCGCATGCTCGGGTGGCTGGACGACGCCCCGGCGCGGCGCCAGACCTTTCATGACTACATGCGCCTGTGCTTCCGGCTCGACGCGCTCGAGGAGGCCGGCCTCGCCGCCGGTCAGGCGCATGGGCGCGGCCGCATGGATTACCTGCGCCTGCTGCGCGGCTGGCATTTCAATGCCGACGGCATCGAAGGCGCCGTGCTCAAGGCCTGGGTCGAGTCGCGCTTCGGCCTGCTGCCGCGTCACCACCGCGCGCCGATCCGGGATTTCTCGGGCGAGCCTTACCGGCTCTACCTGGAGCAGCGCGCCACGGGTCTCTACAACACCAATGCGCTCGAATCCCAGCTCGATCTCGTCTACAGCTGGACGCAGCTGGAGCTGGCGCGCCGCCACCCGCAGGCGAGCCACTGCCTGCTGTATCGCGGCATCAACCGCTGGGAGGCGCACGAGATCCTCGGCAGCCGGCGCGGCGAGCACGGCAGCGAGACCCTCATGCTGCTCAACAACCTCAGCGCGTTCTCGGCCGACCCCGAGCGCGCGGGCGAGTTCGGCGACCGCGTGGTGCGCGCGCGCGTGCCGCTCGCCAAGATCCTGTGCAGCGCGGAGGTGCTGCCGGGGCAGCTGCAGGGCGAGGGCGAGGCGCTGGTGATCGGCGGCGTGTACGCGTTGCAGCGGCTCTGAGCGAGAGGCGCGCGGGCGCGCGGCCTAGGCGCGCCGCCAGGCCGGCGAGCGCGCCACCAGGGCGTCCGCCGCCTCGCCGCAGCGCTGCCGCACGGCGGGCGCGAGGGCCTTCAGCCAGCGCTCGGGCAGGGCCGCCTCGCCGAGCAGCGCGCCCATGATGGCGCCCGTGATGGCGCCCGTGGTGTCGGCGTCGCCGCCGCGATTGACGGCTTCGATGAGGGCGCCCTCGAAGCTGTCGTGCAGGTCGATGGCCTGCAGCACCACGCGCAGGGAGTCCACGATGTAGGCCGAAGGGTTCATGACCGGCCGCGTGCGGAACCGGAAGAGCGGGAAGCGTTGCGCGAGCAGGTGGGCCTGCGCCATCACGGCGCGGATGCCCGCCGGCGTGCCGCCGGCGTGCAGCCCGGCCTGAACCATGTTCACGACCGTCAGCGTGGCCGCGTCGGTGAGGGCGTTGTGATGCGTCACGCGGGCCTGCGCCAGGGTGGCGGTGGCGAGCGTGTCGGGCGGCGCGCCGAGCAGCACCAGGGCGAGCGGCGCGCAGCGCATCGTGGCGCCGTTGCCGGCTTCGTCCGAGGGCGGCACGCAGGCCTGCCCGGTCTGGCGGAAGCGCAGCAGCGCCCGGCGCACGGTGTGGCCGATGTCCACCGGCTTGCTGCGCATCCAGGCATCGAAGGCGCGCGCGTAATCCTCGGCGGCGGGGGCGTGCGCGTTGAGCAGCCAGGCGTCGGCCAGCGCCAGCGCCATGCCGGTGTCGTCGGTGACCGCGCCGGGCGCGAGGCGCAGCCAGCCGCCGCCCCGGATCTGCGCATGGCAGCCGTGGGTGGCGGCGATCTCGCGCGGGGTCATGAATTCCACGGTCGCGCCCAGCGCGTCACCCAGCGCCAGCCCCAGCAGCGCGCCGCGCGCATGCTGGCGCAGGCGCAGGCGGATGGCCGCGCTGTCCGCGGTGGGCACGCCGGTGGTCATGAGCCGCAGCAGGGGCCAGCCGGCGCTCAGCATCCGGGGCGCGGGCCGGGCGCGGGGGCGGCCGCCGCCACGGGGGCGCCACCGAGCGAACCGGGCGGGTTCAGCGCGTGGCCCCAGGCGTCGACGAGGGCGCCTTCGGCCGGGCAGATCTCGCCGCACTGGGGGGCGGCGAAATCACCCACGCATTCGGTGCAGCGCTGCGGGTCGATGTCGAAGCCCGCCGCCCCGGCGCTGATCGCCTCGTTGGGGCACAGCGGCAGACAGGCCCAGCAGCGCACGCAGTCTTCGGTGATCGCGAGTGCCATGATCGCCTCCGTGTTCAGGCCCGTTTCTGATCCTCGAAGGGCGCGGCGGTGAGCCGGCCGGCGTCCCTCAGCGCATGCCAGACGGCCTGCGCGGCGGCGGCGACGGGTTCCATCGCGTGCTCGCCGTCGGGGCGGATGCCGGCGGATTCCAGCGCCTGCCACGGTGCCATGCCGATGCGCGCGCAGAGCACCACCTCGCAGTCGGCGAGCGTGGCCACGGTGCGCGCCAGCAGGTTGTCCTGCTCGCCGCATTCGGCTTCGCCCCCGCAGTAGCGGGCTGCCGCGCGTTCGCCGAGCCAGCGCACGCCTTCGCCGTCCACCTCCAGGATGTGGAAGCGCTCGGCATGGCCGAAGTGCTGGTCCACGTGGCGTCCGTCACGGCTCGCGACCGCCATGCGCACGCCGCGCGCGGGGGGCGTCGCGGCGCGCGCGAAAGGCAGCACGGCGGCGGAAGCTTCGGCCGCGCCGGTGCCGCCCGGGCCGGCGTTGATCTGCGCGCGCAGTGCGACGCGGCGTTGCATGGCGGCGGCTTCGTCGATCTGCAGGTGGGCGATCTTTTCCAGCGTGAATTCGGCGCCGCGATCCTCGCCCAGCATGCCGACGGCATCGGCGCGGCACTGCTGGCAGTGGCGCATCATGCTCGCGCCGCCCTCGCAGGCATCCTGCAGGGCGGCCAGTTCGGCCGCGTCGGGGCCGCGCTGGCCGGCGAGGCCGAAGGCGGTGCCGTGGGCCGGGTCCGAGATCAGCGGCATCACGTTGTGCAGGAAGGCGCCCTTGGCGCGCACCACGCGCGACACTTCGGGCAGATGGGCGTCATTGATGCCGGGGATCATCACCGAGTTCACCTTCACGAGCACGCCGCGCGCCACCAGCATCTCCAGCCCGAGCTGCTGCTGCGCGACGAGGATGCGCGCGGCCTCGCGGCCATGGATGCGGCGATGGTTCCAGAAGATCCAGGGGTAGATGCGCGCGCCGATGTCGGGGTCCAGACAGTTGATGGTGATCGTGACGTGATCGATGCGGGCCGCCACGATGCGCTCCACGTAGGCGGGCAGCATGAGTCCGTTGGTCGACAGGCACAGGCGCAGGTCGGGCGCGCGGCGGGCGAGCGCGTCGAACACCGCGAAGCTGCGCTCGGCGTTGGCGAGCGCGTCGCCGGGGCCGGCGATGCCCAGCACGCTCATCTGCGGAATCGCCGCCGCCACCGCGAGTACCTTGTGGACGGCCTGCTCGGGGCTCAGGACCTCGGAGACCACGCCGGGGCGCGACTCGTTGCTGCAGTCGTACTTGCGGTTGCAGTAGTTGCACTGGATGTTGCAGGCCGGCGCGACGGCCACGTGCATGCGCGCGAAGTGGCGATGCGCCTCGGCGGAGTAGCAGGGGTGGTCCTGCACCTTCTGCCGCAGCGGGCTGTCGAGGGCGTCGATCTGGCTGGCGGTGCCGCCGCAGCGCGAGGCGCCGCAGCCCGCGCTGGCGGCGGAGGCGGAAGGGGAAGAGAGGCTGGCTGGCATGAAGGCTCCCGGATGGCGGTTGCCTGCTCCGCAGCAAGGGGCGTGCCGGCAGCGCCGGCCCCGCGCGAAGGCGGCCTGGCGGGCGGTGGCGGCCAGGCCGGCACGCCCGCTTTGGGAGGTTTCGCGCGCGCCGATGTCGGGTAGCCGACAGGCGCGCCGCGCGCGGCGGGGCCCGTGCTCAGAGGTGGATGCCGCCCGAGACCTCGATGCGCTGACCGTTGATCCAGCCCGCGTCGTCGGAGAGCAGCATGGCCATCGCGTGGCCGATGTCGTCGGGCAGGCCGACGCGGCCCAGCGCGGTCTGGCCGGCGATGGCCGCGTTGACCTGCGGATTGTCGCGCACCGTGCCGCCGCCGAAATCGGTGGCGATGGCGCCGGGGGCGATCACGTTGACGGCGATGCGGCGGGGGCCCAGCTCCCGGGCGAGATAGCGCGTGAGCACTTCCACGCCGCCCTTCATGACGGCGTAGGCGGCCTTGCCGGGGTAGGAAAAGCGCGCGAGGCCCGACGACACGTTGAGGATGCGGCCGCCGTCGGCGATCAGCGGCAGCAGACCCTGGGTCAGGAAGAACACGCCCTTGAGGTGCTGGTTCAGCATCGCGTCGAACTGTGCCTCGGTGGTCTCCTCGAAGCTGGCGTCCAGCCCCGTGCCGGCGTTGTTCACGAGGTAATCGAAGCGATCCCGTCCCCAGTGCGTGCGCAGCGCGTGCGTCACCCCGGCCGCGAAGGCCGCGAAGCCCGCCGTGTCGCCGGTATCGAGCTGCAGGGCCACGGCGCGCGCGCCCAGCGCGGTGGCCTCGGCGACCACGGCGTCGGCCTCGGCGGCCTGCTGCCGATAGGTCAGGATCAGATCCGTGCCGCGCGCGGCCAGGGTGAGCGCGGCGTGGCGGCCGAGGCCACGGCTGGCGCCGGTGATGAGGGCGATCTTTCGGTTCATGAGGTGCTCCCGGTAATGGACGATGGGCTCGGGTGAGCCGCCGGAAGGCAGTCTATTGGGATGATCTGGCCGGATAAATTGGCGATGTACGGCTAGACTGTTCGTTCATTCCGAATAATTGAGAGGCCTCCACGCATGAACACCCTGGAAGCCATCCAGATCTATGCGCGCGTGGCCGAGCTGGCGAGCTTCACGGCGGCCGCCGAGCAGCTCGGCCTGCCGCGCGCGAGCGTATCGACGGCCGTGCAGCAGCTCGAAACGCTGCTGGGCACGCGGCTCCTGCACCGCACGACGCGACGCGTGCAGATGACCCAGGACGGCCAGGTGTTCTACGAACGCAGCAAGGACGTGCTCGCCGACATCGACGACCTGCAGGGCCTGTTCCGTGCCGGCGACGACGCCCTGCGCGGGCGCCTGCGCGTCGACATGCCGCAGGCCGTGGCGCGCGACGTGGTGCTGCCGCGCCTGCCGGAATTCCTCGCCCGCCACCCCGCGCTGGAGATCGAGCTGTCGTCCACCGACCGGCGCGTGGACATCGTGCGCGAAGGGTTCGACTGCGTGCTGCGCGTGGGGGAACTCAGCGATTCGAGCCTGATCGCGCGCACGCTGGGCTACTACGCGATGGTCAATTGCGCGAGCCCGGATTACCTGCTGCGGCACGGCGTGCCGCTTTCGCTCGCCGATCTCGCGACCCACCGGCTCGTGCACTACACGCCCGTCCTGGGCGCACGCGCCACGGGCTTCGAGTATCTGGACGCGCAGGGCGTGCCGCGCAGCGTGGCGGTGCCGGGCAGCGTGACGGTGAACAGCACGGCCGCCTACGAAGGCGCCTGCCTCGCCGGGCTGGGCATCATCCAGGTGCCGCGCGCGGGCGCGGCGGCGCACCTCGAAGCGGGCCGCCTCGTCGAGCTGCTGCCGGCCTTCAGCGCGCCCGCGATGCCGGTGTCGCTGCTGTACGCCAACCGGCGCCACCTGCCGCGCCGCGTGCAGGTCTTCATGCAGTGGCTGGCGGAACTCATGGGCTCCCGCCTGGAGGCCGCCGCGGTGGCGCCTGCGCGCTGAGCGGGGCGGGCGCCGCGCCGCCGCCTCCGCGCCAGACGAGGCCGGGCGGATCGGCCCGGGCGTCGGTTGCGCCAGGCGTTCAGGCCCCCGCGCGGCGCCGCGCGCCCAGCCCCGCGAGCAGGGAGCCCGTGGCCACCATCGCCGCGCCCAGCCAGAAGATGCCGGGCAGGGTCGTGCTCAGCAGCACGGACGCGAAGAGCGCCGACAGCAGCGGCGTGGCGTTGGCGGCGAGCCCCAGGGCGTGGAGGTTGCCGTGCAGCACGCCGGTGTTCCACAGGCCGTAGGCCAACGTGACCGACAGGCCCGAGAAGATCACCAGCCCCACCGTGGCGGGGCTCCAGCGCATGGGCGGAGCGCCGCCCTGCAACGCATGCAGCGCCCAGAACGCGACCGCGCTGAGGGTCATGAACAGCCACAGGCCATTCTTGCCCCCGGCCAGGTGACGCGTGCAGGTGCTGTAGAGCGACCACACGACGGCGCCGAGCAGGGCGAGGCCGTAGGAGAGCGGATTCGCGGCCAGGTTGTGGAAGAACCGCGTCGGCGAGAACCCGCTGGCCGGCGAGGTGGCCGCGATGACGCCGCCCAGGGCGATCGCCAGCCCCGCCAGCAGGGTGGCGTTGAGGCGCTGGCGCGCCGCGAGGACCGAGCACAGCACCGTGAGGCTGGGCCACAGGTAATTCACCATGCCCACTTCCAGCGCTTCGGCGCGGCTCCGCGCGTAGCCCAGCGACAGCGCGAAGCAGAGTTCGTAGCCGACGAAGAGCGTGGCGCCCAGCCACAGGTAGGGGCGCGGGATGTCGCGCGGCGCGGTGCGCGTGGGCCACAGCAGCACGCTCGCGAGCGTGAACAGGATGGCGGGCGCGCCCGTGGGGCCGAGGGCTTCGGTGGTGCTGCGCAGCACGCCGACCGAGGTGCTCCAGAACAGGATGGCGACCAGCCCGGCGAGGGTGGCGCCGCGAGGCGATGGGTTCAAGGCGGGGTTCCGTTGCCGGGGGAAGGGGATCACGCGGAGGGCGCGCCAGCGCGCAGGCGCCGGTCCAGGCCGCTCCGGCGCGCGTGGCCGGGGTCAGTATTTCAGCTGCAGGTCGATCCGCGTGGCGGGCGCGACGAACTCGAAGGCGCTGTCGGCGAAGGCGGGCGGGCCGAAGACCTTGGGATTGTTCGAGAGCCCGTAGCCTTCGAGCGGAAACATGCCCATGCGCAGGTCGAGCTTGTCGTTGGCATTTTCGTCGTGATAGGCCATCACGGCGTAGCGCCCCGGCGGCAGCGCCTCGAAGCGCACGCTCACGGCGCCCGCGTGCGCGGGGGCCTGCGCGAAGCGGAAGGCCTGCGCCTCCTTGCGGAAGGCGTCCTGCTCGCGATAGAGGCTCACGCGCAGCGTGCCGGCGGCCGAGCGCACGCCGGCCAGGGCGACTTCCAGCGTGCCCGGGGCGGGGGCCTGCGCGCAGGTCAGGGTGGAGAACAGCAGGGCGCCGGCGGCCAGCAGGATGGGCTTCATGGATCGCTTTCGGAAACGGGGAACGAAAGCGGCGATTCTCGCAGATGCGGGCGCCGATTTCAGCCGTGCCCGCGCCCGCCCGGGGCCGGGCGGGCGCGCCGGGCCGATCAGGCTTCGGCCTTCAGCGAGGCCATGTCGATCACGAAGCGATACTTCACGTCGCTCGCGAGCATGCGCGCGTAGGCCTCGTTGATCTCCTGCATGCGGATCACCTCCACGTCGGAGACGATGCCGTGCGCGCCGCAGAAGTCGAGCAGCTCCTGGGTGGCGGGAATGCCGCCGATCAGCGAGCCCGCGACGCTCTTGCCGCCGATCACCATGGGCATGGAGTCGAGTTCGGGCTGCAGCGGCCCGAGGTAGCCCACCAGCACGAGGCTGCCCCGGAAGGCCAGCGTCGGGATGTAGGGGTTCAGGTCGTGCGCGTAGGGCACGGTGTCGACGATGAGGTGGAAGCTGCCCGCTGCCGCCGCCATCTGCCGGGCGTCGGTGGAGAGCACCACATGGTCGGCGCCCAGGCGGCGGGCATCGGCTTCCTTGCCCGGCGAGCGCGTGAAGAGCGTGACCTCCGCGCCCAGCGCCTTCGCCAGCTTGATCGCCATGTGGCCAAGGCCACCCAGCCCCACCACGGCCACCTGGCTGCCCGGGCCCACGCCGGCGTTGCGCAGCGGCGACCAGGTGGTGATGCCCGCGCACAGCAGCGGCGCGGCGGCGGCGGGGTCCAGGGTGTCGGGCACGCGCACGACGAACGCCTGCCGCACCACGATGCTTTCGGAATAGCCGCCGTGCGTCTGCGTGCCGTCGATGCGGTCCGCGCCGCCGTAGGTGAAGGTGGCGCCTTCGCGGCAGTGCTGCTCGTCGCCGGCCGCGCAGGCCGGGCACTGGCCGCAGGCATCCACCATGCAGCCCACGCCCACGGTGTCGCCGGCCTTGAAGCGCGTCACGCCGGCGCCCACCCGCGTGACGCGGCCGATGATTTCGTGGCCGGGCACGATGGGGTAGCGCGTCCAGCCCCAGTCGTTGCGGGCGGTGTGCAGGTCGGAGTGACAGACGCCGCAATACAGGATCTCGATCTCGACGTCGTCGGGCCGCGCGCCGCGACGCTCGATGCGGTAGGGGCCGAGCGGGGTGCTGGCCGAGACGGCGGCATACGCTTTTACCTGGGTCATGGGTTGCCTTTTCTGGAGGTTGGACTTGCCGGAATCACGAGGCTGGCGACGCCGTGCGGATACGCTGGCGCGACGCCGGCTTCGTGGCGATGAGGCAGTGTGGGGGCGTGCGGGTGCGGCGGGGTAGCTCAAGGCTGCGTGTTTCTTGCCTGATCCTCCGCGCATTCGCCTGCGCGCCGGCGCAGCGGCTAAGCTGTGCGGCATGGGCGGTCGGCGCGAAGGAGAGGCGATGGGGAACGGAACGCATACGGAGCAGGAAGCCGCCTGGGCGCGCGCGCTGGACGGGCTCAGCGGCAGCCTCGCGCGCCTCACGGCGGCGCGGGCGGAGGTGGACAGCGTGGTGCCGGGGCTCGCGTTCTATCGTCACGAAGCGCCGACCGCGCCGCTGAGCTGCCTCTACGAGCCCACGGTCTGCGTGGTCGCGCAGGGCGTGAAATGCGTGACGCTGGGCGAAGAGCGCTATGTCTATGACGCGCGCAATTACCTGATCTCGTCGCTGCACCTGTCGGGTTTCGTGCAGATCCTGGAGGCCAGCCCCGCGCGCCCCTACCTGGGCCTCGCGCTGCGGCTGGACCTGGGCGAACTCGCCGCGCTGGTGCTGGATAGCCAGCTGCCGCCGCCGCGCCGGCAGGCGCCGCGCCGGGGCATGGCCACGGGCGAGGCGAGCCTGCCGCTGATCTCGGCGTTCCAGCGTCTGGTCGATCTGCAGGCCGAGCCCGAGGATGTTCCCATCCTGGCGCCCGTCATCCGGCGCGAGATCTTCTACCGCCTGCTCGTCGGCGAGCAGGGCGGGCGCCTGCGCCAGATGGCCACCGCCGGCAGCCAGCCTCACCAGATCGCGCTCGCCCTCGACTGGCTCAGGACGCACTTCCGCGAGCCGCTCGCGGTGGAGGCGCTGGCCACGCGCGTGGGCATGAGCGCGTCCAGTTTCTATCACCACTTCCGCGCCATCACCGCCCTGAGCCCGCTGCAGTTCCAGAAGCAGCTGCGCCTGCAGGAAGCGCGGCGCCTGATGCTGGAAGGGCACCTCGAAGCCGCGACGGCCGCGTTCCAGGTGGGCTACGAGAGCCCCTCGCAGTTCAGCCGCGAATACGCGCGCCTGTTCGGCGAACCGCCCCTGCGCAGCGTGACCCGCTTCCGCCAGGCGATGGCCGGCGAGCGCCTGGCGCCGGCCTGAGGCGGCCCGCCTGCCGGCGCGTCAGGCGCTGCGCGGGACGGGCGCGGCGGCGGGCTCCGGCGCGGCGCGGATCATGCTGACCAGGCTGGCCCACAGGTACAGCACGTACAGCGCCGGAAACGAGGTCGCCCACACGCTGTTCTCGAACGCGTGATAGAACAGGCCATGGACCGCCATCGCGAGGTGCAGGGCGAGCAGCAGCGCGAGCCGCGCGTGCCGGTCGGTGCGCCACAGCCATTCGACGGTCACGGCCAGCGGAATCAGCGCCAGCGCGATCATGTGGTACCAGCTGTAGGGTGGGATCAGCAGCAGCGTGCAGAGGATGAGGGCATATTCCGCGCGCCGGCGCGCGGGGTCCGCGCGCTTGGGCCAGCAGATCGCGGCGGTCGCGATCACCAGCGCGGCCGCGCTGGCCACGCAGAGGGCGTGGATCGCACCCGGCGCCAGCACGCCGTCCAGGACGCGCGCCCACACGCCCGACAGCGCCTGGTTCGTGGGATAAGGGTAGAGAAGGTCCTTGCCGCTGATGCCGAAGAAGTTGCGCGCGTAGCGGGACAGGATGTCCGCACCGAACATCAGCGGCGCGCTCAGCATGATCGCGACCGTGGTCGCGAGTGCCGCCGCGAACGCTTTCCAGAGGCGTCGCCAGGCAAGGTAGGGCACCAGCGCGAAGGGCAGCAGCTTGAGCAGCGCGGCCACCGCGATCGCGCTGCCCGCGAGACCCTGCCTGCCGCGCGCCAGCGCCACGTAGCCGGCCGTGAGCGCCAGCAGGACGAAACCGTTGACCTGCCCCGCGTGCAGCGTCGTGAGCATGGGCACCAGGCCCAGCGACAGCAGGTACACGATGCCGGCGCCTTCCTTCTGCGCCCATTGCCGGCCCATGAGCCAGATCGATGCGATGAACGCCAGCGAGGTGAGGACGAGCCAGATCGCGCCGGCCTCGCGCGCCGGGAATTCCAGCAGCGGCACGGTCAGCTGGGCGGTCAGCGGGGGGTAGCGATAGGGCGGCGAAACGTCGTGGATGTCCGCCGAGGCGGCCAGGGCGCGCCAGCGCGGCGCGTTGTCGGTGTCGTGGCGGGGGCCGAGGGCGTAGATGTCGAGGCCGTCGCGGAAGCCGAGCGCGGAGAGATAGTAGACATTGAAGTCCGTCAGCCCGTTGCGCTGGTACTGGTGCCCGATCCACGCGCCCTGCACCAGCACGATCGCGCCGAGCAGGATCGCGCGCGTGGCGCGGTGCGAAAACAGTGCGACCAGCCAGGGTTTGAGTCCTTGCGGAAGTTTCATCGTTTCGTGGCGTGAGGGGGGGGGGAGGGCGGCCGGCGCGAACGCGGCCGGGCGGGGTGAGGAGCCCCGGATCATGCCCGCGTGCCCGCCGCGCTTCAACTGCACGCGCGGGAACGCGCCACGGCGGCGCGGGCGCGCGTTGCGCTCCGAGTGCCACGGACGCTTCGCCCGCGCGGCTCGCGGCGGCCGGCTGTCGCCGCCCGCGCGCCACCTTGCGCGC
>JAVHXQ010000048.1 GCA_031119555.1 Candidatus Dactylopiibacterium sp.
ATCCATTTCGAGAAAATTCTACTTCTGACCACCGCCACTTTCCGGGGGGATTACCCGACAAAGAAGGTTCAAGTTGAACTGCGAATAACCTGAAAAGGTTCGAATTGAACTGCAAACCCTGGCAAGGTTCACTTTGCAAACACAAATCTAAGTATTTGATTTTTCTGCACCCGTTGGTTCAATTTGAACTGCGAACGACAGCACATTTTTCGTCCGCGCGCGTCATGTTCTCCCGTGGCCGGATCTGCCGCGCGGGCGGCCTGCAGTATGCTTGGGCGATGACTGCAACGCTCTGGCCCGCGCATGAACAGACTGGCTGATCCGCTTCCCGGCGAGGGGCTTCCCCGCGCCGTGGTGTTCGACATGGACGGGCTGCTGCTCGATTCGGAGCGCATCGCGCTGGCCTGTTTCGAGCAGGCGGCGCGGGCGCTCGGCGCGCCCTGGCGCGAGGAGGTCGGCCTGTCGCTGGTGGGGCTCAACGCGCGCGATTCAGACCGTCTCATCGCGACCGCCTTCGGCGCGGATTTTCCGCTCGAAGCCTTGCGTTGCGACTTTGGCGCGCGTTACGACGCCTGCGTGGCGGCTGGCGGCATCCCGCTCAAGCCCGGGGTCGAAGAGCTGTTCGAGGCCTTGCGCGGCTGGGGCATTCCGTGCGCGCTGGCCACTTCCACCCATCGCGCGCGCGCCGAGGCCAAACTCGCGCGCGCCGGCCTGTTGCCGGGCTTCAGGGCAAGTGCTTGCGGCGACGAAGTGCGTCACGGCAAGCCGGCGCCGGAAATCTACGAACTCGCCGCACGCCGCCTCGGCGTGGCGCCCGCCGGATGTCTCGCGCTGGAAGACTCCAATGCCGGCATCCGCGCCGCGCTCGCGGCGGGAATGCGCGCGATCATGGTGCCCGACCTGCTTGCGCCCGCGCCCGACGTGCGCGCGGCGGCGGTGCCCGTCATGGCTTCGCTGCACGAGGTGCGGCTGAGCCTCGCGGCGCTGGCTTCCCGCCGCTGAGGGCCGCTCGCGGCGACCTCCCGGTGCGCCGGGGCGGACGCCCCGGCACGGGTTTCACTCGCCGATGCGGAAACGCAGCGAGTCGGCCTCGTCGTTGAGGGCGACGGTCATCGGCATCTGGTGCGCGGCCGGCCCCCAGAGCTGGCGCGGGCCGGGGGAGGCAAAGCGGTCGGTGGCGGCCCAGGCTTCGCGCCGCGCCGCGAAGTAACGCATCGCGGGGGCGTCGGTGCGCACGAGCGCCTTTTCGATCACGTACTCGTCCTTGCCGTGGCGGCGCTCGACGTTGAGGAGCCCGGTGAGCGGGATCGCGAGCGGCTCGCCGCCGCTGGAGAGCCCCGAGATGCTCGCCATGTAGCCGCTGCGCCCGTCCAGGATCAGGGCGCCCACGGTCAGGCCGAGGTTCCAGGTGTAGGCGGCGTCGAAAAGCGTGGGCGCGCCGCAGCGGCCTTCATAGCCGAAGAAATGATGCTGCGAGCCGAAAGGCACGTCGGGGGCGATGCGCGCGAGATGGCTGCGCGTCATGTCGATCAGCAGTTGTTCGGTCGGGATCAGCGAGACCTGCAGGTTGCCGTGCGAATCGCGTTCGGCGAGCAGCATGGCGACGATGTAGGGCGGCAGCGAGGCGAACAGCGCGGCACTCGCGGCGCTGAGCCGCTGCGCGATGAACTCCGCGCGGCCGGCTTCGGCGAGCGCGGCGAAGGCGTCGGCCTCGTGCGCGAGCACGTCGTTGAGCTCGGCGATCAGCGCGTTCATCTCGGGGATGAACTCGATCAGGCCTTCGGGCACGAGTACCACGCCATGCTTGAGGCCCTCGTTGCGGTAGCGCGCGATCACGGTCTGCGCGATCTGGTCGACCAGCGCGCCCAGCGACAGCTTCTTCTCGGCGATTTCCTCGGAAATCAGCGAGACGGCGGGCTTGACCTGCAGCGCCACCTCCAGCGTGACGTGCGAGGCCGAGCGGCCCATGAGCTTGATGAAGTGCCAGTATTTGAGCGACGAGCGGGTGTCCTGCAGGATGTTGCCGGCCAGCTCGGCGTAGATGCGCGTGGCGGTGTCGAAACCGAAGGAGATCGGCAGCAGGCCCGGCACCTGCAGGTCGCCGTCGATGGTCTTGGGCGCGCCGATCACCTGCACGCCCGAGCCGTCGGGCTTGACGCCGGCATACAGGAACTCGGCCAGCAGCGCGGCGTTGGTGTTGGAGTCATCGCCGCCGATGATCACGATGGCGTCGAGCGCGTGATCGATGCAGGTCTTCCTGACCTGCTCGAACTGCTCGGGGGTCTTGATCTTGGTGCGGTCGGTGCCCAGGAAGTCGAAGCCGCCGGTGTTCAGGATGTCGGCCGCGTGCGCATCGGTGATCTCGAACAGCTTGCCGGCGAGCAAGCCCTTGGGGCCGCCCTGCACGCCCAGCAGGGTGTTGCCGGCGCCCAGCATCTTCTTGAGGCCGCACAGCACGTTGTGGCCGCCGGCGGCGGGGCCGCCCGAGAACAGGGCGGCGACGCGGCGGCCGCCGGCTGGCGTGGCCGCGCCGGCGCCGTGCAGCACCGCGTTGCCCGAGGCGGCGACGGTCTGCGCGAAGTGGCGCGCCACGGTGTCGCTGTCCCGCGTGCCCAGCACGCGCCCGCTCGCGGCGAAGCGGATGGGCCGGGGCGCGGCGGCGCTGCCGAAGGCGGCACAGGTGGGCAGGGGAAGCTGGCGAACGGCGTCTTCGAAGACGGAGCGATGGTTTTCCATCTGCTCGAGCTGGGTGGCGAGTGTGCTCATGGGCGGATTGTCTCGGGTCTGGATATGCAACAGCCGGCGAAGGCCGGCTGACAGAACGCGCCAATTGTAATGCGGCGGGCCGCTTCCGCGCTGGCGCGACTGAACGTCCGGGCTGTCCGGCGGGCCCGGCGGCGGCAAGAACGACGAGGCCGCCGGCGCAGGGCATGCGCGGGCGGCCTGGTGGGCGGCGCGGCGCGCGCCGGGCTTACGCCTTGAACATCTGGTGCGGGATGAGTTTCCAGTAGTCTTCCTGCGTGGCGTCGTCCAGGCAGGCCTGGATGATCTTGCGGCCCAGCGGATCGAGATCGGGCGTGAGGAAGGGCGTGAGTTCGCGCTTGAAGAACTCGCGCCACATCTGCGCGCCGTGCTCGAAGACTTCCGAACCGCCTTCGAGCTGGTTCTGCACGTGCAGCAGCACGGGCGGAATCAGCGAACCCTCCACCTTCATCTGCGTGGGCACGTAGCCCAGCAGCGCGCACGGCGACTCGACGAGCTGGTCGCGATGGAAACGCGCCGAGCCACGGCGGGCCAGGTACTCGCGCGCGATCCATTCGGACATGAAGCCGACCTTCCAGGCACCGATGTACTGGTTCGGGATCAGCACGTGGCGGGTGTCGGTGTTGGCGACGATCTGGCGCAGCAGCAGGTTGGCCTGGTCGACGCGGCGTCCGGTGCAGAAGGCCCAGTACGAGCCCACGCCTTCGCACTGCATGCCGCCGCCCTGGTCCTGGATCGACGGGTTGGCGTGACCGCGCGGCGCGGCCAGGCGCCACAGCCAGGCGAGCGCCGGGGAGAGCACGTGCAGCATGCCGAGGATGCCGTAGAGCTGGCTGTCCTTGTGCGTGGGCGGGCAGCGCACGCCGAAGGAGCGGATGTTCACGGCCACCGGCCCTTCCTGCACGTCATGCACCATGTCGCGCGGGATGATGAGGCGCGGGTTCGGGCAGGGCTTGCCGGGTGCGTCCTCGATGTGTTCCCAGAGCAGGGCCTGGCCGCCGGGCACGATGTAGTGGTTCAGGAAGATCAGCGGGCGCTCCGGATGCATGACGAGGCGCTCGAGGTGCGGATCGGTGCCGTAGTGCTTGATGTGGTCGACGCGCACGAACCAGCCGGCTTCGGCGTCCTTGATGTTGAGCTTGCTCTGACCGGCGTTGTACTGCGGGTGGGCGCAGGCCATGTCGTCGGCCATGGGGTTGAGGTGACAGGCCTCGGGCAGGTTGAGCGTGCGCTTCTCGCCCGTGACCACGTTCTTGCCCAGCAGCAGGCGGCCGTCTTCCATGCGGTGGATGTGCTCGGTCATCTCGCTCTTGCCGCCCCCGGAGGCGCCCTCGTGCATGATGATCGTCTGGTTGTCGTAGGGGGTGACGACGCCGACCGCGGCGCAGTGGTTGGTCGTCCAGCCTTCGCGCTCGCCGATGTCCAGCAGCAGCGAATACACGCCCTTCTTGGCCGAGGGGCCGGGGTAGAGGTTGTAGGCGAAGATTTCCTGGTGGGTCTCGGCGCGCGCATGCACCACGACCTGGCGGCCCTCGAAGTGGGTGTGGCGGAACGGCGGCGCCACGAAGATCACGCCGCCCGTGAGCTTGAAGCTGGCGGGCACCTCGCTGTTGGCGATCATGCCCTGCAGGTCGGCCAGCGCGCCCGCGAAGAACGCCGCGCCGCGCGGCACGATGGCCAGCGCGCCGTAGCCCAGATCGTCGGGGCCGGCGTAGAACGGCACCACGATGAGTTCCTGGGTCTTGAGCCAGTCGAGCGTCTTCTGGCGCATGCCGTCGAAGCTCTTGCCGAAGCGTTCCTGGTAGGTCGGCTTGTCGGTCGGCAGGCCGTCGCCGATGACCATGGCGTCGGGGTCGCGGCGGCGCATCTTGGGGTCGACGAAATTCACGGCGATGCCGTTGCGCGCCTTGGTGACGGTCGCTTCGGCCACGTAGCCCACGCCCGCCACGTCGAAACCGACTTCGATCTCGCCCTTGTCCTCGCGATTGCTGTGGCGCCAGTCGGTGGTGCCCGCGGCGCGGTTCAGCGCCCAGTTGAGCAGGTCTTCGCGGTGTTCGGCGACGTGGATGGCGGGGGCCGCGCTGAGCACTTCGATCACATGCGCGGGCAGCCCCAGCTTGGGCCAGTCGTTCTTGAAATCGATGGTTTTGATCGCTTGAGTCATGTCGGCAAGGGCTCCTGGCCCGGCAAGGACGAGAGCCCGCAGGCTCGCAAGGGAAGCCCGAAAGGATACAGGGTCTTCCCGTAGCAAGGTTGACCTGGGACGGGTTACGCACGGGTCGGGCGGGCTTGCCCGCGCGGGCCGGCTCTGCAATGCTGCGCGCTTTGCGCAAACCGCCCGATCTCCCTGTCATGAAAACCCTGGCGCGCTGGATCCGCCGCCTGCTGCTGGCCCTCTTCCTGATCGTGCTGGCCTGGCACCTGTGGCTTTTCGGCTGGGTGCTGTGGTGGAAATGGGTCGATCCGGGCCGCACGAGCTTCATGGACATCCGGCTCGCCGAACTGCGCGAGAAGGACCCCGCCGCGCAGCTGCGGCGCCAGTGGGTGCCTTACGCGCGCATCTCGGCGCATCTCAAGCGCGCGGTGGTGGCGGCCGAGGACGACCGCTTTGTCGATCACGACGGCTTCGACTGGACCGGCATCCAGAAGGCCATCGAAAAGAACCAGCGTCGCGGCCGTTCGGTGGCGGGCGGTTCCACCATCAGCCAGCAGCTCGCCAAGAACCTTTTCCTCACGCCCGAGCGCAGCTACCTGCGCAAGGCCGAGGAGGCGGTCATCACGCTGATGATCGAAGTCCTGTGGGACAAGCGCCGCATCCTGGAGGTGTATCTGAATTCGGTGGAGTGGGGCAGCGGCATCTTTGGCGCCGAGGCCGCCGCGCGGCGCTACTACGGCGTGTCGGCCGCCCAGCTCGGGCCCGCGCAGGCGGCGCGCCTGGCCGTGATGCTGCCGAATCCGCGCAAGTACGAGAAGAACTACCCGCCCCGGCTCGCCGCGCATGCCGCGCGCGTGCAGACGCGCATGCAGTACTCCAGCGTGCCCTGAGCCTGCGCGGAGGGCCGGCGCACGTTTAAGCGGGGCCTAAGACGTTGCGCCCACACTGCGGCCATACCCTGAGCCCGCGCCCTCGCGGGCGTCCGCCGGAGAACGCCATGCCTTTCGCCCGCCTTGCTTCAGCCGCCCTGCCCGGTCTTGTCGCCCTGGCGCCGGCCTTCGCTTCCGCGTCCGCCGGTGCGGTCAGGCCCGCGCAGATCGAGCACCTGCGCGCGGGCGAGGCGGAGACGGCGGTGCTGCGCGCCCTCGGCGCGCCGCTGGACCGGCCGGGCTGGATGGACGGCAGCCATTCGCTGGTCTATGCGGTGGCGGGCCGCCCCACGCTGCGCGTGTATGTCGACGTCGACGCGCGCGGCCGCGTGCTCGACGTACAGTATGGCGATGACGGCGACGGCAGCGGGCAGTGAGCCGTGCGCGCCGCATAATGCCGCCGTGGCGGCCTCCGGAACGGGAACAAGATGCGTCTGCTGCTCGTGGAAGATGACCTGATGATCGGCGAGGCGGTGCTCGAACTGCTGCGCGCCGAAGGCTATGCCGTGGACTGGGTGCGCGACGCGCGCATGGCGCAGCTCGCGCTCGAGGCGGAGTCCTACGATCTCGTGCTGCTCGACCTCGGCCTGCCCGACCGTGACGGGCTCGAGGTGCTGCAGGGCCTGCGCGCGCGCAAGCAGCGCGTGCCCGTCCTGATCGCCACCGCGCGCGACGCCGTGGCCGACCGCATCCGCGGGCTGGACGCGGGCGCCGACGATTACGTCGTGAAACCCTATGACCTCGACGAACTCACCGCGCGCATCCGGGCGCTCCTGCGGCGCAGCGCCGGGCGGGCCGAGCCGGTCTATGAATACCAGAACGTGAGCATCAATCCGGCCACCCGCGAGGTGCTCGTGGACGGGCAGCCGGTGCTGCTGTCGGCGCGCGAATGGGCGGTGCTCGAACCCCTGCTCGCGCGGCCCGGGCTGATCCTGTCGCGCGCGCAGCTCGAGGAAAAGCTCTTCAGCTGGAAGGACGAGGTCAGCAGCAACGCCGTGGAGGTGTACGTTCACGGCCTGCGCAAGAAGCTCGGCGCCGCGCTGATCCAGAACGTGCGCGGGGTCGGTTACCTCGTGCCGCGCGCGTGAGAGGCCGCCCATGACCCTGAGCCAGCGCTTCGCGCGCCCTTCCATCCGCCGCCGCCTGGTGCTGCTGGTGGGCCTCGTGGTGGCGATCGCCACGGCGGGGCAGGTGATGCTCGCCTATCGCGGCGCGCGCGCCGAGATCGACATCATTTCCGACTTCCACATGGTGCAGATGGGCCGCGCCGTGCGCAAAGGCATGCCGGAGAGCCAGGCCCGGCTGATCCTGCCGGCGCCCGTGAGCCCGGCCTTCGCGACGGAGCAGGAGAACACCTTCACGCTCAGCGTGCAGCGCGTGGACAACGCCGAGGCCCTGCGCCCCTTTCCGCTCGGCATCCATCACTTCTCGACGCGCCGGCACGGCGACCAGGTCGTGCGCGTGCTCTACATCGAGGCGCCGGGCATCCAGATCGAGGTGGCGCACAACCTTGCCTCGCGCGAACGCATGGCGCGCGCCATGGCCATGCGCAGCATCCGGCCGCTGTTGCTGATCTTTCCGCTGCTGCTCGCCGGCGTGTGGTTCGGCACCACCCTCGCGCTGCGTCCGATGCGGCGCACGCGCAACGAAGTCGCCCGCCGTGGCGCCGACGATCTGCGTCCGCTCGCCACCGTGGGCGTACCGGAGGAAGCCCTGCCGTTCGTGGCCGAGATCAACACGCTGTTCGCGCGCATCGATGCCGAGTTCCAGGCGCGGCGCGACTTCACGGCCGACGTGGCGCACGAGCTGCGCTCGCCGCTCGCCGCGCTGAAGCTGCAGGTGCAATGCCTCGTCCGCGCGCAGACGCCCGAAGCCCGCGCCGTGCATGAAGGACGCGTGATGGCCGGCATCGCGCGGGCCACGCGACTCGTGGAGCAACTGCTCGTGCTGGCGCGCGAGGATTCGGCCACGCCGGCCGCGACCTTCGTGACGCTGCCGCAGGTGGCGCGGCTCGCCTTGTCGGACGTGCTCGCGCAGGCCCAGGAGCGCGCCACCGACCTGGGCGCCGAGCTGCAGGAGAACCTGCCCGAGGCCGTCTTCACGGTGCGCGGCGACGCGGATGCGCTGCGCACGCTGCTGCGCAACCTGCTCGACAACGCCATCAAGTACGCGCCGCCGGGCGGCGTCGTGAATCTCGTCCTGCGGCGGGAAGGCGCGAGCATCGTGGTGAGCGTGGAAGACAACGGCCCCGGCATCGAGCCGGCCGAGCGCGCGCAGCTGTTCGAGCGTTTCCGGCGCGGTCGCAGCGGGCAGGACACGGGCGGCTCCGGCCTGGGCCTCGCGATCGTGCGCGCCATCGCCAACCGCCAGGGCGTGACGATAGACGTGGCGTCGTCCGCCGCGCTGGGCGGGCTCGCGGTGACGCTGCGCTTCGCGGCGGCCGACGCGCCGCCCGCCTAGGCGGGCGCCCGGCCCATCACGGTGCGGATCGTGAGCGGCGCCGAAAGCGTCTTGTGCACGGGGCAGGCCTCCGCCACGCGCAGCAGCGCGGCCGCGACGTCGTCGGCCAGACCGGCCGGCAGCAGGATGCGGCGCGAGATCACGGTGGCGCCGTTCTCGCGCGCGTGGCTGACTTCCACGCCGAGGCCTTCCAGCGTGAAGCCCTTGTGGCGGGCATACAGCGTCAGCGTCAGCGTGGTGCAGGCGGCCAGAGCCGCGTCGAGCAGGTCGTGCGGCACGGGCAGGCCGGCGCGCCCGCCCGCCGCGGGGTCGGCATCCACCTCGAACGCCGCGTCCCCCATCCGCAGCTGGCATTGCGTGGCCGCCTCGCCGGCTGCCCAGTGTGCGTGAGCCGTCATGTGCATCCTTTCGTGGGTCGCAACGGGCCGGCGCACCGCGCGCGCGGCCTGCCGCGCACTATGGTGCCGGGCCCGCCGCGCGCGTCCGGCCTGCCCGAAGGTGGCGGGCCGCGCTTTGCTTGAGCCTTTTCAATTGTGGCCGCGGTGAACGCCGTACAATGGCCGACTTTCCACCAGATGCCTCGGGCGGGAACTCCCGGCTCCGCCCGGCGCGTTGCGCGGCAGGCAGGACCGGCCGCTGACCACTGGCCCCGTTCGCAACACTCAAGGAAGCTCACGATGTTCAAGATCCAGACGCTCAACAAGATCGCCGCCTGCGGCCTCGACCGCCTGCCGCGCGACCACTACGAATCCGCCACCGAGATCGTCAATCCGGACGGCATCCTGCTGCGCTCGGCCGACATGCACAGCATGGAGATCCCCGCTTCCGTGAAGGCCATCGCGCGCGCCGGCGCCGGGGTGAACAACATCCCGCTCGACAAGTGTTCCGAACGCGGCATCGTGGTGTTCAACACCCCGGGCGCGAATGCCAACGGGGTCAAGGAAATCGTGATCGCCGCGATGCTGATGTCCTCGCGCAACCTGTTCGAGGGCATCACCTGGGCGAACACGCTCAAGGGCAAGGGCGCGGACGTGCCGCCGCTGGTCGAGAAGGGCAAGGCGCAGTTCGTCGGCCCCGAGATCATGGGCAAGACGCTGGGCGTGATCGGGCTGGGCGCGATTGGCGTGAAGGTCGCCAATGCCGCCACGGCACTGGGCATGCGTGTCATGGGCTACGACCCCTTCGTGAGCGTGGACGCGGCCTGGAGCCTGTCGCGCGACGTCAGGAAGGCCCCCAGCCTGGACGTGCTGATCGCCGAATCCGACTACATCACGATCCACGTGCCGGCCACCAAGGACACCAAGAACCTCTTCAACGAAGAGCGCATCGCGCGCATGAAGAAGGGCGCGCGCCTGCTGAACTTCTCGCGCAACGGCCTCGTCGACAATGCCGCCATCAAGGCCGCGATCGCTTCCGGCCACGTCGCCGGTTACGTGATCGACCTGCCCGAGGACGAACTGCTGGGTGTGGACAAGGTGCTGTGCGTGCCCCACCTGGGCGCCTCGACGCCGGAGTCGGAAGACAACTGCGCCGTGATGGCCGCCGACCAGATCCGCGAATACCTCGAGCGCGGCAACATCCGCAACTCGGTGAATTTCCCGGCCTGCGAACTCGCGCCCACCGGCAAGACGCGCATCACCGTCGCCAACAAGAACGTGCCCAACGTCATCAGCAGCCTGACCGCCGCGATCGGCGCCTCGGGCCTGAACATCGACGACATGATCAACAAGAACCGCGGTGACTACGCCTACAACATCATCGACGTGTCGGGCGAAGTGTCCGACGCGCTGGTGGCGCAGCTCGGCGCCGTGGATGGCGTGATCATGGTGCGCGTGATCCCCGGCTGCGAATAAGCCGGGCGCGCTCCGCACCCCAGGCCGGCGCCCGCGCGCCGGCCTTTTTGTTGGGGGCGACGCGGACGCCACCATGAAAAACGGCCAGCCCGTGCCGGGCTGGCCGTCGAATGCATGTGGATCCTGGGACTCCCCGTGGCGCCGGCCTCGTGAGCGGCGTCTGCTTCACCCGGACTCCTTGTGGGAGGCGGGCGGCCGGTTCCGCGGAAACGCCCGGATGGAGCGGTGCGGGTGGAATGCCGGATCAGCCAACGGAAACCATTTTACGCGGGGTGATCGGCAATCCGATTGCGAATACGCGATGGTTTTGCGCTATCTTGGCAAGATCCTGCCGAATTGTTCCGGTTATCAAGAATCCGATTGCGCGCTTCCGGGGGCTTTGCCGCATCATGAAACTCGACCGCTACGACCGTGCCATCCTCGACGTGCTGCAGCGCGAGGGGCGCCTGAGCAACCAGGACCTCGCCGAGCGCGTGGGCCTGTCACCTTCGCCCTGCCTGCGCCGCGTGCGCGCGCTGGAGGAATCCGGCCTCATCACGGGCTACCACGCCGCGCTGGACGCAAAGCGGCTGGGCCTCACGCTGATCGCGTTGCTGGGCATTTCGATGGATCGCCACACGCCCGAGCGCTTCGCGACCTTCGAGGCCGCCCTGAGCGGCATCCCCGAAGTGATCGAATGCCTGCTCATCACCGGCCAGCAGGCTGATTACCAGCTCAAGGTGGTGGTGCGCGACATGGAGGACTACCAGCGGCTGCTGCTGGAAAGGATCACGCGCATCGAAGGGGTGACCGGCGTGCATTCCAGCTTCGTGCTGCGCCGCGTGATCAGTCACGGCCTGCCGCTGGGCTGAACGCCGGCGCCCCGCCGCGCGAGGCGTCGGCCCCGCTCAGTTGCAGCTCAGGGTGGCGAGCCCCTTGCCGGCGCCGGCCACGCCGTGCAGGCCGTTCTTCACGCACTGGATGTCCTGGGCGACATAGCCGTAGGTCAGCTTGTCGGTCGGGAAGCGCCCCGTCGAGGTCCAGTCTTCCGCGTTGATGCCACCGCTTCCGGGGCTGTCCCAGCGGATGCCGTAACGGGCGTTGTCGGCGGCGCTCGCCACGTTGTTGCCGCGCAGCTCCCAGGTGCCGCAGCCATTGGTGTCGAAGCGGCAGGTCAGCGGGTTGAGCGCATCCTCGAACCAGTTGTTCTCGATCAGCGCGATGCCGCCCGCGCGCACGTTGATGCCCGATCCCGTGACGCGCGCGTAGAGGTTGTTGTAGGCGTGGATCCAGCCGCCCCGCTGCAGGGGCAGGCGGCCGTTCACGTTCTCGAAGATGTTGTGGTGGTAGGTGATGTTGCGCTGGAAGTCGGTCCCCCCGTCCTTCTGCGTGTGACCCATGAGACCGACTTTCTTGCTGTCGTGGATGTAGTTGTACGAGACGGTGATGTCGTAGGCCGACTTCTTGATGTCGATGGCCGACTCGAAGGTCAGGTCGCCTTCGGGCGAGCCGTTGCATTCGTTGTTCACGGCGAACAGTTCGTTGTGGTCCACCCACACGTTCTGCGAGCTGTCGATGCGGATCATGTCGGCGTCATTGTTGGCGCCGCCGAGCGCGCCGATCTTCATGTTGCGCACGATCACGTCGCTGCTCTTGTTGACCACGATGCCCCAGTTGGCCGACGACCCCGGCGCGCCTTCAATCGTGACGCCCGCCGTGAATTCCTTGATCTCGACGTAGCGATAGGGGTCGTTCCAGTGCGGGTTCGGGCAGTTGCCCTGGGCGTCCACGGTGTGGTCCCTCACGATCTGGGCGATCAGCGCGTCTTCGTTGCCCGTGTAGGTGATGTGGACCGGGTAGGCCCCGCCCTTCACCTTCTTGCCGGCGTCATTGAGGAGCGCGCTGGCGAGGATCGTGTTGATCTGCTCGAAGGTGCTGGCTTCGAATTTGCGCATGTTGGCAAGTTCGCCGCCGGAGGTGGTGGCATAGCCGCCCGAGCGGGTGGCGGGGAGGGTGCTGACGCTCGACGCCGTCGAAGAGCTGCTGCCGCCCTGGCCGCTCTCGGCCGGCGTGTCGGCCGGGCTGCCGGAGCTTCCGCCGCCGCCGCCTCCTCCGCCGCCACAGGCGGCCAGGGCGATGACGAGCAGGGTGATGAGCAGGGCCGGGCCCCGCTTTTGCTGAAACGGTTGCATGAAGAGTCTCCTCCCGGTTCCGGGTTCTATTTGTTGTATGCCGCAGGCATGAGCCGGGCATGTCCGGAGATTCTGTAAATAAAAACCCCTACCGGGCAACCCTGATGCGGAGAACACCGGGCAGCGGCGCGGAAAAATCCGGCGCCCTGTTGCGGAAGTTCCACAGGCGCGGGCTTCAGTCGTCCGGCGTGCCGCGCCGGCCAAAGCGCGCCAGCGTGCGCGCGCGCGCCTCGGCGTGATCCACGATGGGGGCCGGGTAGTCGCGCCCGATCACGCAGCCCGCCGCTTGCTGGTCGGTCGGGCGCAGTTTCCAGGGCGCATGCAGCGCGCGCTCCGGCAGGGCCGCGAGTTCCGGCACGTAGCGCCGGATGAAACGCCCCTGCGGGTCGAAGCGCTGCGATTGCGTGACGGGGTTGAAGATGCGGAACCAGGGCTGGGCATCGCAGCCGGTCGAGGCCGCCCATTGCCAGCCGCCGTTGTTGGCGGCGAGGTCGAAATCGAGCAGCCAGCGCGCGAAGAAGGCTTCGCCGCGGCGCCAGTCGATGCCGAGATCCTTGCTCAGGAAACTCGCCGACACCATGCGCAGGCGGTTGTGCATGTAGCCCGACTGCACGAGCTGGCGCTGCGCCGCATCGACGAGAGGGTAGCCGGTGCGGCCCTCGCACCAGGCCGCGAAGGCCGCGTCGGCGGCGGGGCCGGTCTCCCATTCGAGCGCGTCGAGGCCGGGGCGGAAGGCTTCGCGCTCCAGGCGCGGGTGATTGGCGAGCAGCTGCTGGTAGAACTCGCGCCAGATCAGCTCCTTGAGCCAGGTGGCCGCGCCGGCGTTCGCGCACGCGTGGGCGTGGCGCGCGAGCTGGCGGACCGACACCGTGCCGAAGCGCAGGTGCGCCGAGAGGTAGGAGACGCCCTTCACGGCCGGGAAGTCGCGCGTGCGCTCATACAGCGGCAGGCGTTCGCGGAAATCCGTCCACAACGTGTCGCCCCCCGCCATGCCGGCAGGCAGGCGCAGGTCGGCGTCGGCAAAGCCGAGCTGGGCCAGCGTGGGCAGGCCGGTGCCGTCCGGGGGGCTCGCCAGGTGCGCCGCGAAGGGCGCCACGGGCCACTCGCCGGTGTCGCGCGGCTGCAGGCGCGCCAGCCAGGCGCGCGCGTAGGGCGTGAAGACGCCGAAGGGCTGGCCGCCCTGCGTGAGGAGTTCGCGGCGCTCGAAGATCACCTGATCCTTGAAGCTGCGCCAGACGATGCCCTGCGCGCGCAGCGTCGCCGCCACCGTGGCGTCGCGCGCGATGGCGGCGGGTTCGTAGTCGTGGTTGGCGAACACCGTGACGACCTTGAGCGCCTCGGCGAGACGCGGAATCTCTTCGCGGGCGTCGCCATGGCGCACGATGAGGCCGCCGCCCCGGGCGCGCAGCGCGGCGTCGAGTTCGCGCAGGCTGGCGAGCAGGAAGACAAGGCGTCTATCCTGCCGGGACGGCAGCTGCGCCAGGATCGCGGTGTCGAAGACGAAGGCGCAATACACGCGCCGGTGCGCCTGCAGCGCGTGCGACAGGGCGGCATGGTCGAAGTCGCGCAGATCGCGGCGGAACCAGACGAGGGCGGCGGGGTCACGAGACATCGGATGTTCGCCAGGCGAAGGATGGCGGCAGTATGCAAAGGAAGGCGGAGGCTGCAAAGCCGCACGTCGAGGCGCCGCCGGAGCCGGCGCGGTCAAACAGGGTAAAATGCGCGCCGTGCACAACGTGAATCTCACCCATCATTTCCTCATCGCCATGCCCAGCCTGGCGGATTCCCCCTTCGAGCGCGCGCTGGTGTACCTGGCCGAGCACAATGACGACGGGGCGCTGGGGCTGGTCATCAACCAGCCGCTCGATCTCTCCGTGAAGGAACTCTTCGAACGCGTGGACATTCCGTTCGAACCCGCGCCGCTGGGCGAAGCGGCCGTCTATCTGGGTGGCCCGGTGCAGACCGACCGTGGCTTCGTGCTGCATCGCCCGCACGGAGCCTGGCAATCGAGCCTGCAGATCACCAGCGAGATCGCGCTCACGAGTTCCAAGGACGTGCTGCACGCGCTGGCTTCGCGCGGCGAGCCGGCCGAGGTGCTGATCGCGCTGGGCTATTCCGGCTGGGGCGCCGGTCAGCTCGAGACGGAGCTGGCCCAGAACGCATGGCTGACGGTGCCGGCCGACCCGCGCATCATTTTCGACGTGCCCACGCCCGAGCGGCTGAACGCCGCGATGCGCCTCCTGGGCATCGACTTCTCGAATCTCTCCGATACCGCCGGGCACGCCTGAGCCGATGGGAACGCTGCTCGGCTTCGATTTCGGCACGGCGCGCATTGGCGTGGCCACCGGCGAGACGGAAACCCGCCTCGCCCAACCTCTCACCACGGTGCATGGCGAAGCCAACGCGACGCGCTTCGAGGCCATCGGCCGCCTGATCGCCGAGTGGCGCCCGGAGCGCCTGGTCGTGGGCCTGCCCAGCGCGCTGGACGGCAGCGCCACCGACATGAGCGCGCGCTGCCGCCGTTTCGCCAACCAGCTCCACGGCCGCTTCGGGCTGCCCGTGTCGCTCGTCGATGAACGCCTGTCCTCGGCGGAGGCCGAGGAGATGCTGCGCGAAGTCAGCCACCGCTGGCGCGAGCGCAAGCAGCATCTCGACGCGATGGCCGCCCAGCGCATCCTGCAAAGTTTTCTCGATACGGACGCCTCCCATGACCCCACTGCCTGATGCAACCCGGCTCTGCGAGCAGCTCGCCGCCCAGATCAAGCCACGCCTGCGGCCCGACACCGCGCTGGTCGGCATCCACTCCGGCGGCGCCTGGGTGGCCGACTACCTGCACCGCGCGCTGGGGCTCGCCACGGCGCTGGGCAGCCTGGACGTTGCCTTCTACCGCGACGACTACGGCTCGCGCGGCCTGCACCCGCGGCCGCAGAAGTCCGGCATTCCCTTCGACGTGAACGACCGCCACATCATCCTCGTCGATGACGTGCTCTACACCGGGCGCACCACGCGCGCCGCGCTCAACGAGCTGTTCGACTATGGCCGCCCCGGCTGCATCGAGCTGGCGGTTCTCGCCGACCGGGGCGAGCGCCAGCTGCCCATCGCCCCGGCCTACTGCGCGTGGGTGCTCGAAGAGCGCCTGCCCGCTGGCAGCAAGCTTTCGCTGCGGCGCGGCGAACACGGCGAACTCTCCCTGGAGCTCAAGCATGCTTAACCCCCAGCTCTCGGCCGACGGCCGTCTCAAGCACCTCATCACGCTAGACGGCCTGCCGCGCGGCGTGCTCACCGAGATCCTCGACATTGCCGCGCCCTTCACCGAGGTGGCCGCGCGCGAGGTCAAGAAAGTGCCGCTGCTGCGCGGCAAGAGCGTGTTCAACGTGTTTTTCGAGAACAGCACGCGCACGCGCACCACCTTCGAGATCGCCGCCAAGCGCCTGTCGGCCGACGTCATCAACCTCAACGTCGCCACGAGCTCCACCAACAAGGGCGAAACGCTGCTCGACACCGTCGACAACCTCTGCGCGATGGGCGCCGACATGTTCGTGATGCGCCACGCCTCCAGCGGCGCGCCCTACCTGCTCGCGCAGCACCTGCGCAATACCGGGCGCGACCACATCAGCGTGGTCAACGCGGGCGATGGCCGCCATGCCCACCCCACCCAGGGGCTGCTCGACATGTACACCATCCGCCACTACAAGCAGGATTTCACGCGCCTCACGGTGGCGGTGGTGGGCGACGTGCTGCACTCGCGCGTGGCGCGCTCCGAGATCGCCGCGCTGACCACCCTGGGCGTGCCCGAAGTGCGCGTGATCGGCCCCAAGACGCTGCTGCCCAGCGACGTCGAACGCATGGGCGTGCGCGTGTTCCACGACATGAACGAAGGCCTGCGCGGCGTGGACGTGATCATGATGCTGCGCCTGCAGAACGAGCGCATGCAGGGCGCGCTGCTGCCCTCCAGCCAGGAATACTTCAAATTCTACGGACTCACCGAAGAGAAGCTCGCGCTCGCCACGAAGGACGCCATCGTGCTCCACCCCGGCCCCATGAACCGTGGCGTGGAAATCGATTCGGCGGTGGCGGACGGCGATCACGCCGTGATCCTGCCGCAGGTGACCTTCGGCATCGCGGTGCGCATGGCCGTGATGAGCATGCTCGCGGCGGGGAACTGACAAGATGAACATCCACATCGCAAACGGCCGCCTCATCGACCCGGCCAACAAGGTCGACGCCCTGCAGGATCTCTTCATCCAGGGCGACCGCGTCGTCGCCCTCGGCACGCCGCCGCAGGGCTTCGTGCCCGACCGCGTGATCGACGCCAGCGGCCTGGTCGTCGCGCCGGGTCTCGTGGATCTCTCGGCGCGCCTGCGCGAGCCGGGCTTCGAGCACAAGGCCACGCTGGAGAGCGAAATGCAGGCCGCCATGGCCGGCGGCGTGACCAGCCTGGCCTGTCCGCCCGACACCGACCCCGTGCTCGACGAGCCCGGCCTCGTCGAGATGCTGTGCTTCCGCGCCAAGAAGCTCAACTGTGCCCACGTCTATCCGGTCGGCGCGCTCACGACCCGCCTCGAAGGGCGCCGCCTCACCGAGATGGCGGAACTCGTCGAAGCCGGCTGCGTGGCCTTCGGCCAGGCCAACACGCCGATTGCCGACACCCAGGTGCTGCTGCGCGCGATGCAGTACGCCGCCACCTTCGGCTTCCGCGTCTGGCTGCAGCCCATCGACCCCCATCTGGCGCGCGGCGGCGTGGCGCACGATGGCGAGGTGGCCTCGCGCCTGGGGCTCACGGGGATTCCGGTCGAGGCCGAGACCATCGCGCTCGAAACCTGTCTCAGCCTCGCCCGGCTCACGGGCGTGAAGCTGCACATCACGCGCATTTCTTCCGCGGCCGCCCTCGAGAGCATCGAGCGCGCGCGCGCCGGCGGGCTCGACGTGAGCTGCGACGTGGCCGCGCACCACCTCCACCTGTGCGACATGGACCTGGGCTACTTCGACCCCCAGTGCCACGTCGTGCCGCCGCTGCGCAGCCAGCGCGACCGCGCCGCGCTGCGCGCCGGCCTGGCCGCCGGCAGGATAGATGCGGTGTGCTCGGACCACACCCCCGTCGATGACGATGGCAAGCAGGCGCCGTTCGCCGAGGCCGAGCCGGGCATGACCGGGCTGGAGCTGCTGCTGCCGCTGGTGGTGAAGTGGGCGCAGGAAGACCGCGTGCCGCTGGCCGACGCGCTGGCGCGCGTCACCGCGCGCGCCGCCGCGATCATGGGCATCACGCGTGGTGGCCACCTGGGCGTCGGGGCGCGCGCCGACGTGGTGATCTTCGACGCGTCGGCCGAGCAGCGCTTCACGCGCGAGCGCATCCGCAGCCAGGGCAAGAACACCCCCTTCCTCGGGCTGCCCTTGCCCGGCGTGGTCCGGCATACCCTCGTCGAAGGACGCGTGATGTACGATGCCTGAGCGCTCCGCGCGGCGCCCCGCGCGGGTTGCGGGCGCGGGCCGCCCGGCCCGCCCGCGCCGGAAGGGCCGGCATTTGAGCCAGCCCCAAGAATTTTCAGTGGATTTCTGCAAGACTCCGTTTTTTCCATCCCCCTGCGCCACCCGGCGCCCATGACAGGAACAAGCCCATGACCAAACTGTTCATCGAAGATCTGGACCTGGCCGGCAAGCGCGTGCTGATGCGCGTCGACTTCAACGTGCCGGTCAACAACGGCGTCGTCGAATCCGACAAGCGCATCCGCGCCGCCCTGCCCACCATCAAGTACGCGCTCGACAAGGGCGCCTCGGTGGTGCTCATGTCGCACCTCGGCCGCCCCGACGGCAAGGCCAACCCCAAGTACACGCTGGCGCCCGTCGCGCAACGCCTGGAAGCCCTGCTGGGCCGCCCCGTGAAGTTCGTCGCCGACTGCGTGGGCCCGGAAGTCGAAGCCGATTGCCAGCGCCTCGTCCCCGGTGAAGTCGTGCTGCTCGAGAACGTGCGCTTCCACCTCGAGGAAGAAGGCAAGGTCAAGGACAAGGAAGGCAACGTCACCAAGGCCACGCCGGAAGCCGTCGAAGCGTTCCGCGACGGTCTCTCGCGCCTGGGCGACGTGTTCGTGCTCGACGCCTTCGGCACCGCGCACCGCGCGCACAGCTCGGTGGTGGGCGTGAAGCTGCCGCGCGCGTCCGGCCTGCTGCTCAAGAAGGAACTCGACTTCCTCGGCGAAGCCGTGAACAAGCCCGTGCGTCCGCTCGTGGCGATCATCGGCGGCTCCAAGATCTCCGGCAAGATCGACGTCATCGAGGCCCTGCTGCCCAAGGTCGACAAGCTCCTGATCGGCGGCGGCATGGCCTTCACCTTCCTCAAGGCCAAGGGCCATGAAGTCGGCAATTCGCTGTGCGAGAACGACAAGATCGAACTCGCCCGCAGCCTCATGGCCAAGGCCGGCGACAAGCTCGAACTGCCCGTCGACACCGCCGTGACGAAGAAGCTCGACTTCGGCGCGCGCACGCTCGACGGCCTCGTCGAGGTCGATTCGACCGCCATCCCGGCCGACCAGGAAGGCGTGGACATCGGCAGCAAGAGTGCCGCCCGCTACGCCGAGATCATCCGCGGCGCCAGGACCGTGCTGTGGAACGGCCCGATGGGCGTGTTCGAGATCGACGCCTCGGCCAAGGGCACCTACGCCGTGGCCCACGCGCTGACCGAAGCGACCGCCAAGGGCGCGGTCACCATCGTCGGCGGCGGCGACTCCGTGGCCGCGGTCGAGAAGGCAGGCCTCGAGGACCAGGTCTCGCACGTCTCCACGGGCGGCGGCGCTTCGCTGGAGTTCCTGGAAGGCAAGGCACTGCCGGGCGTGGAAGCGCTGAGCGACAAGTAAGCCGGCGCGTCTGTGCGGTTCGAGGCCAGCCCCGCGGGGCTGGCCTTTTCATTTGGGGCGGGCCGGTGGCGGGTTGCCCCGCGCGCGGCACGCGCGGGCGGGCTGGCGCTGGCCGGGGCGGGGCCTCAGAGCCCCGGGTCGCGGCTTTCGGTGCCGGCCATCGCGGCGTCCACGACGTGTCGCGTGATATGCGGCGCGAAGAGTTCGATGAAGGCGTAGGCGTAGCCCCGCAGCCAGGCATTGCGCGGCAGGCCGATGCGGGTGGTCGAGGATTCGAACAGGTGCGAGGCGTCGGCTGCCGCCAGTTCGCGGTCCACGAGCGGGTCGAACGCCATGCTCGCGATGATGCCGACGCCCAGGTCCATGTTCACATAGGTCTTGATGACGTCGGAGTCGATTGCGGTGAGCACCACGTTGGGCTTGAGCCCGCGCGACAGGAAGGCCTTGTTGATGAGGCTGCGGCCGGCGAAGGCCGAGTCGTAGGTGATGACCGGAAAGCGGTTGATGGCTTCCAGCGTGAGGGGGGCTTCGCGCAGGATGGGGTGGCCGCGCCGCGCGATCACGCTGCGGTTCCACTGGCGGCAGGGCAGCAGCACCAGATCGGCCAGGTCGGCGGCGGCCTCGGTGGCGATCGCGATGTCGGCTTCGCCCGCGAGCACCTGCTCGCAGATCTGGCGCGGATTGCCCTGGTGGATGTGCAGCTGCACGCGCGGGTAGCGGCGCATGAATTCGGCGACCACGCGCGGCAGCGCGTAGCGCGCCTGGGTGTGGGTCGTGGCGATGACGAGGCGGCCGCTGTCTTCGTTGCGGAAATCCTCGCCCACCTGGCGCAGGTTGTCGGCCTCGCGCAGCATGCGCTCGGCGATGGCCAGCACCTGGCGGCCCGGGTCGGTGATCGCGGTCAGGCGCTTGCCATGGCGCGCGAAGACCTCGATGCCCAGCTCTTCCTCGAGCAGACGCACCTGCTTGGAGACGCCGGGTTGCGACGTGAAGAGCGCATCGGCCGCCTCCGACACCGACAGGTTGTGACGGGCGATCTCGAGGATGTAGCGGAGCTGTTGAAGGTTCATGGGCTGTGGTGGCGATTGTGCCGGGCGGGACGAAGCATTCTATATCACGAATAATTCTAAGCTTCGGCGAGAAAGCCGGGGTTGTGGCGATAACGCCTTTCCTAGAATGCGTCTCCGCCCCCACTCGCGTCTGAATCACTCTCATGGACTGGATGTATCCCCTTGCCGGCTTCTTCGTCGGTGCCATCGTCGGCCTCACGGGCGTGGGCGGTGGTTCGCTGATGACGCCGCTGCTGGTGCTGCTGTTCGGCGTGTCGCCCTCGGTGGCGGTCGGCACCGACCTGCTCTACGCCTCGATCACCAAGGCCGGCGGCACGCTCGCGCATGGCCTGCGCGGCACGGTCGACTGGGGCGTGACGCGCGCGCTCGCCACGGGCTCGCTGCCCGCCGCCGTGCTCACGCTGGTGTTCGTGCACGTCTTCCTGCCGGGCGGGCTGGGCGGGGCGAGCAAGCTCATTTCACTGATGCTGGGCGTGGCCCTCGTCCTGACGGCGGTGGCGCTGGTGCTGCGCAAGCGCATCCAGGCCTTCGCGCTGCGCCATGCCGCGCCGCGGCCCGATCCGCGCCGCACGTTCTGGCTCACGGTCATGACCGGCGCCCTGCTGGGCGTGCTGGTTTCCATCTCCTCGGTCGGCGCCGGGGCGCTGGGTGTGACCGCCTTGTTCTTCCTGTATCCTCACCTGCCCGCGCACCGCATCGTCGGCTCCGACATCGCCCACGCCGTTCCGCTGACCTTCGTCGCGGGCGCGGGGCACTGGCTGTTCGGCAGCATCGACTGGGCGCTGCTGGCCAGCCTGCTCGTCGGTTCCCTGCCCGGCATCTGGATCGGCAGCCAGGTTTCGGCGCGCGTGCCTGAGAAAATCCTGCGTCCCATCCTGGCTGGCATGCTGCTGCTGATCGGCTCGAAGATGATCGCCGCGCATTGATTCACCGGAGAGACTCACGATGTATACCTACGACGAATATGACCAGCGCCTCGTGGATGAGCGCGTGGCGCAGTTCCGCGACCAGACCCGCCGTTATCTCGCCGGGGAGCTTTCCGAGGATGAGTTCAAGCCGCTGCGCCTGCAGAACGGTCTCTACATTCAGCGCTACGCGCCCATGCTGCGCGTGGCGGTGCCCTACGGCCTGCTGAATTCGCGCCAGGTGCGCAAGATCGCGCACGTCGCCCGCACCTGGGACAAGGGCTACGCGCACGTCTCCACGCGCCAGAATTTCCAGTACAACTGGCCCGAGCTGAAGAACGTGCCCGACATCCTGGCCGAGCTCGCGGGCGTGCAGATGCACGCGATCCAGACCTCGGGCAACTGCATCCGCAACATCACGACCGACGCCTTCGCGGGCATCGCGCCCGATGAGGTGGTCGATCCGCGCCCGCTGGCCGAGATCCTGCGCCAGTGGAGCACGTTCCACCCGGAGTTCGCGCTGCTGCCGCGCAAGTTCAAGTTTGCCGTCAATGGCTGCCGCAGCGACCGGGCCGTGGTGCAGCTGCATGACATCGGGCTGGAGTTCTACCGCGACGCGGCCGGCGCGCTGCTCATCAAGGTGTGGGTGGGTGGCGGCATGGGGCGCACGCCCATTCTCGGCGAGGTCATCGAGGAAGCCCTGCCGTGGCAGCACGTGATCACCTACTGCTCGGCGATCCTGCGCGTCTATAACCGCTGGGGCCGCCGCGACAACCTCTTCAAGGCCCGCATCAAGATCCTCGTGAAGGCGCTCGGCATCGAGGAGTTCCGCCGCCAGGTGGAAGCCGAGTGGGCGCATCTCAAGGACGGCCCGCACACCGTGACGCAGGCGGAATTCGACCGCGTCAGCGGCCACTTCACGAAGCCCGCCTACGAAGACCTGCCCGCCGCCGACGCCGCTTTCGAGGCGCATCTGGCCGCCGACCGGGGCTTCGCCAACTGGGTGCGCCGCAACGTGCACGCCCATCGCCAGCCCGGCTACCGCGCGGTGACGCTTTCGCTGAAGGTCACGGGCGTGGCCCCGGGTGACATCACCGATGCCCAGCTCGACACGGTGGCCGACCTGGCCGACCGCTACAGCTTCGGCGAGCTGCGCACCACCCACGAGCAGAACCTCGTGCTCTCCGACGTGAAGCTCGGCGAACTCTTCGCGCTCTGGCAGGAGGCCCGCGCGGCCGGCCTCGCCACGCCCAACATCGGCCTCATCACCGACATCATCTGCTGCCCCGGTGGCTCCTTCTGCGATCTCGCCAATGCCAAGAGCATTCCGATCGCGGAATCCATCCAGCGCCAGTTCGATGACCTCGACTACCAGCACGACATCGGCGAGATCGAGATCAACATCTCGGGCTGCATGAACTCCTGCGGCCACCACCACGTGGGCCACATCGGCATCCTGGGCGTCGACAAGAACGACTCCGAGTGGTACCAGGTCTCGCTGGGCGGCAAGCAGGGCAACGACGCCAGCCTGGGCGAGGTGATCGGGCCGTCGTTCGCGGCCGACGAGGTGGCGGGCGTGATCCAGCGCCTGATCGACGTCTATCTCGATCACCGCGAGCCCGAGGAACCCTTTATCGACACCGTGCGCCGCATCGGAGCGGCGCCCTTCAAGGAGCGGGTGTACGCCGACCGCCAGCCGCTCCGCAAGAAAGTGGAGGCCTGAGCCATGAGCCAGCTCATCAAGTTGCAAGCCGGCGTGCCCGGCCTCGTCGAAGCCGATGCGTGGCAGCTCGTGCGCCTGCCCGCCGGCGAAGCGGAAGTGAAGAAGCAGGCCGGCAAGGTCGTGCAGTTCCGCCTCACGGGCGCCGAGACCGCCAGCGCCGGGCAGATCGACGCCACCGAGGTGCCCGCCGGCCCCGTGCTGCTGCCGCTGTCCGTCTTCCTGGCGCGCCGCGACGCCCTCGCCGACCGGCTCGCCGCGCGCGAGATCGGCGTCTGGCTCGAAACCCACGAACTCGTCGAGACGCTCGCCGAAGCCCAGCCCGATCTTTCCGTGTTTCCCGTCATCGGCGTGCACATCGAGCGTTTCGCCGATGGCCGCGCCTACTCGGCGGCCGCGCTGCTGCGCACCCGGTTCGGCTTCACGGGCGAACTGCGCGCTTTCGGCGACGTGCTGCGCGACCAGCTCTTCTTCCTGCGGCGGGTGGGGTTCGACGCCTTCCTGGTGCGCGCCGACCGCAACGCCGCCGAGGCCATCGCGTCCTTCAACGATTTCAGCGAGCCCTATCAGGGCTCGACCGTGATCGAAGCGCCGCTGTGGCGCCGCCACGCGAGATGACATTGCGCCGGGCCTGCCGTCCGCCAGCGGGGCGGGCCCGCGTTCCGACACCGCCAACCCCGGTGACGCGCGCGCTGCCGCGCCCACCGCTGGATCGCCCATGAACCCGACCGTCTCGATTCTCAGACCCCGCGCGGCGAACCCCGCCACGAACCCGCCGATCGACGAGATCGTGCGCGCCAGCCTCGCCGTCAAGCGGGCGCAGGCGCTCGAGCTGCTGCACGGCGCGCTCGAGGAACATGGCGCGGTGACCTTCGCCAACAGCTTCGGCGCCGAGGACATGGTGCTCACCGACCTGATCCTGCGCGAAGCGCTGCCGATCACCGTCTTCTCGCTCGACACCGGCCGCCTGCCGGCCGAGACCTATGCGCTCATGGGTGAAGTGGAGCGGCACTACGCCACCCGGCTGGAGGTGTATTTCCCCGATACCGCCGCGGTCGAGCACTACGTGCGCACCGAAGGCATCAACGCCTTCTACGACGCCATCGAGCTGCGCAAGCGTTGCTGCGCGATCCGCAAGGTCGAGCCGCTGCGCCGCGCGCTGGCGGGCAAGGGGGCCTGGGTCACCGGCATGCGCGCCGCGCAGAGCGCCACGCGCGCCGCGCTGCCCGTGCGTCAGTTCGACGAGGCCAACGGGCTCGAGAAATACAACCCGCTCGCCGACTGGAGCGAGCAGGACGTGTGGGCCTACATCCGCCTTCATGGCGTGCCCTACAACGTCCTGCACGACCAGTTCTACCCCAGCATCGGCTGCGCGCCCTGCACGCGGGCGATCACCGTCGGCGAGGACGTGCGCGCCGGGCGCTGGTGGTGGGAAGACCCCGACGGCAAGGAGTGCGGGCTGCACAGGAAGTGACGGCGGGGGAGGGCGCGGGGCGCGCGGCGCGACATGATCGCCGCCCCGGCGGGCCCGTTTGCTCCGTCAGGAAAACCGACATCAACAAGACCCAGACATCATGACCACGAAAACCCTCTCCCACCTCGACTGGCTCGAGGCCGAGGCCATCCACATCATGCGCGAGGTGGCCGGCCAGTGCGAACGCCCCGTGCTGCTGTTCTCGGGCGGCAAGGATTCCATCTGCATGCTGCGCATCGCCGAGAAGGCCTTCCGGCCCGGCAAGTTTCCGTTTCCGCTGCTGCACATCGACACCGGGCACAACTACCGGGAAGTGGTCGAGTTCCGCGACCGTCGCGCCGCCGAGCTGGGCGAGCGGCTCATCGTGCGCTCGGTCGAAGACTCCATGCGGCGCGGCACCGTGGTGCTCAAGACGCCCGACGAGTCGCGCAACAAGCATCAGGCCGTGACGCTGCTCGAGGCGATCGCCGAGTTCGAGTTCGACTGCTGCATCGGCGGCGCCCGGCGCGACGAAGAGAAGGCCCGCGCCAAGGAACGCGTGATGAGCTTCCGCGACGAGTTCGGCCAGTGGGACCCGAAGAACCAGCGCCCCGAGCTGTGGAGCCTCTATAACGCACGCGTGCATCGGGGCGAGAACATCCGCGCCTTTCCGATCAGCAACTGGACGGAGATGGACGTCTGGCAATACATCGAGCGCGAGAAGCTCGAGCTGCCCTCGATCTACTTCGCGCACCAGCGCCCGGTGGTGATGCGCGGCGGCGCGATCATGCCCGTCAATGTGACGCTCGCCGGCGGCGAGGTGCTGAACCAGCCCAGGGCGGGTGAAGCGGTGCTCGACATGCAGGTGCGCTTCCGCACCGTCGGCGACATTCCCTGCACCGCGCCCGTGCCTTCCGACGCCGATTCGGTCGAGAAGATCGTGCTGGAGACCGCCAGCACCACGATCACCGAGCGCGGCGCGACGCGCCTGGACGACCAGACGTCGGAAGCGTCGATGGAACAGCGCAAGAAGGAAGGCTACTTCTGAGACCCGGCGAGGCCCGGGCGCGAGCGAGCGGGCGGGGCCCTTTCCGCCGCCCGCCCTCGCGCCGCCTCCACCCAACAAGGGAAACACCATGAACACCCCAGAACATCTCCCCGACACCGGCCTGCTGCGCTTCATGACCTGCGGCAGCGTCGATGACGGCAAGAGCACGCTGATCGGCCGCCTGCTCTACGACACCAAGGCCATCCTCGTCGACACGCTGAGCGCCATCGAGAAGACCTCGCGCAAGCGCGGCATGGAAGCCGTGGATCTGTCGCTGCTCACCGACGGCCTGCAGGCCGAGCGCGAGCAGGGCATCACGATCGACGTGGCCTACCGCTACTTCTCGACCGGCACGCGCAAGTACATCATCGCCGACGCGCCGGGCCACGAGCAGTACACGCGCAACATGGTGACCGCCGCCTCCACGGCCAACCTCGCGATCATCCTCATCGACGCGCGCCGTGGCGTGCTCACGCAGACGCGCCGCCACAGCTACCTCGCGCACCTCGTGAACATCCCGCACATCGTCGTGGCGGTGAACAAGATGGACCTCATCGACCACGACCCGGCGCGCTTCGACGCCATCGTGGCCGAGTACAAGGGCTTCGTCGAAAAGATGGGGCTCTTCGGTGAAGGGCGCGACATCCGCTTCATCCCGATGTCCGCCCTCAACGGCGACAACATCGTCGAGCGCTCCGAGGCGATGGACTGGTACCAGGGCCCCACGCTGCTCGAACTGCTCGAGCGCGTGCCCGCCGGCCACGGCCGCACCGAAGCCTTCCGCTTCCCCGTGCAGTTCGTGTGCCGCCCGCAGGATTCGGCCAACCCCGAACTGCACGATTACCGCGGCTTCCAGGGCCGCATCGAATCGGGCACGGTGCGCGCGGGCGACCTGCTGACGGCGCTGCCCAACGGCCGCGAAAGCCGCGTGAAGGCGGTGCAGATCGGTGGCGTGGCGGTGGCCGAGGGCGTGCCCGAGCAGTCCGTGACCATTCTGCTCGAGGACGAGATCGACATCTCGCGCGGCGACATGCTCGTCAAGGCGGCCGAGGCGCCGCGCCAGCAGAAGGAGATCGAGGCCATGCTGTGCTGGCTCTCCGAAACGCCGCTGTCCCCCGCGCGCACCTACCTGATCCGCCACACCACGCGCACCACCAAGGCCAAGCTCACGGGCGTGGCGTTCAAGGTGGACGTGAACTCGCAGGCCCACGTGGACGCCACCCAGCTCGGCATGAACGACATCGCCCGGGTGGGCTTCAAGCTGGCCCAGCCGGTGTTCGCCGATGCCTACGCGGAAAACCGCGCCACCGGAGCCTTCATCGTGATCGACGAAAGCAACAACAACACCGTGGGCGCCGGCATGCTGCTCTGAGAGGCGCCGGCGGCCGGCCGCGCCCCGGCGCACACCGCTTGACGCGCCGCAACACCCGCCCGCGGGCGGGTGTGCCGGGGGCCCTGCAAATCCCGTATGCTTGCGTCCCCGAAGCCGCGTTCGCGGCCCCTCGTCAAAGGAAGATCGATGAAGAAACTCGCCATCGCACTGGCCCTGGCCGCCCTCATGCCGGCAGCCCGTGCGGCAGACATGACCGAAGAGCAGAAGACGCTCTACGCGCTGGGCGCGGTGCTCGGCAACCAGATCCACAGCTCCTTCGCCGCCACGCCGGCCGAGCTGGAATTCATCAAGAAGGGCCTCACCGACGTCGCCGCGGGCAACAAGCCCGCCATCGACATGGAAATCTACGGCCCGAAGATCCAGGAACTCGCCCAGGCACGCGGTGCCGCGCGCGCCGAGAAGACCAAGGCCGAGGGCAAGACCTTCGCCGACAAGGCCGCGCAGGAGAAGGGCGCCGTGAAGAGCGCGTCCGGTCTCATCTACATTCCGGTCAAGGAAGGCAGCGGCAAGAGCCCGGCGGCCACCGACATCGTCAAGGTGCACTATCGCGGCACCCTCACGAGCGGCCAGGAATTCGACAGCTCCTACGCACGCAACGAACCGGCGCAGTTCCCGCTCAATGGCGTGATCAAGTGCTGGACCGAAGGCGTCGCCAGGATGAAGGTCGGCGGCAAGGCCCGGCTCGTGTGCCCGTCCGCGATCGCCTACGGTGATCAGGGCACGCCGGGCGGCCCGATTCCCCCGGGCGCCACGCTGGCCTTCGAGGTCGAGCTGCTCGACATCGTCAAGCCCGCCGCCGCCCCCAAGGCTGCCGCGCCCAAGAAGTAAGCCACGCTGTTTCGCGTGGGCCGCAAGCCGCCTCCGGGCGGCTTTTTGACGCCCGTGTGGCGCCGCCGACGCACCCGGCTGCCGCGTTCCGGAGCGACGCGGTAAGCTTGCCCGCAGCACACTTGCATGAAAGGCGACCGCCATGGGTTGGCGCGGATATGCGTGGGAAACAGGCACCGGCGTGGCGCTGGCCGCGCTCGCGGCCGCGTGCGCCTGGGGCGGTCTGCCGCCGGCGGCGGGCCTGGGCGCGGCCGCGGTGCTGGGCAT
>JAVHXQ010000002.1 GCA_031119555.1 Candidatus Dactylopiibacterium sp.
CTCGCGACCTCAACCTTGGCAAGGTTGCGCTCTACCAACTGAGCTACTCCCGCATCAGGAGTCGTGCATTATAGGCAGTTAAATGTCCCAGTCAAGCCCTTTTTGCCGGAATATCCTGCGGCGCCGGTTATCTTTCGTCGATGACGGCCAGTGCGCGGCGCATGTAATACACCATGGACCACAGCGTCAGCAACACGGCCACGATCATCAGCACCGAGCCGATCCGGTAGATCGGCAGCCCCGCGAGATCGTCGAAATACAGCAGCATCGGGATGGCGACCATCTGCGCGGTCGTCTTGAGCTTGCCGATGAATGAAACGGCCACGCTCTTGGTCTTGCCGATCTGGGCCATCCATTCGCGCAGCGCCGAGATCGTGAGCTCGCGGCCGATGATGATGAAGGCCAGCACCGCGTTGCAGCGCCCGAGCCAGACGAGCAGCACGAGCGCGGCGCACACCATGAGCTTGTCCGCGACGGGGTCGAGGAAGGCGCCGAAGGCGGACGTGAGCCCGAGGCGCCGGGCCAGCCAGCCATCGAACCAGTCGGTCACGGCCGCGATGATGAACAGCGTGCAGGCCACGAGATTCTGCATGGGCAGCGAGAGCACCTCGGCAGGCAGGTAGAACACCGCCAGCACCAGCGGGATCATCACGATGCGGGCCCACGTGAGGGCGTTGGGGATATTGAAATTCATGCGGGGGTCCGGAAGCTCACCATCTGGCCGGCCGCGACGCGGTTCGCGGCTGCCGGCCGACAGTCTCAGTGCAAGGCGTTATAGATTTGTTCCGCGATTTTACGATTGATCCCCTCGACACGGCACAAATCTTCGACGGTTGCGTCACGCACGCCCGCAAGTCCGCCGAAGGCCTCGATGAGTTTCTTGCGCCGCGTCGGGCCGACCCCCGCGATGTCCTCCAGCCGCGAACTCAGACGGGTCTTGCTGCGCTTGGCGCGCATGCCGGTGATCGCGAAGCGGTGGGCCTCGTCGCGCACGATCTGGATCAGGTGCAGGGCCGGATGCTCGCCTCCCAGCGCAAGACCCGGGCGACCGTCGGGATGGATCAGTTGCTCGAGGCCGGCCTTGCGCTCCTCGCCCTTGGCCACGCCGACCATCGCGATGCTCGTCAGACCCAGTTCGCTGAGCACTTCCCACGCTACGCCGACCTGACCCTTGCCACCGTCGATGAGGATCAGGTCCGGCCGCACGCCCTCGCCCGCCGCCACCTTTTCGTAGCGTCGCGTGAGGGCCTGACGCATCGCGGCGTAGTCGTCGCCCGGTGTGATGTCGTGGATGTTGAAGCGGCGGTACTCTGATTTCTTCATCCCCGCGCCTTCCCAGACGACGCAGGACGCCTGCGTGGCCTCACCCTGGGTGTGCGAGATGTCGAAGCATTCGATGCGCTGCGGCCGCTCGGGCAGTTCGAGCGCGGCCTGCAGCGCGTCGAGCTGGGCCTCGGCACGGCCGGTCTCGCGCAGGCGGGTCTCGATCGCGAGGCGCGCATTCACGAGCGCCATCTCGACCCAGGCCTTCTCGGCCTGGAAGCGCGCCGCGGCCACGACCGGGGGGCGGTCCAGCACGTCCTCCAGCTGCTCGCGCACCACGGCGGCATCCACGCCCTCGATGACGAGCTTGGCGGGCGCGGGGTGCAGACGGTAGTGCTGATCGACGTAGGCCAGCAGCGCGTTGGCCACATCCACCCCCGCGCTCGCGCTGGGGAACTGCGCGCGGTCGCCCAGGTGGCGCCCGCCGCGCACCATCGCCAGATTCACGCAGACCAGGTCGCCGTAGCTGTCGGCCACGAGGATGTCGACGTCTTCATCCTTGCCGGAATCGACGAACTGCTTGTGCAGCACGGTCTGCAGGGCGCGGATCTGGTCGCGGAAGATCGCGGCCTGCTCGAAGGCGAAGGCTTCGGAGGCCTCCTGCATGCGCGCGGTGAGGCTGTCGATCACGTCGGAGTGACGCCCCTCCAGGAACAAGGTGGCGAGCTTCACATCGCGCGCGTAATCCTCGGGCGCGATCATGTTCACGCACGGCCCCGAGCAGCGCTTGATCTGGTAGAGCAGGCAGGGGCGCGAGCGATTCGCGAAAACGCTGTTCTCGCAGGTGCGCAGCAGGAACAGCCGCTGCAGCAGCTGGATGCTCTCGCGCGCCGCCCAGCCGGACGGAAACGGGCCGAAATAGCGCACGCCCTTCTCGAAGGCGCCGCGATAGTAGGCGATCCGGGGCGAGGCGTCGCCCGTGATCGCGATGTAGGGGTAGCTCTTGTCGTCGCGGAACAGGATGTTGTAGCGCGGCTTGAGCGACTTGATGAGGTTGTTCTCGAGGATCAGCGCCTCGGCCTCGGAACGCACCGCCGTGGTATCCACGCGCACGATCTGCGCCACCATCATCGCGATGCGCGGGCTCGGATGATTCTTCAGGAAGTAGCTCGAGACGCGGCGCTTGAGGTTCTTGGCCTTGCCCACGTAGAGCACTTCGTCGTCCGCGCCGATCATGCGATAGACGCCCGGGGCCTCGGTCAGCAGACGCAGGAAGGTCTTGGCGTCGAATGTCATGCAGCGCAATCCCCGCGGCCGGACCGGCGACCACGCAACCGGCGTGACAAAACGTCACACATGGGCGCGCCCCGTCCGGTGCAACGTGACATACCCTGAATCCACGGGCATCCGCCCGATCCGCGCGATTCTCCCGCAGCCGGCCTCGCGAGGCCACTCTCCGTTCCGACCGCCGCCATGTTCCCGAACCGCAAACACCTCGTCACCCTCCTGATTGCCGCGCTGTGCGGCGCCGGTCTCGCGGCCTGTGGCGGCGGCGACGACGCGGGGCGCCAGATCCCCGTGGGCCACACGGCAGGCAGCGTGGAGCCGGCGCCGCCGGCGCCGTCCCCCGCAAGCTGAGCCCGCCACCCTCGCGTCAGGCCAGCGCCTGCACGCTTGCCCAGGCCTCGGCAAAGCGCTTGTCGATCGAAAGCACCTCCAGGCTCGGATACTGCTGGGGCGCGAGCCGCGCCACGCGCCGGGCCGTGCTCTCGCGCAACGCGGGTTGCCAGCGCGCGAGCAGATCGGCCGTGAGATCGGGCCGGTTGCAGACGAGCACCATGTCGCAGCCGGCCACGTAAGCCGCCTCGGCACGCGCCACGATGTCGCCGGCGAGCGTTGCGCCCTCCATCGTGAGGTCGTCGGAGAACACCACGCCCTCGAACGCCAGCCGCCCGCGCAGGATCTCTCCGAGCCAGAAAGGCGAGAATCCTGCCGGCAGCGCATCGACCTTTTCATACACCACGTGAGCGGGCATCACGCCCGACAGCAACGCGCCGAGTTCGCTGCGATAGGGCGCGATATCCTCGGCCCAGATGGCGTCGAACTCGCGGTTGTCCACGGGCATTGCGACGTGGGAATCCGCCTCGGCGAAGCCATGCCCCGGAAAATGCTTGCCCACGCAGCCCATGCCGGCCTCGCGCATTCCGGAGGCCAGCGCGTGCGCGAGCATCGCCACGACCTGCGGGTTGCGATGAAAGGCGCGGTCGCCCACGACGCGGCTTTGTCCGTAATCGAGGTCCAGCACCGGCGCGAACGACAGATCGACACCGCACGCGAGCAGCTCGGCCGCGAGGACGTAGCCGGTATCCTGCGCACAGAGGATCGCGTCGCGCGGCGAGCGTGCGTGCAGCTCGCCCAGGCGCCCCATCGCCGGCAAGCGCGTAAAGCCCTGACGGAAGCGCTGCACGCGGCCGCCTTCGTGATCGACCGCGATGATCAGCGCGGGGCTGCGCAGCGCATGGATCTCACCGCACAGCGCGGCGAGCTGTTCGGTGCTCTGGAAATTGCGCGCGAACAGGATCACGCCGCCCACGAGCGGATGGCGCAGCACCTCGCGTTCGGCCTCGCTGAGACGGAGGCCGGCGACATCGCACATCACCGGACCCTGCGGAAGTTTCGTCATCTCGGGGCTCATGGTCGTGTTTCCAGAAGAGCAAAGGCGACGACGTGATCGCGCTCGTCGCTGAGGGAAAGATGCGCGGCCAGGCCACGCTCGCGCAGCAGCGCGGCAAGGGCGTCGTCAAAGAAATACACCGGCTTGCCGAGCGCGTCATGGGTGACGCCGATCGCCCCCAGCGTGGCCGGCGGGCGCAACCCGGTGCCCAGCGCCTTGGCAAAGGCCTCCTTCGCCGCGAAGCGCTTGGCGAGCAGGCGCGCGGGCTCGCGCGCGGCCTCGAACTCGGCCAGTTCCCCCGCGTGCAGCAAGCGCGCGGCAAAGCGCTCGCCATGGCGCTCCAGCGCATCGCGCATGCGGGCGATGGCAACGATGTCGGTGCCGATGCCGTGAATCATGCGCGGCGCCTCAGACGCCGGCGAGCGGAGCGCGCGCGCGGGCGGCTTCGCGCATCAGGCGCTTCATCTCGGCAACCGCTTCACGCAGCCCGACGAAGACCGCGCGACTCACGATGGCGTGGCCGATGTGCAGCTCGCGCACGCCATCGAGCGCGGCGACGGGCTGCACGTTGAAATAGTTGAGCGCATGGCCGGCATTGAAGCGCATGCCCAGACCCACGATGGCGCGGCCGGCCTCGCGGATCCTGTCGAGTTCCGCGAGCACGGCCGGGCTGCGGGCATCGCGCCCCTGCGTATGGAACGCCGCGGCATAGGGGCCGGTGTGGATCTCGCAGACGCGCGCGCCGATGCGGGCGGCGGCTTCGATCTGGGCCGGGTCGGCATCGATGAAGACGCTGGTCACGATGCCCGCGTCGGCGAGCCGCGCGATGGCGTCCTTCAGCGCAGCTTCCTGCGCGAGGATGTCCAGGCCGCCCTCGGTGGTCACCTCCTGGCGGCCTTCGGGCACCAGCATGGCCATCTCGGGACGGACCTGGCAGGCGATGCCGACCATCTCGGCGGTGGCCGCCATTTCGAGATTGAGCTTGATGTGGGTGAGTTCGCGCAGACGCCGCACGTCGTGATCCTGGATGTGGCGGCGGTCTTCGCGCAGGTGCACGGTAATGCCGTCCGCGCCGCCCAGGTGCGCCTCGACGGCCGCCCACACCGGGTCCGGTTCGTAGGTGCGGCGGGCCTGACGCAGGGTGGCGACGTGGTCGATGTTGACGCCGAGTTCGATCATCGTGAGCGTTTCCTTGTGGGGTTCAGAGCGCCTGCAGTTCCATGAGGATGCGGCGCGACTCGAGAATCTGTCCGCCCAGATGGTAATGGATCAGGCGGCGCATGAGGCCCTTGGCATGGGCCAGGGTTTCGGGCGCGGAGAAGTCGTCCGCGGCCATCGCGAGCAGCACGCGTCCGGGCAGCAGCGGGAGGTCGCCCTGCCCCGCGCCGGGCGGAGCCTCGACCGGACCGCGCTCCGTGAGATAGAGATACAGCGCGTCCGCGTCGAGCGCGGCGCCGCGCTCGGCATCGTGATCGAGCAGCGGCGCGTAGCCTGCCTCGCGCAGCAGCGCAAGCTCGAAGCCGCGCAGCACGGGCTCGTGCGCCTCGCGCGCGGCGAGCCGGGCGAGCGCGTGGGCATAGGCGTCGAAAAGCTGCGGGTGCGCGTCCTCGCGCGGCAGCAGGCGCAGCAGCAGTTCGTTGAGGTAGTAGCCGCACAGCAGGCCGATGCCCCCGAGCAGGGCGTGCCCGCCCTGCCAGTGCGCGGCGTGCAGCGTCTTCACTTCGCCCTTGCCCGACCATGTGAGTTCCAGCGGCTGAAAGGCCATCAGCACGCCGCGCAGCATGGAGCCGGTACGCCGCGCGCCCTTGGCCACCATGGGCACGCGGCCATGGTGGCGGGAGAACACTTCGACGATGAGGCTGGTCTCCCGCCAGGGGTAGCTGTGCAGGAGGAAGCCGGTTTCGTCGTCGATGCGCGAACGGCTGGTCATCGGCGGGCGGACGGAACCGGGCGCGGGCTCACTCGTAACCGAGGGACTTGAGCGCGCGCTCGTCGTCGGCCCAGCCGCTCTTCACCTTGACCCAGGTTTCGAGATAGACCTTGCCATCGAACAGCTTCTCGAGCTCGACGCGTGCCTCGGAGGAGATGCGCTTCAGGCGTTCGCCGCCGCGCCCGATCACGATGCCTTTGTGGCCGGCCTTGTCGACGATGATCGCGGCGTAGATGCGGCGCAGGTTGCCTTCGATCTCGAATTTCTCGATCTCGACGGTCATGCCGTAGGGCAGTTCCTCGCCCAGCAGACGGAAGAGCTTCTCGCGCAGGAATTCGGCCGCCAGGAAGCGTTCGCTGCGATCGGTGATGTCGTCCTCGCCGAAGAGCGGCTCGCCCTCGGGCAGGTACTTGCCCAGCGCGCGCAGGAGCTGGTCGACGTTGTGACCGCGCTCGGCGCTCACGGGCACGATCTCGGCAAACGGGTACTCGGCCGCCATCTGCTGCATGAAGGGCAGCAGGCGCGCCTTGTCGTCCTCGAGGTCGACCTTGTTGAGCACCAGCACGACCTTGGCCTGCTCGGGCAGCAGCGCCATGACCTTGCGGTCGTCCGGCCCGAAACGCCCGGCCTCGATGAGGAACATCACCACGTCGACTTCCTGCAGCACCTGGCTGACGGTGCGGTTCATGGTGGCGTTGAGGGCGTTGCGGTGATGCGTCTGGAAGCCGGGCGTGTCGACGAAGACGAACTGCTGCGCGCCCTCGGTGAGCACGCCGGTGATGCGGTGGCGCGTGGTCTGCGCCTTGCGCGAAACGATGCTGATCTTCTGCCCCACGAGGCGGTTGAGCAGCGTGGATTTGCCGACGTTGGGCCGGCCGATGATGGCCACGAGGCCGGTATGGGTCACTTCGGTCATGTTCTTTCCAGTTCCTGCAGTGCGGCCGAGGCCGCCATCTGCTCGGCGATGCGCCGGCTGGTGCCGACGCCGTGGGTGGCGAGCCCCAGTGCTTCGACCACGCAGCGCACCTCGAATTCGCGTGCATGCGCCTCGCCCCGCTCGGCCACCATCTCGTAGCGGGGCAGCGGCAGGCGGCGCGCCTGCATGACTTCCTGCAAGGCGGTCTTGGCGTCCTTGAAGGAGCGCGCGGGGTCGAGCGTGGCGAGCTGCGCGGCGTAGAGCCGGGTGATGACGCCGCGGACGGCCTCGAATCCCCCGTCAAGGTAGATCGCGCCGAAGACGGCTTCAAGCGCGTCGGCGAGCATGGAGGGGCGCTCGCGGCCGCCGTTGCGCTGCTCTCCCTCGCCCAGCAGCAGGTATTCGCCCAGCCCGATCTGCTGGGCGATGCGGTGCAGGGCTTCCTGCTTCACGAACTGCGCGCGCAGGCGCGAGAGCTCGCCTTCGCGCAGCGTCGGAAAGCGCTCGAAGAGCAGCATGGAGACGAGCATGTCGACGATGCTGTCACCCAGGAATTCGAGCCGCTCGTTGTGGTCGGACGAATAGCTTGCGTGCGTCAGCGCCTGGCGCAGGAGCGCCGGGCGTTCGAAACGGTAATCCAGGGCCTTGAGCAGCCCCTCGCGTCCAGCCGTCATCAGTTCGACGTGATCTCGAAATCGAAGTACAGGCCGGTGTTGGCGAACAACGCCACCTCGCGCCGGTAATTCACGTGCAGGCGGATCTTGCCGCCGTCCTTGTCGATGAGCAGGGTCTGCGGATCGACGTTCTTGATGTCGTCGATGTCGGCATAGCGCTGGAAAGCCGACCGGATCTGCCCCGGCGTGGCGTTCTGGTCCTGGCTGCTGACGATCTTCGCAAAGGCGCTCTTGACCGCGAAGTACTCGGTGAAGACCGGGATCAGCTTGAAACCGACCACCAGGCAGGCGGCCGCCAGCATCCCGACGATCAGGGTGGAAATCAGGGTCAATCCGCGTTGTCGCTTCATCGTGTGTCTCCGCTCGCTCATTGGAAGCTGCCGATGCGGCCGAAATCGACCCCGGCAGGCGGAAGGATACGGTCTGCGTGGAACCAGATGAAGAACGCTCGTCCGACGATGTTCTCGTCCGGCACAAAGCCCCAGAAACGCGAGTCGGCGCTCTGGTCGCGGTTATCGCCCATGACGAAGTAATGCCCCGGCGGCACCGTGCAGCGGGTGCCTTCGCGCGTGTTCTGGCAACTGCCCGCGAACGCGTGCGGAATCACCAGCTGATCGGGCACGAACGCCGGCGCCTCGGGGTTGTTGAGCACGGAGTAGTCGCGCCCGCCGACTTTCTCGCCGAACCGCTTGAAGACGTCCAGCGAACCGGGCACGAGATAATCGCCCGCGGCCGTCACGGGCTGGGCTTCACCGTTGATGAGCAGACGCTTGTTGAGGTATTCAACGCGGTCTCCGGGCAGGCCGATCACGCGCTTGATGTAGTCCTGACGCATGTCGTGCGGGTAGCGGAACACCATCACGTCGCCGCGCCGGGGCTCGCCGACCTCGATGATCTTCTTGTTGAGCACGGGCAGGCGAATGCCGTAGGCATACTTGTTCACGAGGATGAAGTCGCCCACCTGCAGCGTCGGGATCATGGAGCCCGAGGGGATGCGGAAAGGCTCCAGCCAGAACGAGCGCAGCAGGAAGATCGGCAGGATGACCGGGAAGAAGCTCGCGCCGTACTCGACCCACCACGGGTCGGGCGTGCCGGGCGCGCGCAGCTTGCGGGCCTTGAAAACGTCATAGAACCACAGGACGCCCGAGACGATGCTCAGGACAAACAGGATGAGGGCGAAATCCAAGATCAGGTCTTTCCCGGAAATGGTTGAGGCTTACTTGCCTTCGTCGGTGCGCAGTACCGCCAGGAAGGCTTCCTGCGGAATCTCCACGTTGCCGACCATCTTCATGCGCTTCTTGCCTTCCTTCTGCTTCTCGAGCAGCTTCTTCTTGCGCGTGATGTCGCCGCCGTAGCACTTGGCCAGCACGTTCTTGCGCATCGCCTTGATCGTTTCCCGCGCCACGATGTGAGAGCCGATCGCGGCCTGGACCGGCACGTCGAACATCTGCCGCGGAATCAGACCGCGCAGCTTCTCGGCGAGTTCGCGCCCCCGGTACTGGGCGCTCGCGCGGTGCACGATCACGGAGAGCGCATCGACCTTTTCGCCCGCGACCAGCACGTCGAGCTTCACGACGTCCGCCGCGCGGTACTCCTTGAAGTCGTAGTCGAGCGAGGCATAACCGCGCGACACCGACTTCAGGCGATCGAAGAAGTCCATCACCACCTCGGCCATCGGCATGTCATACACGAGCTTCACCTGGCGGCCGTGATAGTGCATGTCCACCTGGCTGCCGCGCTTCTGGTTGCACAGCGTCATGACGGGGCCCAGGTAATCCTGCGGCAGGAAGATCGTGGCGGTGATGATGGGCTCGCGCACCTCCTGCATCTTGTTCACTTCGGGCAGCTTGGCCGGGTTCTCGACCTTGATGATCTCGCCATCATTGAGAACCACTTCATACACCACGGTGGGCGCCGTGGTGATGAGATCCATGTCGAACTCACGCTCCAGGCGCTCCTGCACGATTTCCATGTGCAGCAGGCCCAGGAAGCCGCAACGGAACCCGAAGCCCAGCGCCTGCGACACCTCGGGCTCGTACTGCAGCGAGGCATCGTTGAGCTTGAGCTTCTCGAGCGAATCGCGCAGCTGGTCGTACTCGCTGGACTCCACCGGATACAGGCCGGCGAAGACCTGCGGCTTGATCTCCTTGAACCCCTCGAGCGCCTGGGCGGCCGGCTTGCCCGCCACGGTGATGGTGTCGCCGACCTTCGCCGACGTGAGTTCCTTGATCCCGGCGATCACGAACCCCACCTCACCCGCGCGCAGCGCTTCGCGCTGCACCGATTTCGGACTGAACACACCGACCTGCTCGCACAGATGCTGCGCGCCGGTGCTCATGAAGAGCAGCTTGTCCTTGGGACGAATCACGCCGTCGACCACGCGCACCAGCATCACCACACCCACGTAGTTGTCGAACCACGAATCGATGATGAGGGCTTTCAGCGGGCCATCCGGCGTTCCGCGCGGCGTGGGCACCTTGGCCACGACCATCTCGAGGATGTCCTCGACGCCCATGCCGGTCTTGGCCGAACACGGGATCGCTTCGGTCGCATCGATGCCGATCACATCCTCGACTTCCTGGCGCGCGCTGTCCGGGTCGGCCGACGGCAGGTCCATCTTGTTGAGGACGGGCAGCACCTCGACGCCCAGCTCGATCGCCGTATAACAGTTGGCGACGGTCTGCGCTTCGACCCCCTGCGTGGCGTCGACCACCAGCAACGCTCCTTCGCAGGCCGACAGCGAACGGCTCACCTCGTAGGAGAAGTCGACGTGTCCGGGCGTGTCGATGAGGTTCAGGTTATAGACCTGACCGTCGCGCGCCTTGTACTGCAGGGCCGCCGTCTGGGCCTTGATCGTGATGCCGCGCTCGCGCTCCAGATCCATGGAGTCGAGCACCTGGGCCTCCATCTCGCGATCGGAGAGGCCGCCGCAGGTCTGGATCAGGCGATCGGCAAGCGTGGACTTGCCGTGGTCGATGTGGGCGATGATCGAAAAATTGCGGATATGCTGCATGCCGGGGAATCAGGTTACGGTGAATAACGACAAAAGGGTGCCGCGGCACCCTCAGCAAAATATTGAAAAATCGGGCAATTATAGCCGAAGCCGGCAACAACCCGAATGGCGCGCGCAAATTGCCGCCGCGCGCCACGCGCACCTTGCGCCACTAGCGCGCGGGCAACTTCAAGCCGACGAAACTCTGGCTGTCGCCACGCAGCACGAGCAGCGTGAGCGGCTCGCCGCGCCGCAGCCCCTGGATCAGGCGATTGAACTGGTCGGCGCTGCGCGCGGGATGCGTCACTCCGCCTATCGTCACCGACGCCAGCACGTCGCCCGGGCGCAGTTCGGCGCGCGCGGCGATGCCGCTGGCTTCCACGATGCTCACGCCCTGCTGCACGTGCAGGTCGCGCCGCTGATCGCGCGTGAGATCGCGCACGACGAGTCCGAGGGGGCTGCCGCTGCGCCGTGTCGGCTCGGCGGCCGCGACGGTGGGCGCGCTCTTCTCTTCGGGAAACACGCCGACGCGGACGCGCGCTTCATTGACGCGGCGGTCACGCCAGTAGCTCAGCCGGACTTCACGGTCTGGCAGGCTCGCGCTGACCACGCGCGGCAGCTCCAGCGAGCTCGCGACCGGACGGCCATCGAAATTCAGGATCACGTCGCCGCTGCGCAGTCCCGCCAGCGCCGCCGGGCCATCGGCCTCCACCTGACTCACGAGCGCGCCCGACACGTCGCGCAAGCCGAAACTGCTGGCGATATCCTGCGTGAGTTCCTGGACGAGCACCCCGATGCGTCCGCGCAGCACGTAGCCCCGCGTGCGCAGCTGGGCCTGCACGTCCATCGCCACGTCGATCGGAATCGCGAACGACACGCCCATGAAGCCGCCCGTGCGGCTGTAGATCTGCGAATTGATGCCCACGACCTCGCCCTTCAGGTTGAAGAGCGGCCCGCCCGAATTACCCGGGTTGATGGCCACGTCGGTCTGGATGAAGGGCACGATGGAATCGTCCGGCAGCGCGCGCCCCTTGGCACTCACGATGCCTGCCGTGACCGATGAGTCGAATCCGAAGGGCGAACCGATCGCCACGACCCAGTCGCCCACCCGCAGATGTTCGGCATGACCGAGCCGCGCCTGCGGCAGACGCGTCGCCTCGACCTTGAGCAGGGCGATATCGGTACGACGATCGATGCCGAGCACACGCGCGGGAAACTCGCGGCGGTCGTTCAGGCGCACCATGATCTCGCTCGCGCCTTCGACGACGTGCGCGTTGGTGAGGATATGCCCGGCCTTGCTGTCGATGATGAAGCCGGACCCCACCGAACGATCGTCTTCTTCGGGCTCCTCGGATTCATCGGGCACCGGCGGAAGCCAGCGCTTGAGCCAGTCGGGCATGTTGCCGGGGGGGCCGGCCCGCAACGCGGGCGCCTGGGGCTGCATCTGCGGGCGCGTCGCACTGATATTGACGACCACCGCGGCCTGCTGGTCGACGAGATCGGCAAAGCGCGGCAGCTCCTGGCCGGCGGGCAGGCCGCGCGCATGCACGCTGGCCGGGCCGGCGACCAGGAAGGCGCAGGCCAGAATCGAATACAGGTGCTTCATGAAAGAATGCTCGCGATGCGCGGCCGCGCCGTGCCGCGATGACGCACGCGGCGCATCAGCAGCAGGCTGGCGAAAAACCCCGCGCAGGCGCCAGCCAGCGTCGCCGCGTCGGAGCCGACGAACAGATGCGCGGCGGCGGCCCCCACGAGCACGCCGGCCAGCGGCAGGCCGTAGGCCAGCAGGGCCGCCCTCAGCGCGGCCCCCTCGGGAATATCGATCTGCACGCGATCGCCGGGCTTCACGTCGAGTTCGCTGAGCACAACGAACGCATCGCAACGCGATTCCGCGCCGCCCCCGCAGCCACCTTCCTCGTGGCAGCGTCCGCAGCCCCCGCTGCGCTGGACCTTGACATGCGCCACGCCCGCCTCGCTGCGCATCACCACTCCTTCTGTACGCACGTCGAAAACCTCACCTGTCGCACCGGGGCGCGCGGTGTGCGTCCCCTTCTTGCGCGTCACATCACTTGCGCCGCTCGACGCTTTCAGCAAAACGTCGCAGCGCGGCGGCAGGCACCTCGCCCATGACCGTGATCAGGCTGTCGCCCTTGACACGGCGGTACATGCCCACCGGACTCACGATGTCGGACGGATTCTGCACTGAACGGGCCGCAAGTGGTTCGATGAACACGGAAACATTTGCGAATCCGTCGGAAAAGGCCGCATGAACGGCGGCGACGTTGTCGTGATGCAGCGTGCGGCGCACGAGGGAAACCTGCTTGAACCCCGCGGGCAGTCTGCGGAAAGCCCACGCGATGTCCTCGGGGCGCACGTCGTCGCCGGCGGCATTCACGATGCGCCAGCCGGCCGTGCGCACCGTGCGCGGACGCAGGCGCTCGGCGTCGATTTCGCTGCCGGGATTGATCTCGGTGAAGGCAAACTGTTCGACAGCAGCCGAATCCTGGGCCAGCAGGCGGGCCTTGAGCAGAATGCCGGTGGCCGAATCGATCCAGAGCTGGTAGCCGTAGCGCATGCCATCGCGCGGGCTGAGCTTGACGACCTGGGCGTCACGCCCGGCCACGCGCCCCGCACCGATGAGATGCGCGTCGTAGAACTCGGCCAGCGCGGCGGGCTTGGAAATCAGCCGCCCGGGTTGCCGGGCCAGGATCGCGCGGTCGAGCACGAGCAGCTTGTCGTCGGGCAGGAAGCACTGCACGCTTTCGTTGAAGCGGATCACTTCGCGCGGAGGTCCGTCCAGGGTCTCCAGCCGTTCGTGCTCACCCGCGCCATCCACGAGCCGCACGATGCGGGAGCTCTCGGTGCGGCCCTGGCTCTGATACACGAACACGCCCGTGAAGCTCTGGCTCTTGCTCGCGTGACTCATGCGCTGCAACCACTGATAGGCGTCATCCGCCTGTGCGGCGGCCGAAACGAACATCCAGCCCGCCAGAACCCAACCCAGACGCGTCATCAGCGATTCCCTGCCTGCTCGTCCCCGACCGTGCGGATGTATTGCGCCACGCCCACCATCGGCGCCCCCATGGCGGAAGCCTGATGCGCCATGTAATACGCCTGGTCGCCGCTGAGGGCGACCGGGGTCGGCGCGGCCTCGGGCGCCACCGCGGCAGCGGGGCGCGCGGCGATCGTGGCGGCAAGGGGAGCCTCCTGCCCGCCCGGCGCGGCGGGGACGATCAGGCTGAAGCTCATCCAGGCGGCCACGGCCACGCCAGCCACCGCAGCGGCCGCCGGCAACCAGCGATCGAATGCACCGGTCTTCGCGGCTTGATGTTTCTTGGGGCGCGGCGCCAGAACGGTGGGCTCGGCCTCGAGCGCGGCCATCACCCGCGCGCCAAGATCGGGCGATGCCGCCGCGTGGCCGCGCATCACGTCACCGATCAGCCAGTAGAGCTCGCAGGTTTCGCGCGAGGCGCCCTGCTCCAGCACGGCGCGCGCGGCCCGCTCGCCCTCGTCGCGTTCCAGCTCGCCATCCACCCACTCGGACAACCGTTCGTTCATCATGCTTACCACCTCTTGTCTGGCGCCACATCCAGCATCGGTCTCAGGCGCTCGGCAATCGCCTCGCGCGCACGGAAAATCCGCGACCGCACCGTCCCGATGGGGCAATCCATCAAGGACGCGATTTCCTCATAACTCAGGCCCTCGATCTCGCGCAGGACGATTGCCGTGCGCAATTCCTCGGGCAAGGCCTGCATCGCCGCATTGACCGTTTCACCGATCTGACGGGTCTGCATCAGCCTTTCCGGCGTATCGTTGTCGCGCAACAATTCGCCGGACTCATACTGCTCGGCCTCTTCGGCCTCGATCTCGGTGCTCGTGGGGGCACGCCGCCCCTGCGAGACGAGATGGTTCTTGGCCGTGTTCACCCCGATCCGGTACAGCCAGGTGTAGAACGCGCTTTCCCCACGAAAATTGGGGAGCGCCCGGTAAGCCTTGATGAAGGCCTCCTGCGCCACGTCTTCCACTTCGGCCGGATCCCGGATCATGCGTGACAAGAGCCGGACGAGCTTGCGCTGGTACTTCGACACGAGCAGACCGAAGGCCTGCTTGTCGCCGCGCTGCACCCGTTCCACCAATTGTTGGTCAATCTCTCTGTCGCTCATCTACTCTTGCGCTCACGCCGCCTGTGCGAGGATCTAGCGCGCGAGTATAGCCGAAGCCCGGGCGACCTCCTGCCGCTGAGACCGGGCCCTCCGTACAAAGTTCAGAACGATGCCGTGCGCATCACGCCCCGCCACTTGGCCCGTCTTCGCCCAGCCGCTAGCATTGCGGTTTGGTCTTATGGACAGAGCTGGAGTTTCACTTGAAGCGCTTCGACGTATTGATCCTGGGGAGTGGACTGGCAGGCCAGTCGCTGGCATTGAGACTGGCGGATCGCCTCAAGGTTGCGCTGGTCACCAAGCGACACATCGATGACGGGGCGAGTTCGCACGCACAGGGCGGCATCGCGGCGGTGATCGATCCGGCCGACTCCACGCACGCTCACTATGAGGACACGCAGATCGCGGGCGCGCATCTGTGCGACCCGGCCGCCACGCAGTTCGTCGTCGAACACGGCGCGGACGCGATCCAGTGGCTGCGCGATCAGGGCGTGCCCTTCACGCCCGATTCCGACGCGCCCTGGGGCATGCACCTGACGCGCGAAGGCGGGCACAGCCATCGGCGCATCGTGCACGTGGCCGACGCCACGGGCGCGGCGGTTCAGGAAACCCTGATCGATCGCGTCAAGCGGCATCCCAACATCAAGATCCTCGAGAACCACGTCGCGGTCGATCTCATCGTGGGCCACAAGCTGGGCCGCCCCGAGGCGGGCTGCCTGGGCGCGTATCTGCTGGACATCGCGCGCGGCCGCGTGGAGGCCTGCGCGGCCGGCCATACCGTGCTCGCCACGGGCGGCGCGGGCAAGGTCTATCTCTACACGACGAACCCCGACACTTCGACGGGCGACGGCATTGCCATGGCCTGGCGCGCGGGCTGCCGGATCTCCAACATGGAGTTCATCCAGTTCCATCCCACCTGCCTCTACCACCCGCAGGCGAAATCCTTCCTGATCTCGGAAGCCGTGCGTGGCGAGGGCGGCCTGCTGCGCCTGCCCGACGGCACGCGCTTCATGCCCAAACACGATCCACGCGCCGAGCTCGCACCACGCGACGTGGTGGCGCGCGCCATCGACTTCGAAATGAAGAAGCGCGGCCTGGACAGCGTGTTCCTGGACATCTCGCACAAGAGCCCGGAGTTCCTCCACACGCACTTCCCCACCATCTCGGCGCGCTGCCTGGAGCTGGGCATCGACATTTCGCGCGAGCCCATCCCCGTCGTGCCGGCGGCGCATTACACCTGCGGCGGCGTGAAGATCGACCTGCGCGCGCGCACCGACGTGGCCGGGCTGTATGCCATCGGGGAAGCCTCATGCTCCGGGCTGCATGGCGCGAACCGGCTCGCGAGCAACTCCCTGCTGGAATGCGTGGTGTTCGCGGAAACCGCCGCGCGCGACATCCTGGCGCATCCGCGCCGCGCGACCGACGCCTTGCCGCACTGGGACGAAAGCCGCGTGTCGGATGCCGACGAGGAAGTGGTGATCTCGCACAACTGGGAAGAGCTGCGCCGCTTCATGTGGGACTACGTCGGCATCGTCCGCACCGACAAGCGCCTGGAACGCGCCCAGCACCGCATCCGCCTGCTCAAGCGCGAGATCGATGACTACTACGCCAATTTCCGCGTCAGCAACGACCTCATCGAGTTGCGCAACCTCGTGACGGCCGCGGACCTCATCGTGCAGAGCGCGATGCGCCGCAAGGAGTCGCGCGGGCTGCATTTCTCCAAGGACCACCCGCAGATGCTGGCCAACCCGCGCCCCACGGTGCTCAACAGCCCGCACTGGCCGCGCGGCCAGGCGCGCTGGAGTCAGGAAGCCTGATCGCCGGCCTCCCAACGCACGAACCGGCGTAGCGCACGCCAGGTCTCGGCGGGGAACGCGTCGCGCGTGAGGGCTGCGCGCCGCACGCGGCCATCCGCCTCGCGCCACGCGATCACCACGAGCCAGCCCATCTCGCGCGACTCCGCCAGGATTTCCACCGGTCGGGTCGCGCCACCCTGACTCAGCACACTTTCGCCCCGCGGCGCCACGCGCAGGCTGCATCCGTGCAGCCGCCGCGCCCGGCGCAGGCTGAAGACCGCCGAAGCCCCCACGGCGACAACCAGCGGAAAGCTCACGGCGGGCGCCGGTGCCGTCAGCACGACCGCCACCAGCGGTGCCAGATGCGTCGCCAGCAGCGCGGCCCACAGCAGCGGGGAATGTCGCAGCGGCAAAGAAAAAGGCGCCGACATCGTCAGGCGCCTTTCGTTTGCCGCACGCGGGATCCGCGCATCAGACCTTGCGGAACACCAGCGTGCTGTTGGTTCCGCCGAAGCCGAAGGAGTTCGAGATCGCGATATCGATCGGCAGGCTTCGCGCCACGTTGGGCACGTAGTCGAGATCGCAGGCCGGATCGGGGTCATGCAGGTTGATCGTCGGCGGCGCGACCTGATTCTGGATCGCCAGGATGGTGAACACCGCCTCGATGCCCGCCGCGGCCCCCAGCAGGTGCCCCGTCATCGACTTCGTGGAACTCATCGCCAGCCCCGATGCGTGGGCACCGAAGCAGCGCTTGGCCGCCAGCGTTTCGCCGATGTCGCCGAGCGGCGTGGAGGTGCCGTGCGCATTCACGTACTGCACTTCGTCGGTGGCGACCCGCGCATTGCGCAGCGCGTTGGCCATGCTGCGCGCAGCGCCCTCGCCTCCTTCGGCGGGAGCCGTGATGTGGTACGCATCGGAGCTCATGCCGTAGCCGGCGACCTCGGCGTAGATCTTCGCGCCACGGGCCTTGGCGTGCTCGTATTCCTCGAGCACCAGAACACCGGCACCCTCGCCGAGCACGAAGCCGTCGCGCCCCGCATCCCACGGGCGGCTGGCCGTCTGGGGATCATCGTTGCGCGTGGACAGCGCCTTGGCCGAACAGAACCCCCCCATGCCCAGCAGCGACACGGTGGACTCGGCGCCGCCCGCCACCATGATGTCGGCATCGCCATATTCGATCAGGCGGGAAGCTTCCCCGATCGAATGATTGCCGGTCGCGCAGGCGCTGACCGTGGCGAAGTTGGGGCCATGAAAACCGTAATTGATCGAAAGCAGGCCCGACACCATGTTGATGATGGAGCCAGGCACGAAGAAGGGCGAAATCTTGCGCGCACCGCCTGCGGCGATGGCGTTCATGGTGTCTTCGATCAGCGGCAGGCCACCGATGCCCGAGCCGATGCACACGCCGATGCGGTCCGAATTCTCGGGCTTCTCGGTGAGGCCGGCATCCTTGATGGCGTCCATCGCGGCCGCGAGGCCGTAATGGATGAATGTATCGAAGCGGCGCGCCTCTTTCGGAGAAAGGTAGGCTGCCACATCGAAATCCTTGACCTCACCCGCGATGCGGGTGGGCAAGGAGCTGGCATCGAAGCGCGTGACGCTTCCAATGCCGGAGCGACCGTTGACGATGCTGTCCCAGGCGGAAGCGACGGTATTACCTACCGGCGAAATAATGCCCAGACCGGTTACAACGACTCTGCGACGCGTCAATGGTCACTCCTTGGTGCAAATGGGATGTGGAAACGCTCAGGCCTTCAGGTGGGCGCTGACGTAGTCGATCGCCTGCTGCACGCTGGTGATCTTCTCGGCTTCTTCATCGGGGATTTCGCACTCGAATTCCTCTTCCAGCGCCATGACCAGCTCGACGGTGTCGAGAGAGTCAGCGCCCAGATCGTCAACGAACGACGACTCGTTCTTGATGTCGGCTTCGTTCGCGCCCAGTTGCTCAGCCACGATCTTGCGCACGCGCTGCTCGATGTTATCCATGAATCGCTCCTTCTTTTAAAGCGGTATAAGTAGAAAAAACCGGACTATTCTAGCAGAAACCTGCCACAACTTCAGCCAACTCCGCCGTTCGGCGCAGTATGGGTCAAGAGCCACGCCCGCCACGCGTCACAAGGCCGCAAATGGCGGGAGCAGGCCGTCATCAGATCATGTACATGCCGCCATTGACGTGCAGCGTAGCACCCGTCACGTAGCTTGCCGCCGGGGAAGCCAGGAAGCTCACCACCGCGGAGATTTCTTCGGGGCGGCCCAGGCGGCCCAGCGCGATCTGCGACTGCAGGATGTCACGCTGCGCGTCCGGCAGGTCGCGGGTCATGTCGGTGTCGATGAAGCCGGGCGCCACGCAGTTCACCGTGATGCCCCGGCTGCCCAGCTCGCGCGCAAGCGCGCGCGTCATGCCGGCAACGCCCGCCTTGGCGGCGGCGTAGTTGGCCTGACCGGGATTGCCCGAACTGCCGACCACCGAAGTGATGTTGATGATGCGCCCGCTGCGCGCCTTCATCATGCCGCGCATGACGAGCCGGGACATGCGGAAGACCGCCTTGAGGTTGGTGTCGAGCACGGCGTCCCACTCCTCATCCTTCATGCGCATCGCGAGGTTGTCGCGCGTGATGCCGGCGTTGTTCACGAGGATGCCGATGGCACCGAACTCCTTTTCGATCTCGCTCACCGTCGCCTCGCAGGCACCGGCGTCGGTAACGTCCAGCGCCAGGCCGCGCCCGCGCACGCCGGCTTCCTGCAGCGCGGCCGTGATGGCAGCGGCACCTTCCGCGGAAGTCGCGGTGCCCAGCACCGTCGCGCCCAGACGGCCCAGGTCGAGCGCAATGGCCCGCCCGATGCCGCGCGTCGCGCCCGTCACGAGCACCACTTGATCTGCGAGTGTATTCATTCCTGATTCCTGTGTTGTCAGCAATATTGGGGCTGGATGCGCGCCAGCGCCTCGGCGTCCGTCACGGCCTCGACCGCCAGGGCGCCATCGATGCGCTTGACGAGACCGGCCAGCACCTTGCCCGGACCGAATTCGAGCACGGCGGAAATGCCGCGCGGCGCCATGGCCTCGACCGTTTCGATCCAGCGCACGGGGCTGTAGGCCTGCCGCACGAGCGCATCGCGGATCGCGGCGGCATCGGTTTCGACCTTCACGTCGACGTTGTTGAGCACCGGAATGCGCGGCGCCGAAAAGCTCACGGCGGCCAGACGCTGCGCGAGCCGGTCGGCGGCCGGCTTCATGAGGGCGCTGTGGAAAGGCGCGCTGACCGGCAGCGGCACGGCGCGCTTGGCGCCGCGCGCCTTGCAGGCTTCCATGGCGCGCTCGACCGCTCCCGCATGGCCCGCGATCACGATCTGCACCGGCGAATTCAGGTTCGCCGCCGCCACCGATTCCCCCTGCGCCGCTTCAGCACAGGCCTCGGCCACGAGTTCGGGGGAAAGATTGAGAATCGCCGCCATGCCACCGACGCCCGCGGGCACGGCCTCCTGCATGGCCTGAGCGCGGAAGCGCACCAGGCGCACGGCATCGGCGAACTCGAGCACACCGGCGGCCACCAGCGCGGCGTACTCGCCGAGACTGTGCCCCGCCACGAGAGCGGGCTCCGCGCCGCCCCGGGCGAGCCATTCGCGCCATACGGCAATACCGGCGGTCAGCATCACCGGCTGGGTATTGACCGTCTGGGCCAGCGCCTCGGCCGGGCCATCCGCGACCAGTTGCCAGAGATCCTCACCGAGGGCTTCGGACGCTTCGGCGAAAGTGTTGCGAACGACCGGCGCATCGGCGAAGGACGCCATCATGCCGACCGATTGGGAACCTTGACCGGGGAAAACGACGGCCAGGTGGTTCAGGGACACAGTCATGCTCGACCTCAAGCAGGAAGATAATCAGAAGCGCAGCAGCGCCGCGCCCCATGTAAAACCACCGCCCACGCCTTCGAGCAGCACCGTCTGGCCGCGCTGGATGCGCCCGTCGCGCACGCCGGCATCCAGGGCGAGGGGTACCGAAGCGGCGGATGTGTTGCCATGCTGCTCGACCGTCACCACGACGCGCTCGGGCGGCAACCCGAGCTTGCGGGCCGTCGCCAGCATGATGCGGATGTTGGCCTGGTGCGGCACGAGCCAGTCGAGGGCTTCAAGCGGCAGCTGCGCCTGCGTGAGCACCTCGCTGCCCACTTCGGCAAGCACGCGCACGGCGTACTTGAAGACGGCCTGACCGTCCATGCGGATGAAGGGGTTTCCGACGATCTCGCCACCCGCCATCTGCGCGCTGACCGAAAGGATGCCCGTCTGCGATCCATCGGCATGCAGCGCCGTGGCAAGCACGCCCGGCGCCTCGGCCGCTTCGAGCACGACAGCGCCCGCGCCGTCGCCGAAGAGCACGCAGGTCGTGCGGTCGGACCAGTCGAGGATGCGCGAGAGCTTCTCGGCGCCGATCACCAGCGCGCGCCGATGCGAGCCCGAGCGGATGAACTTGTCGGCGGTAGAGAGCGCATAGATGAAGCCACTGCAGACGGCCTGCATGTCGAAGGCCGCGCTACCCACGGGCATGCCCAGCGCATGCTGGACAAGACAGGCCGTGCTGGGGAAGACCATCTCGGGCGTCGTCGTCGCGACGATCACGAGGTCGATGTCGGTGGCCTGCAGGCCGGCGGCCTCGAGCGCGCGGCGCGCCGCCTCGGCGGCCATGCCGTGCGTGGTGTCGTCCGGGCTGGCCAGGTGGCGGAAGCCAATGCCGGTCCGCTCGCGCACCCAGGCGTCGGAAGTGTCGATGCCGCGCGCCACGAGATCATCGTTGGACACCGGCTTGCCCGGCACATAACCGCCCGTTCCTGCGATGCGCGAGAAAATCATGCTGCCGACCCTTCCCGGGAAGATTCAGAGGAGGCCGCAGTGTAACCGCTCATGCGCGTGGAGATGCGTTCCACGAGATCATTGCGTGCCGCCTCCGCCGCCCGGCGCAGCGCCCACAGATAGGCGCCCTGGCTGGCGGAGCCATGGCTTTTCACCACCACGCCGCGCAAGCCCAGCAGGGCCGCGCCGTTGTAGCGGCTCGGATCGAAACGGCGCTTGAAGCGCTTGAGCACCGGCATCGCCACCAGCGCGAGCAGCTTCGTGAAGGCGTTGCGCTTGAACTCTTCGGACAGGAAGGACGTGATCATGTGAGCAAGCCCTTCCGAGGACTTCAGCGCCACGTTGCCGACGAACCCATCGCAGACCACGACATCGGTCGTACCCTTGAAGATGTCGTTGCCTTCGACGTTGCCATAGAAGTTCAGGCCCGACCCACGCAGCAGCTCGGCGGCGCGCTTGACGACCTCGTTGCCCTTGATGTCCTCCTCGCCGATGTTCAGCAGGCCGACACTGGGCGAGTCGCTGTGCTCCACGGCTTCCAGCAGCATGGAACCCATGATCGCGAACTGCAGCAGATGCTCGGCCGTGCAATCGACATTGGCGCCCAGGTCCAGCATGTAGGTCTGGCCCTTCATCGACGGGATGATCGTGGCGATCGCCGGACGATCGATGCCGGGCAGCGTCTTGAGCACGAAGCGCGAGATCGCCATCAGCGCCCCCGTGTTGCCGGCCGAGACCGCTGCGCCCGCCTCGCCCGACTTCACGAGATCGATCGCCACGCGCATCGAGGAATCCTTCTTGCCGCGCATGGCCGTGGCGGGCGCCTCATCCATGCCCACCACCTCGGTGACGGTGCGCGCGGTCACGCGATCGCCGAAAGGCTTCGCGGCGGCATGAAAGGCTTCATCGAAAATGTCGGCCAGACCGACGAGGACTACACGTGCCTGAACGTCTTCACGCAGGAACTGGAATGCGGCGGGAATCGTGACGGACGGCCCATGGTCGCCGCCCATGCAATCGATCGCGAGGGTGATTGGCATCAAGAAACGGAATCAGTAGACGCAACCGGGCAGCCACTGCCCGGAATCCCGGACCGTGAAGCTGCCTGATTGCTGGTTGGCGCCGGCACGAAACCGGCACCACACGGAAGAATGCACGAAGCGTGCAACGGGGCGGGCCACATGGTGCCGCTCCGCGCTCCGCCTGGAGCGCGGGCTTACTCGCCCTTGGCCTTGATGACCTTCTTGCCGCGATACACGCCCGAGGGCGAGATGTGGTGGCGCAGGTGCGCCTCGCCGGTGGTCGGCTCCACGGCCAGCGCCGGGGCGGTCAGGAAATCGTGTGCACGGTGCATGCCGCGCTTGGACGGCGACTTCTTGTTCTGTTGAACGGCCATTTCTTGCTCCTAAATAACTTCTCAATCAATCGTTACGTGTCGCGCTTGCCCGGGAGCTTCAGCCCCCGCAGCACCGCAAACGGCGAACTGTCGTCGCCATTTTCCCTCGCCACCGGCACACTGCAATCAACATGCGTCGGCGCCAGCGGCAGGGCCAACAGCAATTCTTCCTCAACCGCGCCCAGCACGTCGAAATCGCGCCAGACATGGACTGGATCAAAAGCGTCTTCCTCGAGGTCCTCGTCCGGCAGATCCTCGCCCGGCGGAACCAGCAGAAGACGCGAACCGGCCTCGACCGGCGTCGTCACGTCCGCCAGACAGCGCTGGCATTCCGTCACCAGACCGACCCGGGCTACCACGTCGAGAAACGCCTTGCCCTCGATCAGGACGCCGCGAACCTCATAAGCGACGCTTGCCCCAAGCCCGGCCTCGCGAACCACCCCGGCCAGCCGGGAAAACTCGCGCACTTCGGCCTCGCCCGCCAGCGTGAAACCGCGGCGCGCGAATTCGTAAGGATCGGAAATGACTCGTGGCTGGTGCGACATAAACCGGCGATGCTATTATTTTTGGCTTCGCCTGTAAAGGCCAACCCGCACCTTCCGGGCTTCACGCCCGCCCCCGTCATGAGCATGCCCCGCCTCGTCCTGGCCTCCACCTCGGTCTACCGCAAGGAGCTCCTGCAGCGCTTCGGCCTTCCCTTCGAAACCGCCCGGCCGGAAGTGGATGAAACACCGCTGCCGGGCGAAGCCCCCGACGCCACCGCCAACCGCCTCGCGATCGCCAAGGCACGTGCCGTGGCCGACCGCTTTCCGGGCGCGCTCGTGATTGGCAGCGATCAGGTCGCCCACCGCGGCGCCCAGCGCTATGGCAAGCCCGGCAACGCGCCACGGGCAATCGCGCAACTGCGCGAAATGAGCGGGCAGCGCATCGTCTTTCATACCGCCGTATGCCTTCATAACGGCGCCACGGGCCAGCACCAGCTCGAAGCCGTGCCCACCGAGGCGCTGTTCCGCACCCTTTCCGAAGACGAAATCCAGCGCTACGTCGCGCGCGAGCAACCGTTTGACTGCGCCGGCAGCGCGAAATCGGAAGGGCTGGGCATCAGCCTGCTCGACGCCATGCGGGGCGACGACCCGACCGCTCTCATCGGGCTGCCGCTGATCGCCCTGGCGCGCATGCTGCGCAAGGAAGGCGTGCAGGTTCCATGAGCGCGGGCCTTCTCCACCTCCTGCCAGTTGGGCTCGGCCCGGCCGAGCCGGCGCGCACGCATCCGGCCCATGTGGTCAGCACGCTGGATGCGCTGGACTACTTCATCGTCGAGCGTGCCAAGACCGCCCGCGCGGAACTCAAGCGCCTGGGCTACACGCGCCCGATGCAGACCGCAGAACTGGCCGAACTGCCGCCGCAGCTCGACGCCGCCGCGATCGAGCGCCTGCTCGCCCCCGTGCGCGATGGTCGCGACGCGGGGCTGATGTCCGAAGCGGGCTGTCCGGCCGTGGCCGACCCGGGCGCGCTGATCGTCCGCCGCGCCCACGCGCTGGGTATCCGCGTCATTCCGCACGTCGGCCCCTCCTCGCTGCTCCTCGCCCTCATGGCGTCCGGCCTCAACGGCCAGGGCTTCGCCTTTCATGGCTACCTGCCGCAGAAGCCCGACGAACGGATCCGCGCGATCCAGGCGCTGGAAAAGGATTCCGCCCGCCTCGACCGGACCCAGCTCTTCATCGAGACGCCCTACCGGAACGATGCGATGTTCGCCGGCCTGCTGCAGGCCTGCCACGAAGAAACGCTGCTGTGCGTGGCGCGCAGCCTCAGCACCGCGAGCGAGTGGATCGCCACGCGCAGCGTGCGCGACTGGAAACGCGCCGGCACGCCCGATCTCGACCGGCAGCCGGTGGTCTTCCTGCTGCTCGCCCGGCGCTGATCAGTTCCAGCCCAGTCGCTCGAAGGCTTCCAGCACGCCTCCGCCAAAGCTCGCGCCAAAGCGCTTGGCGAGCCGCTCGGCCACGTTCTCGCTACGGGAGTAATCCCTCACCCGCTCGATCTTGAAGACCTCGCGCGCCACCGAACCCACGCTGCCCGTGCCGTCGGCCAGCCCCAGCTCCACGCTGCGCGCGCCGCTCCACACCAGCCCGGAGAACATCTCCGGCGTTTCCTTGAGGCGCTCGCCCCGCCCCTTGCGCACGACATCGATGAACTGGCGATGGACCTCGTCGAGCATTTCGCGCGCGTAAGCCACCTGCTGCGGGTTCTGCGGCATGAAGGGATCGAGGAAGGCCTTGTTCTCGCCGGCCGTGATGCTGCGCCGCTCGATGCCAGCCTTCTCCATCGCGCCCGTGAAGCCGAAGCTGTCCATGCGGACGCCGATGGAGCCGACGATGCTGGCCTTGTCGACGAAGATGCGATCGGCCGCGGCGGCCACGTAATAGCCACCGGAAGCGCAGATGTCCCCCACCACCGCATACAGCGGCTTGTCGGGGTGGGCGGCGCGCAGGCGGCGGATTTCATCGTTGATCTGGCCGGCCTGCACCGGGCTGCCACCCGGGCTGTTGATGGCGAGGATCACGCCCTTGGCCGCACTCGCCTCGAAGGCCTCGCGCAGCGAGGCGATGAGGTTCTCCGCGCTCGCGCGTTCGCCGACGGCAATCGTGCCGTCCAGCCTCACGAGCGCGATGTGCTCGACACTGCTCACGCTGCGTTCGGTGTCGGTGTTGCTCCAGAACATCCAGATCAGCGCGCCGACGTACACCAGGGCGGCAAGGCGGAAGAAGATGCTCCAGCGCCGCCTGCGCCGCGCTTCGCGCAGGCTCTCGAAGGCCAGCTTCTCGATGGTGCTGCGCTCCCAGCCCGGCCGTCCGTTTTCTTCAGTCATTGCGCGTCGCCTTCGTTCAGCAAGAGATAGATGCCCTGATTCTGTTCCGCCACCGGCAAGGGCTGCAAGCGCCCCCCGACACAGGGGCCGGCCACGCACTCACCGGACTCCGGGGCGTACAGCGCGCCATGCGCGGCACAGATCACCCAGTCGCCCGAGGCATCGAAGAACTTGCCCGGATTCCAGTCCAGCTCCAGCGAGACATGCGCGCAGCGGTTCACATACGCATGCACGCCACCGCGCCAGCGCAGCACGAAGGCGGCCTGGCGACGCCCCTCGCACTGCACGTCGAAGCGCAACGCGGAACCCTCGGCCAACGCGGCGGCGGCGCAGATCAGCCGTGACATGCCAGCCACTCGCGCAGCGCGGCGATGGAGCCGAGCATCACGCGGGGCGACTCCGCCGCGAGCGCGGCGGAGGGATGCGCGCCATGCGTCAGCGCGATCGAGGCCACGCCCGCGTTACTCGCCATCTGCAGGTCATGGGTGGTGTCGCCGATCATCAGCGTGCGATCCGGCGCCACCTCCAGCGCATCCATGAGCTCCAGCAGCATGCCCGGATGGGGCTTGGAAAAACTCTCGTCGGCACAGCGCGTGGCGTCGAAATACGCGCCGAGCCCGCTCTGTTCGAGAACCCGGTCTAGACCGCGACGCGCCTTGCCCGTCGCCACCGCGAGCAGGTATCCACCCGCCGCCAGCTCGGCCAGCATCTCGCGGACGCCGTCGAAAAGCACCAGGGCATGGTCGCGCGCCAGGAAGTGATGCCGGTATCGCTCGACGAGCTGCCGTCCGTCCGCCTCGCTGATGCCCGGAGCGATCAGCTCGACGGCGCCGGCCAGCGACAGCCCGATCACATGCTGCGCGCGCTCGCGCGTCGGCACGGGCAACCCCAGGTCGGAACACCCGGCCTGCAGCGATTCGGCGATCGCGGCGGTGGAATCCATGAGCGTGCCATCCCAGTCGAACACGACCAGATCAAAGTTGCGGGCTGCCATGCTCTCTCTCCTGACGTTGATCGACCTGTCGCACGAAGGCGGCGAGCTCGGGCGGCAACGGCGCCTCGAGCCGGATGCGCTCGCCGCTCACGGGATGCGTGAAGGCGAGCTGCGCGGCGTGCAGGAACATGCGTGCGAGGCCCTCGCGCGCAAGCACCTTGTTGAGCGGAAAGTCCCCGTACTTGTCGTCGCCCAGCAGCGGAAAGCCCTGGGACGCCAGATGCACGCGGATCTGATGGGTGCGGCCGGTCTTGAGTTCCACCTCGACGAGGCTGAAGCGCTCCCAGCGCGCCACGAGACGCACGATGCTGTGCGACGGCTTGCCGTCTTCGCGCACCATCACGCGCCGTTCGCCTTCCGGCGTCAGGTATTTGTAGAGCGGGGCGCGGATATGCTGCAGCGGATTGCGCCAGGCGCCCGCCACCATCGTGAGATAGCGCTTTTCCAGCCCGCCCTGCCGCATGCCGTCCTGGATCGCGTTGAGGGCCGCGCGCTTCTTGCCGACGATGAGCAGGCCCGACGTTTCGCGGTCGAGCCGGTGCGCGAGTTCAAGGAACTTCGCCTGCGGGCGTTGCTGGCGCAGCAGTTCGATGAGCCCGAAACTCAGACCGCTGCCGCCATGAACGGCCAGCCCGGCCGGCTTGTCGATCACCAGCAGCGCGTCATCCTCGAACACGATGGGCAGATCGTGCCGCGCGGCCGCGACGAGCGGCACGTCCACGACCGCGCGCTCGGCCACGCGAATGGGCGGAATGCGCACCTCGTCGCCGACCGCCAGCCGGTAGGTCTGACTGATGCGCCCGCCGTTGACCCGCACCTCGCCGCTGCGCAGCACCCGGTAGATGTGGCTGCGGGGCACGCCCTTGCACTCACGCAGCAGGTAGTTGTCGATGCGTTGGCCGGCATCTTCTTCCGCCACGCACACGCGCCGCACGGAAGCGCTCACGGAAGCATTCTGGCCGTCTTTGCCTAAAGTCATGGGTTTCAAATATACTGCAACGGTTTTCGTGGGTTCGCCCCGCGGGTCGTGCGTGTCGCACGGCTTTCCCGACCAGTCTGTTTCGCCCCTCCGGCATGTTTGCAGCGCCCCAGGCACAAGGCCTCGCGCGCTCCAGCCGATAGTGGTTGGCGCCGTAGAGTTATCCGGCGCGCAGGCTCAGCTCTGGTCCGGCAGGCCGGCCTTCCCTCAGCGCGCCAGGCACCTCGGAAACACTGATCGGCCAGAGAAAACGGCCGATGGTATCCCAATCCATTTGATTGATCGACCCATTTTGCGCGCGCGAGCGGCACAGACTGCACGATCCCGACAGCCCCTCAAGACGGCCTCGTGATCTTTAGGCGAACCGATCCACTCCTTGCACAAGAACACATGATCCGTCTGTTCCCCACAAGTTGAGTCAGACGCGGCCCTGTCCGGGCCCGTCGACGGTTCGCCCTGCCCGCACACCGCGCGCGGGAGAAGAACGTAAATGAAGCGAATGCTTTTCAATGCAACGCAGGCCGAGGAACTCCGCGTTGCGATCGTCGATGGTCAGAAACTGATCGACCTCGACATCGAATCGGCCGCCAAGGAACAACGCAAGAGCAATATCTATAAAGGCGTCATCACCCGCATCGAGCCCAGTCTCGAAGCCGCCTTTGTCGATTACGGCGAAGAACGCCACGGCTTCCTGCCCTTCAAGGAAGTCTCGCGTTCCTATTACCGTGAGGGCGCCGACCGCAACGCCAGCATCAAGGAAGCGCTGCGCGAGGGCCAGGAAATCATCGTCCAGGTCGAGAAGGAAGAGCGCGGCAACAAGGGTGCGGCGCTGACGACCTACGTCTCGCTGGCGGGCCGCTACCTCGTGCTCATGCCCAACAACCCGCGCGGCGGCGGTGTTTCGCGCCGTGTCGAGGGCGACGAGCGCACCGAGCTGCGCGAAGTCATGGATGCGCTGGAAGTCCCCGGCGGCATGAGCCTGATCGCGCGCACCGCTGCGATCGGCCGTGCCGGCGAGGAACTGCAGTGGGACCTGAACTACCTCACGCAGCTGTGGACCGCCATCGATGGCGCCGCCAAGGCCCAGAGCGGCGCGTTCCTGATCTATCAGGAAGGCTCGCTGGTGATCCGCGCGGTGCGCGACTACTTCCAGCCCGACATCGGCGAGATCCTCATCGATACCGATGAAATCTACGAGCAGGCACGCGCCTTCATGGGCACCGTGATGCCGGCCAACGTCAATCGCGTCAAGCGCTACAGCGACGACGTGCCGCTGTTCTCGCGCTTCCAGATCGAGCACCAGATCGAATCGGCCTATTCCCGTCAGGTGAACCTGCCCTCGGGCGGCGCCGTGGTGATCGATCACACCGAGGCGCTGGTCGCCGTCGACGTCAACTCCGGCCGCGCCACGCGCGGTTCCGACATCGAAGACACGGCGCTGCGCACCAACCTCGAAGCCGCCGACGAAGTGGCCCGTCAGCTGCGTCTGCGCGACCTCGGCGGTCTCATCGTGATCGACTTCATCGACATGGAAAACCCGCGCAACCAGCGCGAGGTCGAGAACCGCCTGCGCGATGCGCTGCGCTATGACCGGGCCCGCGTCCAGACGGGCAAGATCAGCCGCTTCGGCCTGCTCGAGCTTTCGCGCCAGCGCCTGCGCCCGGCGCTCGCCGAGACGAGTTACATCCCCTGCCCGCGCTGCACGGGCACGGGCCACATCCGCTCCACCGAATCGGCCGCGCTGCACATCCTGCGCATCCTCGAAGAGGAGGCGATGAAGGAAAACACCGGCGCGCTGCACACGCAGGTGCCCGTGGATGTCGCGACCTTCCTGCTCAACGAGAAGCGCGACGACATCGCCAAGATCGAGCTGCGCCACAAGGTCACCCTGCTGATCATCCCGAACCGCCACCTCGAAACGCCGGCCCACGAAATCGTGCGTCTGCGCCACGACCAGCTCAATCTGGAAGACGCGCACCTGCCGAGCTACCGCATGGCCTCGGCGCCTGCCGAACCCGCCTATGCGCCGCCTTCGGCGCAGACGGAAGGCAAGCCGCGCCAGGAGGCGGCGATCAAGGGCATCACGCCCGAGCAACCCGCTCCGGTCGGCGTGGAACGCCCGGCCGCGCGTGCGCCTGCCGCCAAGACCGAAGGCAAGGGATTCTTCCGTCGCATTCTCGACTGGCTCGCGGGCGACGACGAAGCGCCGGCCGCTCCGGTGCCCACCAAGGGCCGCAACGAGCGCCGCGGCGACGGCCGCCGCCAGGAATCGCGCAACGGCGAGCGTCGCAACCGCAGCGACAATGCCGAACGCAAGAATGGCAAGCGTGAAGAAGCTGCCGCCGGCGAACGCAAGGAAGCCCGCCCGGAACGCGGCGAACGCGGCGAACGCAACCGCGCCGGCAACGAAGCCCGTGGCGAACGCCAGGAACGCACCGAGCGCACGCGCGGCGAGCGCCAGGACAAGGAACGCAGCGCCGAAGCCAAGCCCGCCCGCGAGGCAGGCGAGCGTGGCGAGCGTACCGAACAGCGCAACGAGCAGCGTCGCGAACGCAACCAGGAGCGCCGTGAGCGCCAGCAGCAGCAACGGGAAGCTGCCCAGGCGGTGCAAGCGGCCGAGGTCGTGAGCGAGCAGGCGGCGGTCGTGGAAGCCGTCGAAGCCCAGGCGGGCGTCGAGGCGGACGCCGCCGAAGCGCCGCGCGAGGGCCGCAACCGGCGCAACCGTCGTGGCCGTGGTCGCGGCGAGCGTCGTACCGAAGGCGAGCAGCCGGAAGGCAGCTCCGCCGAGTTCCAGGCGGCAGAATCTGAAGCCTCCGTCGAAGCCGTTGCCGGATCCCCCGCCTTGAGCGAAGAGCCTGTCGTGACCGCGCCGGTCGCGGCGCTCGAGATCATGCCCGAGCCGGCCGCGGCGGAAGTCACGGCGCTCGAATCGACTCCCGCGGCTGAAGTCCCCGGCATCGTCGAGGCGCCGGTCGTGGAAGCACCTGTGATCGAAACGCCGGTTCAGGAAGCACAAATGGCGGACGTGCCCGAGGTGGCCGTGGCCGTCGAGGCGCCGGTTGTCGAGGCGCCCGTCGTGGAAGCCCAGCCCGCCATTGAGCCCGAAGCGCCCGAAGCCGAATCCGTGGCCCCGGCCGCACCGGCACCGGTCGCTGAGGAAGCGCCGGTCGCCTCGCAGGCGGCAAGCGGTTTCGATCTCAAGGCGCTGCTCGCGGCGCAAGAGAACGAGCTGCAGATGGTGGAAACCGCCACCGGCAGCGCACCGGCCGCCACGGCGACCGAGGTGCCCGCAGCGGCCCGTGCGCCGCGCCGTCGCAAGCCGCGCGCGGACGCTGCAGAAGAACCGCTGCAGCAGGTCGAGACGCGTAACTGACCCCAGCGCGGGCCATCCGGCCCGCCCGGGGAAAGCCGCAGGCCACATGAGAAAGCCGCCCTCGGGCGGCTTTCTGTTTTCGTGCCTCCGGCCGCCTCGCGAGGCTCGTCAGGCCTGACGGCGCAGGATCTCGCGGATCGCCTCCTCGCACATGTCGAGCACGCGCTCGAACGCCTCCGGGCCGTCGTAGTAGGGGTCAGGCACATCCGCGCCGGGATGATTCGCCGAGTAGTCGAGAAAGAGGCGGATCTTCGCGCGATGCTCGCGCGGGCATTCGCGCAGCAGCCACGCGAGATGCCCCTGATCCATCGCGAGGATGAGATCGAAGGCGTCGTAATCCTCTCCCGTGAAGACGCGCGCGCGCAGCCCGCCGAGTTCGTAACCGCGCTTGCGTGCGGCCTTGCAGGCGCGCGGGTCGGGCGCCTCCCCCACGTGATAGGCATGCGTGCCGGCGGAATCGAATTCGAACCGGTCGGCCACGCCCAGGGTGTGCGCAAGATGCCGGGCGACGCCATCGGCGGTGGGAGAACGACAGATGTTGCCGGTGCAGACAAAAAGAATACGGGTCATGGCAATCGATGAGAGGGATGCAAGCTCCGCCGGATTCTGCCCCTCCTGGCGAAAGGGTCAAGCGCCGGCCGGGGCGCAGGCGCGCCGAAGCACACCCGGTGTGCCGCAAATGCCGAGGTCGCCGCGTCTCAATGGTGGTCGGCGCCGAAGGCGCGCTGACGCAGGCGGTAGAGTTCGTCGCGCGCCGCCGCGGCCTCCTCGAACTCCAGGTTGCGGGCGTGTGCCTGCATCTGCTTTTCGAGCTGCTTGATGGCCTTGGCGAGAGCTTTCTCGTCCATCGCCGCGTAGTCCGGGCCGTCTTCGGCGAGGGCTCCAGCGGAGGTTTCGGCCGCGTCCTCGTGGTAGACGCCGTCGATGATGTCCTTGATGCGCTTGTTGACCGACTTCGGCACGATGCCGTTGGCTTCGTTGAAGGCGATCTGCTTCGCGCGCCGCCGTTCGGTCTCGTCGATCGCGGCGCGCATCGAGTCCGTCATCCTGTCGGCATAGAGGATGGCCGTGCCGTGCAGATGGCGCGCGGCGCGGCCGATGGTCTGGATCAGCGAGCGCACGGAACGCAGGAACCCCTCCTTGTCGGCGTCGAGGATCGCCACCAGCGACACCTCGGGAATATCCAGCCCCTCGCGCAGCAGGTTGATGCCGATGAGCACGTCGAATTCGCCCAGGCGCAGGTCGCGGATGATCTCCACGCGCTCCACGGTGTCGATGTCGCTGTGCAGGTAGCGGACGCGCACGCCGTTCTCGCCGAGGTAATCGGTCAGGTCTTCGGCCATGCGCTTGGTCAGCACGGTCACCAGCACGCGCTCGCCGGCCGCCACGCGCTGGCGGATCTCGCCGAGCAGATCGTCCACCTGGCTCAGCGCGGGGCGGATCTCGACGAGCGGATCGACCAGCCCCGTGGGGCGCACCACCTGCTCCACGACCTGGCCCTGGTTCTGCGCCTCGTAGGCAGCGGGCGTGGCCGAAACGAATACGGTCTGCGGCAGCAGGCGCTCGAACTCGTCGAACTTGAGCGGCCGGTTGTCGGCCGCGGAGGGCAGACGGAAGCCGTATTCGACGAGGTTGAGCTTGCGCGCCTGGTCGCCCTTGAACATGCCGCCCACCTGCGGAATCGCGACGTGGGATTCGTCCACGAACATCAGCGCGTCACGCGGCAGATAGTCGATCAGCGTGGGCGGCGGATCGCCCGGCAGGCGCCCGGAGAGATGGCGCGAGTAGTTCTCGATGCCCTTGCAGAAGCCGAGTTCGCTGAGCATCTCGAGATCGAAGCGCGTGCGCTGCTCGATGCGCTGGGCCTCGACGAGCTTGCCTCCGCGCTGGTAGAACTCGATGCGCTCGCGCAGCTCTTCCTTGATCGCCTCCACCGCCTTCATGACCGTGCTCCGTGGCGTCACGTAATGGCTGGAGGGAAATACCGTGAAGCGGGAGAGCTTCTGCTTGAGATGGCCCGTGAGCGGATCGAACAGCGTCAGATGCTCGATCTCGTCGTCGAACAGCTCGATGCGCAATGCCAGCTCGGCGCTCTCGGCCGGGAACACGTCGATCACGTCGCCGCGCACGCGGAAGGTGCCGCGCTGGAAATCGATGTCATTGCGGTCGTACTGCATGCCGACCAGACGCGCGAGCACGTCGCGCTGCGGCATTTTTTCGCCCTCGCGCAGATGCAGGATCATGCTGTGATAATCGACCGGGTCGCCGATCCCGTAGATGCACGACACGGTCGCCACGATCACCACGTCGCGCCGCTCCAGCAGGCTCTTGGTGGCCGACAGGCGCATCTGCTCGATGTGCTCGTTGATCGACGAATCCTTTTCGATGAACAGATCGCGCGAAGGCACGTACGCCTCGGGCTGGTAGTAGTCGTAATAGGAAACGAAGTACTCCACCGCGTTTTCGGGGAAGAACTCGCGGAACTCCGCGTACAGCTGCGCGGCGAGCGTCTTGTTGGGGGCCAGCACGAGGGCGGGGCGTCCGCAGCGCGCGATCACGTTCGCCATCGTGTAGGTCTTGCCCGAGCCCGTCACGCCGAGCAGGGTCTGGAACATCAGCCCGTCGCCAATGCCCTCGGTGAGCGCGGTGATGGCGCCCGGCTGGTCGCCCGCCGGGGGAAAGGGCTGGTGGAGCCGGAACGGACTGCCTTCGAAGGTCACCACCGAGGGGGAAGGGGAGGAATCGGCCATGTTAATATTTCGCATTCTGACAAGGGCCGACGGTCAACCGCGGAGCCGGCCAAGTCGTTGATTATTCCGCAATCCGTCAGCCGGTGCGAGCAGCCGGCCCTTTTTCCTTGATGCTGGAGAATCCATGAGTTCCTCGATCTTTGCCGCTGTCGAAATGGCCCCGCGCGACCCCATCCTGGGCCTGAACGAAGCGTTCAACGCCGACACCCGCGGCACCAAAGTCAATCTGGGCGTGGGCGTGTACTTCACCGATGAAGGCAAGATCCCCCTGCTGGGCGCCGTGAAGGCCGCCGAGCGCGCCCGCCTCGAGTCCGCGCCGGCGCGCGGCTATCAGCCGATCGAAGGGCTCGCGGCCTACAACAAGGCCGTCGCCGCCCTGCTCTTCGGCGCCGATTCGGCCCTGATCGCCGAAGGCCGCACGCTCACCATCGAAGCCCTGGGCGGCACGGGCGCGCTGAAGGTTGGCGCCGATTACCTCAAGCGACTGAATCCGGCCGCGAAGGTCTACATCTCCGATCCCTCCTGGGAGAACCACCGCGCGCTGTTCGAATCCGCCGGCTTCGAGGTGGAGCACTACCCCTATTACGACGCCGCCACCCGCGGCGTGAATTTTGCAGGCATGAAAGCCTGCCTCGAATCGTTGCCCGCGGGCACGGTCGTGGTGCTGCACGCCTGCTGCCACAACCCCACGGGCGCCGACCTGACCGACGCCCAGTGGGCCGAGGTGGTGGCGGTCTGCGAAGCACGCGGCCTCGTGCCCTTCCTCGACATGGCCTACCAGGGCTTTGCCGAAGGCATCGACGCAGACGCCGTCGCCGTGCGCGCCTTCTCGGCCTCCCGTCTGCAATTCTTCATTTCCAGCTCGTTCTCGAAATCCTTCTCGCTCTACGGCGAGCGCGTGGGCGCCCTGACCGTCGTGACGGCCAGCAAGGACGAAGCCGCGCGCGTGCTCTCGCAGGTCAAGCGCGTGGTGCGCACCAATTACTCCAACCCGCCCACGCACGGTGGCGCGATCGTGGCGGCGGTGCTCGCCTCGCCCGAGCTGCGCGCGCAATGGGAAGAAGAACTCGCCGGCATGCGCGTGCGCATCCGTGAAATGCGCGCGGCCCTCGTCGCCCGCCTCGCGGAACGCAAGGTCGCGCAGGATTTCGCCTTCGTGCTCAAGCAGCGCGGCATGTTCTCCTATACCGGCCTGAGCGCGGCGCAAGTGGAGCGCATGCGCACCGAATTCGGGGTCTATGCCGTCTCCACCGGCCGCATCTGCATTGCCGCCCTGAACTCGCGCAACATCGATTACGTGGCGGACGCGATTGCCGCCGTGCTCAAGTAAGGTTCGCGCAGGCAGCAAAAAGGGGCTCTCCGGAGCCCCTTTTTTCATTCGTGAAGTGAATCAGTCGCCTCGCGCGAGCCGCGTGCGCACATCCGCCAGCCCTTGCCAGCCCAGCCGCTCGGGCGTGCCGCGCGCATAGCCGGCGGACTCTTCGGCGCTTTGCGCCATGAACGTTTCGAGCAGGCGCTCGAGCAGGCGATGCTGCGGCAGCATGGGGCCGCAGAACAGCACGTCGGTGCCGCGCTGGATCACGAGCGTGGGAAAGTTTTCCACGTCGATGTCGCCGGCCACCTCGGCCTCGTCTTCCACATCCACCCACACGAAACCCACCTCGGGGAACTTGCCGGGCAGAGCCTCGAAGCCCTCCGCATAATCGCGGCAGGTACCGCACCAGCCCGCACACAGGCAGCTCACCAGGAATTCCGCCTCGAGGGCGGTCTGTGTTACCAGATCAGACACGACCAGAATCCATCCGCAAGAAACGGCCAACCCGCGAGGGGATAGGCCAGACGGGCTCGTGCGCGGATCAGGGCGCGGTCAGCGTGGGCGCATCCACCTTGCCCGAAAGCACGAATCTGCGCGACACGACCTCACCGCCCGGCAACACGAGCGAGCCGCTCACGGTACCACGCAACGCTCCCGCCGGGTCGAGCGTAAAGCTGCTGGCGCCGCGCAGCGCGCCAGACACGAGATTCGAGAAGCTGGCCTGCGCGTTGGCGCCCGAACGGCCCGAAAAACGACCGTTCAACTGATCGAAGCGCACGAGACCGCCGCCCACCACGCCCGAACCCGAGCGTCGCATGCCTTCGAGCAGCCCGAAGCGGTCGATGGAACCCGACTTCAGCTCGTAAGTGCCTTCCACCGCGATCGCCCGGCCCAGGCCATCGAAGCTGTCCGCCGAACTCGCCACGCGCAGATTGCCGCTCAGCACGCCATCCACGACCGCGCGCGGATACAGGCGCTGGATCACGTCGCGCGCGCGCAGGCTGTTCATGACCAGATCGCCTTCGAGCAGGAACTTGCCGGCCGACACGAGCCGGATCACCCCGCTGAGCGAGCCCCCGTCGCCATTGGCGCCAATGCGGTCGAGCACGATCTGGTCATCCGTCATCTCCCCCTGGGCCACCATGCTGTCAAGGCGGAAAGCCGGCAGCACCGGCCAGCGCAGCTCGCCGCTCTGCACCAGCACGCCCAGGCGCCCGCCTTCGCGCGGGACGAGCTCCACCGAAACCCCGCCGCCCAGCGCCACGCGGATGCGCGTCAGCGCCCCGTCGTCCGCGAACAACATCTCGCCGGCGGGAAGCTGCAGCGGCGTGTCGCCGAACAACAGCTTCAGCGAACCGAACTCGAGGCGTGTCACCCTCTTCGTCGAGGCGCCATCCACGCGCCCCAGGCGCGACAGTGCCGCCGGACGAGCGGTCACGGCGCCCGCCACCAGGCGCACCTTCTGGGTCTCGAAGCGGGTCATCCAGGCCGACCAGTCGGGCCGGACCCACACCCGGTCCGCCTCGATCGCCGGCGACGTCAACACCCGCACGCGCTCCAGCTCGACAGCGGGGCCGCCCTTGAACGCATACGACTGCTTCGCGTACTCCAGCGGCAATCCCAGCCATGCGGGCTTCTCCTGCGCGGCCACGACGGGCGCGGCCAGCGCGTACTGGAGGCAGAGCAGCAAACCGGCGGCGCGGCGGGCAGTGCGGAGGATGAAGGACGGCATCACGAAGAGTCTCCGGAAAAACAACGGGGCAGAGGCAGAAGCTTACCTGCGCACGCGCCCGCCGAAAGTTTTCAGCAGGAAGTTCTTGACGATCGGTCAATTGCAGTCTAATATTCTTCTTCTCGATTCCCCGATAGCTCAGTCGGTAGAGCGCCGGACTGTTAATCCGTAGGTCCCTGGTTCGAGCCCAGGTCGGGGAGCCAGTATTCTGAAGGCCCACAGCGATGTGGGCCTTTTGCTTTTCCGCTCCGGGAGGCCCGAATATCAGACAGCTGTCTGATATTCCTCGATGCAGGTCTGCATTATGAGGCCGTCGCCGCCGGCCGTTCTGGCCGCTTGGCACTCGCAACCCACCGGCACGCCGATCGCACGGGCGCTGCATCAAAGTCGCCCCAGCGCGCCAAGCTCTGCAGCCGCACGTCCGTGACCAGACCACCGGCATGGCCTACGGATTCCAGATCAAGAGCCCCTGCCCGCACCTACCTGCCACCCGATCGCGGCCCCGGCACCCCCAGAACATTGGCTGGACAGCCAACGCGCAACTCACGCCTGAAAAGCGCACAACAATGAATCCAGACCTGCATTCCGAGATCACACGCCGCCTCACACGCGACTGCCAGGCCAAGCAGCAGGGTGAGTGACTGCGCCAGGCCGGGCCTGGCCGGCAACGCCGGGCTGACCCCTTTTCCGGCGATCTGAGCGCAGCCCCGCCGCCAGCGCGCCGGCAAAGTCCGCGCCCGGGCTCGCGCCGGAGTCTCCGATTTCACCGAGGTCTTAAACGGTCGCGCCCCTCGCGCAAGGCAAAATCAGGTCCAAGGGCTTTGACCGATCCCCGATGCAAGGTCCGGGGCGTGATTCCAGACCCACGCCGTTCTGACGGATGACCGGCCGGCACATTGCTTGTTCTTTTTCAAATTGAGAGACTGCGGACTCGCCACCTCGGCCCGCACCCATGCGCCGCTCGGGCCTCGGCGCCTGGATCACCTCAACCGGCACAGGAATTTCTGATGGCAGCTGACATGTGTGAGATCTGCGGCGTGCGTCCCGCCAGCATGGCGGTGACGGTGTCGCAGAACGGTCGGCACCGGCAGATGAACCTCTGCGAATACGACTACGCGCGTCTGACACGTGAGCAGCGGCATGCCTCGCCGCTGGAATCCCTCTTCTCCGCCGGCCCCCCTGCAGAGGGCGCGGCGGGCCTGACGGGCGACAAGGCGCAGCCGGACGCACCCGACGCGGGCCGCGAGCGGCACGTCGAAGCCTTCAGCGAGCAGACCAAGGCCATGTTGCAGAAGGCGGCGGAACGGACGCTGCAGGGCGGGCATCCCGAGATCGACACCGAGCAGCTGCTGCATGTGCTGCCCGACAGCGACGCGATCCAGGCCATCCTGAAGCAGTTCAAGGCCAGTCCCGCCGAACTGCGGGCCGAGATCGAGCGGCGCAGCCCGCCCGCAGCCCCCGGCGACGCGGCCGACAGAGGCGAGGACGACGTCGGGGTCTCTCCCAGAGTGAAAAGCGCGCTGAACCGCGCCTATACCGCCGCGCGCGAGATGGGCCATCGCTACGTGGGGCCCGAGCATGTGCTGATCGGTCTGTCCGAGGTCTCCGACAGCCGGGCGGGTACGCTGTTGAAGAAATACGGCCTCACGCCGCAGGCCTTGCGCCGGCAGACCGTGAAGGTCGTGGGCAAGGGCGCGCAGGACGGCCGTATCGAGCTGCCCTCCGCCACGCCGCGGCTCGACAGCGTGAGCCGCGATCTGACGGCGATGGCACGGGATGGCCGGCTCGATCCCGTCATCGGGCGCTCGCATCAGATCGAGACGACGATAGAGATCCTGGCCCGCCGCAAGAAGAACAACCCGGTGCTCATCGGCGAGCCCGGCGTGGGCAAGACGGCGATCGTCGAGGGGCTGGCCCAGCGCATGGCCAATGGCGAGGTGCCGGAAGCGCTGCGCGACAAGCGGCTGGTGGAGCTGAACGTCAATGCGCTGGTGGCGGGCGCCAAGTACCGTGGCGAGTTCGAGGAGCGCGTCCGGCAGCTGATGGAGGAGATCGACGCCCGCAAGGACCATCTGGTGCTGTTCATCGACGAGGTGCACACCATCGTCGGCGCGGGTCAGGGCGGCGAGAGCCGGCTGGACATCGCCAACACGTTCAAGCCCGCCATGGCGCGTGGCGAGCTGAACCTGATCGGTGCGACGACGCTGGCGGAGTACCAGAAGCACATCGAGAAGGATGCCGCGCTGGAACGCCGCTTCCAGCCCGTGCTGGTGCCCGAGCCCACGGTGGATCAGACCATCAACATCCTGCGCGGGCTGCGCGATGGCATGGAGGCGCACCACCGGGTGGTCGTGCAGGACGAGGCGCTGGTGGCCGCGGCCGAGCTGTCGGACCGCTACATCTCGGGCCGTTTCCTGCCGGACAAGGCGATCGACCTGGTGGACCAGGCGGCCGCGCGCGTGCGCCTGTCCACCACCTCGCGCCCGGCCGAGCTGCAGGAGGCCGAGGCCGAGATCGCGGGCCTGCGCCGCGAGCTGGCCTATGTCATGTCGCGCAAGAATTTCGACAAGGCCAGGGATTACGAAAACCAGCTCGCCAGGCGCGAGAAGGAACTGGAAGAACAGACGGATGCGTGGCGGGCCAGGCCCGGCTCATCCCGTGCCGAAGTGGGCGTGGGCGACGTCGCCGACATCGTTTCGCGGCTCACTGGAATCCCCGTCAACGAACTGACGCAGGAGGAAAGAGAAAGACTCCTGCAGCTCGAAGCGCGTCTGCGGCAGCGCGTGATCGGCCAGGACCACGCCATCGAGGCGGTATCCGATGCGGTCCGCCTGGCACGCGCCGGGCTGCGGCAGATGAACCGCCCCACCGCCACCTTCCTGTTCCTCGGCCCCACCGGGGTGGGCAAGACGGAGCTGGCGAAAGCCCTGGCGGAGGTGATCTTCGGAGACGAGGACGCGGTCGTCCGCATCGACATGTCCGAATACATGGAGCGTCACGCCGTGGCGCGGCTGATCGGCGCGCCGCCCGGCTACGTCGGCTACGAAGAGGGCGGGCAGCTGACCGAGCGCGTGCGCCGCAAGCCTTACTGCGTGATCCTGCTCGACGAGATCGAAAAGGCCCACGCGGATGTCTGCAACGTGCTGCTGCAGGTCTTCGGCGATGGCCGGCTCACCGATGGCAAGGGACGCGTGGTGGACTTCAGGAACACCCTCATCATCGCCACCAGCAATCTCGCTTCACCGGGCGCCCTGCCCGGCCAGGAAGAGATCACCGACACGCGGCGCGACGAAACGATGCAGGTCCTGCGGGCGCACTTCCGGCCGGAATTCCTGAGCCGCATCGACGAGATCATCATCTTCGGCGGTCTGCAGAAAGGCCAGATCGGCAACATCATCCAGCTGCAGCTCGAGGCGATCCGGCAGACGGCGCTCGGGCAGGACATCGCGCTGACGTTCGATGCCAGCGTGATCGGCCACCTTGCCGAGGAAGGCTATCAGCCGGAATCCGGCGCCCGCGAGCTGCGCCGCCTGATCCGGCGCGCCATCGAAGTGCCGCTCGCAAAGCAGATGCTCGCCGGCCACATCCGCGAGGGAGATGCCGTCACCTGCACCTGCAGCGGTCATGGCCGCCTGGATTTCGTCACCACGCCGCGCCGGCCCGCCCCGCAAGCGCCCGCCGGACAGGACGCCCCGGCCTAGCGGCGCGTGGCGCCCGCGAGCGCCGCACGGACCGCCCGGTCAGCGGTACGGCGCGTGGCACCTGTTTGCCGCCAGGCGCCCGCCCCTGCGCGGGGCCGTGCCGGCACGCGGGAGGGCGCTACAGATCGATCACCACGATGCGGCCCTTGCCGGCTTTCTTGGCGCGGTACATCGCTTCGTCGGCCTTCTGCAGCAAGGAGTCCGCCGACAGCGCGCAGCTCGGCCGGTAGATCGCCACGCCCAGGCTCGCACCGACCCGCGCCGTGTTCTCTCCCAGCGTCATGGGCACGCAGATCTCGGCCAGCACCTTCTCGGCCAGCCGCTCGGCGTCGCCCTCCTGCTTGAGCCCCTCGAACACGATCACGAACTCGTCGCCGGCCAGGCGCACGACCATGTCGGTGCGCCGCACGAGTTCCTGCAGGCGGTGGGCGACCACTTTCAGCAGCTCGTCGCCGGCCTCGTGCCCCAGCGTGTCATTGACCTGCTTGAACCCGTCCAGATCGATGAAGATCACGGCCATCGGGTCGGCATACCGGTAGGTGCGCCCTATCGCGCGCGGCAGCAGGATGGACAGCTGACGGCGATTGGCCAGACCGGTCAGGGCATCCTGCGTGGCCTCGCGCTCCAGCAGGGCCTCGACGCGCTTCTGCTCCGAGATGTCGGTGATGAAGCCCACGAAGAACAACTGTTCATCCACCCTCACCTCGCCCACCGCGAGCCGGATCGGAAACTCGGAACCGTCCGCGCGCCGCGCGGTCGTCTCGCGCCCGATGCCGATCACCTTCGCCTGCCCGCCGCCCAGATAGTTTTCCAGGTACTGCGCATGCAGCGTGCGGTTCGGTTCCGACATCAGCATCGTCACGTTCTGCCCGATCAGATCGCCGGGCTGCCAGCCGAACAGCCGCGTCACCGACGGATTCACGGACAGCATGGTGCCGCGCGGATCGATGGTGATCACCCCATCCACGGCGGTCGCGAAGATCGCCTTCTGGTAGGACTCGCTCAGGCGCAACTGCTTGTAGAGCATGTGGAAACGCAGCAGCAGGTTGCCCCCCAGCACCGCCGCCGCGAGCACCAGCGTCACCCCCGTGATGATGAGGATGAGCCGGAGGTCCAGCGCCTGCACGTATGCCGGGTCGCCCTCGCCCACGAAGCGCGCCGCGCTCATGGCCACGTAGTGCATCGCCGCCACCGCCGCTCCGAGCACCGTGCCGCTGAGCAGCGTGATGATCTGCTTGCCGTACCGCCCGTGCTGGCGCAGACCGAAGCGCAGCCACAGCGCGAACCACGCCAGCAGCACCGAGACCACCAGCGAAGCGGCGAACCACCACGGGTCGTAGCGCAGCAGGGGCGCCATCTCCATCGCGGCCATGCCCACGTAATGCATGGCGCCGATGCCGCCGCCCACGAGCGCGCCGCCCGCGAAGAGCTGGAAGCGCTCCGCGTGCTCGCGCGCCAGCATCTCGAGCGCGATCCATGACGCCAGCACGGCCGGCACGATGGAGGCGGCCGTCAGGAAGGTGTCGTAACGGACCGGGGCACACAGGCTGAACGCCAGCATGCCGATGAAATGCATCGACCAGATCCCGACCCCCAGCGCCAGCGAGCCCGTGACCACCGCCAGGTGGCGATAGCGCGCGTCCCTGAGTTCCCTGGCGATCCCCGCGATCTGCATGGCGACGCTGCAGATGAGTATCGCGATCAACACGGACAGGGCCACCAGCTGAAGGTCATACACCCCCAGCACCAGCAGCGAAGGCGCCCCGCCCATCCAGAAGAATTGCTCCAGCATCAGCATCCCCTTGTCCAGCGGCCGGCCGGCCGCTCCGATTCAGGCTGATCCCGCCCATTCACAGCAGATGACGCCTCCTTCACGGGCGGGGTGGAACTGGCAGGCCCCGGTCATCGCGAAGGCCCCAAGCAGCGAGGGGTGGCGCCATGATGAAGCAGAATGCCCGGCAATACGCCCCCGGCATGCGCGAATGGGCCGTCCGCGCCCGTCTCTTCGCGCACATGAGGCGGGGAAACCACAACACCCTCGGGGCGCCACCGCGTCCGCCTCGCCGGCAGGCCGTCCGCACGCCCCGCCATGACGGAGGCATCGTCCCGACCCATGGGTGCCACGGCGAGGCCGCATGACGTGACCCGGCCGGCGTGCTGGCCTGTGTAGCGCGAAACGCGCTGGCGGCAGCCCGCCGCGAAGGCGCCTCGCGCGGCGCGCGACGGCCGCCTCCGGGCAAAGGCCGCTTCCGTCGTGCGGCCACGCCACCCGTCTTCGTGCCGCCCAGGGCGAGGGCGGATCGCCCGGGGTCAGGCCGGGCGCGTCAGGCGGCGACGCTTTCCCACACCCGCTCGCCGAGCACGTGGGTGGCGGCGACGCAGCGCTCGTCTCCCAGCATCATGAGCGCGAAGAGGCGCTCGGCGAGCGTGCTGGCGTAACGCAGGCGGAAATCCAGCTCGGGGATGCGCGTGCTGTCGAGAACGACGAAATCGGCCTCGCGCCCGGGCAGGAAGTTGCCGATCGCATGATCGAGCGCCAGCGCATGGGCGCCCCCCAGCGTGGCGAGATACCACGCCCGCCAGGGCGACAGGGTCTGCCCGCCCGCCTGCCCCACCTCGTAGGCCGCGCCCATCGTGCGCAGCATCGACAGACTGGTGCCGCCGCCCACGTCGGTCGCCAGCCCCAGCGGCACGCCCGCCCGGCCCAGATCGGCATGCGCGCACCAGCCGCTGCCCAGGAACAGGTTGGAGGTCGGGCAGAAGGCGATCGCGGTCTGGCTGCCGGCAAGGCGTTCGCGCTCGCTGGCCGAGAGGTGGATGCCGTGACCGTAAATGGCGCCGCGTCCGACGAGGCCGAAGCTCTCATACACCTCGAGATAGTCGCGCTGCGCGGGGAAGAGTTCGCGCACCCATGCGATCTCGCGCGTGTTCTCCGACAGGTGCGACTGCAGGTGCATGTCGGGCCGCGAGCGGAAGAGTTCGCCCGCCACCTCGAGCTGCTCGGGCGAGGACGTGGGCGCGAACCGGGGCGTCACGGTGTAGCCCAGGCGGCCCCGGCCATGCCAGCGCGCGATCAGCGCGGCACTGTCGCTGAGCGCGGTGGCGGGCGTGTCGCGCAGGAACTCCGGGCAATTGCGGTCCATCAGCACCTTGCCGCAGAGCATGCGCAGCTTGCGCTTGTCGGCCTCGACGAAGAACGCCTCCACCGATTGCGGATGCACCGTCGCATAAACCGAAGCGGTCGTGGTGCCATGCGCGAGCAGGCGGTCGAGGAAGAAGCTCGCGGTCTCGCGCGCGACGTTCTCGTCGGCGAGCGCGCGTTCGGCCGGAAAGGTGTAATCGGTCAGCCAGTCGAGCAGCTGGCGCCCCCAGGAACCCAGCACGCGCAGCTGCGGATAGTGCACATGACTATCGACGAAGCCCGGCAGCAGCAACTTGCCACGGTAGTCGCAAAGGCGGGCCGCATCGCGCCGCGCGACGGGAACAGCCGCCTCCAGCGCGGCGAAATCGCCGCAGAAGCTCACGTGGCCGTCTTCGACGAAGAGCGCGCCGTCCTCGAAGTACTGCCACGCCCGCGGATCGTCGTGCTCGCCGGGGTCCGCGAGGAAATGCAGGATGGACGCGCGGACGAGAAGGCGGGCGGGTTGCGGGTTCATGTCGGTTCTCCTGGGGTCGGGCGCGTGAAAACGCCCTGCCGGAAAGATCCGGCAGGGCGCGAAGGGCGCGCACTTCGTTTTTTAGTGACTGATGAAGGGCTTGCCAAGCGAGGCCGGCAGGTTCAGCAGCAGATGCCGGCGATCGCGCGAGATCAGCACCAGCACGACGATGGTGGCCACATAAGGAATCGCGGCCAGCAACTGCGAAGGCAGCTCCACGCCCAGGCCCTGCGCATGCAGCTGCAGGATGGTCATGCCGCCGAAAAGATAAGCGCCCAGCATCAGGCGGCCCGGCCGCCAGGTGGCGAACACCACCAGCGCCACCGCGATCCAGCCGCGTCCGGCGGTCATGTTCTGCACCCACAGCGGCGTATACACGGTGGACAGATATGCCCCCGCCATGCCCGCCATCGCCCCGCCGAAACAGGTGGCGGCGTAACGGATGCCCGTGACGTTGTACCCGATCGCGTGCGCGGCCTCGGGGCTCTCGCCCACCGCGCGCAGGATCAGCCCCCAGCGCGTGCGCGCCAGCACCCAGGCCACGAGCACGAACGCGAGCCACGACAGATACACCACCCAGGTCTGCTGGAAGAGCACCGGCCCCAGCACCGGAATCTGCGCCAGCAGCGGAATGTCGAGCGGGCGCAGGCCAGGCAGGCTCTGACTCACGAAGAACTGGCCGACGAAGGCCGACAGACCGATGCCGAAGATCGTGAGCGCCAGGCCGGTGGCCGGCTGGTTGGTGCCCAGCGAAAGGGTGAGGAAGGCGAACGGCAACACCGCGAGCACCCCCGCCAGCGCCCCGAAGAACAGGCCGCCGGCCACGCCCCAGTGCAGCGCGGCGGCAAAGCCGGCGACCGCGCCGATCAGCATCATGCCTTCGACCCCCAGGTTGATGACGCCGCTGCGTTCGGCGACGAGTTCGCCCAGGCCCGCGAAGATCAGGGGCGTGGCCGCCGCCATGGTGGTGGCCAGAATCGGGATCAGGTGATCGAGCATGGCGTCACTCCTTGCCGCCGGCAGCCTGACGGCGCCGCTTGAGACGGTAATCGACGAAGGCATCCGCCCCCAGCAGGAAGAACAGCAGCATGCCCTGGAAGAGCCAGCTGATGGCCGCCGGCAGCTGCATGGAAACCTGTGCGGCCTCGCCGCCCAGATAGATCAGCGCCATCAGCAGGCCGGCGAGCACGATGCCCAGCGGATGCAGGCGGCCGACCCAGGCCACGATGATCGCGGCGTAGCCATACCCCGGCGACAGCGACAGCGTGAGCTGGCCGACCGGCCCCGCCGCCTCGGCCGCGCCCGCGATGCCCGCCGCCGCGCCCGACACCACGAGGCTCAGCCAGACCGTGCGGCTGGCCGAAAAGCCCGCGTAGCGCGCCGCCGCCACGGCCTCGCCGCCCACGGCGAGCTGGTAGGCCGCGAAGCTGCGGCTCACGAAGAGCCAGAACAGCGGAACCGCGATCACGGTGATCCAGACCGAGGTATTCACGCGCAGGCCTTCGAACAGCGGGGCGAACATCGCCGCTTCCGAGAACAGGATGGACTGCGGAAAATTCGTGCCGCCCGGATCGCGCCACGGGCTGCTCACGAGCCACGACAGCAGGTAGGTCGCCACGTAGGTGAGCATCAGCGTGGTCAGCGTCTCCTGCGCCTGGTAGCGCGTGCGCAGCCAGGCCGGAATGGCGCCCCACAGACCGCCGCCGACCGCGCCCGCGACGACCATCGCGGGCAGGATCCAGGCCGCGTCCATGCCATCGGTGTAGATCGCCACGCCCGAGGCACAGATCGCCCCCGCGAGCAGTTGCCCTTCGGCGCCGATGTTGTAGATGCGGGCACGGAAACCCAGCGCCAGCCCCTGCGCGATCAGGATCAGCGGAGACGCCTTGAGCGCGAGCTCGCTCCAGCCGTTGGCGGTTTCCAGCGGCTCGATGAAGAAAACGTGAAAGGCCTGCAGCGGCGGCTTGCCGAGCATGGCGAAGAGGATGGCGGCCACCACCAGCGTGAGCAGGATGGCCAGCGGCGGCGCCGCCCAGCGCATGACACGTGACGGATTGGGACGGGCTTCGATGAGTTGCATGTCGGGTTCAGGCGGGCTGTTCTTGGGGGCCGGACATCAGCAGTCCGATCTGTTCGGCGTCGGTCTGGTCCTTCGGGACGGGCGGCGAGAGGCGCCCGCCGGCCAGCACGGCGATGCGGTCGCAGATCTCGAACAACTCCTCGAGTTCCTCCGAGACCACCAGTACCGCCACGCCGCTGCGTGCCAGATCGAGCAGGGTCTGGCGCAGGAAGGCCGCCGCGCCCACGTCCACGCCCCAGGTTGGCTGCGCCACGATCATGAGCTTGGGCGCCTGCATGATCTCGCGGCCGACGATGAATTTCTGCAGGTTGCCGCCGGAAAGGCTGCGCGCGGCCGATTGCGGCCCGTTGCAGCGCACGTCGAACCGCTCGATGCAGCGCGCGGCGAACTCACGCGCGCGGCCGAAGCTCAACAGCCCGTGGCGGCGCAGCGCCGGCTGCCGGTGCGCGGTCAGGATGAAATTCTCGGCCAGGCTCATGCCCGGCACCGCGCCGCGCCCGAGACGTTCCTCGGGCACGAAGGCCAGCCCCATGTCGCGCCGCTGGCCGGCATGCAGGTGGCCCACGGGCACGCCCGCGATCGACACCGACTCCGGCCGGCCCTGGGTTTCACCGGACAGCGCGGACAGCAGCTCGGCCTGGCCGTTGCCGGAAATCCCCGCGATGCCGACCACTTCGCCGGCATTCACGGTCAGGGAAATGTCGTGCAGCGACACGCCGAAGGGATCGGCGCTGATGCGGCGGATCCTGTCGATCTGCAGCACCGCCCGCGCCTCGCCCGCGTAGGCCGGCGCATGACACACGGGCAGCTCGCGGCCGATCATCATGCGCGCGAGCGTGGCGGGCGTTTCGTTGCGCGGATCGGTCTCGCCCGTCACGCGGCCGCCCTGCATCACCGTGGCGCGGTGACAGAGCGCCTGGATTTCATGCAGCTTGTGGCTGATGTAGAGGATGCTCACGCCCTCGCTGGCCAGCTGGCGCAGCGTGTCGAAGAGGCGGCGCACGGCCTGCGGCGTCAGCACCGAGGTCGGCTCGTCGAGGATCAGCAGCTGCGGGTTCTGCAACAGGCAGCGCACGATCTCGACCCGCTGCCGCTCCCCCACCGAAAGACTATGTACGAGGCGCTGCGGATCGAGCGGAAGGCCGTATTTTTCGGAAACGTCCTTCACGCGCACCGCCAGCGCCGCGAGGTCGAAGCGGCCCTCGAGCGCCATCGCGATGTTTTCCACCACGGTCAGCGTCTCGAAAAGCTGGAAATGCTGGAACACCATGCCAATGCCCAGCTGGCGCGCCGCCGAAGGGCTCCCCACGCGCACCTCGCGGCCATTCCACATGATCTGGCCGGCATCGGCCTGCACCGCGCCATAGATGATCTTCATGAGCGTGCTCTTGCCGGCCCCGTTCTCGCCGAGCACGGCGTGAATCTCGCCCGGCTGCACGCTCAGGCTCACGTCATCGTTGGCCACCACGCCCGGGTAGCGTTTGGTGATGTGGCACAGGGCCAGGCGGGGCGGCGGGACTCTCGGGGGGGCGCTCATGGCAGGCGGCTCGAAACGGCTGACAAACGAGGCCGGAGTGTACCAGCCCACGCCCGGCTTGATCAGGGTCAATACCCCACCTGGGGCTGATTAGGGTCATAATCTCGCGTTTATGCCGCCCCCGCGGCGGCGCTTCCTTCCTGCCATCGTCCCGCACGAAACACCATGAAATTCCTCCACGCCCTGTCCCGCCTGGCGGCCCTCGCCCTGGCCACCACCCTGCTTGTTCCCGCGCATGCCGCCGACCCGGTCAAGGCGGGCTTCGTCTACATCGGCCCCACCGGCGACCACGGCTGGAGCTACGCCCACGATCAGGGCCGCAAGGCCACCGAGGCGAAGCTCAAGGGCGCCGTGCGGACCACCTTCGTCGAGAACGTACCCGACACGGCCGACGGCGAGCGCGTGATCCGCGACCTGGCGACCAAGGGCAACAAGATCATCTTCGCCACCTCCTTCGGCTACATGAATGCCATCAACAAGGTGGCGCGCCAGTTCCCGAACACCCTGTTCATGCACGCCACGGGCTACAAGACGGCCAAGAACGTGGGCATCTACGACGTGCGCACCTATGAAGGCGCCTACATGCTGGGCGTGGTGGCCGGCAAGATGAGCAAGAGCGGCAAGCTCGGCGTGGTCGGCTCGGTGGCGATTCCCGAAGTGGTGCGCAACATCAACGCCTTCACGATCGGTGCGCGCAGCGTGAATCCGAAGATCACCACGCGCGTGATCTGGGTGAATGGCTGGTTCGATCCGGGCAAGGAACGCGAGGCCGCGCTGGCACTGATCTCGCAAGGGGCCGACGTGCTGATGCAGAACACCGACTCGCCCGCCGTGGTGCAGACCGCGCAGGAGAAGGGCGTGTTTGCCTTCGGCTGGGATTCGGACATGTCCAAGTTCGGCGCCAAGGCCCAGCTCGCAGCCTCCCTGCTGCACTGGGACGTGATCTACGACGAGCAGATCGGCAAGGTCATCAGGAACGAATGGAAGACCACCGACATCTGGTACGGCGTGAAGGAAGGCGCGGTGGATATCGGCGCCTTCGGCCCGGCCATCTCGGCCGACGCGAAGACACTCGTGACGGAACGCCGCGACGCGATCCGCGCCGGCAGGCTGCACCCGTTCAACGGCCCGCTCAAGGACAACACCGGCAAGGAGATGGTCGCGGCCGGCAAGGCGCTCGCAGACGCAGACCTGCGCAAGATGAGCGTGTACGTCGAAGGCGTCGAAGGCTCGGTGCCGAAGTAAGCCACGCGTCCGGCAAGCCGAATCGAAAGAGCGCCCGCGGGCGCTCTTTTTCATTGCCCGGACACCGCGGCCCCCGGGAAAACCCGGGCTGGATCATGGGTTTATTCGACGCCGCTGCGTCACGCATAATGGCAGCGACCATGAAGCAGACCGAGTTCCGCGTGCCCCTCTCCGCGCTCCTGCGCCCGACCGCCCCCCCCGTGGCAGGCGAAGCGCTGCGCGACGCGCTGGGGCGCCCGCTGCACGATCTGCGCATCTCGGTGACCGACCGCTGCAATTTCCGCTGCACCTACTGCATGCCGCGCGACAAGTTCGGCCGCGAGCACCCGTTCCTGGCCCACGACGACATCCTGCGCTACGAGGAGATCGCGCGCCTGGCCCGCCTTTTCGCCGGTCTGGGCGTGCGCAAGATCCGCCTCACGGGCGGCGAACCGCTGATGCGCCGGCACCTCGACCGCCTCGTCGGCATGCTGGCGCAGATTCCCGGCCTCGACCTCACGCTGACCACCAACGGCGCCCTGCTCGCGCGCCACGCGGCCGCGCTGCGGGCCGCCGGCCTGAACCGCGTCACGGTGAGTCTGGACGCCCTCGACGATGCCGTCTTCCGCCGCATGAGCGACGCCCACTGCGGCGTGGCCGATGTGCTCGAGGGCATCGACGCGGCCGCCGCCGCGGGGCTGGGGCCCGTCAAGATCAACATGGTGGTGCGGCGCGGGCTCAACGAAGACCAGATCCTGCCACTCGTGCGCCGCTTCCACGGCAGCGGACACATCCTGCGCTTCATCGAGTACATGGACGTGGGCGCGAGCAACGGCTGGCGCCTCGACGACGTGGTCAGCGCGCGCGAGATCCTTGCCCGCGTGGCGGGCGAGTTCCCGCTCGAACCGCTGGACCCGAACTATCGCGGCGAAGTCGCCGAGCGCTGGCGCTTCCGCGATGGCGGCGGCGAACTCGGCATCATCGCCTCCGTCACCCAGGCGTTCTGCCGCGACTGCACGCGCCTGCGCCTGTCACCCGAGGGCAAGCTCTTCACCTGTCTGTTCGCCGGCAGCGGCCACGACCTGCGCGCGCGCCTGCGCGACGGTGCCGACGACGCCGCCCTGGCGGCCTGGATCGGCGCGGTGTGGCAGGCGCGCAACGATCGCTACTCCGAATTGCGCAGCGCGGCCCATGCGCCGGCACAGCGCATCGAGATGTCCTACATAGGCGGCTGATGGGCATCACGGGCGTGATCCTGGCGGGCGGCGCGGGCCGTCGCATGGGCGGCCTCGACAAAGGCCTGGTCGATTTCGGCGGCCGCCCTCTGGTATCCTGCGTCGTCGATGCGCTGGCGCCCCAGGTGGATGAACTCCTGATCGTCGCCAACCGCAATCTCGAACGCTATCGCGCTTACGGCCACCGCGTCGTCTGCGATCTGCGTCCTGGTTTCGCAGGGCCGCTGGCCGGCCTCGAAGCCGCCCTCGCGCACGCCACCCATGAGCAGGTCCTGACCTGCCCGACCGACGTGCCCGGCCTGCCCCCCGATTACGCCCTGCGCATGCTGGCGGCGGGCCGTGCGGCCGCCGTTGCGCAGATCGACGCGCAGTGGCAGCCGGTCTTCTGCCTGCTGCCGCGCGCGGCGGGCAGCTCTCTGCGTGAAGCGCTGGAGAGCGGCGAACGCAAACTCATGCGCTGGCTCGCCACGCAGGCCCCCGTTGCCGTCCCTTTCGACGATTGCGCGGCGTGCCTGCGCGACGCCGACAGCCCCGAGGAACTCGCCGCCCTGCTGCGTCCGGCCCGCTAGCCGGCAGCGCTCCGGCGTTGCACCACATCCCGCCCCTGGCGGGACGGGTCGCGCATTTTTCGTAACACGCCGCGCCCGCCCGGGCGCGCCATCGAGGAGCCCCCGCGATGCCCCTGCCGTTTCCGAAGCACCCCGCGCTGCGCACCACGCTCAGCGCCCCCGTATTCATCCCGGGCCTGGCCCTGATCGCCCTGCTGCTGGGCGTGTGCGCCTTCGACCCCGGCCTTGCCGAACGCTTTTTCCTGGCCGGGCAGAACTGGATCACGCACAACCTTTCCTGGTACTACATCCTCACCGTGGCGATTTTCCTGGGCTTCCTCGTCGTGCTGGCCGCGAGCCCGCTCGGCGACATCCGGCTCGGCCCCGACGATGCCACGCCTGAGTACAGCTACCCGTCCTGGCTCGCCATGCTCTTCGCGGCGGGCATGGGCATCGGCCTGCTCTATTTCGGCGTGGCCGAGCCCATGGCGCATTTCGCGGCCCCCGTCGAAGGCGCGGCAGGCAGCCCCGGCGCCGCGCGCGCGGCGATGGTCACGACCTTCTTCCACTGGGGCCTGCACGCCTGGGCGATCTACGCCACGGTCGGCCTCGCGCTGGCGTATTTCGGCTTCCGCTACAACCTGCCGCTGACCATACGCTCAGCCCTCTACCCTCTGCTGCGTCAGCGCACGCACGGCCCCATCGGTCACGTGATCGACATCTTCGCGCTGGTGTGTACCGTGTTCGGCATCGCAACCACGCTGGGCTATGGCGTGCTGCAGCTCTCGGCGGGGGTACACCGGCTGACGGGCATCGATACGACGACACCGGGCTTTCTCTACACCACGATCGCGATCGTGATGTCGATGGCCGGCATCTCGGCCGCCACGGGCGTGGGGCGCGGCGTCAAGCGGCTGTCCGAATTCAACTTGCTGCTGGCCATCGGGCTCCTGCTCTACGTGCTCGCCGCCGGCCCCACCCAGCACGTGCTGGCGAGCTTCACGGAAAACCTGGGCGCCTACTTCCGCGAGATCGTGCCCCTGAGCTTCCGCACCTTTGCCTACGGCGACGTCGTGCAACGCGAGTGGCTGTCGGGCTGGACGATCGCCTACTGGGCCTGGTGGGTGTCCTGGGCGCCGTTCGTGGGCCTGTTCATCGCGCGCATCTCGCGCGGGCGCACGATCCGCGAGTTCATCCTGGGCGTGCTGCTGGTGCCCAGCGCCTTCAACTTCCTCTGGATGAGCGTGTTCGGCAACAGCGCGATCTGGTTCGACACGCACGGCGCCGCGCAGACGCTTTCGGCCGCGGCGGGCGGGGCCGACGCACTGCTCTTCAACTTCCTCGACCTGCTGCCCTTTTCCACGATCAGCTCGGGCGTGGCGGTGCTGCTGGTCGTGGTCTTCTTCGTGACCTCGGCCGATTCGGGCGCCCTCGTGCTCGACAGCATCGCCAGCAAGGGGCAGGACGAAACCCCCGTGTGGCAACGCCTGATGTGGGCCGCGATCCTCGGCCTGACCTCGGCGCTGCTCATGAGCGTGGGCGGCCTCAAGGCATTGCAGGCGATGACGCTGATCGCCGCCCTGCCCTTCTCGCTGATCGTGCTCGCGGCCTGCATGGGCCTGTGGCGCGCACTGCTGGAAGACCGTCTCTACGCCTCGCGCGAGCTTTCCCCGGCGACCAACTTCTGGAGCGGCGGAGACTGGCGGCGCCGGCTCGACCACCTGCTGAACCTCTCCTCGCCCGACGAGGCGCTGGCGTTCATCCAGAACGTCGCCGAACCGGCGCTGCGCGAGCTCGCGGGGGATCTCCAGGCGCGCGGCAAGCGTGCGCGCGTCGACACCACCCCGGATGGCGCGCTCACGCTCACGGTGCCGCGCAAGCACCGGCGCGATTTCATCTATGGCCTGCGCCCGCAGACCCGCACGCTCGCGCGCCTGAGCCCCACGCACAAGGTGGAACGCTCGGTGACCGAGCCGGTGACCTTCTTCGAAGATGGCCGCGCGGGCTATGACGTGAAGTACATGAGCCACGAGGAGATCATTGCCGACGTACTGCGCCAGTACGAGCGCCACGTGCAGCTTGGCCGCCTCAACGAGACCGCGCTGGTCGACAGCGCGCCCGGGCACGCCAGCCAGAGCTGAGGCGGCCCGTGTCTAAGCGCGTGACGCCTGCCGCGGCAGCCAGCGCCACGCGCACAACGCCATCACGAGACAGGTCAGCCCGAGGCCGGTGAATACCGGCGGCAGGCCCGCCACGTCGGCGGCACGGCCGAGCGCGATGGTGCCCACGGGGCCGGGCAGGATGGTCACGAAACGCATCGACGTCACCATCCGGCCCAGCATGTGGTCGGGCGTCACGGCGAGCCGCAGGCTCAGGTAATTGATGACGTAGAGCGTGCCGCCGGCATTGAACACGAACAGCGCAACGCCAGCGGCCATTGCCACGCCGCTCCAGCCCGCCTGTGGCGCGGCATACATCAGGTAGCCGATGCCGCCGAGCGCGACGCCCGCGACGAGCGCGTTGCGCATTCCCCAGCGCCGCTCGGCCCAGTGCGCGAGCGGCGCGCCAGCCAGACCGCCGAGCGCGCCCAGGGTGTTGAGCAGCCCGACCTGGGCGTCGTCCAGCATCAGGTTGCGCGCCGCATGCAGCACGTAAAGCCCGCGAAACGCGTCCCCCATCAGGATCCACAACGCCACCACCCCCACCAGCGCGCGCAGCATGGGCGTGCGCCAGACGAGCCACAACCCTTCGCGGACCTGCGCGAGCACGGAGACCACGGCGCGCGGCGCGGGCGACTCGACGAGGCGGATGCCCGCGATCAGCACGCCGGCCGCGACGAAGCTCACCGCATCCACGATGACCGCCAGCGGCGCGCCGATCCAGCCGATCAGCAACGCGGCCAGCGCGGGGCCGCAGACCTGGGCGACGGACGTCGACACCGACAGGCGCGCGTTGGCTTCCACGAGCCGCTCGCGTCCCACCAGCAGCGTGACCATGACCTGGGTGGCCGAGCCGCCGATGGCCTCGGTCGTCGACACCACGAAGCCCACGCCATACAGCACGGCCATGCTCAGGAAGCCCAGCTCATACCCCAGGGGCACCAGCGCGAGCCCGGCGGCGGCGACGAAATTGAACAGCACGGCGAGACGCCGCTTGCTGGCACGGTCTATCCAGACCCCGGCGGGCAGCCCCAGGGTCACGAAGGGCAGCAGCTCGCAGGCCACGAGTACGCCCATCTCGGTGGCGCTGGCGTCCAGCAGCTTCACGGCGGTCAGCGGCAGGGCCATGAGCGTGACGGCGGTGCCGAGCGCGGAGAGTGCATTGGCCAGGAACAGGCGCAGGAAGTTCGCGTCGCGCCACAGCGAAACCGGAGCGGAGCGGGAGGTTGAATGCGGCATGGGGGCGCGAGTGTGGCGCGCGCGTGGCGCGCCGGTCAATCCCGTCGCGCCGCGCGCGCATTCACAGAAACCAGTGGGAATGCTCTAATGGCAAGCTCCCCGCCACCGCTCGCTCCGCCGTTCGCCATGGATATCCAGCACTACATGCAGACGCTCGGCCGCCAGGCCCGGGCCGCCTCGCGCCTGATGGCCGCCGCCTCCACCGAAGCCAAGAACCACGCGCTCACCGCCATTGCCGCGCGCATCCGCAGCCGCGCCCCGGCGCTGCTGGAAGCCAACGCGCGTGATCTCGAACAGGCCCGCGCCGACGGGCTGGACGCCGCGATGCTCGACCGCCTCACACTTTCCGCCAAGGGCATCGAATCGATGGCCGCCGGGCTGGAACAGATCGCCAGCCTGCCCGACCCCGTCGGCGAGATCAGCAACGTCAAACGCCGCCCTTCGGGCATCCAGGTCGGCCACATGCGCGTGCCGCTGGGCGTGATAGGCATCATCTACGAAGCCCGCCCCAACGTGACCGCCGACGCCGCCGGCCTCTGCATCAAGAGCGGCAACGCCGCCATCCTGCGCGGTGGCAAGGAAGCCCTGCACTGCAACCAGGCCATCGCCGAATGCGTGCGCGAGGGGCTGCAGGAAGCCGGCCTGCCGGCGGCCGGCGTGCAGGTCGTGGACACCACCGACCGCGCCGTGGTGGGTGCGCTCATCACCGCGCCGGAATTCGTCGACGTGATCGTGCCGCGCGGCGGCAAGGGGCTCATCGAACGCATCAGCCGCGAAGCGCGCGTTCCCGTCATCAAGCACCTCGATGGCAATTGCCACGTGTATCTCGACGACGAGGCCGACGCCGCCAAGGCCGTGCCCATCGTCGAGAACAGCAAGACGCAGCGTTACGGCACCTGCAATACCGCCGAAACCCTGCTCGTGGCGCGTTCGCGCGCCGCCGAACTGCTGCCCGCGGTGGGCGCGATGCTGGCCGCGAGGGGCGTTGAAATGCGCGCCTGCGCGGAATCGCTTGCCGTGTTGCAGCAGGCGCGGATCACGGGCGCGAAAATCGTGGCGGCACGTGAATCCGACTGGAGCGAGGAATATCTCGCGCCCATCATCGCCGTGAAAATCGTCGCCGGTCTCGACGAGGCGATCGACCATATCAACAGCTGGAGTTCGCAACACACCGAATCCATCGTCAGCGAAAACTATACGAAGGCCATGCGATTCCTGCGCGAAGTCGATTCCGCCTCCGTCATGGTGAATGCCTCGACGCGTTTCGCGGACGGATTCGAATATGGCCTCGGCGCGGAAATCGGCATTTCCACCGACAAGATCCATGCGCGCGGCCCCGTCGGACTCGAAGGCCTCACCTCGCAGAAATGGATCGTCTTCGGCAACGGCGAAATCCGTACATGACGCTTCCGAGCGCGCCGCCCGAAGCCGTCGCGCAATGGCCGACCTGCGTGGTCGGCTTGCGCACGGCAGCGGAGGGCACGCTGCAGGAAATCCTCTTCCTGCCGCCCGGCACGCCGACGAAAAGCGAGCTTTCGCCAGCCGGCAAGATTCTGCGCGACTGGCTGGATGCCTGGCTGGAAGCCCCCGCCACGCCGCTCGCGCTTGCATTGCAATCCCGTGGCACGCAATTCCAGCAGCGCGTGTGGGCCGCCATTCGCGCCATTCCCCCCGGGCAGACGCGCAGCTACGGCGAACTCGCCGCACTGCTCGGCTCTGCGCCCCGCGCCGTCGGCCAGGCCTGCGGAAACAATCCGTTCCCCTTGCTCACGCCATGCCATCGCGTACGTGCACGGACAGGCACGGGCGGATTCGCGCACGCCGAATCCGGCTGGCTGATTTCGACCAAGCTCTGGCTGCTCGCGCACGAAGCACGCTACGCGCCATTCTTCTGAACGCATGGCCGCCATCGCCAGCGGGGGCGATCCCCTCATCGACGCTTTCATCGACGAACTCTGGCTGCAGGATGGCCTGTCCCGTAATACCCTCGAAGCCTACCGGCGCGATCTTCTGCTATTTACGCGCTGGCTCGCGGCGCATACCGGCACGCAAAATCCCGCGCTGGCATCCGTGGATGAAACCCAGCTCGCCGCCTATTTCGCCTCGATCGCACGCCACGCCAAACCCGCCACCCAGAAACGAGCGCTTTCGACCCTGCGCCGCTTCTTTCGTTTCCTGCTGCAGAACCGCCATATCGCACACGACCCCAGCAGTGGCATCGGCACGCCGGCCAGCGTGGAGCGCTTCCCCCGCACGCTTTCGGAAAGTCAGGTCGAGGCCCTGCTTGCCGCACCCGACGTAAATTCACCTTTCGGCCTGCGCGACCGCGCGATGTTTGAAACCCTGTACGCCTGCGGTCTGCGTGTTTCCGAACTGGTGAATCTGCGCCTGACCGAAATCGACCTGAATCAGGGCCTCGTGCGCATTACCGGCAAGGGCGCCAAGGAACGCCTGGTCCCGCTGGGCGAATGGGCGCTGGACTGGGTCCGCCGCTATCTCGCCGAAGCGCGACCGCAATTGCTGCGCGCGCCCTGCGAATACCTTTTCCTGACGCGGTTCGGCGAGCCGATGACACGCCAGATGTTCTGGCTGGGCATCAAGACCCATGCGGTGACGGCCGGCATCGCGCCCGCGCAAATATCCCCACACACATTGCGCCACGCCTTCGCCACCCACCTGCTCAATCACGGCGCGGATCTGCGCGTGGTGCAACTGCTGCTCGGGCACGCCGACATCTCGACCACCCAGATATACACCCACGTCGCGCGCGAACGCCTGCGCCAGCTGCACGCCCATCACCATCCCCGCGCCTGAATGGCCGCCTTCAATCACCAGGGCCTGCTACGCATCCTGCGGATTCTTTACGCAGAAAATGGCACTTCATATTTGCGCCAGGGAAAAACGTAGGGCAGAATGAATACAACTGTGTCAACCGGATGATTCGATCCGGTATTGCCGCAGGCCCCAGGAATTCACCCTCTCCACCCTGCGCCTCCCGGCGAACCGATAAAAGGATAATCATGCTTCTGACCAAATCCCAATTGGGCAAGGCTACCGCCAAGGATCTCACCCAACTCGCCGACGCCATCAAGGCCGAACTCCACAAGCGCGCGAACAATTCCAAGGAAAAGGCGCTCAAGGAAGTCCAGGCCATCGCCGCCAGGCACGGCGTTTCGCTGGAAGCCCTGATCGGCAGCTCCAAGCCCGCCAGGTCTGCCAAGCCGGCCCGCGCCGCACGCGGCAAGGCGGCCGCCAAGCCGCGCGGCAAAGTGCCCGCCAAGTACGCCCACCCGAGCGACGCCTCGCAAACCTGGACCGGCCGCGGCCGCAAGCCGAAGTGGGTCGAGGAAGCGCTCAACGGCGGCGCCACGCTCGAATCGCTGACGATCAAGGCCTGATTCGCCCGCCGCGACGCAAGGCCCCAAAAAACAAGGGCGACCCACGGGTCGCCCTTGTTTTGTCTCGATGCCCGCCGGATTCACCGTCGGCGCGACCTCTCAATTACGCGGCACGCCCAACGCGCCAGGCAATGCCAGCGGTGCCGGAATCTCGCCATGACGGCCGCGTTCGATATACACCCCGACGCGACGCACGTCTTTCATCACGCCGGGCTTGGAAATCGAAACCCGGACCCACGGCGCCGCGAATTCCTCGAACATCAGATTCACGACGAATTCGCCCAGGGTCTCGAGCAGGTTGAACTGACGCTGCGCCAGCACCGCGCGGATCCGCTCCACAACCTGGTCATAGCCGATGGTATCCGCGATATCATCACGCAGTGCCGCATCGTCGGGCACACCGAACGTCATGTTGATCTCGAGCGGTTGCGAAGCGGTCCGCTCGCGCGGAAAAATGCCCACGTTGGCATTCACGAGCATGCCTTCGATGAAGATGAAATCCATGAATCCCAATCCGGCCGCCGGCCACTACTGAAATGTCGCTGATTCTACCCCTGCTCGTCCTCGCCTACCTGATCGGCTCCATCCCGTTCGCCATCGTGGTCAGCCGCCTCATGGGGCTTTCCGATCCGCGCAGCTTCGGTTCGGGCAACCCGGGCGCGACCAACGTGCTGCGCTCGGGCAACAAGAAAGCAGCAGCCCTCACGCTGCTGGGAGACGCCGCCAAGGGCTGGCTGGTGGTCTGGCTCGCCAAGACCTATGCCGCCCCGCTGGGCCTCTCCGCGCTAGATCTGGGCTGGCTCGCGGTGGCGGTCTTCCTGGGGCACGTGTTCTCGCTCTTCCTGCGCGGACGCGGCGGCAAGGGGGTGGCGACGGCACTGGGCGTGCTGCTGGGCATCGCACCACTGCTGGGGCTGGCCGTGCTGGGCGTGTGGGTCGTCACCGCCGTGGTTTCGCGCTACTCCTCGCTCGCGGCGGTGGCGGCGGCGGTCGCCGCTCCCGCGCTCACGACATGGATCACCCGCTCCGAAGCATGGACCACGGCCGTGATGATCATGGTGGTCGTGCTGATCTGGCGTCACAAGGACAACATCACCCGCCTCGTGCGCGGCCAGGAAAGCCGCATCGGCGCGAAGAAAAACGGCGGAAACGCCTGACGGAGTCCGCCAGGGCCCGTCGCTCCGCGGCGCGGAGCCGTGCAGGAGTTCGAGACTGCGCGTATCCCCCCGCCCAATTCGGAGCACGCGTCATCCCACGACAAGCGGACGACACACCTCCAGGATCGCGCCGGGCCGTGCGAACCTGCCACACGCAGCACCATTGCCGGCCGCTTCGCCGGCCCGCCTGAAGCTCGGCCGGCACGCGATCAGGCGCGTGACCCGTCCCGGCCGATTTCAGCGAGCGGCCAGCGCGGGCGCACGGCAAAGGCCCCATCCACTGAGGGTTGTGCCCGGCCCGTCGCCAGCCGCAGGGCGCAGGCGAAGGCGATCATCGCGCCGTTATCGGAGCAGTACTCCAGCTCGGGGAAGAACACTTCGCCGCCGCGACGACCGATCTCGTGCGCGAGCCGCTCGCGCAGGCGCGCATTGGCGCCCACGCCGCCCGCCACCACCAGCTGGGAGAGCCCCGTCGCGGCCAGCGCGGCGCGAGACTTGGCGCACAGCACATCCACCACCGCCTCCTGGAACTCTGCCGCCAGATCGGGCGTATCCGCCTCGGAAAAGCCCGGCTTCTGCGTGGCGGTGAGTACGGCCGTCTTGAGGCCGCTGAAGCTGAACATGAGATCGCCCGAATTCTTCATCGGCCGTGGCAGGCGGAAGCGCCCGGCCGTGCCCTGGGCCGCAAGCCGGGAGAGCACGGGGCCGCCCGGATAAGGCAGGCCAAGCAGCTTGGCGGTCTTGTCGAAGGCCTCGCCCGCCGCATCGTCCACGCTCTCGCCGAGCAGCGTGTAATCGCCGACGCCGCCCACGCGCATGAGCTGCGTATGCCCCCCCGACACCAGCAGCGCCACGAAAGGAAAGACCGGCGGCCGCGCCGAGAGCATCGGGGAGAGCAGATGGCCCTCGAGGTGATGCACGGGAATCGCGGGAATCCCGAGCGCAAAAGCCAGGGACTCGGCCACGCTGCTGCCCACCAGCAATGCCCCGGCCAGGCCGGGGCCGCTCGTATAACCAATGGCGGCGAGCTCATCCATGCGCACCGCGCCGGCGGCGAGCGTTTCGCGGATCAGCGGCACGATGCGGCGCACGTGGTCGCGCGAGGCGAGTTCCGGCACCACGCCGCCGTAGGCGGCATGCATGTCGATCTGGGAAAACACCCGATGGGCGAGCAGTCTGCCATCGGTCGTGGCGAGGCCGATACCGGTCTCGTCGCAGGAAGTCTCAATACCGAGAACGCGTTGCGGTGTGTCCATGGGGTGTCATTCTAGCCCACGCCGCGCAGGCGCCCGGAAACCTGAACTTGGTTTTTTGAAAGAAAGCGGCTAGACTGGCGAGCTCTTCACATAGTCTGTCCAGCAAGGAATACAGAATGCCTGGTGTACGCGTCAAGGAAAACGAGCCGTTCGAAGTTGCCATCCGCCGCTTCAAGCGCACCATCGAGAAGGCTGGCACGCTGACCGAACTGCGTGCTCGCGAGTTCTACGAAAAGCCCACGACCGAGCGCAAGCGCAAGAAGGCCGCTGCCGTCAAGCGCCTGCACAAGCGTCTGCGCAGCCAGACCCTGCCCCCGAAGCTGTTCTGATCGGCTGGTGCCGGCAGGCACCCTGGGCAAGTCTGCATGAAGCAAGACCCGGCGCCTGAAGGCGGCCGGGTTTTTGTGTTTTCACGAAAGGTTTCCGCATGAGTCTCAAAGAGCGCATCGCCGAAGACATGAAGGCCGCCATGCGCGCCAAGGAAAGCGCCCGGCTTGGCACGATCCGGCTGCTGATGGCCGCAATGAAGCAGAAGGAAGTCGACGAACGCATCACGCTCGACGACGCCGCCATCGTGGCGATCACCGACAAGCTCATCAAGCAGCGCCGCGACTCCGTGAGCCAGTACGACGCCGCCGGCCGCCAGGATCTGGCCGACGCCGAACGCGCCGAGATCGACATCCTCACCGCCTACATGCCCGCCGCACTCACCGAAGCCGAGGTCGACGCCGCGATCGCCGCCGCGATCGCCGACACGGGGGCCAGCGGCCCCGCCGCGATGGGCAAGCTCATGGGCGCGCTCAAGGCCCAGCTCGCCGGCCGTGCCGACATGACGGTCGTTTCTGCCAAGGTCAAGGCGGCCCTGGCCCAGTAAGCCCACGGTGAAAGCGGATCGCAGTGCGCCTTGCGGGGCACTGCGCGTCACAGAGCGATGATCCCCGAATCATTCATCCAGGACGTTCTCGCCCGGACCGACATCGTCGGTCTGATCGAGCGCTACGTCCCGCTCAAGCGGGGCGGCGCGAACTACATGGCGTGCTGCCCCTTTCACAACGAGAAGAGCCCGTCGTTCTCGGTCAGCCCGACGAAGCAGTTCTACCACTGCTTCGGCTGCGGCGCGCACGGCACGGCCATCGGCTTCCTGATGGAATACTGCGGCATGTCCTTCCGCGACGCGGTCAAGGACCTCGCCCAGCAATGCGGCCTGCAGATGCCCGAGGACGACGCGCCGCAGCAGGATCGCGCGCGCACCGTCTCGCTGCTCGACGCCACCCTGCGCGCGGCGCGCTACTTCCGCGAGCAGCTGCGCCACGCTCCCACCGCCATCGAATACCTCAAGCGGCGCGGCCTGACCGGCGAAGTCGCCCGCCAGTTCGGTATCGGCTACGCACCCGACGACTGGAACGGCCTGCGTACCGCGTTCGGGGCCGATTACGACGAGGCCAGCCTCGTCGAGGCCGGTCTCGTGATCCAGAACGACGCCGGGCGCCGCTACGACCGCTTCCGCGACCGCGTGATGTTTCCCATCCTCGACCAGCGCGGCAACATCATTGGCTTCGGTGGCCGCGTGATCGGTCAGGGGGAGCCCAAGTACCTGAACTCCCCCGAAACGCCGCTGTTCGAGAAGGGACGCGAACTCTACGGCCTCTTCCAGGCTCGCCAGGCCATCCGCGAGGCAGGCCTGGTCGTGGTCACCGAAGGCTACATGGACGTGGTCGCGCTCGCGCAATACGGCTTCGGCGCCGCCGTGGCCACGCTCGGCACCGCCACCACGGCCACGCACATCCAGAAGCTCTTTCGCCAGGCAGAGAAGGTCGTTTTCTGTTTCGACGGCGACAACGCCGGCCGCAAGGCGGCGCGACGCGCGCTCGAAAACTGCCTCGACCAGCTCGCGGACGACCGCGAGGTGCGCTTCCTGTTCCTGCCCGCCGAACACGACCCCGACAGCTTCATCCGCGTGGAAGGACTGGAAGCCTTCCGGCGCGCCGTCGACGAGGCCATGCCGCTCTCGGAATTCCTGCTGCAGACGCTCCGAGGCGACCTCAACCTCGGCATCCCCGAAGACCGCGCCAAGCTCGTGCACGAGGCCCGCGCCTTCGTTCCCAAGATCGCGGCGCCGGTCCTGCAGGTCCAGACCGTGCGTCTCATCGCCGATGACGCCGACATGAGCGCGGAAGAAGTGGCGCACGCACTGGGCATCCGTCTGCCCGGCTCCCGCCACGGCAATCGCCGCAGCCCCCCCGCCCGTCCGCGCACGCCGCGCACCGCGCCGGCGGGCCCGCAGCGTCAGCTGCTGCACCTGACGGCGCGCTTTCCCGAGTTGCTCGACCGCCTGCCGGGCGATCTCGAAGCGCTCTTCGGGGAAAGCGCCGAAGCCACGTTGCTGCAGACCTTCCGCGACGCACACGACCACGACCACTTCAGCGCCGCCACGCTCGCCGCGCTGTACGAAAGCTGCGAGGACGACGCACGCCGCGCGCTGCTGCTGGAGCTGCTGAACCACGAGGACGAAGCTTTCGCCGACGACGATGCGCGCGAGGTGGCGCGCCAGGCCGCACGTCTTGAATTCGACGGACACTTCACCAATTTACAGATCGCGGCACTCGATCACGAGTTCGCCAGCCTGCAGCAGCGGCTGACACGCGGAGAAGCCCTGAACACCGAGGAAATGCGGCGTTTTCGCGAGCTTCCTGCGGAAAAACAGCAGCTTAGATCTGGACAAAAGATGTCCTGACGGACTATTATTTACGGTTTCCCAGAATTAACCCGCCTTGAACCGAGGACCCCGATGGCCAAGGAAAAATCGACCGAATCCCGCAAGGACTTGCCCAAGGCCAAGACCGCCAAGGGCAAGGACAAAAACAAGAGTCTGCCCCTGGACATCGCTCCCTCGGACAACAGCAACGACGCCGAAGTGCGCCGCACGCGGCTCAAGAACCTCATCGCGCTGGGCAAGGAACGCGGTTACCTGACCTACGCCGAGATCAACGACCACCTGCCCGACGACCTCGTGGACGCCGAGCAGATCGAATCGATCATCTCGACCTTCAATGACATGGGCATCCGTGTCTTCGACGAGGCGCCCGCCACCGAAGACCTGCTGCTCTCCGACAGCGTGCCGACCGCCTCGGTGGATGAAGCCGCCGAGGAAGAGGCCGAGCAGGCGCTGTCCTCCGTTGACGCCGAATTCGGCCGCACGACCGACCCGGTGCGCATGTACATGCGCGAAATGGGCACCGTCGAACTGCTCACGCGCGAAGGCGAGATCGAAATCGCCAAGCGCATCGAGGAAGGCCTCAAGCACATGGTGATCGCCATCTCGGCCTGCCCGTCGACGATGGCCGAGATCCTCGCGATGGCCGACAGGGTCGCCAAGGAAGAAATGCGCATCGACGAACTCGTCGACGGCCTCGTCGACCCGAACGCGGTCGAAGAAGCCGCCGCTGCGGAGAGCGCCGACGCCGAAGACGGCGACATCGAATCAGACGACGCCGAAGAAGAAGACGAAGAAGAAGATGGCGACGCCGACGACGGCGGCGCCGGCGCGGCCAGCGCCACCCTGCTGCAGCTGCGTGCCGACGCGCTGGTGCGCTTCGACACGATCCGCGCGCTGTACGAGAAGATGATGCCCGTGCTCGTCAAGAAGGGCCCGCACGACAAGGCCGTCGTGAAGGCGCACGAGCAGATCTCGGCCGAGCTCATGAACATCCGCTTCACGGCGCGCCAGATCGAGAATCTCTGCGACGGCGTGCGCCACATGGTGGAAAACGTGCGCAAGCATGAGCGCAAGATCCTGGACCTCTGCGTGGAACGCGCCGGCATGCCGCGCGCGCACTTCATCAAGTCCTTCCCGGGCAACGAGACCAACCTCGACTGGCTCAAGGGCGAGATCACCGCAGGCCCCAGCTACGGCGCCGTGCTCATGCGCATGCAGCCCGCGATCCTCGAGGAACAGCAGAAGCTCATCGACCTGCAGGATCACATCCAGATCCCGCTCAGGGACCTGAAGGAAATCAACAAGCAGATGAGCACCGGCGAAGCCAAGATGCGCCGTGCCAAGCGCGAGATGACCGAGGCCAACCTGCGTCTCGTGATCTCCATCGCCAAGAAATACACCAACCGCGGCCTGCAGTTCCTCGACCTCATCCAGGAAGGCAACATCGGCCTCATGAAGGCGGTGGACAAGTTCGAATACCGCCGTGGCTACAAGTTCTCGACCTACGCCACGTGGTGGATCCGCCAGGCCATCACGCGCTCGATCGCCGACCAGGCCCGCACCATCCGCATCCCGGTGCACATGATCGAAACGATCAACAAGATGAACCGCATCTCGCGCCAGATCCTGCAGGAGACCGGCGCCGAGCCCGATCCCGCCACGCTGGCGGAAAAGATGGAGATGCCGGAAGACAAGATCCGCAAGATCATGAAGATCGCCAAGGAACCGATCTCCATGGAAACGCCGATCGGTGACGACGACGACTCCCACCTGGGCGACTTCATCGAGGACACCGCCACGCTGGCCCCGGCCGAAGCGGCGCTCTATTCCTCGCTGAAGGACACCACCAAGGAGATCCTCGACTCGCTGACCCCGCGCGAAGCCAAGGTGCTGCGCATGCGTTTCGGCATCGAGATGAACACCGACCACACCCTCGAGGAAGTCGGCAAGCAGTTCGACGTGACGCGCGAGCGCATCCGCCAGATCGAAGCCAAGGCGCTGCGCAAGCTGCGCCACCCGAGCCGTTCCGAAAAGCTGCGCAGCTTCCTCGACGGCGAGGGCTGAGCCGCCTGAAGCGGGGGCTGCAAGGCACCCGCCGCGGGCCTCTAGCTCATGCCTGGTTAGAGCAGCGGACTCATAATCCGTTGGTGCTGGGTTCGACTCCCAGGGGGCCCACCAGAATTGAAGAAGCCAACCTCTCCGGGGGTTGGCTTTTTTCATGTCCTGCCCACGCGGCGCGTGATGCGCGCGGCCCGGAGTGGTTCGTGCCAGGCAGTCTTTCATGCCGCGCGGGCGCCTGTGCGGCGGGCGGTGGCGCTTCAGGCCTTGCCCGCGCCTCTCCCCCGCGCAGTCGGCGGGCGGCGTAGCGACGCACGCAATGCCCGCGATGCGCGCACGCTCTCCGTGGGCGGGCGGCTCAATCGGGGCCGGGCGCACACACACACGCGCCGGCCACGCCGCCACCGCCACCGCCACCGCTATAGCCACAACCGCGGCCACCGCCGGCAGAACCGGCAGGCCGTCGATCTTCCCCCGCACGCCGGCCAAGCGGCCAAGCGGCCAAGCGGCCAAGCGGCCAAGCGGCCAAGCGGCCAAGGCAGCGGGCCTTGCCCGCGTGGGCCACGCGTCGTCCATCGCCCTTTCGGACAGGTCTGCCAGCCTAAAGAATGCGCGCCGACGGCCGTACTAGCGGCTGTCCGCGCCCCTGGCGGCACCTCGCAGCAGGCACGGAGGCACGGTTTCGGCAGCAGCATCGTCCCCTTCCCCACGAGGAGCGTTCCATGCAGAAGCGCTGGCCCTGGATGATTCTGGTGATCTGGCTCGGCTACAGTCTCCTGGCGCTCGCCTGGTTGAACCGTGCCGGCCCCGACCTTTGCCGCGGCGCCCCGGCGGAGGTCTGGCGATGACCTATAACCCCGCCGTCACCCAGAAGATGAACGCGCTGCGCCGGGCGGCAGACAAGCTGATGCTGCAGACCCTGGCCGTGCTCACCGTGGTCTCGTTCGGGCTCGCGCCCTGGCATGGCACCTGGCTGGATGCCGCCATCGTCGCCCTGCCCACGCTCGCGGTCAGCGCCTGGGTCTTCCGCGTCGCGGGCGGCGAGACCGTCTGCCGCCTCACGATGCCGGCCGCGCTGATGGTGTTGTCGGCGCTGCTGATCCACCAGGCGCGCGGCCTCATCGAGATGCATTTCTCGATTTTCGTGCTGCTCGCCTTCCTGCTCTATTACCGCGACTGGAAGCCGCTCGTGATGGGCGCCGCGGTGATCGCCGCGCACCACGTGCTGTTTGCGGTGCTGCAGAGCCAGAGCCTGCCGGTGTATGCCTTCGCCTCCGACTGGTCGCCCTCCATCGTCGTGATCCACGCCGTGTTCGTGGTGGTCGAAACCGGCGTGCTGGTGCTGCTCGCGCGGCGCATGCGCGCCGAGTCGGTCGAGGCGCTGGCGATCCAGGCGCTTGCCGAGCAGATCGCCAACGGCGATCTCGAAGGCGAGATCGAAGGCGAAGGGCAATCCACGCCGGTCTTCCTCACGGTGCTGCGCATGCAGGCCGGCCTGCGCGCGCTCATGGAAAGCGTGGGCAGGGCTTCCGACCATCTCGAGCAGGACAGCCGCCAGCTCGCGCGCAGCTCCACCCACGTCACCCACAACGGCCAGCGCGTCAGCGAGGCGGCCAACGCGATCGGACAATCCATCGACACCATCCTGCTGCACCTGGACGCCATCGCGGCCGAAGCCGACCGCGGCGCGCAGCTCACGCGCGAGGCGGAGGAACGCTCGCACGCGGGCAACACGGTGATCCACCACGCGGCCGAGGCGATCCGCGCGATCGCCACCTCGGTCAGCCACAGCGGCGAAACCATCACCCAGCTCGGCGAGCAGGCGGGGCGCATCTCGGGCGTGCTCGACGTGATCAAGGAAATCGCCGACCAGACCAACCTGCTCGCCCTCAACGCGGCCATCGAAGCGGCGCGTGCGGGTGAGCAGGGGCGCGGCTTCGCCGTGGTGGCCGACGAGGTGCGCAAGCTCGCCGAGCGCACCACCCATTCCACGGCAGAGATCCAGGCCATGATGAACGACGTGCAGGCCAGCCGCGACGCCGCCATGCGCAGCATGACCCAGGCGCAGGAACAGTCCGGCGCGGGCATCTCGCTCGCCGCCGAGGCGGCCAGCGCGATCGACGCCATCTACGGCGCGGCGCGCGAAGTGGCGCGCGTGGTCGGCACCATTTCGCACGACCTCGGCGAGCAGGCGCTGGCGACGCGGCAGATTCCGGCCCACGTGCAGGCGACGACCGAGGCGGTGGCCGGCACGCACGACACCGTGCAGGAGACCGCCAAGCTCGCCACCGGCATCGAGACCGCCGCCCGCACGCTGCGCGAGGCCGTGAGGCACTTCCAGCAGGGGTAGCCCGTCGCGGCGGGCGCCGGCCGGGCGCCAGGCCGGCCGCGCCCACGCCGGCGCCGCGCCGGGGCTTCCGGGCACCGCGCGCGGCCCGCCGCGCGCGATCTGGTAGAAATCCCGCACGCCGCCCTGCCGGAGCCGTTCCATGCCTCACCGATCGCCCTATCGCCGCCGCGTCGCCCTGCTCCTCTGGCTGGGCGCGGCCTTCATCGCAGGCGGCATCGGCGCGCTCGCCACGCGCGACGCGCCGGCCTTCTACGCCCAGCTCGTGCAACCCGCGTGGGCACCGCCGGCGGGCGTATTCGGCCCGGTCTGGAGCGTGCTCTACGCGCTCATGGGGGTGGCCGCCTGGCTCATCTGGCAGGCTCCGCGCGGGCGCGCATGGCCGCTCATGCTGTTCGTCGCGCAGCTCGCGCTCAACGCACTGTGGTCGTGGCTGTTCTTTGCGTGGCACGCGGGCGCGGCGGCATTCGCCGAAGTGATCCTGCTGCTCGTGCTGATCGCCGCCACGGTACTGGCATTCGCGCGCGTGAGCCGCGCCGCCGCCGCGCTGCTGCTGCCCTATCTCGCATGGGTGGGCTTCGCGAGCGCGCTGACCTGGGCGCTGTGGCGGGCCAACCCGGCGCTGCTCGGCGCGCTGCCGGGCTGAACGCTGCGCGTGCTCACGGCGCGAGCCGGATCTGCCCCACCTTCACCTTGGTGATGCCCGTCCACTCGCGCTCGAACCGGCCCGCGATCTCGACCCGGCTGTGCTCATCCACCCGCAGGCCATGCGGCCAGTGCTCGGGCGAGACCCTGATGGTCACGGTCGCGGAGCCGTCGCTGAAGGCGTACAGGTCGTGGCGCTCAAGCCGGCTCAGAATGCGCCCCGTGAGCACCACGGGTTCGTGGTCCCGCCCCTCGGCGAGCAGTTGCCTCACGGTCGCGGGCATGCCGTTGGGGCCGGTGAATTGGGCGAGCGCGGGCGCGAGGGCAAGGCCCAGCGTCAGCAAGGTCGCGGCAAGGGTGCGCTGCATGGGAATTCTCCTGTATGAGAAAATGGACGTGACTCGCGCCCGGCCGGTCTGGCGAGCGCTGGCGGCAGTCTGCGGCGCACGGTCTGAACGCTGTCTGAACGCACGGCAGGCCCGTGCCACACCGTCGGCCGCGCCCGTTCAGCCTGCGTTCAGCTTGTTCCTGTCACGCTGAGTTCCCGTTACTCCATGCCCCTGCCGGAATCCATCGTGCCCCGTGCTCTCCGCCGCCCCTGCGCCTTGCGCCCGCCCCACGCACTGGTGGCACTCGGCCTGTGGCTCGCCGCGCCAGCCTGGGCCGGCCACGGCGGCGACCAGGATTTCGCGCGGGCCGCCACGCAGACCGGCGAGGCCATGCCCTTCGCGCGCGTCCAGCAGCGCCTGGCCACGCTGTGCGAGTGCCGCGTGCTCGAAGCCCGGCTCAAGCACGAGAAGGACGACGGCCTGCGCTTCCTGATCTACGACATCAAGGCGCTCCAGCCCGACGGCGTCATCGTGAAGCTGCAGATGCACGCGGCCACCGGAGAGATCCTCAAGTACAAGCACAAGGGGCGGGACTAGGCCCGCCCGCGAGATCCCCCCATGCGCCTGCTCATTGCCGAAGACGAACCCACGCTGCAAGCCCAGCTCCTGCGCCTCGTCGGCGAAGCCGGCTACGCGGCCGACGCCACCGGCGACGGCGTGGATGCCGAGTACCGTGGCATGAGCGAGGATTTCGACGCCGTCGTGCTGGACCTCGGCCTGCCCGGCCGCGACGGCCTGGCGGTGCTGCGGGCCTGGCGCGAGGCCGGGCGCGCGATGCCCGTGCTGGTCCTGACGGCGCGCGGCGCGTGGCACGAGAAGGTCGTGGGCATGGATGCCGGCGCCGACGATTACCTCGCCAAACCCTTCCACGGCCCCGAACTGCTCGCCCGCCTGCGTGCGCTGATCCGCCGCAGCGCCGGCCTGCCCTCGCCCCGGCTGCGCTGCGGCAACGTGAGCCTGGACACGCGCAGCGGCCGCGTGACGCTGGACGACGAGGAGATCAGCCTCACGGCGCACGAATACCGCCTGCTGCATTACCTCATGCACCGGCCCGGCAGCATCGTGTCGCGCGCGGAGCTCACGGAGCACCTCTACGCGCAGGATTTCGACCGCGACTCCAACACCATAGAGGTCTTCGTCGGCCGTCTGCGCAAGAAGCTCGGCGCCGCGCGCATCCAGACCGTGCGCGGCCTGGGCTACCGGATCGCGCCGGATGACTGAGGCCCGCCGCGCGCCCGCCGCGCCGCGCTCGCTGCGCAAACGCCTGCTGTGGGGCACGCTGGTGGGTGTCGGCGCGGGCCTGCTGATCGCGGGGGCGGCGCTGACCGCGCTGTTTCGCGCGCACGTGGTGAACCAGTTCCAGGCCGCGCTCTCGCGCCAGCTCGACCAGCTCCTCGTGGAACTCGAATTCGACGCCGCCGGCCGCCCTCTCGTCGACACCGACGCCATGCTCGACCCGCGCCTGCAGAAGCCCTACTCCGGCCTCTACTGGCAGATTGACGTGATGCCCGACACCGGCGCGCCCCAGATCGGCGCCGCGCGCTCGCGCTCGCTGTGGGATGCCGAGCTGGACCTGCCCGCGCCGGCCGCCACGCCGCCCGGCGCCCTCGCGCAGTCGGAAGGCCACGGCCCCAACGGCGAGACCCTGCTGATCCTGCAGCGCGTGGTGCGCTCGCCGGAGCAGCCGGCGCGCCGCTACCGGCTCGTGGTGGCCGGCGACCTGCGCTTCAACCTCGAGGCCACCGAGCGCTTTGGCCAGGCGCTGGGCCTGGGGCTGGGCCTGCTCTTCCTGCTGTTCGTCGCCACCGCCTGGGCCCAGGTCAGCGTGGGCCTGCGCCCCCTGCGCGACCTGCAGCGCGCGCTCAAGGACGTTCGCGAAGGCCGCAGCACCCGGCTCGCGGGGCGCTTCCCGGCCGAAGTCCAGCCGCTGGTCGAGGATTTCAACCAGGTGCTGGCCGCCAACGCCGCCATCGTCGAACGCGCGCGAACCCAGGCCGGCAACCTCGCGCATGCGCTCAAGACGCCGCTCGCGGTACTCGAGAACGAAACGCGCCAGGCGCAGGACGAAGCCCGCGCCGTGCCCGCCGAGCACGTGCGCGAGCAGATCGCCCGCCTGCGCCGCGACGTGGACTGGCACCTCACGCGCGCCCGCGCCGCCGCCTCGCGGGGTCTGCCGGGCCAGCAGACCGACGTGGCGCTCACGCTGGCGGGCGTGCTGCGCGTGCTCGAACGCGCCTTCGCCGAGCGTGCGCTGAGGGTCGGCTTCGCCGCGCCAAGGCCGCCCGTGCTGTTCGCGGGGGAGGAGCAGGATCTGCAGGAAATCCTCGGCAACCTGCTGGAGAACGCCTTCAAGTGGGCGCGCGCGCGCATCGACATCGACCTGCGCGCCGAAGACGCAAGCCTCGTGCTGGAGATCCGCGACGACGGCCCGGGCATCGCGGATTCGCAGCTCGAACACGCGCGCCAGCGCGGCGTGCGGCTCGACGAGAGCACGCCGGGCTCGGGCCTGGGGCTCGCCATCGTGCAGGATCTCGTGCAGCTCTACGGCGGCGGTCTCGCGCTGGAGAACCGCGCCGACGGCACCGGCCTGTGCGTGAGCGTGCGCCTGCCGCGCGCGCTCAGGCCAGCGTCTCGAGGATGAGACGGCGGATCAGCTCCAGCGTGCGGGCCTGCGCGCGCGTCACCGGGCACAGGGCGCTCACGGCCGTGTGCACGTGGATGCGCAGCTGCTCGCCCGAGCGGCGCACGATGGGCCGCACGGCGTAGGCCGAGGCACGGATCGAGCGCTGCACCGCGTTGCGCGAGAGCACCGCATGCCCCACGCCGTCGGCCACCAGATCAAGGATCGCGGCCACCCCGTCGACCTCCAGCGCGATCACCGGGCGCGCGCCCAGCGCGGCGAACTCGGCTTCCACGAGCATGCGATTGGCATTGGGCTGACGCGGGATCACGAGCGGCAGGGGCAGCAGCTCGTCGAGCGTGATGGGCGGCGGCGGCGGATCTTCCTGCAGACCCGGCGGACGCCTCTCCACGAGCACGAGCGGCTCCTCGGCGAGGAACTCCGTTTCCAGGGCCGGCACGGCCGCCGGGTTGTAGAGCACCGCGATGTCGGTATGACCGATCAGCAGGCTTTCCTGCAGCGCCACCGAAAAATCCTCGCTGATCGACAGCTGGGCTTCGGGCAGCTGCGCACGGAAGGCCCGCGCCAGCGGCACCGTGAGCATGCGCGCCACGCTGGGCGGCATGCCCACCGCGACCCGGCCCGACAAACCGCCGCGCGCCCGCGAAAGTTCCTCCTGCGCGCGCCGCACCTGGTGCAGGATCGCGCGCCCGTGCTCCAGCAGCAGCTTGCCGGCCTCGGTGGGCAGCGCGCCGCGCCCATTGCGCACGAGCAGGGTCTGGCGCAGTTCCACCTCGAGCTGGCGCACCTGGCGGCTCAGCGCCGGCTGCGCCACGTCCAGCGCCTGCGCGGCCCGCGTGAAGCTGCCCAGTTCGGCCACGCGCACGAAGTATTCGAGTTGCCTGAGATCCATGCCTGTGGCGCTCCACCAGGGCGCCCGGACGGGGCGCGCGGGGCATTGTCGGGCCCCGCGCGGGCGGGCGGCAATCCACGAGCGGTAAGGTTTTTCCTGTATATCGACCGCGCAGCCATAACGAAACGGCATATCAGCTAGTCCACCGCCCGCCTTACGCCGCGTGCCGGCGCTGCGCACAATGCGCCCATCGTTGCATGGACAGTCGTCAGGCTCCGTCAGAGAGCCGGCCAGGAGACAAGCCCCATGAGCCCCAGCTCGCAGACTGCGATTCCCTGTTTCTTCATGCGCGGCGGCACCTCGCGCGGCCCCTTCTTCAAGGCCGCCGACCTGCCCGCCGACACCGCCACGCGCGACCGCGTGCTGCTCGCCGTGATGGGCTCGCCCGACGCGCGCCAGATCGACGGCCTCGGCGGCGCCCACCCCCTCACCAGCAAGGTGGGCATCGTGAGCCCCGCCGCGCAGGACGGCATCGATCTGGAATTCCTGTTCGCCCAGCTCCAGCCCGGCTCCGACCGTGTAGACACCACGCCCAACTGCGGCAACATGCTCGCCGCCGTGGTGCCGTTCGCGCTCGAAAGCGGCCTGCTCGCGCCGCAGGGCGACACCAGCACCTTCCGCGTGCTCACGCGCAACACGGGCATGGCGGCCGACATCACCGTGCACACGCCGGCCGGCGTCGTCGCCTGCGAAGGCGACGCGCGCATCGATGGCGTGCCCGGCACGTCCGCCGCCATCACGATCCGCTTTCTCGACACCGCCGGCTCGGTCGCGCCGGGCCTGCTGCCCACGGGGCGCACGCTCGACCACATCGACGGCCTGGACGTGACCTGCATCGACAATGGCATGCCGCTGGTGATCGTGCGCGCGGCCGACGTGGGCCGCCGGGGCGACGAGAGCGTGGCCGAACTCGATGCCGACACCGCGCTCAAGGCCCGCCTCGAACGCCTGCGTCTGGCATGCGGCCACGCCATGGGGCTGGGTGACGTCGCGCACAGGAACTATCCCAAGATGACGCTGGTTTCGGCCCCCCGCGCGGGCGGCGCGATCACCACGCGCAGCTTCATTCCGCACGTCTGCCACGATGCGATCGGCGTGCTCGCGGCCGTCACCGTGGGCACCGCCTGCCTGCTGCCGGGCAGCGTCACCGCCGGCATCGCGCGCATCCCGGCGGGCAACCCGCGCACGCTGGCCGTGGAGCATCCCAGCGGTGAATTCTCGGTCGAACTCGAAAGCGACCCCGCCGATGCCGGCGTCATCACGCGCGCGGCGCTGCTGCGCACGGCGCGGCTGCTCATGCGCGGCGAAGTGATGGTGCCGCGCAGCGTGTGGGCCGGCCACTGAGCGCGGGGACACGCCATGATCATCGACTGCCACGGCCACTACACCACCGCGCCCAAGGCGCTCGAAACCTGGCGCGCGCGCCAGATCGCGGGCATCGCGGCGCCGTCGCAGCGGCCCGCCGTGCGCGAACTGCAGATCAGCGACGACGCGCTGCGCGAATCGATAGAAACCAACCAGCTGCGGCTCATGCGCGAACGCGGCTGCGACCTCACCCTCTTCTCGCCGCGCGCGAGCTTCATGGCCCACCACGTCGGCGATTTCCAGGTGTCATCAACCTGGGCCGCGATCTGCAACGAACTCTGCCATCGCGTGAGCCAGCTCTTTCCCGATCACTTCATGGGCGCGGCGATGCTGCCGCAGTCGCCGGGCGTCGACCCCGCCAGCTGCATCCCCGAGCTGGAGCGCTGCGTGAGGGAGTACGGTTTCGTGGCGATCAACCTCAACCCCGACCCCTCGGGCGGCCACTGGACCTCGCCTCCGCTGACCGACCGCCACTGGTATCCGCTCTACGAAAAGATGGTCGAGCACGACATCCCGGCCATGGTGCACGTCAGCACGAGCTGCAACGCGTGCTTCCACACCACCGGCGCGCACTACATCAACGCCGATACCACGGCCTTCATGCAGTGCCTCACGGGCGACCTCTTCCGCGACTTCCCGGGTCTGCGCTTCGTGATCCCCCATGGCGGCGGCGCCGTGCCCTATCACTGGGGGCGCTATCGCGGCCTCGCGCAGGAACTCGGCAAGCCCCTGCTCGCCGAGCACCTGCTGGACAACATCTTCTTCGACACCTGCGTCTACCACCAGCCGGGCATCGATCTGCTCACGCGCGTGATTCCCATCGACAACATCCTCTTCGCGAGCGAAATGATAGGCGCGGTGCGCGGCATCGATCCCGAGACAGGGCATCACTACGACGACACGCGCCGCTACATCGATGCCGCCAGCATCGCGCCCGAGGCGCGCCACAAGATCTTCGAAGGCAATGCCCGCCGCGTCTATCCCCGCCTGGATGCGGCGCTGAAGGCCCGCGGACGATAAGGAGCCCGCCATGAACGTCCCCTCCAGCCCGCTCGGCGTCGTCAGGCGCCACATCGTGCGCGCCGACCCCGCCGCCGTGGCGCGGCTCTCGCGCCTGGGCGTGTCGACGCTGCACGAAGCACTGGGCCGCAGCGGCCTCATGCAGCCCTTCATGCGTCCGGTCTATGCGGGCGCGAAGCTCTGCGGCACGGCCGTGACCATCCTGCTGCAGCCCGGCGACAACTGGATGATGCACGTCGCGGCCGAACAGCTGCAGCCCGGCGACGTGGCCGTGGCGGCGTGCACGACCGACAACGCCGACGGCTTCTTCGGCGACCTGCTTGCCACCTCGTTCCAGGCGCGCGGTGCGCGCGGGCTGGTCATAGACGGCGGCGTGCGCGACGTCGACACCCTGCAGGCGATGGGATTCCCGGTGTTCTCCAAGGCCATTCATGCCAGGGGCACGATCAAGGCCACGCTGGGCTCGGTGAACGTGCCCGTCGTCTGCGCGGGCGCGCTGGTGCAGCCGGGCGACGTGGTGATCGCCGACACCGACGGCGTCGTCGTGGTACCGGCCGCGCAGGCCCATGAGGTCGCCGACGCCGCCGAGGCACGCGAGGCGCTCGAGGCCGGCAAGCGCGCGCGCTTCGCCGCCGGCGTGCTGGGGCTGGACCTCTACAAGATGCGCGAAGGCCTCGAGAAGGCCGGCCTCAGATACCTCGACTGAGCCCCACGCCATGAACCCGTCTTCCGCGCCCTCCTTCGAAAAGACCCCCGGCTGGCTGGACTGGCATGCCAGCCCGGCGCGCCCCGCCTTCGCGCTGCCGCCTGGCGCGGTGGACGCGCACTGTCACGTGTTCGGGCCGGCCGCGCGCTTTCCCTATGCCGCCGAGCGCAAATACACCCCCTGCGACGCCTCGCGCGAGCAGCTTTTCGCCCTGCGCGACCACCTCGGCTTCGCCCGCAACGTGATCGTGCAGGCCACCTGCCACGGCGCCGACAACCGCGCCATGGTGGATGCCTGCATCGCCGCGCGGGGCCGCGCGCGGGGCGTTGCCACCGTGCGCCGCGCGATCAGCGACGTGGAGCTGCGCGCACTGCACGAAGCCGGCGTGCGCGGCGTGCGCTTCAACTTCGTCAGGCGCCTGGTCGACGTCACGCCGCGCGACGAACTGCTGGAGATCGCGGGCCGCATCGCCCCGCTGGGATGGCACGTGGTGATCTACTTCGAGGCTGCCGACCTGCCCGGGCTGTGGGACTTCTTCACGGCGCTGCCCACCCCCGTGGTCGTCGACCACATGGGCCGGCCCGACGTGACGAAGCCACTGGACGACCCCGGCTTCGCGCTGTTCGAGCGCTTCATGCGCGAGCACCCCAACGTGTGGAGCAAGGTGAGCTGCCCCGAGCGCCTGTCGCATTCGGGCCCGCCCGCGCTGGCGGGCGAGCGCCGGCCCTATCGCGACGTCATCCCGTTCGCGCGCCACATCGTCGAGACCTTTCCCGACCGCGTGCTGTGGGGCACCGACTGGCCGCACCCCAACCTCAGGGACCACATGCCCGACGACGGCCTGCTCGTGGATTTCATTCCCCACATCGCGCCCACCGCCGCGCTGCAGCGGAAGCTGCTCGTCGACAACCCGATGCGCCTCTACTGGCCCGAGGAGCGCGCATGACACCGCCCCGCGCCGCCGGCCCGCGCCGGCCCGCCCGCTTCGCACGCCAGGAGCCCGCCTGATGCCACTCGACAAACCCTACCGGGACATTCCCGGCACCACGATCTTCGACGCCGACCAGTCGCGCCTGGGCTACTGGCTCAACCAGTTCTGCATGTCGCTGATGTCGGCCGCGAACCGCACCCGCTTCAAGACCGACGAGCGCGCCTATCTCGACGAATGGCCGATGAGCGAAGCGCAGAAGCAGGCCGTGCTCGACCGCGACCTGAACCGCTGCATCGCGCTGGGCGGCAACATCTACTTCCTCGCCAAGATCGGCGCCACGGACGGCCGCAGCTTCCAGCAGATGGCGGGCAGCATGACCGGCATGTCGGAGGAAGCCTATCGCGACATGATGGTGCGCGGCGGCCGCGCCATCGAAGGCAACCGCTACCTGTCCGACTGGCAGGACCGCCCCCCCGGGAAGGAGACCGAATGATGGCCCGCATCACCGCCAGCGTATTCACCTCGCATGTTCCGGCGATTGGCGCCGCGATGGACCTGGGCAAGACGCGGGAGCCCTACTGGCAGCCGCTCTTCGCGGGCTACGAGCCCGGCCGCGCATGGCTGCGCGAACGCCGGCCCGACGTCGTGTTCCTCATCTACAACGACCACGCCAACGCCTTCAGCCTCGACCTCATCCCCACGTTCGCCATCGGCACCGCCGCGCGCTACGAGATCGCCGACGAAGGCTGGGGCCCGCGCCCGGTGCCCGCCGTCCAGGGGCATCCCGAACTGGCCGCGCACATCGCGCAGAGCGTGATCCAGGAAGACTTCGACCTCACGCTCGTCAATCGCATGTCCGTCGATCACGGGCTCACGGTGCCGCTCTCGCTGATGTGCGGGCAGCCGCCGGCCGACGACTTCCGCTGGCCCTTCGCGGTGATCCCCTTCGCGGTCAACGTCGTGCAGTACCCCGTGCCCTCGGGCCGGCGCTGCTTCGCGCTGGGGCAGGCGATCCGCCGCGCGGTGGAATCCTTCGGGCAGGATCTGGACGTGCAGGTGTGGGGCACCGGAGGCATGAGCCACCAGCTCCAGGGGCCGCGCGCGGGCCTCATCAACCGCGCCTGGGACAACGCCTTCCTCGACCGGCTCATCGCCGACCCCGCCGGGCTCGCCCAGGTGCCGCACGTCGAGTACGTGCGCGAGGCCGGCTCCGAGGGCATCGAGCTGGTGATGTGGCTGATCGCGCGCGCGGCGATGGCGGATGTCGCGGGCGGCGCGGCGCCGCGCGTGGCGCAACGCTTCTACCACGTGCCCGCCTCGAACACGGCCGTCGGCCACCTGATCCTGGAAGAAACATGAACGGCCCGCGCATGGCCCGCCCCCGCGACCACGGCACAGCCCGCGCGCGCACCCCGGACGCAACGGAGGAATCCTGAACATGGCAGCTCCCATCAAGGTCGCGCTGGCCGGCGCCGGCGCCTTCGGCATCAAGCACCTGGAAGGCATCCGCAACATCCCGGACGTGGAAGTCGTCTCCCTCGTGAGCCGCGAACCCGACAGCACGCGCGAGGTGGCGGCCCGCTACGGCATAGCCCACAGTACCGCCGACCTCGCTGAAAGCCTTGCCCTGCCGGGGCTGGACGCGGTGATCCTGTGCACCCCCACGCCCCTGCACGCGGCCCAGGCGCAGCAGTGCCTGCGCGCCGGCAAGCACGTGCAGGTGGAGATCCCGCTCGCGGATTCGCTCGCCGACGCCCACGCGGTGGTCGCGCTGCAACGCGAGACCGGGCTGGTCGCGATGTGCGGCCACACGCGCCGCTTCAACCCGAGCCACCAGTGGGTCCACCGGCGCGTCGCGGCCGGGGCGTTCACGCTCCAGCAGATGGACGTGCAGACCTACTTCTTCCGTCGCACCAACATCAACGCACTGGGGCAGCCGCGCAGCTGGACGGACCACCTGCTCTGGCACCACGCCGCCCACACGGTCGATCTGTTCGCCTGGCAGAGCGGCGGACGCATCGTGCAGGCCAGCGCCATGCAGGGCCCCATCCACCCCGGACTGGGCATCGCGATGGACATGAGCATCCAGCTGCGCGCCGACAGCGGCGCGATCTGCACGCTGTCGCTGTCGTTCAACAACGACGGGCCGCTGGGCACCTTCTTCCGCTACATCGGCGACAGCGGCACCTACATCGCGCGCTACGACGACCTCGTCGACGGCAAGGAGCAGAAGATCGACGTCTCGACGGTGGATGTCTCGCTCAACGGCATCGAGCTGCAGGATCGCGCCTTCTTCGCCGCCATCCGCGAGGGCCGCGAACCCGAAGCCAGCGTGGCCGGCGTGCTGCCCTGCTACGAAGTCCTGCACGCGCTCGAGCAGCAGCTGCGGGCGCAACGCTGACCGCCCCGGAGCCCACGCCATGACCCCGCCCCCCGGAACCCGCCCGGCCGAACGCATGCTGTGGCAGCTGTGCGACGTCACGGCCGCCATCGGCGGCGGCGTGCTGATCCTGATCGCCTGCATGACCACGGTGAGCGTGATCGGACGCGCGTTCTTCGCCCACCCGATCTTCGGCGACATCGAACTGGTGCAGCTCGGCGCGGCGGTCGTCGTCACCATGTTCATGCCCTACACCCAGATCCACCGCGCCAACATCATGGTCGACTTCTTCACGCAGAACGCCCGCCCCGCCACGCGTCGCTGGATGGATTTCGCGGGCTGTGCGCTCTACACGCTGGTGCTCGCGCTGATCCTCTGGCGCGTCGCGGTGGGCGGCATCGCCATGCACGCCGCCGGCGAACGCACGATGCTCATGGATCTGCCGCTGTGGCTGCCCTATCTGCTGATGCTGCCGGGCCTCGCGCTGTGCTGCCTGATCGGCGCGGTGCAGTGCGCGGGGCATTTCGGCGCCCGCACGGAGCCCCGCGCATGAGCACGCTCTCCATCGGCCTCGGCGTGTTCGCGACGATGCTCGTGCTCATGGCGGTGCGCATCCCCATCGCGGTCGCCATGTTCGTGCCCGGCGCCATCGGCTACATCCTGCTCTCGGGCTGGCACCCGCTGCTCGCCCATCTCAAGGGCGCGGTGTATGGGCGCGTGTCGGTCTATGACCTCTCGGTGATTCCGCTCTTCATGCTGATGGGCGCCTTTGCCGTGCAGGGCGGGCTCTCGAAGGCCGTGTTCGATTTCGCCAACGCGCTGCTCGGACGCTTTCGCGGCGGCATGGCAATGGCGGGCATCCTGGCGTGCGCGGCGTTCGGCTCGATCTCGGGCAGCACCGTGGCCACCACCGCCACCGTGGCGCAGGTCGCCTATCCGGAAATGCGGCGCATCGGCTACAGCGGGCGGCTCGCCACGGCCGCCCTCGCCACGGGCGGCACCATGGGCGTACTGCTGCCGCCCTCCGTGACGCTGATGGTGTATGCGATCCTGACCGAGCAGAACATCACGCGGATGTTCCTGGCCGCCTACGTGCCGGCGCTGCTCGCGGCCATCGGCTACATCGCGGTGATCGCGATCATGGTGCGCCTGCGCCCCGAGCAGGCACCGCCCGCGCGCGCCGCCGCCCGCGCCGAACTCATGACCAGCGCGCTCGGCGTGTGGCCCATCCTCGCGATTTTCGCGGTGGTGTTCGGCGGCATCTACGGCGGCTTCTTCACGGCCACCGAGGGCGCCTCGATCGGCATGCTGCTGACCTTCGCGATCACGCTGCTGCGCCGCGAAATGACCTACCACCGCTTCGTGCAGGCCGTGCGCAGCGCGGCCAGCACGAGCGGCATGATCTTCCTGATCTTCATCGGCGCGGACATGATCAACGCCGCGCTCGCGCTCTCGCAGCTGCCGGCCCAGCTCGTCGACATCGTGGCCCACCTGCGGCTCGACCCGGTGCTCGTGATGGCCGGCATCATGCTCTTCTACGTGGCGCTGGGCTGCGTGATGGACGAGATGTCGATGATCCTGCTGACGGTGCCCACGCTCTTCCCGGTCATCATGGGCATGGATTTCTTCGGCCTCATGCCGACCGACAAGGCGCTCTGGTTCGGCATCCTGATCCTCACCGTGTGCGAGATCGGCATGATCTTTCCGCCCGTGGGGCTGAACGTCTACATCATGAACGGGCTCGCGAAGGACGTGCCGATGAAGGAAACCTACATCGGCGTGCTGCCCTTCCTCGCCACCGACGCCCTCCGTCTCACGCTGCTCATCCTGTTCCCGTCGCTGACCCTGTGGCTGGTCCAGGTCATGAGCTGAGCCCGCCCCACCCCGAGAGAGAAAAGAAGGAGACAACACCATGAAAACACCCGCCACGATCCTGCGTGCTTGCGCGCTGCCCGCCGTGCTGGCCCTCGCGCCGGCGGTCTTCGCGCAGGAAGTCACGCTCAAGGTGCATCACTTCCTGCCCGCCAGCTCGTATGCGCAGACCATGGTCATCCAGCCCTGGTGCGACCGGATCGCGGCGGACTCGCGCCAGCGCATCAAGTGTCAGATCTACCCCTCGATGCAGATGGGCGGCACGCCGCCGCAGCTCATCGAGCAGGTGCGCGACGGCGTCGCCGACGTGATCTGGACCCTGCCGGGCTACACGCCGGGGCGCTTCCCCTCGCTCGAAGCCTTCGAGCTGCCCTTCGTGATGCAGAACCCGGAGGCCACGAGCCGCGCCCTGTGGGATTACACGCAGCAGTTCAGCCAGAACGAGATCCGCGACTTCAAGCCGATCGCCTTCCACGTGCATGGCGACGGCGTGTTCCACATGACCAGCAAGCCGGTCAGGACCATGGCCGACCTGCGCGGCCTCAAGCTGCGCGCGCCCACCCGCATGACCAACCGTTTCCTCGCGATGCTGGGCGCCACGCCGGTGTCGATGCCCGTGCCGCAGGTCGGCGACGCGCTCTCCAAGGGCGTCATCGACGGCGCCGTGGTGCCGTATGAAGTCGTGCCGTCGGTCAAGATCGGCGAACTCGTGAAGTATCACTCCGAGACCGACCCCGCCGAGGCGGCCTTCTACACCTCCACCTTCGTGCTCGCGATGAACCGCGCGAAGTACGACGCCCTGGCCCCCGAGCTGAAGAAAGTCATCGACGACAACAGCGGCCCCACCACCTCGGCCGCCGCCGGGCGCGCCTTCATGCAGGCCGACATCGAAGGCAGGAAGACCACGCTGAAGAACACCCACAACGTGATCCCCGCCGCCGAACTCGCGAACTGGAAGAAAGTGGGCGACCGACTCTCGGCCGACTGGGTGAAGGAGATGGACGGCAAGGGCTACAAGGGCCAGCAGATGCTCGACGGCACGCGCGGGCTGATCGCGAAGTACGCGGGCGCCAGGTAAAGTCGGCGTGCCACGGCCCGCGCGGGTCGCGGCACGTCCCTCATCACCCCAGCAGGCCCCCATGCCATGACCGCCCAGACCCGCTCCATCGCCGGCCGCGAAGTGCTCGCCGTCGGCCTCGGCTGCATGAATCTCAGCCACGCCTACGGCACCCCACCCGCCGAGGACGACGCGCGCGCCCTGCTGCTGCGCGCGCTCGATCTGGGCGTCGATTTCTTCGACACCGCCGCGCTGTACGGCTTCGGCGCCAACGAAGAACTCGTCGGCCGCACACTGGGCCCGCACCGCCGCGAGTTCCTGCTCGCCAGCAAATGCGGCATGCAGGGCATGGACGGGCGGCGCGTCATCGACGGCCGCCCCGCCACGCTCAAGGCCACCTGCGAAGCGAGCCTGCGCCGCCTGCGCACCGACCACATCGACCTCTACTACCTGCACCGCTGGGACCAGTCCGTGCCCGTGGAAGACAGCGTGGGCGCGCTCGCCGACCTCGTGCGCGAAGGCAAGATCGGCGCCATCGGGCTCTCGGAAGTATCGGCCGCCACGCTGCGCCGCGCGCATGCCGTGCATCCCGTCGCCGCCCTGCAGTCCGAGTATTCGCTGTGGTCGCGCAACCCCGAACTCGGCACGCTCGCGGCCTGTCGCGAGCTGGGCATCGCCTTCGTCGCCTTCAGCCCCGTCGCGCGCGGCTACTTCGGCGCGCTGCGCGACCCCGCCACCCTCGAAGCGGGCGACATCCGCCTCTCCATGCCCCGCTTTGCGCCCGACGCCTACGCCGCCAATCTCGCCCTCCTCGACGAGATGCGCCCCCTTGCCGCCGCGCTCGACTGCAGCCTCGCCCGCCTCGCGCTCGCGTGGCTGCTCGCCGACGAAGTCGTGAGCGTGATCCCCGGCACCACGCAGATCGGGCATCTCACCGACAACGTGGCCGCCGCGGCCCTGCGCCTGGATGCCGCCACGCACGCGCGTCTGGCGGCGATCTTCGCGCCAGACCGCATCCACGGCGAGCGCTACAACGCCGCGAGCCTCGCCGAGATCGACACCGAATCGTTCTGACGCCAACCGGAGCCTCCATGCCCCTTCCCACCCGCACCCAGGTCATCATCATCGGCGCCGGCCCGGCCGGCCTGCTGCTCGGCCAGTTGCTGCACAAGGCCGGCATCGAGGCCCTGATCGTCGAGCGCCAGAGCGCGGCGCACGTGCTGGGGCGCATCCGCGCGGGCGTGATCGAGCAGACCACGGCCGACGCGCTGACCGCCGCCGGCGTGGGCGAACGCCTGCACGCCGAAGGCCTGCCCCACGAGGGCATCGCGCTGAGCGTGGCGGGGCGGCGCCACCGCATCGACCTGGCCGCGCTCACGGGCGGCCGGCACGTGACCGTGTACGGGCAGACCGAGATCACGCGCGACCTCATGGCCGCCCGCAGTGCCGCCGGCCTGCCCACCGTGCACGAGGCGCACGACGTGAGCGTGCACGATTTCGACGGCGCCGCGCCGCGCGTGCGCTTCACGCACGAAGGCACCACGCACGAGGTGCGCGGCGATTTCATCGCCGGCTGCGACGGCTTTCATGGCGTCTGCCGCGCCAGCGTGCCGGCCACCGCGCTGCGCACCTTCGAGAAGGTCTATCCCTTCGGCTGGCTGGGTCTGCTGGCCGACGTGCCGCCGGTCTCACCCGAACTCATCTACGTCAGAAGCCCGCGCGGCTTCGCGCTGTGTTCCATGCGCTCGCCCACGCGCAGCCGCTACTACCTGCAATGCCCGCTCGACAGCCAGCCCGGACACTGGAGCGACGACGCCTTCTGGGCCGAGCTGCGCCTGCGGCTGGACCCCGACACCGCGGCGCAGCTGCGCACCGGCCCCGCGCTCGAGAAAAGCATCGCCCCGCTGCGCAGCTTCGTGACCGAGCCGATGCGCTTCGGGCGCCTCTTCCTGGCCGGCGACGCCGCCCACATCGTGCCGCCGACGGGCGCCAAGGGCCTCAACCTCGCCGCCTCCGACGTGAGCTTTCTCGCCCACGCGTTCGACGCGCACTACAACGCGCACAGTGACGAAGGCCTCGCCCGCTACTCCGAGCGCGCGCTGGCGCGCGTGTGGAAGGCCGAGCGCTTCTCGTGGTGGTTCACGTCGCTGATGCACGGTTTTCCCGACGCCACGGGTTTCGCCGAACGCATGCAGGACGCCGAGCTGGCCTGGCTGCTCGAATCCCCGGCCGCACAGGCCGCGCTGGCCGAGAACTACGTCGGCCTGCCCCTGGAGATGCACTGAGATCATGCCGCTGCGCGACGACACCTCGCCCCCGCAACCGCCGGCGCCCATGCGCCCGGCCCGCCCGACGCGCGTCGCCAGCGCGGCGGCCCGCGCGACGTTGCGGGAGGAGCCCGCCCGCCCCGCGCGCACCAACGACCCCGAACGCACGATGGCCGAGATCCTCGCGGCCGCCACGCAGGAGTTCGCGGCCAAGGGGCTGGACGGCGCGCGCATCGACGCCATCGCCGACGCCACGCGCACCAGCAAGCGCATGATCTATTACTACTTCGGCAGCAAGGAAAAGCTCTACCGCACGGTGCTCGAGGAAGCCTACCGCCGCATGCGCGAGACCGAAGCCGGGCTGCACCTCGCCGACCAGCCGCCCGAAGCGGCGCTGGCGCGGCTCGTGGACTTCACCTTCGAGCATCACTGGCAGAACCAGGATTACATCCGCCTCGTCATGACCGAGAACATCCTGCGCGGCGAGTACCTCGCGCAGAGCCGCATCATCCAGAAGCTCAACGTGCCCGCGATCGCGGCCATCCGCGAACTCTACGAGCGGGGCGTGGCCGACGGCGTGTTCCGCGCGGGGCTGGACGCACTGGATCTGCACGCCTCGATTTCCGCGCTGTGCTTCTTCAACGTGTCCAACCAGCACACCTTCGACCTCATCTTCAAGCGCGACGGCAGCACGCCGCGCGCGCTGGCCGCCCGCCGCGCCAGCATCGTCGACATGATCCTGCGCCACGTGCGCGCCTGAACCGCATCCCCCAAGGAGACGCCCACCCCGCTCAACCGCCCACGCGCGTCCGACAAGGAATTAACCAGTTCGTACATTCTGTTCCGCCCCGACAGGCACGAGAGCCCGGCAGAGGCCTCCGCGCCACAGAGATGAAGGAGACTCACATGCTCGACAGGTTCCTCAACGCCTGCTGCCGCCTGCTCGACGGGCTGGTGGCCGGCATGCTGGCCGTGATGGTCGTGCTGGTGTTCGGCAACGTCGTACTGCGCTACGCATTCAACTCGGGCATCAGCCTGTCGGAAGAGCTTTCGCGCTGGCTCTTCGTGTGGATGACCTTTCTGGGCGCGGCCGTGGCGCTCGCCGAGCGGCGCCACCTGGGCACCGACATCGTGGTCGCCGCCCTGCCCCGCGCGGCACGCCGCGCCTGCCTGATCGTCGCCCATCTGCTCATGCTCGCGGTCTGCGGCCTGATCTTCAGCGGCGCGCTGGCGCAGGTGCGCATCAATCTCGGCACCACCAGCGCCGTCATGGAAGTGCCGGTGGCGGGCTTCTACGCCTCGGGCGTGGCGTTCGCGCTGCTCTCGGCGCTGATCCTGCTGCGCGACCTCGCCCGCCTGCTCGGCGGCCGCGCGGCCGACGCGGACCTCCCGCTCACGCAGGAGAGCGAAGACACGCCGCGCCCCGGCGCCGCGCATTGAGGAGCCAGCCATGACGCTCACCGTGTTCCTCGTCTCCCTGCTCGGCGCGATGGCGCTGGGCGTGCCCATCGCGTTCGCGCTGCTGATCTGCGGCGTGGCGCTGATGTGGCAGCTCGACATGTTCGACGCGCAGATCCTCGCGCAGAACGTCATCAACGGCGCCGACAGCTTTCCGCTGCTGGCGGTGCCGTTCTTCATGCTCGCCGGCGAGATCATGAACGCCGGCGGCCTCTCGCGCCGCATCGTCGCCCTGGCGATGGCGCTGGTGGGACACGTGCGCGGCGGGCTGGGCTACGTCGCGATCCTCGCCGCCTGCATCATGGCCGCGCTGTCGGGTTCGGCGGTGGCGGATGCCGCCGCACTGGGCGCGCTGCTGCTGCCCATGATGATCGCGGCCGGCCACGACAAGGCGCGCTCGGCCGGCCTCATCGCCTCGGCCGGCATCATCGCGCCGGTCATTCCGCCCAGCATCGCCTTCGTGGTCTTCGGCGTGGCGGGCAACGTGTCGATCACGCGGCTGTTCCTTGCCGGCGTGGTGCCGGGGCTGCTGCTGGGGCTCGCGCTGTGGCTGACCTGGTGGTGGCTGTCGCGACGCGAGCGGATCACGCCGCCGCCGCGCAAGAGCCGCGCGGAAGTGAAGGCCGCGCTGCGCGACGCGACCTGGGCGCTGGTGCTGCCCTTCATCATCATCTTCGGCCTCAAGTTCGGCGTCTTCACGCCCACCGAGGCCGCCGTGGTGGCGGCCGTCTATGCGCTGTTCATCTCGCTGTTCGTCTATCGCGAACTCGACCTGCGCAGCCTGCTGCCCCTGTTCGTCGCCGCCTCGCGCACGAGCGCGGTCATCATGCTGCTCGTCGCGGCCTCCATGGTCACGGCCTGGCTCATCACCGTGGCGCAGCTGCCGGGGCAGGTCGTGAGCCTGCTCGAGCCGCTGCTCGACAACCCCAAGCTCCTGCTCGTCGCCATCATGCTGCTGGTGATGCTGGTGGGCACGGCGCTGGACCTCACGCCCACCATCCTGCTGCTCACGCCCGTGCTGATGCCGGTCGTGAAAGCGGCGGGCATCGACCCGGTGTATTTCGGCGTGCTCTTCGTCATCAACAACGCCATCGGCCTCATCACGCCGCCCGTGGGCACGGTGCTCAACACCGTGGCCGGCGTCGGCAAGGTGAGCCTGGACCAGGTCACGCGCGGCGTGCTGCCCTTCATGTGCGCGCAGTTCGCGGTGCTGTTCCTGCTCGTGCTCTTCCCCGACCTCGTGATGGTGCCCGCCCGCTGGCTCTACGGCGGGCACTGAAAGCGCTTCCCATGCCCGGCCGCGCAGCGTGCGCCGCGGCCGGGCGCCACACCAAGCGCGCGCAGACTCCAGGAGACCCAGCCATGAACCCGCTCTTCCGCCATACCCTCGCCGCGCTGTTCGCGGCCACGCTCGCGCTGCCCCCGGGCGCGGCGTCCGCGCAGGCCGTGCGCGACCATACCTTCAAGCTCTCGCAGGCCAACCCCAAGGGCCATCCGCTGGTCACCGGCGGCGAGAAATTCGCCGAACTCGTGGCCGCCAGGTCGGGCGGCAAGATGAAGGTGAACCTCTTCCCGGGCGGCGTGCTCGGCAGCGACACCTCGAACGTGAGCGCGCTGCAGGGCGGCACCATCGAGATCGTGGTGCTCAACTCGGGCATCCTGGCGTCGCAGGTGAAGGATTTCGCGATCTACGATTTCCCCTTCCTGTTCGCCAACGGCAAGGAGGCCGATGCCGTCGTCGATGGCCCGCTGGGCCGCAAGCTGCACGCCCGCCTCGCCGAGAAGGGCATCGTCGGCCTCGCCTACTGGGAGCTGGGCTTCCGCCAGATCACCAACGGCCGCCGCGCGATCAGCCGGGTCGAGGACATCGCCGGCCTCAAGCTGCGCGTGATTCCGAACCCGATCAATCTCGACTGGGTCAAGGCGCTGGACGCCAACCCCACGCCGCTGGCCTTCACCGAGCTCTACACGGCACTCGAGCAGCGCGCCGTGGACGGGCAGGAGAACCCGCTCAGCGTGATCCTCGCGAACAAGTTCTATGAAGTGCAGAAGTTCCTGACGATCACCAACCACCAGTACAACCCGCAGTCGGTGATCTTCAGCAAGAAGGTCTGGGACACGCTCAACGCGGCCGAACAGAAGGTGCTGCAGGACGCCGCGCTAGAAGCCGGCAAGTACCAGCGCCAGGTGGCGCGCGAGGCCGACGCCGGCACGCTCGCCGAACTGCGCAAGGCCGGCATGCAGGCCACCGAACTCGCCCCGGCCGAAGTGGCCAAGCTGCGCGAGCGCATGAAGCCGGTGCTCGCCAAGAATGGCGAGGCGATTCCCGAGACCGTGCGCGAGATGCTCTCCGAGCTCGACCGCCTGCGCAAGTGAGCGCCCGCGGGGCCGCGCGGCCCCGCGCCACCCGCTGGAGACGCCATGATGATCCGAGGTTCGACCGGGCTGATCGCCCACATCGGCTACCCGACGCACACCTTCAAGTCGCCGATGATCTACAACCCCTACTTCGCGCACGCGGGCATCGATGCCGTCGTGGTGCCCATGGGGTGCCGGGCCGCGTCCTACCCGGCGCTGCTCGCCGCGCTCTTCACGCTGGAGAACATCCACGGCGCGCTCATCACGATGCCACACAAGGTCAGCACGCTGGCGCTCGTGGATGCCGCCTCGCCGGCCGCGCGCGTCGCGGGCGCCTGCAACGCCGTGCGCCGCGCGCCCGACGGCCGTCTCGTGGGCGACCTGTTCGACGGCGAAGGCTTCGTGCGCGGCGTTCGCCGCAAGGGCGTGGAGCTTGCCGGCCAGCAAGCGTTCGTGGCCGGGTGCGGCGGCGTGGGCTCGGCCATCGCGGCGTCCCTCGCGGCGGCCGGGGTCGCCGCGATCAGCCTCTTCGACGCCCGCCCCGAGAGCGCCGAAGCGCTCTGCCGGCGCCTGCGCGCGCACTACCCCGCGCTGCGGCTGCGCACCGGCGAGGCCGACCCCGCGGGGCACGGACTCGTCGTGAACGCCACCCCGCTCGGCATGCACGACGACGACCCCCTGCCGCTGGACGTGACACGCCTGGACCCCGGCTGCTTCGTGGGCGAGGTGGTGTTGCGCGAGCACACCCCCTTTCTGCGCGCCGCGCTTGCACGCGGCTGCCGCGCGCAGGAAGGCACCGACATGCTCTTCGAGCAGATTCCCGCCTACCTCGAATTCTTCGGCCTGCCCACCACCACGCCCGCGCGGCTGCGCGCGCTCGCGCAGCTGGACGGCCCGCCCCGCCAGGAGAACGTCTCATGACACCGGACATCGACACCCCCGCCCACCGCGAAGCCATCCCCGCCAGCGACAACCCGCTCGGCATGGAAGGCATCGAGTTCATCGAGTACGCCACGCGCCAGCCCCACGCGCTCGGACAGGCGCTGGAAGCCATGGGCTTTCGCCTCGTCGCGCGCCACCGTTCGCGCGAAGTGCTGCTGTATCGCCAGGGCGCCATGAACCTCGTCGTCAATGCCCACCCCGAGGATGCGCGCGTGAGCGCCACCGAGGGCGGCGCGCCGGTCATCTCCGCGATCGCCTTGCGCGTCGACGACGCCGGCCGCGCGCACGCGCGCTGCCTCGCGCTCGGCGCGTGGGACGTCGCCAGCCATGCGCGCGCCATGGAACTGCACATCCCCGCGATCCACGGCCCCGGCGGCAGCCGCTTCTACTTCGTGGACCGCTGGCGCGAATTCTCGATCTACGACGTGGACTTCCTGCCCGTCGCCGACGCCGACCCCGCGCCCCCGGCGCTGGCCGGCATGCGCTACTTCGGCGTGGTGCAGTACGTGGGGCCGGGGCGCGTCGACGACTGGCACACCTACTACGAGCGCCTGCTGGGCTTCACGCCCGTGCCCGCGCACGAACGCTTCGGCATCCTGCCCAAGGGCCGGCTCATGCGCAGCCCCGGCGGCGCCTTCCTGTGGCAACTCGTCGAGCCGCTGGGCTGGGACGATGACCTCGACATGCCGCAGGAAAGCCTGCAGCGCATCGGCATCGGCGTCCCCGACGTGGCCGACGCCGTGCGCCAGCTCGGCGCGCGCGGCGTGCGCTTCGTCGACTCGGCCGCGCTGCACCCCGAAGATCGCGGCGCCCTCACCGAAACCGTGCTCGGCGGCGTCGCCTTCGAACTCGTCCTGCAGCCCCGGAGCCCGTCATGAACACACCCGCCGCACATGCCCGCCGCGACGCCCTGGCCGGCTTCGGCATGGACACCATCACGCTGGCCGGGCCGCTCGAAGCCCGCCTCGCCGCCATGGCCGAGGCCGGCTTCAGCCAGGTCATGCTGGGCGCGCGCGACCTCACCGGCCACCCCGGCGGCGTCGCCGGCGCCGTCGCCGCGCTGCGCGCCAGCGGCCTGCGCCCCACGGGGTTCCAGGTCCTGCGCGATTTCGAAGGCCTCGCCGGCGCGCTGCACGGCTACAAGGTCGACATCGCACAGGCCATGCTCGAGATGTGCGCCGCGCTCGAAAGCCCCGTGCTGCTCGCCTGCTCCTCGGTGTCGCGCCACGCCAGCGACGACCCCGAGATCCTCGCCGCCGACCTGCGCAAGCTCGCCATGCTCGCGTTGCCGCTGGGCATCCGCGTCGCCTACGAAGGGCTGTCGTGGGGCCGCACGATCAACGAATACACCACCGCGTGGGACATCGTGTGCCGCGCCGACATGCCCAACCTGGGCGCCGGCATCGACTCCTACCACATCCTCGCCGCGCGCACGCCGCTGGACGCGCTCGACGAACTCGACCCCGAGCGCATCTTTCTCGTCCAGCTCTCCGACTTCATGTGGCGCGAGACGCAGAGCTTCGAAGACCGCATGACCACCGCGCGCACCTTCCGCGTGTTCCCCGGCGAAGGCGCGCACAGCGAAGCCGTCGCCGAGATCGTGCTGCGCCTCGAACGCCTGGGCTACGGCGGCGATTACAGCTTCGAGGTCTTCAACGACGACTACCAGCAGCTGCCGCTCGCCACCGTGACCGGGCGCGCGCGCCGCGCCGCCGCCTGGCTGCGCGAGGACGTGCTGCACCGGGCCGTCCCCCTGCCAGCCTGGGCCGGCAGCCACCCGCCGGCACGCTGACGCGGCGCGAGCGCCACGCCTGCCGCGTCACGCGGCGCCGGCATGCGACACCTCGTCATGTTTTCGCGCCGTTGGCGCCATGTTTCCGATAACAACACATCGCCGCCGTCCTATCATGGCGGGCAGAGAGGCATCGCTGGCCGATGCCCCTGCCCGCCGCCGTTCATGCGCAGGCGCGGGCAGCCATACGCGCATCTTCGGAGGAGTGGCACGACATGACAGCAGCACGCAACACGGGAATCTTCAGCCTTCTGATCGCCGCGGGCCTCATCGCCGCCTGCGGCGGCGGAGGCGGTGGCGGCAGCGACGGCGGCAAGCAGGATGGAGTGGGGAGTTCCTCCTCGGCTTCGTCCTCCGCCCCCGCGACAACACCCAACACGGTGACCGGCTGGGCATCGGTAGCGGCGCCCTACTACGGCGCCACGGGCACGACGGCCGCCACGACGGGTGGCGAAGGCGCGAGCAGCGCGAAGACTTACACCGTGACCACCCGTGCGGAACTCATTCAGGCGCTCTACGGCAACACGGCGCAGATCAATGCTGACGGCAGCATCCAGAGCGGCTCGCCCGACAGCAGCAAGAAGATCATCTACGTGTCCGGCCGCATCAGCCTGAACACCAACAAGGCCGGTACCGAACTCGCGGAGTCCGATTACATCTGCGCCCAGGGCACCAGTTTCAGCTACAACAGCAGCACGGTCACGGTGTCGGCCACCTATACGTTCGACGCCTACAAGAACCGTTACGATCCGAACGGCAGCTGGGGCACCAGCGCTGTCGACAAGAGCGGCGATCCGCTGGAAGTGGCGCGCGCCTGCGCGGCGGCCAACCAGAAGAAGGTCGTGATGCTCGGCGTGCCCTCGAACACGTCCATCCTGGGCGTGAGCAACGACGCCGCCATCGTGCACGGCACGCTCGTCATTGGTGGATCCGAAAGCGCGCCCAGCGACAATGTGGTCATCCGCAATCTCACTTTCGAGGATGCATTCGATTTCTTCCCGCAATGGGATCCGACCGATTCCGGCGGACGCTGGAACTCGGCCTACGACAACATCTCGGTGATGCACGCGACCCACGTCTGGATCGACCACAACAGCTTCTCCGACGGCGCGCGCCCCGACAAGCTCTATCCGCCAGTCTTCGCCGCGCCCTACAACCTGGCCGAAATGGAAGTCCAGCACCACGATGGCCTGCTGGACATCACGAAACGGGCCAACTACGTCACCGTGTCGTGGAACCACTTCCACGACCACGACAAGACCAATCTGATCGGCGGAACCGACACGGCTGCGCTCAACGCCGAGAATCCGGCGGCGCTGCGCATCACCTTCCACAACAACTACTGGCAGAACATCAAGCAACGCCAGCCTCGCGTGCGTTACGGCATGGTGCACGTCTTCAACAACTACTATGACGGCACGCTCGCTTCATCGGCCGATTACAAGTGGTCGGCCGGCGTCGTGGCCGGCCAGGGCGGCAAGCTCTACATCGAGAACAACGCCTTCGCCCTTACCGGCGGCGCGGCCACCGCGGCCACGATCTATGGCTCGTCCTCCGTGACCAGTAGCAAGACCACCAGTTGCGCAGCGCTCGCGGGCATGAGCACCGATCTCTGCGGCGCGTATGCCTACGGCATTGGAAACACCCTGAATGGCGCCAGCGTGGACCTTTCGACCGTGAGCACGACCAACGTCACCTGGACCGCTACGCCGTGGTTCGCCAGCAACGCGACAAGCGGAGCGCCGCAGGCGAAGCCGGCCGACTTCTACGCCTACACGGCGGAGAGCGCGGCTAACGCCGCGACCAAGGTGATCGCAGGCGCAGGCGCTGGCAGGATCTCCTTCACGAGCCGGTAAGCCACTGCTCCCGGGCAAGCCTCCTCTGCCACCCGGCGGCGGAGGCTTTGTGCTTGCGGCCGGCAACGTAATGCCGGTCGCAACAGTGCCACACAGGGCGCACCCAAATGCCACGAAACTCTGCGGCAGCCTGCGCGCTTGTCCCTATACTTGCGCTTTTCGCCTCCTGGCTTCGCCCCATGAACCACCGCTTCGCCTTGCTGCGCTTCCGCCTGCGGCCCGAAGAGCCCGCCGGAGAAGTCGCCTGGGTCGCCTTCGACGCGACCGGTGCGCTGAGCGCGCGCGGCAGTGCCCGGATCGCGGCGCTGCCCGATGCCGAACAGGTCGATCTCGTTCTGCCCGCGAGCCGCGTGACCGCCCACCGGCTGGACGTGCCCGTCGCCGGCCGCCACGAAGCCGCGCTGATCCGCCAGGCCCTCGAAGACCGCGTGCTCGGCGCGCTCGAGCGGAGCCTCGTCGTGAGCGGCGCGCGCGACGCGAACCGCCTCACGGTGTGGGTCGCCGATCGCGCCTGGCTCGACGGCGAACTCGACACGCTCGCCGCGAGCGGCATCGTGCCCGCCCGCATCACGCCCGAGCAGGCCCTGCTCGCGCCCGGCCAGTTCGCGCAGACCGCCGATGGCTGGGCCTTCTGCCGCGCCACGGGCGAACACGGCCTGCTGCCTTCGCGCGAGCTGCTGGCCGCGCTGGGCGGCGAGGCGCTGGAGGAACAGCCCGACCCGCTCGCCGCGCCCCCCGCCACGCACCGCGTGAACCTGCTGGCCGGCCTGCCGCGCACGCGCCGCGTCGCGGGCGGCTTCTCGTTTTCCGTGCTGCGCCCCGTGCTGCTGCTGGTCGTGGCCGCCGCGCTCGTCCATCTGTTCGCCGAGGTGCTCACCTGGCGCCAGCTCGTGGCCCAGGAGGCGAACCTGCGCCAGACGATCCGCCAGAACTTCGCGGCCGCGCGCCCGGGCGTGCCCATCGTTGACCCCATCCTGCAATGGCGCCAGGGCCAGGGCGGCGCGCGCCAAGGCGCCGACGCGCTCGACGCGCTCGCGGGCTTCGCCGCGCAGACCGGCCTCACGCTGCGGCCGCGCCGCATCGAGTCCGACGACGGCCGCCTGCGCCTCACGCTCACGGTGGCCGATGCCGAACAGCTCAAGCGCGTGCTGCAGGAAAAACGCATCGCGTTCGAAAGCAGCTCGACCGACACCGGGCTGACCCAGATCTCCCTCAACCTGCGCGCCGGAGGCCAGTCGTGAAGGACAAACTGCTCCAGCTCCGGGGTCAGGCGCTGCAATACTGGCAGGCCCGCAACCCGCGCGAGCGCCTCATCCTCGCGTGTGGCGGCGCGGTGCTGCTGATCGCGCTCTACGTCGCCTGCCTGCAGGCCGTGCAGACCCGCATCGCCACGCTGGACCGGCGCCTGCCGGAACTGCTGCTCAACAGTTACGAGATCGCCGCGGGCGGCCGCGCGGCGGCGCCGGCCGCGCCCGTGCGCTCGTCCGAAGACTTGCGCAGCGAACTCTTCCGCCTGCTCGCCGATCAGGGCGTGAAGGCAGAGCTGCGCGGCCTCGCGGCCGATCGCGTCGAAGCGCGCCTGGCGCCGGCGGGCGGCGAGGTGCTGCTGCGCCAGCTCAACGCCTTGCGCCTGGCTTCGGGGTCGCGCGTGGCGAGCCTGCAGTTGCGCAGCGGCGATGCCCCGGGCACCGCCGAACTGACCGCCATCCTGGAGCGTCGCCCATGAGCCGCACGACCCGCTGGACGCTCAGCGTCGCCGCCCTCGCCCTGATTTTCCTGATCGCGAACTTCCCGGCCACCCTCGCGGTACGCCTGCTGCCCGCGACCGTGAGCCTCGCGGGCGTGGAGGGCAGCCTCTGGAACGGGCGCGCCACGGCGCTCGGCATCAACGGTCTGGTGGCGCAACAGAAACTCGCCTGGCGATTCGATGCCGGCGCGCTGCTGCGCGGGCGCATCGCCTGGAACCTGCGCAGCGAACATGCCGGCCAGCCCGGCCAGTTGCGCGCCACGGCCGGCGTGGGCGGCCTCGCACTCGAGAACGTGCGCCTCGCGCTGCCCGTGGAGCCGCTCGCGCAATTCAACCCCATGCTCACGGGCGTGCGCCTGCGCGGCGACCTGCAACTCGAAAGCCCGCGCGTCGCGCGCAACGCCCCCATCCACGTCACGGGCAGCCTGCAGCGCGCGGGTTCGGCCATGGCCGGCGAGCTCACGCCCATCGGCAGTTACCGCTTCAACGCCGACATCACGGCGCAAGGCGCGGGCAAGGTCGATCTGTCCACGCTCAACGGCCCGCTGCAGATCCAGGGCAGCGGCAGCTTCGAAGGCAGGACCGGTCGCGCACGCCTGCTGCTGCGCCCCGAAACCGACCTGCCGGGCCTCTCGCCGCTGCTCGCCACGCTGCCGCGCGAGGGCGACGACTACGTGCTGACCTACCCGCGCTGACACCATGGCCGGCTATCTCTACAAGGCGCTGGGCGCCGACGGCAAACGCCTGCAGCGCGGCCGGGTCGAGGCCGATTCGGCGCGCCAGGCGCGTGCGCTGCTGCGCGAGCAGGGCCTCGCGGTGCTCGAGCTCGCCGAGGAGCGCGAAGGCGCGGGGCGCCGCCTGCGCCTGGGCGGCGGTCATCTGGCCACACTCACGCGCCAGCTCGCGGGCTTGCTGGACGCGGGCCTCGCGATCGACGAAGCGCTCAACGTGCTCGGCGAACAGTCGGAGAACAAGCGCGAGCAGACCTTGCTCACGCTGATCCGCCAGGACATCGCGGCGGGCCTCTCGCTGTCGGCTTCGCTCGCCCGCTTCGAGCGCGTGTTCCCGCCTTTCTACCGGGCCCTCGTGCGCGCCGGCGAGGAGTCCGGCAAGCTGCCGGGCGTGCTCGCGCGCCTGGCCGATTACCTGGAGCGGCGCGAGGAACTCAAGTCCGGCCTCGCCATGGCCTTCATCTACCCGGCGATCGTGATCTTCGTCTCCGTCGCGGTGATCGTGGGCATGCTGACCTGGGTGGTGCCGCAGATGGTGCAGGTCTTCCAGGGGGCCAAGCAGGTACTGCCCCTGCCCACGCGGCTGCTGCTCGCGGTGAGTCATTTCCTGGGCAACTGGGGCGGCTGGCTGCTGCTGGCCGCGCTGCTGGCGGCGCTGCTGTTCTGGCGCGCGCTGAAGAACCCGGACTTCCGCCATCGCGTGCATGCCTGGCGCCTGACCGTGCCGTGGTTCGGCAAGCTCGAACGCGCCGCCGAGACGGTGCGCTTCGCGAGCACCCTGGCGATCCTCGCGGGCAGCGGGGTGCCGGTGCTCACGGCCATGGCGGCCGCCAGCGGCGTGATGAGCAACCTGCCGCTCAGGGCCGCCGCCGAGCAGGCCGCGCGCCAGGTGCGCGAGGGCATGTCGCTCGCGCGCGCGCTCGCCGCGGCGCAATCTTTTCCGCCCATCCTTGTCCACCTCGTCGCGAGCGGCGAAGCCACGGGGCGCCTCGACACCATGCTCGAACGCGCCGCGGCCGAGCAATCGGCGGGGCTGTCGCGCAAGGTGGAAACCTTCTCGCAACTGCTCGGCCCCGCGGTCGTGCTCGTGATGGGCGGCGTGGTGCTGTTCATCGTGCTGGCAATCCTGTTGCCGGTGTTCGAAATGAATCAACTGGTCAAGTAAGTAGGAGATCTTCCATGCAACGCAGGAACAAAGGCTTCACGCTCATCGAGATTCTGGTCGTGGTGTCGATTCTCGCCATCCTCGGCGCGCTGATCGTGCCCAAGATCATGGACCGCCCGAGCGAGGCCAAGGTCGTGGCCGCGAAGCAGGACATCAATTCCATCGTCGCCGCGCTCAAGCTCTACAAGCTCGACAACGGGCGCTACCCCAACCAGAGCCAGGGCCTGCAGGCGCTCGTGTCGCGCCCCGACGGCGATCAGGCTCCGACCAACTGGAAGAGCGGCGGCTACCTCGAACGCCTGCCCAAAGACCCCTGGGGCAACGACTATCTCTACCTGAACCCGGGCCTCAAGAGCGACATCGACGTGATGAGCTACGGCGCCGACGGCCAGTCCGGCGGCGAAGGGTTCGACGCCGACGTGGGCAACTGGGCCCCCTGAACCCGGCCCGCCGCCGCGCCATGCTCCTGCCGTTGCCCTCCGTCGCGCGTCGCGCCGCCGGCTTCACCCTGCTCGAGATCCTCGTCGTGATGGCCTTGCTGGGCATCGTGCTGGGCATCGCCGTGGTGCGCCTGGACGACGGCGGCGAGCGCGTCACGCGCACGCGTGCCGAGGAACTCGGCCTGCGCCTGGAAGCCGCGCGCGACGAAGCCGTGTACGCGGGGCAGCCGCTGGCGTTCTCGACCGACGGCGAGGGCTACAAGTTCTGGCGCGGCGACACGGCGCGCCAGCAGTGGTTCGCGCTGGCGCAGAACGCCGGCGAACTCGCGCCGCGCGCGCTGGGCGAAGACGTGCGCATCGTCGCGCAGACCGTCAACGGCCAGCCCCGGCCGCTGGGCGAACGCCTCGTCTTCAATGCCGACGGCATGACCGATCCGTTCGTCCTGGTGGTGCAGGGACGCGCCCGCGCGCTGCGCGTCGAAGGCGACGCGCTGGGCCGCGTGAGCGTGGATGCGGAGGCCACGCGTGCGGACTGAGCGCGGCTTCACCCTGCTCGAGACCCTGGTCGCGCTGGCGATCATCGGCATCGCGCTGGGCGCGGCGATCCGCGCGAGCGTGTTCGGCGCCGAGCGTGCGCGCGATCTGCAGCAGCGCACGCTGGGGGGCTGGGTGGCGTCCAACGTGGTCAACGAGGTCCTCGCCACGCGCAGTTTCCCCGACATGGGTGCCGCCGAGGGACGCAGCCGCGAGGGCAATTTCGAGTTCACGTGGGTCCGCGAGATCGGCCCCACGCCCAACCTGTCCTTCCGGCGCATGGAAGTGAAAGTGTCGCCGGCCGACGCCCCGGACGAGATCGTGGCGCGTCAGATCACCTACGTGTCGCGGGTGACCCGGTGAGGCGGCGCGCCGCGCGTGGCTTCACGCTGCTCGAAGTCCTCGTGGCGCTTGCCGTGTTCGCGGTCGTGACCCTGCTCGCCTGGCGCGGGCTGGATCTCATGACCGGCGCGAAGGCCCGGCTGGACGCGGAGATGCGCGCCTGGCGCGAGCTGGAGCTGGTCTTCGAGCGCCTCAACATGGATCTCACGCAGCTCGCGCCGCGCGTGTGGACCGATGCCGACGGGCGCCGGCGCGGCCCCGTGCAGGGCAGCTCGAACGAGGCAGGCACGCGCTGCCAGCTCGATCTGGTGCGCTTCGGCAACGACAACGAACCGCTGCACACGCGCTACCTGATCGCCGACGGCCGCCTCACGCTCGAGTTCCCGCCGCTGCCCTACACCGCCGCGGCCTCGGTGCCCGTCGAGGCGCGCCCCGCCCCCTATGCCCTGCTCGATCACGTGAGCCGCTGCGAGTTCGTCTTCATCGACGAGAAGAACGCCCCCCAGGCGCGCTGGCCCACGGGCGCGAACCTGGCCGACATGGCCCGCCCGCACGGGCTGCGCCTGCGCCTCACGCTGGAGGGACGCGGCGAGTTCGAACGCGTCTATTACATCCCGTGAAGCGCCGCCCGCCCGCTCCCGGCCGCCAGCGCGGCGTCGCGCTGATCGTCTCGCTGCTCGTGGTGGCCATCGTCACCGCGCTGGCGCTGCTGTTCACGGCGCGCCAGCAACTCTGGATGCGCCAGATCGAGAACCGCAACAATTTCACGATGGCCATCGGCGTGGCCGTGGCCGCGATCGACATGGGGCGCCTGACCCTGCGCGACGACGCCCGGCGCACGACGTCGGACAACCTGCTCGAACCCTGGACCATCCCCATCCCGCCCATCGCCGTGGAAGAAGGCAAGGTCGCGGGCCGCATCACCGAGCTGCAGGGGCGCTACAACCTCACCAACCTGCTGCCGGCCCAGGGCGTGAGCCTGCGCGAGGACGACGCGGGCGTGGCGCGCGTGGCGCGCGCGCTCGAACTCTCGCCCGGCGAGCTGGTCCGCGTGCTGCGCGAGTTCCAGAGCCTCCGGCAGCGCGAACCCGAGGGTACGCCCGAGCTTGCCGAGCTGCTGCGCATCGCCGCGCTGCCCGCCGAAAGCCAGGGGCGCTTCCAGCAGATGCTCGCGGTGCTGCCCGAGAAGGCGCCGCTGAACGTCAATTTCGCGTCCGCCGAAGCGCTCCAGGCCACCGTCGCCGGACTCACGGCGGGGGACGCGGCCGCGCTTGTGGCGCAGCGCACCGGCAACCCGTTCAAGACCCTCAACGAATTCACGCAAGCGCTGCCCGCGGGCGTCCGGGGAGGCATCGCGACCGACGCGCTCACGGTGCAGAGCCGCTACTTCCTGATGGACATCGACGCCTGGTTCAACGAGATGCATACCGCCTACCAGGCCCTGCTCCTGCGCGATGGCACGCGGCTGCCCACCCTGCTGTGGGCACGGCGCAGCAAACTGGGGCCATCCTGATGCCGCAATGCGTCAAATCCGCCCAACTCAACCCGGAACACGTTAAATTTTCGCCGTGAAATCCAATCGTCTGACATTCCCCGCCTGGTCGCCCCTGCGCTGGCGCCCCGATGCCCGCTTCGCCGTGCGCGCGCTGACGCTCCTGGGCCTCGTCGCGCTGGGCTGGGCGTCGGCCCATCTCATCGCCACCGTCATCGGCTGGCGCAGCGCCGAGCCCGCGCTGGCACTCCCCGCGCCGCCGGCCGAAGACGGCGCGGCCTCGCGCCGCGCGCTGGCGCGCTGGTTCGCGGCCGACGCGAGCGGCCCCGCCGAAGCGGCTCCGCTGAGCAACCTGCAACTCGTGGCGGTGATCGCGGGGCGCAATGGCGTGGCCCTGATCGGCGGCATCGAGGCGACCCCGGTGGCGGTGCAGACCGGCACTCTCGCGCGCAGCGATCTGCGCCTCGTGGAAGTGCTGCCCGACCGCGCGGTCTTCGACCAGAACGGCACGCGCATGGAGCTGGCCTTCCCCGCGCCGGGCGACGCCAATCTCTTCAACGCGCCCAGTTCGGCCCCCGCCGCGCAGGCCGCCGGCACGGCCCCCGCACCCGCCGCGGCGCCCGAGGCCGCGCAGCCGGTAGCCACCAGCGAAGCCAGCGTGTCGCGCGGACGCCTCACGACGATGGCCCAGAGCGCCAACCTCGGCGCGTGGGACAAGGGGCTCGCCAACTTCGCCAGCGGCGGCATCCAGATCACCTCCGCCGCCGAGCAGCCGCTCGCGGGCGTGCTGGAGCTGCGCGACGGCGACATCATCCGCCAGGTCAACAATCGCGAGATCCGCCAGCTGGCCGATATCTCGCTCGTGTATCACCACTTCAGCCAGGCACAGGACGTGAGCATGCAGATCCTGCGCGACGGCAAGCCCATGCAAATCAATTTCAAGATCACGCCATGAAACTCAAAACCCTCGCGGCCGCCACGCTGATGTGCTTTGCGCTGAGCGTGCATGCCGCCGACGATCCCGTCACGCTGAACTTCGTCAATTCCGATCTCGAAGCGACGCTGAAGGCCGTCACGCTGATCACGGGCAAGAGCTTCGTGATCGACCCCAAGCTCAAGGGCACGGTCAACATCGTTTCCAACCAGCCCGTGGACCGCGCGCTGGTGCTGCCCATCGTCCAGAGCGCCCTGCGCCAGCAGGGCATCGCCCTCGTCGATAACGGCAAGGTCATCAAGGTGGTGGGCGAGAATGAGGCCAAGCAGCACGGCAGCCCCGTGGTGGGCCGCACCAGCGTGCCGGCGGTCGACCGCTTCGTGACGCAGGTCTATCCGCTGCGCTTCGAGTCGGCCACCCAGCTCGCGCAGGTGCTGCGCCCGCTGCTCGGCGCCAACAGCGTGATCGCGGCCTACCAGGCCGGCAACGTGCTCGTGATCAGCGACTACGCCGAGAACCTGGCGCGCATCAACCGCATGCTCGAACACATCGACCAGCCGCCGGGCAACGATCTCTTCGCGCTGCCGATCCGCCATGCCTCGGTGCTGGACGTGGCGCAGACCATCGCGCGCCTGATGCCGGAAGTGGTGCTGCAGGGCACCGCCGCGCCGGCGCCGGTGCCCGAGGGCGTGAGGCGCGTGATGCTCGTGACCGACACGCGCGCGAGCCAGATCCTGGTGCGCGCGCCAACCGCCGCGCACGCCAGCCAGATCCGCAACATCGTGGAGATGCTCGACAAGCCCGGCGCGGCCGGCAGCGCGATGCACGTGGTGTATCTGCGCAATGCCGAGGCCACGCGCCTCGCGGCCACGCTGCGCGGCATCCTGACGGGCCAGGATTCGGGCAGCGGCGCCAGCACCGGCAGCAGCACGACCACCGCGAGCTCGACCGGCACCACGACCAGCACGAGCGGTGGCACGTCGGCCTCGAGCTCACCGCAGAACACGACCTCGACCGGCAACACCGCCACGAACGTGAAGATCGACGGCGTGAACGTGATGATCCAGGCCGATGCGATGACCAACTCGCTGATCGTGACCGCGCCCGACCGCATCTACAACGACATCCGCGAGATCGTCGAGAAGCTCGACGTGCGCCGCGCGCAGGTCTTCGTGGAAGCCATGATCGCCGAGGTCAACGTCTCGAAGGCGGGCGAGTTCGGCTTCCAGTGGATGCTCGCGGGCGCCAACGCCAAGATCGGCGGCGGCATCATCTCCGCGCTCGCGCCCAGCAGCAATGCCAACAACATCGCCACCATCGGCACCGCCCTCGCCGGCAACACGGCGCCCACGATTCCCGACGGCTTCAACATCGGCATCTTCAACGGCGACCCCACCAAGGGCACCGCCTCGCTGGGCATGATCGCCTCGGCGATCGAGAAGTCGGGCGACGGCAACGTGCTCTCGACGCCCAACCTGCAGACCCTGGACAACGAAGAGGCGCGCATCGTGGTCGGCCAGAACATTCCGATCATCACCGGCACGCAGCTTTCCAGCGCCAACACCAACCCCTTCACGACGGTCGAGCGCAAGGACATCGGCATCAAGCTCAAGATCCGGCCGCAGATCTCCGAGGGCGGCGCGATCACGCTCAACGTGGCGCAGGAAGTCTCCAGCATCGACAACACCGTCAATACCAGCGGCACCGGCATCGCCACCAAGGTGCGCACGATCGAGACCAAGGTGCTCGTCGACGACGGCCAGATCGTGGTGCTCGGCGGCCTCATCGAGGACCGCCAGAACAACGCCGACAACAGCGTGCCCCTGCTCTCCGACATCCCCATCCTGGGCCAGCTCTTCCGCTACCGCTCGCGCGAACACCAGAAGGTGAACCTCATGGTCTTCCTGCGCCCCACGGTGCTGCGCGACGGCGAGGCCAACGCACGCCTGGCGAACCAGCGCTATGACTACCTGCGCGCGCGCCAGGGCGAATACAACCCCGCGCAGAGCTGGGTTCTGCCCGACGTGCCGCCCACCCTGCTGCCCGAGCGCGGCGACGCGCGCCCGGCCGACGCCGCGCCGGCCACGCCCCTGCCCGAGACGCCGCCCGTGCCGGCCGCGAGCCAGCCCGCCGAAGCGCCGAAGGCACCATGAGCGCGCGCCTCATCAGCTTCGCGCATGCGCGCGAGTACGGCCTGTTCGACACGGCGCCCGACGAGACGGGCCGCCGCCTCGTGTGCTTCCGCGAAGGCGGCGACTTCGCCATGCTGGCCGAGCTGCAGCGCAACGCGGGTGGCGCGCTCGACCTCGAAGTGCTCGCCCCGGCGGCGTTCCAGCAGCGTCTTGCCGAAGCCTTCAACGAAGGCAGCGGACATGCCTCGCGCATGGCCGAGGACATCGCCGGCTCGGTCGACCTCTCCAGCCTGCTCGAGGAAATGCCCGAGGCGCAGGATCTGCTCGAAGCAGAAGAGAATGCGCCCGTCATCCGCCTCATCAATGCCCTGCTGACCGAAGCGCTGCGCGAAGGCGCGTCCGACATCCACTTCGAGCTGTTCGAAACGCGCGCCACGGTGCGCTTCCGCATCGACGGCAGCCTGCGCGACGTGATCGAGCCGCAGCGCGGCCTGCATGCCGCGATCGTCTCGCGCATCAAGATCATGGGCGGGCTGGACATCGCCGAGAAGCGCCTGCCGCAGGACGGCCGCATCACGCTGAGGCTCGCCGGCCGGCCCGTGGATGTGCGCGTATCCACGCTGCCCACCGCGCACGGCGAGCGCGTGGTGCTGCGGCTGCTCGACAAATCCGCCAACCGGCTCGACCTCGACAGCCTCGGCATGCCGCCCGACACGCTCGCGCGCATGCTGGGCCTGCTCGCCCAGCCGCACGGCATCCTGCTCGTGACGGGCCCCACCGGCTCCGGCAAGACCACCACGCTGTACGCCGCGCTCGCGCAGATGGATGCGCGCGAACTCAACATCATGACCGTCGAGGACCCGATCGAGTACGAACTCGACGGCATCGGCCAGACGCAGATCAACTCACGCATCGAGATGAGCTTCGCGCGCGCGCTGCGCGCGATCCTGCGGCAAGACCCGGACGTGATCCTGATCGGCGAGATCCGCGACCTCGAAACCGCCCAGATCGCGGTGCAGGCCTCCCTGACGGGCCACCTCGTGCTCGCCACGCTGCACACCAACGACGCGCCGAGCGCCATGACGCGCCTCATCGACATGGGCGTGGAGCCTTTCCTGCTCGCCTCGTCGAGCATCGGCGTGCTGGCCCAGCGCCTCGTGCGGCGGCTCTGCCCCGCCTGCCGCGCGCCTTATCTGCCCGACGCCGCCGAGCAGGCGCTGCTGGGCGTCGGCCCCGATCACACGCTCTATCGCGCCTGCGGCTGCCCCGCCTGCGCGCAAAGCGGCTACAGGGGCCGTGGCGGCATCTACGAACTCATGGTCTTCGACGAGAACACGCGCAGCCTGATCCACGACGGCGCCAACGAGCAGGTGCTGCGCACCCACGCGGCCGAACGCGGCATGCTGAGCCTGCGCGAGGATGGCTACCAGCGCGTGCGCGCGGGCGTCACCTCGCTCGAGGAGATCCTGCGCGTCACGCGCAGCGACGACGACTGAGGCGCGCGCGCTCCACTCCCCTCCCAAGCCGGCACCTGCCGGCTTTTTCATGCGCGCGCGCAGCCGCCCGCTCTCCTTGCGCTGCGATCCCCCGCGCCGCGACGGTGGCGAACCCCGGCCCGGGCGCCCGGGCGCGGCGCACAGGCGGCTTCGCACGATCGGGGGTGGCGGGGCCTGCCCGGCGGGCAGCGACGCGCGCCGAGGAACTGGCCGGACACGGCCGGCCCGCACGCCCGCCGCGCACGGCACGGCACGCAGGGCACGCAGGGCACGCAGGGCACGGCACGGCACGGCACGGCACGGCACGGCAGGATGCCGCACTGGCAGCGCCCCGGCGGCGTCCCCTGGCGCACGAGGCAGCGCCGGTTTCGCACCCCCCAAACAAAAACGCCACCCGAAGGTGGCGTTCTTGCTTGCAGCGGGCAGCGATCAGGAACCGGACAGCTGGATGCCTTCAGCAGCGGCATCGTAGCGGTGACGATTCACGATGCGCTTGTCGCGCGGGTGCGTACCCGGCACGGCCGAGATCAGCGCCTTGGTGTAGGGGTGATCCGGGTTCGAGCAGATCTTCTCCGCCGGCCCGTGTTCCACCACCTGACCCTTGTACATCACGGCCACGCGGTCGCAGAAGTAACGGATCACGCCGATATCGTGCGAGACGAGGATGAACGAGAGGTTCAGCGTGTCTTGCAGGTCGAGCAGCAGATCCAGCACTTGCGAGCGCAGCGTCACGTCCAGCGCCGAAGTGGCTTCGTCGGCGATGATGAGACGCGGGTTCAGGGCCAGCGCGCGGGCGATACCGATACGCTGACGCTGACCGCCCGAGAAGGCGTGCGGGTAGCGCTCCATCGCGCCGGCCGGCATGCCGACCATGGCGAGCAGCTCTTCGACGCGCTTGCGCAGGGCTTCACCCGTGTGGGTGCCGGCCACGAGCAGCGGCTCGCCGACGATCTGGCCGATGGTCATGCGGGGGTTCAGCGAGGCGAACGGATCCTGGAACACCATGCGGATTTCGCGGTGGACCTGGCGCAGCTCGTGCGTGCCGGCCTTGGCGAGGTCGGCGATGCGACCGTCGGCCATGCGGAACAGCACTTCACCGCCCGAGCAGGACAGCACGCGGATCACGCAGTTGCCCAGGGTGGTCTTGCCGGAACCGGATTCGCCCACGATGCCGAGGTTCTCGCCTTCGAACACGTCCAGCGAGACGTTGTCGAGTGCCTTGAACGGGGGGTTCTTCCGGCCCATGAAGCCCGAGCGTGCCGGATAGATCTTGGACACGTTGCGGATTTCCATGAGCTTCTTGTCCGTCACACGCGAACCACGCGCGGCGCGGGCCGAGGTTTCCAGCTTGCGCACGGAATCGATCAGCTGCAGCGTGTAGGGGTTCTGTGCTTCGTAGAAGATCTGCTCGGCGGAACCGAATTCCAGCATCTTGCCGTTCTGCATCACGCCGATTTCGTCGGCGATCTCGGCCACCACGCCCATGTCGTGCGTGATGAACAGCACGGCCATGCCGTAGGAGGTCTGCAGTTCCTTGATCAGCGACAGGATCTCGGCCTGCGTGGTCACGTCCAGCGCGGTCGTCGGCTCGTCGGCGATCAGGATCTTCGGGTTGCAGGCGAGCGACATGGCGATCATCGCGCGCTGACGCATACCGCCCGAGTACTCGAAGGTGTACTTGTCGATGGCGACCTGCGGGTTCGGGATCTCGACGCGGCGCAGCAGCTCGATGGCGCGGGCGCGGGCTTCGGCCTCATCCACGTTCTGGTGCAGCAGGATGGTCTCGCAGATCTGGTTGCCGATCGTGTGGATAGGCGACAGCGAGGTCATCGGCTCCTGGAAGATCATGGAGATTTCGTGGCCGCGGATCGAACGGATCTCGGCGCTGCGCTCATGGATCGCGGCCAGGTTCTGGCCCTTGGGATCCTTGCCGTAGTACCAGATCTCACCGCCCTGGATCTTGCCGGGAGGATCGACGATCTGCAGGATCGAACGCGCCGTCACCGACTTGCCCGAACCGGATTCGCCCACGATGCACAGCGTCTTGCCGCGCATCATCTTGAAGCTGATGTCATCGACCGCCTTGACGGCCTTCTCGCCCGTACCGAAGTAGGTGCGAAGGTTCCTGACGTCGAGGATCACGTCACCCGACGAAGCTTTGTTTTCAGTATTCACGGTAAAACCACCCAATCCTGAATTAATGCGAGTACGGGTCAGCCGCGTCACGCAGGCCGTCGCCGAAGAAGTTCATGGCCAGCACGGCGAGCACGGTGGCGACACCGGGCATGAAGAGCCAGGGCGCGTTCGAGATCACGGAGATCTTCTGCGCATCCTTGAGCAGCACGCCCCAGCTGATTGCCGGCGGTTGCAGACCCAGGCCAAGGAAGGACAGCGTGGTTTCCGCCAGGATCATCGACGGAATCGCGAGCGTCACCGCGGCGATCACGTGCGAAGCCATGGAGGGCAGCATGTGACGGAAGATCACACGGCCTTCGGAACAGCCGTCGAGCTTGGCGGCGATCACGAACACTTCACCACGCATGGCGAGGAACTTGCCGCGCACGACCCGTGCGAGGTGGGTCCAGCCGATCAGCGAGATGATCACCGTCACCGAGATGTACACCAGGTGGGGCGGCCAGTTGCGCGGCATGGCGGAAGCGAGTGCCAGCCAGATCGGGATCGTCGGCAGCGACAGGATGAATTCCACGACGCGCTGGATGCTCCAGTCGATCTTGCCGCCGTAGTAGCCCGAGATGCCGCCCAGGATGATGCCCAGGAAGGTCGACAGCACCACGCCGATCAGACCCATGGAGAGCGTGAAACGCGCGCCATAGATCACGCGGGAGAGCATGTCGCGGCCCAGCGAGTCGGAGCCCAGCAGATAGATCTTGTGGCTCTTGTCAGCCGGCCCGAACAGGTGGATGTTGGTCGGGATCAGACCCAGCATCTTGTACTCGAAGCCTTCGGTGAAGAAGTTCAGGTACGTGCGCTCCTCGGTCTCGGCGTAGATCGCGCGCAGGGTGTCCGGATCGCGCGTCAGTTCGAACTTCTTGACGTAGGGCTTGATGCCTTCGAAACGCACCATCTGCGGCGGCTGGTAGGTCGTCATCGAGCTCGGGTCTTCCGGGTTGAACGGGGACAGGAACTCGGCAAAGACGGCCACGACGTAGAGGATCACGACGAGCCACATGCTCCAGAAGGCCACGCGGTGCTTCTTGAAGCGCGCCCACATGAGCTGCCATTGCGAGGCGTACTCGATACCGCCACGCAGGTTCGCCATATTGACCGTCGGGGACGCAGCGTCCGCCGGTGCGGCGGCAGGGGTAGCAGCCGCCGTTGCTTGTTTGTTTTCTGCGCTCATTACTGTTCCAGCCTAATACGCGGATCGAGGATGACGAGGAGGATGTCGGACAGCAGCGTACCCACCACGGTCAGCAGACACACCACCAGCAGGATGGTGCCGGACAGGTAGATATCCTGGGACATCAGGGACTGGTACAGCATCGGGCCGACGGTTTGCAGGTTCAGCACGATCGAGGTGATCACGGCACCCGACACCAGGCTCGGCAGGATCCAGCCGATCGAGGAAACGAACGGGTTCAGCGCGATGCGCACCGGATATTTGATCAGCAGCTTGGTTTCGGTCAGGCCCTTGGAACGGGCGGTCACCACGTAAGGCATGTACAGCTGGTCGATCAGGTTGGCGCGCAGGATGCGGATCAGGCCGGCGGCGGAGGAAGCGCCCATGATGATCATCGGGATGATCAGGTGCTTCGCCAGGTCATACACACGACCCCAGGACCACGGCGCGTTCTCGTATTCGCTCGAGAAGAGGCCGGTCACGTCCAGGTGGAAGTACTTGGAAGCCAGGAACATCAGCACCAGGGCCAGCAGGAAGTTGGGCACTGCGAGGCCGATGAAGCCGACGAAGGTGAAGAAGTAGTCACCGAAGGAGTAGCGGCGCACGGCGGAGTAGATGCCGATGGGCAGCGACAGAACCCAGGTGAAGAGCATGGCGGAAATCGACAGCACCAGCGTCAGGCCGATGCGCTCGCCCACCAGTTCGGAAACGGGGGACTGCCATTCGAAGGAGTAACCGAAGTCACCCTTGAGGATGCCGGCGATCCAGTGGAAGTACTGGACCAGCAGCGGGTCGTTGAGGCCGAAGCGGTTGCGCAGTTCGACCATCTGTTCGGCGGAAAGGGTTTCGCCGGAAGACGCAACCATTGCCGCGTAGCTATCGACAAAGTCGCCCGGAGGCAACTGAATCAGGATGAAGACTGTCAGCGACACCATGAACATGAATGGAATCGCCGAGAGCAGGCGTTTGAATATGTAGTTAAGCACGGCTTGACTCTCTAACGTAACCTCGACAAGGGGGGGGATGCCTGGAGGCAGAAGCCTCCAGGCAAAGGGACTGCAGGACTACTGAACTACGGAATTACTTCGTGAAGGCCCACTGTTGAACCAGCGACGGTCCGGGGGTCGGCCACGTCCAGCCGTCAGGCATCACGGCGGGAACGTTGATCAGCTTGGCGTTGCGGATACCCGTGTTGGGTGCCGGAGCAACCACGCCGATGACTTCGAACTCGTTGGCGGCTTCAGCCAGGATCTGCTTGAACAGATCGTCGGCTTCGGCGGGCGTCTTCGCGACTTGCCACTTGTCGAAGAGGTCCAGACGCTTCTGCATGCTGGGCGAGGGCTTCTCGCCTTGCTTGCCGTCGGTCAGGTAGTAACGGGTCCAGAGCAGGCTCATGCGCGACTCTTGCGGGTGGATGGCCAGCCAGGGACGCGGGTTGAACGTCGGATCCAGACCGCCCGAGAACACGTCCAGCGAGATGTCGTACTGGTTGGTGTTGGCGCGATCGTAGAACAGCGAACGCTCGGACGAGTTGATCACCAGTTCCAGACCGACCTTCGCCAGGTGCTTGCGCAGCAGCTCAGCCGATTGCATCAGCGACGAGTTGGAGATCATGACGATCATGCCCATCGAGACGCGGCCACCGTCCGGGTAGGAACGGAAACCGTCGGCACCCTTCTTCAGACCGAGCTTGTCGAGCAGTTCGTTCGACTTCTTCAGATCCAGGTTCAGGTACTGGGTCGCCAGCTTCTCGTTGTAGAACTTGGAACCCTTCTGCGGGCCGGATTGCCACGGTTGAGCCTGACCCAGGAAGACGATGTCGTTGATTTCCTTGCGGTCGACAGCCAGCGACATGGCTTCACGGAACTCGTGCGAGCGCATCAGCTTCTGCAGCTTGGCGTTCTGGGTCGAGTGGTTCAGCCACAGGCCGACCTGGTTGGCGTTGATACCCTTGGACTGGACGAGCTTGTACTTGCCCTTGGCCTGGTTCTCGGCCAGCACCGGACGGTTCTGGATGGCGGAGATGTGACGGACCTGGAAGTCCAGCTGACCATTGATGGCGGCCAGGAGGATGGTTTCCACTTCCGAGATCAGCTGGAACTGGACGCGGTCGATATAGGGCAGCTGGTTGCCCTTGTCATCGACTTGCCAGAAGTACGGGTTGCGCTCAAGCACCACCTTGGTCGCGGAACCGGAATACGGATCCTTGATGACCCACGGATCCATCACCGGACGGTTCGGGTTGGACCAGCGGGCGGGGATTTCGATGTCGCCACAGTTGTTGCGCAGCAGTTGAGCCCAGTCCTTGACGTTGGCGGCCTTGACCTTGGCATCCAGCTCGTCCTTCTTGGCGAAGGAGGCGTGGAACTGCGAGCAGTACTTCTTCTGGTACATGGTCGGGTATTGCGCGACCGGCGTAGCCAGCTTCTCGAGGAAGGGCAGGTACGGCTTGGCGAACTTGAACACGACGGTGTAGTCGTCGGTCTTGGTGACCTTGACGGCTTCGCCGCCGGGCTGGAAGTCGGCCGGCATGGCGTTCAGGAACGTCTTGTTGGCCAGCACGTCGTTCATCGAGAACAGGATGTCGTCAGCCGTGAAGGGCGAGCCATCCGACCACTTCGCGCCCTTGATCAGGTGGAAGGTGTAGGTCGTGGCGTCCGGGCTGATGTCCCAGCTGGTGGCCAGGTTGGGCTCGATGCTGTTCAGGCTGTCGCGCGACCAGCGCACCAGCGACTGGTTGCCGATCACACGCAGGATCGCGTTGTGGTCGTTGTTGGAACGCATGGCGGTGCGCAGGGTGCCGCCGTACTGGCCGGTACGCTCAAGCGGCTTGATGACCAGGGGCTTCTCGGGCAAACGCTGATCTACGGGCGGCAGAGCCTTGTTGTTCGCCAGCATCGGAGCCTGTTGAAAGGCAGATGCCAGCGAAGGCGCGGCTGCTACGGCTGCTGCTGCAACAGCTACCGCGAAACGAGAGGGAACAAACCTCATCACGTCCTCCTAATTGAAATTACCGGTTCCACATGACCACGAGCAGCACCCGGAAACACTGCGCGCACTTAGTATAAGCACAAACCCCAATTAATCCCATCATCAAGCATCCTTATCCATAAGGATAAAAAAACACAACGTCGGTCCGGACCTTGAACTGAAGAACGATGACCGGTGACGTTGACGGATGCGCGAGATACGACTTCTGGCTTGCGACGACCGAACCTTAGTCCTGCCCGGGAGGGTTGAATTTGTGCCAAATCAATTCTGACACAAAAGATTAGGGGTTAACCCGAGATCTTTTGCGGACACGCCGAATCCATGGAATGCCGCACTGCAGCGAGGTTTCGGCCCATCCGACCACAAGCCGCCGGTCGCAAGCTGAGGCGCAGCCTAGGGTTTGCGCCAGTTCCCATGCAAGCGGGATTGAAGTGGCTCAAACCCCGCCATTCCCGCCCGAAAACGGACGGCCGCGCGCCCCCAAAGCCGGCACGGGCACGCTTTCACCCCCTGCGCGGCGTGCCACTCGTCACCCCCGGACGCCCCTCAATCAATTTGTGTCGCTGTTGCAAGAATGTGACACCCCGGCGCCTGCTTCGCGGTCGGGCAAACAGCCTCCTCACGGCCAAGCGCCGGGTCACCGCGGGGTAGAATCCGCGCCATGCATCCGATCACCCCCGCCACCCCCGCTTTCGTCCACCTGCGCCTGCACACCGAGTTCTCGATCGAGGACGGCATCACGCGCGTGGACGACGCCATTGCCGCCGCCGCCGCCGACGGGCAGCCCGCGCTCGGCATTTCCGACCTCGCCAACCTGTTCGGCATGGTCAAGCTCTACAAGGGCTGCCGCGCCCAGGGCATCAAGCCCGTCATCGGGCTGGACGCCTGGATCACCAACCCCGCCGAGCGCGAAAAGCCCTGGCGCGTGCTGCTGCTCGTGAAGCACCGCGAAGGCTACCGGCAGCTCTGCGAACTGCTCTCGCGCGCCTACCTCGAGAACAAGTCGCGCGGCCGGGCCGAACTCTGCCGCGAATGGCTGGACGCCACTTCCGCCAGCGGCCTGATCTGTCTCTCGGGTGCGATGTCGGGCGACATCGCGGGCGCCCTCGCGGCGGGCAACGCCGCCGCCGCCGAAGCGCTCGCGCGCGACTGGGCCAGCCGCTTCCCCGACAGTTTCTACATCGAAGTGCAGCGCGCCGGCCATGCCGGCACCGAAACCTATGTGCAGCAGGCGCTCGCCCTGGCCGACTCGCTCGCGCTGCCGGTGGTCGCCACGCACCCCGTGCAGTTCCTCAAGCGCGAGGACTTCAAGGCCCACGAGGCGCGCGTGTGCATCGCGCAGGGCTACGTGCTCGCGGACACGCGCCGCCCGCGCAGCTTCACGGAAGAGCAGTACTTCAAGACGCAGGCCGAGATGGTCGAGCTGTTCGCCGACATCCCCGAGGCACTGCAGAACGCCGTCGAGATCGCGCGCCGCTGCTCGCTCTCCGTCGTGCTGGGCAAGAACTACCTGCCGCAGTTCCCCACGCCGGAAGGCATGTCGCTCGACGATTACCTCGTCGCCCAGGCGCGCGAAGGGCTGGAGGAGCGCCTCGCCCAGCTCTACCCGCACCCGGAGGACCGCGACCGCGAACGCCCGCGCTACCTCGACCGGCTCAAGTTCGAGACCGACACCATCATCCAGATGGGCTTCCCGGGCTACTTCCTGATCGTTGCCGACTTCATCCAGTGGGGCAAGAACAACGGCGTGCCGATCGGCCCGGGGCGCGGCTCGGGCGCGGGCTCGCTGGTGGCCTACTCGCTCAAGATCACCGATCTCGACCCCACCGCCTACGCCCTGCTGTTCGAACGCTTCCTGAACCCCGAGCGGGTCTCGATGCCCGACTTCGACATCGACTTCTGCCAGGAAAACCGCTATCGCGTGATCGATTACGTGCGCGACCGCTACGGCCACGACGCCGTCAGCCAGATCGCCACCTTCGGCACCATGGCCTCGAAGGCCGTCGTGCGCGACGTCGGCCGCGTGCTCGACCTGCCGTACGGCCTCTGCGACCGCCTCTCCAAGGCGATCCCGGTCGTGCAGAACAAGCCGCTGGGCCTAGAGGAAGCACGCGAGGCCGAACCCGCCATCAACGAAATGATGAACGACAGCGGCGACGGCGAATCCGTCTCCGAGCTGTGGGAACTCGCGCTGCCGCTCGAAGGCATGACGCGCGGCGTAGGCATGCACGCGGGCGGCGTGCTCATCGCGCCCGGCAAGATCACTGATTTCTGCCCGATCTACCTCGCCGACGGCGACGACGCGGTCACCGTGTCGCAGTTCGACAAGGACGACGTCGAACAGATCGGCCTCGTGAAGTTCGACTTCCTGGGCCTGCGCAACCTCACCATCATCGAGCTCGCGCTCAAATACATCGAACAGCTCACGGGCACGCGGCCCGACCTCATGAGCCTGGGCTTCGAAGACCCGGCCGCCTACCAGATCCTCAAGGACGCCAACACCACGGCGATCTTCCAGGTGGAATCGGACGGCATGAAGAAGCTTCTCAAGAAGCTCGGCCCCGACCGCTTCGAAGACATCATCGCCGTGCTCGCGCTCTACCGCCCCGGCCCGCTGGGCTCGGGCATGGTGGACGACTTCATCCTGCGCAAGCAGGGCAAGCAGGAGATCGACTACTTCCACCCTGACCTCAAGGCCTGCCTGGAGCCGACCTACGGCGTGATCGTCTACCAGGAACAGGTCATGCAGATCTCGCAGATCATCGGCGGCTACACGCTCGGTGGCGCCGACATGCTGCGCCGCGCGATGGGCAAGAAGAAGCCCGAGGAGATGGCCAAGCACCGAGCGACCATCGCCGAGGGCGCCGCCACCCTGGGCTACGATCCGGCGCTCGCCGAGCAGCTCTTCGACCTCATGACGAAGTTCGCGGAGTACGGCTTCAACAAGTCGCACACCGCGGCCTATGCCGTCGTCACCTATCACACCGCCTGGCTCAAGGCGCACCACTGCGCGGCCTTCATGGCCGCCACGATGTCGTCCGACCTCGACAACACGGACACGGTCAAGATCTTCTTCGAAGACACCCTGGCCAACCGCATCACCGTGCTGCCGCCGGACGTCAACGCCTCGCCCTACCGCTTCGAGCCGACCGACGCCCGCACCATCCGCTATGGCCTGGGCGCCGTGAAAGGCTGCGGCGAGCCCGCGGTGCGCGGCATCATCGCCGCGCGCGAAGCCGGCGGCCCCTTCCGCGATCTTTTCGACTTCTGCGCGCGCATCGACCGCAAGGCCGCCAACCGCCGCGTTGTCGAGGCACTCGTGCGCGCCGGCGCGCTGGACACCCTCGCGCCGCTCACGGCCGAAGGCAAGCCCCACCGCGCCAAGCTGCTCGCCTCGGTGGGCATCGCCATGGAAGCCGCCGACCAGGCCGCCGCGAGCGCCGGCCAGGGGGGGTTGTTCGATCTCGGCGACGAAGGTTCCGCGATCGCCCCCGAGTACCTCGAGGCCCGACCCTGGAGCGAGAAGCAGCAGCTCATGGAAGAAAAGACCGCGATCGGCTTCTTCCTCTCCGGCCACCCCTTCAACAGCGCCGCGCCCGAGGTTCGCCGCTTCATCCGCACCCCGCTCGCGCGCATCGAACCGAAGAGGGAGCCGCAGATGCTCGCCGGCGTGGTCACCGGCATCCGCGTCAAGATGGGCCAGCGCGGCAAGGTCGCGTTCGTGACGCTGGACGACGGCAGCCGCGCGCGCGACGTGACCGTGTATGCCGAAGTCCTGGAAGCCTCGCGGGGCAAGATCAACCAGGACGAAGTGCTGATCGTCGAAGGCAAGGTCAGCCCCGACGATTTCGCCGGCGAGAACGAAGTCCGCATCATCGCCGAGCGCCTCATCACGCTGGGCGAGGCGCGCGGCCGTTATGCCCGCGTGCTGCGCCTGTCCATCAACGGCGAAGTGGCGCGCGCCGGCGGCGGGCCCGCCGCCGTGAGCCGCCTGCAGGCGCTGCTCGCCGACTATCGCGGCGCGCGCGAGGAAGGCGGCTGCGCGATCCGGGTCCGCTACCGCAACGCCCGCGCCGAAGGCGATCTGCCGCTGGGCGAGCTCTGGCGCGTCCGCCTCGAAGACCCCTTGCTCGATAGCCTGCGCGAATGGCTCACGCCCGAAGGCGTCGAGGTCGTCTATCAGTAAGGGGCTGTCGCAGCAGCCCCACAGCGCGGCGACGAAGGTCGCGTAATTGCGGGCAAGCGGGGGAGGAATCGGGCGCCGACTGGCTAGAATCCAGTCATAACCCCGAACCGCCCCCGTTGTCGAAATGCCCTCGTTGAAGCGAATCCTGCCGGCCCTCCTGTTTGCCCTGACCGCGCTCACCGCGCAGGCCGAGGGCGGCGGGTTACGCCTGCCCGATCTCGCCGGCGGTTCGCTCTCCGACAGCCCGGCCGAGCGCGGGCTGCGCCTGCGCTTTCTCGCCCCCGCCCACAGCCTGCCCGCCGACACGCTCACGCCGGGGCGCGAGTTCGGCGCCAGCTACGGCCGCAGCAGCCTGCGCGCCGACTGGCCGGTGCTCGGCGAAGGCTTCCGCACCGTGCTGGGCCTGAGCTGGGCCTCACCCGCGCGCCCCACGCAGAGCGCTCCCACCGCGCTCGACATCACCCCGTTCATCAGCCTGGGCTGGACCACCTCCAACGTCGCGCAGCGCGGCTGGCACCTGAATGCCGAGGTCGGCACCGCGATCGGCGGCCAGCGCTGCGCCTTTTCCGGCTGCAAGGACACCTTCACGGGCTTCGACCCCCACAGCAGCGGCAGCGGGCTGCGTCTGAACCCCTACGTGAATTTCGGTGCGACCTTCACCTTCGGCGAGTGATCCCGCGATGGCGGCCGCGCAGTGCTTCGACGGCGCCTTTCTCGATGCGCTGGTCGCCCGGGCCCGGATCAACCCCCGCCTGCGCCAGCACCACAGCCTGCACGCCTCGCCCGACGAACCCGCGCAGCGCCTCTTCAACGCCATCGAGCCGGCCAGCTACGTCGCCGCGCATCGCCACGCCCACCCCGCGCGCAACGAGACCCTGCTGGTGCTCGCGGGCAGCCTTGGCGTGATCTTCTTCGATGACGCGGGCACCCCCGCCGCCACGCACCGCCTCAGCGCGGGCGGCGCGGGCGGCTTCGGCATGGAACTGCCCGCCGGCCCATGGCACAGCGTCGTCGCACTGACCGCCGGCACGGTGATCTTCGAAGTGAAGGCCGGCCCCTACCAGCCGCTGGACCCGCGCGACGTCGCGCCCTGGGCGCCCGCCCCGGGCAGCCCGCAAGCCGCCGCCTGGGTCGCGCGCATGCACAGCCTCTTCACGTGACGCGTGCCGCCGCAATGCCACGCTGCTGCTAGAATCCACGCCTTTCCACGCCCATCCGCACGAGCCCAAGTGGTCCTGTCTCCCGAGCCCGACGCGCCCCACGCGCGACCCGTGAAACGCGTGCTGGTGCTCAGCTATTCGCAGACGGGCCAGCTTGCCGCCATCACGCGCAGCATTCTCGCGCCCCTGCAGGCCGATCCGCGCGTGGCGGTCCACATCGAACCCTTGCAGCCGCTGCCCGCGTTTCCCTATCCGTGGCCGCTGCGCCGCTTCTTCGACGCCTTCCCCGAATCGGCCGGCCTCGCCCCCGCGCCACTGGCGCCGCTCACGCTGCGCGGCGACGAGGCCTTCGACCTCGTGATCCTGCCCTGGCAGGTCTGGTTCCTCGCGCCCAGCCAGCCCGTCACGGCCTTCCTCCAGCATCCGCTCGCCGCGCGCCTGCTCGCGGGCAAGCCGGTGGTCTCGGTGATCGCCTGCCGCAACATGTGGATGCTCGCCTTCGAGAAATTCCGTCAGCTGCTGACCGGCTGCCAGGCGCGCCTGTGCGACAACGTGGTGCTCACCGACCGCTCCCCCACGCTGGTCACGCTCGTCACCACCCCGCTGTGGCTGCTGACGGGGCGCCGCCAGGCGCTGCGCTGGCTGCCGCGCGCGGGCGTGAGCGACACCGAGATCGCACGCTGCGAGCGCTTCGGGCGCGCCCTCGCCGAGGCCCTCGCGGCCGACCGCGAGCGCGACGCGGCGCCCTTGCTGGCGGGGCTGGACGCGGTCCGGGCCGATCCCCGCCTGTACGCCAGCGAGTGCGCGGGCACTCGCAGCTTCCGGGCCTGGGGCCGCCTCCTGCGCGCGGCCGGCGGACCCGGCGCGCCCCGGCGCCAGGCTCTGGTTTATGCCTATTTGGTATTCCTTGTCCTCATGATTCTCTGCGTCGTGCCCTTCAGCCTGGCCGCGCAAGCCCTGGTCCGTCCCCTGCTCGCCCGCCGCCTCGCCGCGCTCAAGGCGCGTTTTGAATTCCCTTCCGGCTCGGGTACCGAGCGCCTCACCCACTATGAGTCCTGACGTTTTCATCACCCGCACCGCCGCCTTCCTGCCTTTCGACCCGGTCAGCAACGACGAGATGGAAGGCGTGCTCGGCCAGGCGGGTGGGCGCCCCTCGCGCGCGCGCCGCCTGATCCTGCGCAGCAACGGCATCCAGACCCGCCACTACGCGATCGACCGCGCCACCGGCCGCAACGCGATGAGCAACGCGGAACTCACGACGCACGCGATCCGCGCCCTGGGCACGCCGGCCGAGATCGGCCGCGTCGACTGCCTGGCGGTGGGCACCTCGATGCCCGACCAGCTCATGCCCAACCACGCCGTCATGGTGCATGGCGCGCTCGGCTGGCCCCGCCTCGAAGCGGTGGCCTTCGCGGGGATCTGCCTGGCCGGCACGGCCGCGCTCAAGCATGCGTGGCTGAGCGTGAAGAGCGGCGGAGCGCAGCGCGCGATCGCGACGGGCTCCGAGCTTGCCTCGTCGGGCCTGCGCGGCGCCTTCTACCAGCCCGAGACCGACGCCCAGCTGGCCGCGCTCGAAGCCGCGCCGCAGCTCGCGTTCGAGAAGGATTTCCTGCGCTGGATGCTGTCCGACGGCGCGGGCGCGATGCTGCTCGAGAACGCGCCGCGCGGCCCGCTCTCGCTGCGCATCGAGTGGATAGAACTCTCGTCGGCGGCGCACGAACTTCCCGCCTGCATGTTCATGGGCGCGGAGCAGCGGGCCGACGGCTCGCTCGCGAGCTGGCGCAACGCGACGCACGCCGAATGGGGTGAGCGCTCGATCTTCGCGGTCAAGCAGGACGTCAAGCTGCTCAACGAAAACATCGTGCGCGCCACCCTCGCCGAGCCGCTGCAGGGCCTCATGGAGCGGCGCGGCCTGCGCGCCGACCGCATCGACTGGTTCCTGCCGCACCTGTCCTCGATGTATTTCGCCCAGCCCGTCGCCGACGCGCTGGCCGCCATCGGTCTGCCCATTCCACGCGAACGCTGGTTCACCAACCTCACGCGCTGCGGCAACACGGGTTCGGCCTCCCCCTACATCATGCTCGACGAACTGCTGCGCGCGGGCCGCATCCGCGCCGGCGAGCGCATCCTGCTCTTCGTGCCCGAGAGTGGCCGCTTCTCGAGCGGCTTCGTCATGCTGGAGGCCGTGTCCGCATGAAGACCGAAGACGTTCCGCAGGACGACAACTACACCCTCGGCGGCCATCGCAAGGGCGTGTACGCGCGCGATGCCGCCGGCCGCATGGTGCTCGTGAGTTCGCGCGGCTGGGAGGTCGAGGAGATCGTCACCGACCAGGCCCTCCACACGCTCGCCAGCCAGGCCGCCCAGGCGCACGCGCGTGCGCTGTCGGGTCTCGCCGCGCCGCTCGAATACTGGATGTACGCCCGCCGCATGGACCCCGAACTGCTGGCCCAGACCACCGGCCTGTGGCGCTGGCGCGTGCGGCGCCACCTGCGCGCAGAGATCTTCGCGCGCCTCTCGCCCGCCCTCCTGCAGCGCTACGCCGATGCGCTCGGCCTGCCGCCCGCGCAACTCGCCACCCTGCCGCCGCAGCCATGACCTTCCAGCACCAGCACGCCGCCCATTGCGAGAGCGGCACCATCGCCAACCTCCTGCGCCACCACGGCGCGCAGGTCTCCGAACCGCTCGCCTTCGGCGCCTCGGCCGCGCTCGGCTTCGCCTACCTGCCCTTCATCCGCCTCAACGGCCTGCCGCTGATCGCCTATCGCGCGCAGCCGCGCGCCATCATCAAAGGCACCGCCGCGGCCTTCGGCACGCGCTTCCGCTTCGAGCGCTTCTCGCGCCCGGCCGAAGGCCAGCGCCGCCTCGACGAACTGCTCGCGCAAGGCCAGGTGGTCGGGCTGCAGACATCGGTGTTCTGGCTGCCGTACTTCCCGGAGACCATGCGCTTCCATTTCAACGCCCACAACCTGCTCGTGTACGGCAAGGAAGGCGACGACTACCTCATCAGCGATCCGGTGGCCGAAGACCCGCAGCGCTGCGCCGCCGCCGACCTCGCCCGCGCCCGCTTCGCACGCGGCGTGCTGGCCCCGCGCGGCCTGCTGTATTACCCCGCGCACGCGCCCCGGGCCGAGATCGACCCCACGCGCCTCGCCCCCGCGATCCGCAAGACCGCGCGCAACCTGCTCGCGCCGCTTCCGCTGATCGGCGTGCGCGGCATGCGCACGCTCGCCGCGCGCATCGCCCGGCTCGACCCCCGGGATGCCCGCAGCAGCCCCTTCATCGGACATCTCGTGCGCATGCAGGAAGAAATCGGCACCGGCGGCGCCGGCTTCCGCTTTCTCTACGCCGCCTTCCTGCAGGAAGCCGATGCGCGCCTGCCCGGCCAGGGCCTCGCGGGCTTCGCCGCCGAACTCATGGAGATCGGCGATGCCTGGCGCGATTTCGCGCTGGCCGCCGCGCGCATGGTCAAGGGCCGCGACGCGCTCGACCCGCCCGCCATCGCGGCCTTGCTGCGCGCGCAGGCCGCGCGCGAGGAAACCTTCTTCCGCGCGCTGCTGCGGGCCGTCTGACATGCTGCGCATCGAAGAGCTCGCCCACCGCTACGCGGGCGCCGCCCAGCCCGCGCTCGATGGCGTCTCGCTCACGCTCGCGCGCGGACGCGTGCTGGGCCTGCTGGGCCCCAACGGCGCCGGCAAGACCACGCTGATCGCCCACCTCGCGGGGCTGCTGCCCGTGCGCTCGGGGCGCATCCTGCTCGACGGCGAACCGCTCGCCGCCGCCCGCGCCCGCGCACCCGCGCGCATCACGCTGGCACCGCAGGAATACGCCTTCTACCCCATGCTCAGCGTGCGCGAGAACCTGAGCTGCTTCGCCGCCGCGAGCCGCCTCGCGGGCCCGCGCCGCGAGGCCCGCATCGCCGCCAGCCTGGCCTTCACGCAACTCGAACGCTTCGCCGCGACGCGTGCCGAGCACCTGTCGGGCGGCCTCAAGCGGCGCCTGAATCTGGCCATCGCATTGCTCCCCGAACCGGAGCTGATCCTGCTCGACGAACCCACGGTCGGCGTGGACCCGCAGTCGCGCGCGTTCCTCCTCGATGCGGTGCGCGCGCTCGCCGGGGCGGGCTGCGGCGTGCTCTACACCTCGCACTACATCGAAGAGATCGAAGCGATCGCCGACGACGTGGCGATCCTCGACCATGGCCGCATCCTGCGCCATGCCCCGCTGGCGGCACTGCTGGCCGCCGGCCCCGCGCGGCTGGCGCTGCGCATCGCCCCCGGCCACGACGGGCTGGACGCGCTGCTGGCCCGCTGGGGCACCGCCCAGGCCGGGCGCGACGGCGAGATCGTGCTCGATCTGCGCGCCGACGCCACGCCCGCCGCGGTGCTGCAGGCGCTCGCGGCGAGCGGGATCGCGCCGCACGAGATCCGCTACGGGCAGCAGGATCTCGAGCAGCTCTTCATGCAGCTCACGCACCGCAGCCTGAGGGACGACTGATGCTTGCCGCCCTGATCCGCAAGGAACTCCTCGCCCTGCTGCGCGACCCGCACGGCCTCGCGGCGCTTTTCGTGATGCCCGCGGCCTTCATCGTCATCATGTCGCTCGCGCTGCAGGACACCTATCGCCCGGCCACGCGCCAGCTCGCCTACGCCGTCGCCAGCGCCGACAGCGGCGAACCCGCGCAGACGCTGCTGGCCCGCTGGCGCGCCACGCATGGCGAACCCGTCGCGCTGCCGGCCGACCCGCGCGAAGCACTCACGAGCGGGCGCCTGGGCTACGTGCTGAGCGTGACGCCCGACTTCTCGGCGAGCGTGAGCCAGCTCACGCTGCCGCCCGGCGTCAAGGCCCGCCTGGAGACCGACCCGGGCCTCGCCCACGCGCTCTTCCGCAGCCTCGAGGCCGAACTCGCCGCCGCCGTCGGCGAACTGCGCGCCGATGCCGTGCAGGAACGTTTCACGGGCCTCGTCACACCGGGCGCCAACGCCATCGCGCGGCTGGTCGGCGCAGAACGCGCAAGCGCCGGCGCGCGCCCCACGGCCGTACAGCAGAACGTGCCGGCATGGCTGGTGTTCGGCATGTTCTTCGTCGTCACCGCGATCGCCAGCCTGTTCGTCCAGGAGACCCGCGACGGCACCCTCGCGCGACTCCTGACGCTGGGCGTGCCGCGCCGCGTGCAGGTGCTCGCCAAGGCCCTGCCCTATCTCGGCGTCAACGCCATCCAGGCCGCGCTGATGCTCACCGTCGGCGTCTGGCTCATGCCGCTGCTGGGCGGCGACCGCCTCCAGCTCGCGGGCATCCACTGGCCCGCGCTGCTGCTCGTGCTCGCCGCCACGAGCGGCGCGGCCATCGGCTTCGCGCTGCTCGTCGCCTGCCTCGTGCGCACCCACGCCCAGGCCGCCGCGCTCGGCGCCTCGTGCAACCTCCTCATGGCCGCCATCGGCGGCATCATGGTGCCGGTGTTCGTGATGCCGCCCGCCATGCAGGCGGCCGCGACCTGGTCGCCCATGAACTGGGCGCTCGACGGCTTCCTGCAGGTACTGCTGCGCGACGGCGACCTCACCGCCGTGCTGCCCGCCGTCGCCCGCCTCGGCGCCTTCGCGCTCGTGATGTGGCTTGCCGCCCTGCTGCTCTTCCGCCACCGGACCCGTCAAGCATGACCCCTTCCCTCGCCCCGCTCGCCGAACTGATCCTTGAATCCTGCGACAAGGACGCGCCCGCCGGCGGCCTCGCCCCCGACGAGATCCTGTTCGGCCCCGAGGCGCGCCTCGCGCTCGATTCGCTCGACGCGCTGCAGGTCTCGGTGGCCATCCACAAGCGGTTCGGCGTGCGCATCGCCGACAGCAAGGAGACGCGCCGCGCGATGGCCACCCTCGCCACGCTGGCCGACTATCTCGTGGCGCAAGGCGCCCGGCTGGACTGAGCCCGTGCGCGGCGTCTTCCTGCAGCGCAGCGGGCTCGTCTGCGCACTGGGCGCCGATCTGCCCGCCGCGCTCGCCTGCCTGGAGGCGGGCGGCGTGACGCCGGCCCGCCTCGGCACCCCGCCCCAGGCCTGGCCCTGCTTCACGATCGCCGATGCCTCGGCGGCGGCCCCCGACTGGTACGCGCGCGCGCGTCGGCTGATCCGGGCGGCCGTGGCGCAATGCGGTGAAGTCGATCGCCGCGCGCCGCTGTTCCTCGCCTCGTGCTCGCTCGACGTGGGCGCCTTCGAGGACGCCACCACGGGCCCCGGCGCCACGCACGACTGCCTCGTGCTTGCCGACGCCGTGCGCGCGTGGCTGGACTGGCAAGGCCCCGTGCACTGGGTCTCGACGGCCTGCACCTCGTCCCACAACGCCCTGCTGGCGGCTGCCGACGGCATCCGCGCGGGCGCCTTCACGCACGCGCTGGTACTGGGCGTGGAGCTGCACAACCGCTTCTCCAGCGCCGGCTTCGGCGCCCTGCAACTGCTCGACGTGCGCCGCCCCCGGCCGCTCGCGGCCGACCGCGCGGGGCTGGTGCTGGGCGAGGCGGTGGCCGCGCTCTGGCTGGGCGACGCCTCCGCGCGCTGGCGTCTGGCCGGCGGCGCGAACGTGGTATCCGGCGCGGACCCGGCCGGCGCATCGGCCGCGGCGGTCGCCGCCATGTGCCGGCTGGCGCTGGCGCAGGCGGGGCTCACACCGGCCGACATCGGCCTCATCAAGCTGCAGGCCGCCGGCAGCCCGGCCAACGATGCCACCGAACTGGCGGGCCTGCGCGCGGTTTTCGCCACGCTGCCGGCGCTGACCACGCTCAAGGCCGAGATCGGGCACACCCTGGGCGCTTCCGGCGCGGCGGAGCTGGCGCTGCTGTGCGCGTGTCTGGAAAGCGGGGTCTGGCCACGCCCGCGCGCGGCGGCCGAGCCCGCCCTGGACGCGGCATTCGCCTCGCGGCCGCCCGAGGCGCCGGCGCGGCGTTACCTGCTCGCCAACATCCTCGGCTTCGGCGGCGGGCACAGCACGCTGGTCGTGGAGGACTGCGCATGAGTCAGTGGCAGATCCTCGGCCGCTGGCTGGCCGCGCCGCCCGCCGACTGGCGCGACCGCCTCGTCGCGCGGCTGGGCAGCCGCCCCCGCCGGCTGGGGCCGTGGTGCGAGCTGGGCCTTTTCGGCGCCCTCGAATGCCTCGCGGATGCCGGCGAAACCCGCCTGCCCGAAGCCGCCCTCGTCAGCGTGGCGAGCCTGCACGGGCCCGACCGCGCCCTGCGCGACGCCCTCGCGCAGTTGCGCGAAGACGGCCTGCCGTTACCGCTGGGATTTCTGCAGAGCCAGCCCAACCAGTTGCTCGCGCATTTCTGCGCGGCGACCGGCTGGCAGGGCGACGCCCGCACGCTGGGCACGCGCGCGCCGCTGGACGCCCTGCGGATCGCGACCCAAGGCGCGGCCGACGAGTTGCTGCTGGGCTGGGTGGATGAAGACGGCAAGCACGGTCACGTGGCCTGCAGCCGCTGGCTGCGCCTGCGCCGCCAGCCCGCCGACGCCTCCGCCGCGCCGCCCTGCCCGGGCGCGCCAGACCTGCCCGCCTGGCTCGGACTGGACGCCTTCCGCCTCTGACCCCGCCGCTGCACCGGACGCGAGAGCGCCTGCGCCACACCGGGGCGTGGCGCGAATCCGCGCCCGCCCCTCGCGGAGCGGGCGCGGCGGGCCTTACCTGGCGAAGAACCAGGTCTGCGGCAAGGCCGGTGCCGGCGTCGGATAGCTCCAGCCCGCGGGCATGTCTTCCAGCACGTTCTGCAGCTTCACGTTGCGGATCGCCGGATCGCGCGGCGGCTTCACGAGGCCCATGACCTCGAACTCGTCGGCCGCGAGCGTCAGGATTTCCCTGAACAGCCGGTCCGCTTCCTCCTGGCTGCTGGCCGTCTTCCAGCGCTCATACAGCGCCATGCGCCGCTGCATGCTCTCGGTAGGCGTCTCGCCGCTCTTGCCGCCCGAGCGGAACCACTGCACCCAGGGCAGGCTCTGGCGGGATTCCTGCGGATGTACGGCCAGGATCGCGCGCGGGTTCTGCGTGATGTCCAGCCCGCCGCCAACCAGGTCGGTGCTGACGTCGTACTCGTTGTTGAGCGCGCGGTCATAGAACAGCGAGCGCTCGGAGGCGGAGATCACCAGCTCCACGCCGACCTTCGCCCACTGCTTGCGCAGCAGCTCCAGCGACTGGACCTGCTGGGCGAGCTGGATGGCGGCGATGACGTTCAGCGAGACGCGTCCGCCCTCCGGATACTCGCGGAAGCCCTGGCCGTCGCGCCGGGTCAGGCCGAGCTTGTCGAGCAGGGCGTTGGCCGCCGCGGGGTCGTGGCGCGTGTATTGCGTGGCGAGCTTCTCGTTGTACCACTTCGATTCCTTCGCCGGCCCGATCTGCCACGGCGTGCCCTGACCCAGGAAGACGATCTCGTTGACCTCCCGGCGGTCGCTCGCGAGCGACAGGGCCACGCGGAAGTCCTTCTGCCGCAGGTACTTGCGCAAGGCCTCGTTGCGCGTGCTGTAGTTGAAGTACAGGCCGACGGAATTCGCCCCCAGCGGGCGGAAGGACATCAGCTTGTAGCCGCCCTTCTGCTGGTTCTCGGCCAGGACCGGGCGGTTCTGGATCGCGTAGATGTGACGGTGCTGGAAGTCCAGCTGGCCGCTGATGCTGGCCAGCAGGATGGACTCCACGTCCGAGATGATGCTGATCTGCAGGCGGTCGATGTAGGGCAGCTGGCGGCCGGCCGTGTCGACCTGCCAGAAGTACGGGTTACGCTCCATCACCACGCGCGACACCCCGCCGCCATAGGGTTCCACGAGCACCCACGGGTCCAGCGTCGGCCGCGCGGGGTTGCCCCAGCGCGTCGGGACTTCGATATCGCCGCAGCGGATGCGCATCAGCGCCGCCCAGTCCTTGATGTTGGCATTGCCGGTCTGCTCACGGACCGCCGGGTTGTAGGCGGGGTGGAACTGGCTGCAGTACTTCTTCTGGTACAGCGTCGGGTACTGATTGACCGGCAGCGCGAGCGCCTCGATGAATCCCAGATACGGCCCGCTGAAGCGGAACTGCACCGTGGCGTCGTCGAGCCGGGTGACCTCGGCGAACTTGCCGTCGCTGACGAACGCGGCCGGCGGGCTGGACGAGAACTCGCGGTTCCCCGCCAGATCGTTCATGGAGAACAGCACGTCGTCGGCCGTGAAGGGCGTGCCGTCACTCCATTTCATGCCTTTCCTGAGCTTGAAGGTATAGGTCGTCGCGCTGGCGTCCAGACTCCAGCTCTCGGCGACGTTGGGCACGACCTGGTTGAAGTCCGTCGACCAGCGCACGAGGCCCTGATTGCCCACGAGCCGCAGGATGGCGTTGTGGTCTCCGCTCGCGCGGATGGCCGTGCGCAGCACGCCGCCGAAGGTGCCCGCGCGCTGCAGCGGCTTGACGACTTCCGGCTGCAGCGGCAGCCGATCCTTCAGGGGCGGCAACTGGCCGGCCTTCTCGCGCGTTTCGAGCTGCGGTGCCTGCTGGAACGCCCAGGCGGGCGCCGCCAGACCGACCCATGCCGCCAGGCACGCCACGTGTTTCAACGATCGTTTCGTTTTCATCCTCTGTCTCCTCTTGTGGAACGCTGGAACATCACCCGCGGGCGCAAGAAGCGACCGCCAGGGTCCGGCCGGGCCGCGGCGATCCGACGCACGCGTCGGCACCACGGCCTCGCAGCACGGCGGGCACGGCATGGCCGCGCGCGCGCCGGGCGCGGTGTCTCAAAGTGGGCTTGCCCGCGCTGACCCCGCAGGGCGGTCGTTCGCGCCCGGCGGCCCAGGCGGCCCGGCCCGCGCGAGGCGCAGGGGAGT
>JAVHXQ010000049.1 GCA_031119555.1 Candidatus Dactylopiibacterium sp.
CGCATCCGTAGCTCAGCTGGATAGAGTACTGCCCTCCGAAGGCAGGGGTCGCACGTTCGAATCGTGTCGGATGCGCCAACGTCCCATCCCCGGGATGTCTCACGGAAAATCCTCCGCAGTCGTTCCCCGCGCCAGACCGGCGCCCGTCTTTTTTGACCCCCACATCGTGCCCGCCGCCATCGCGCCGTGGACGGCATGCCGCCGCCCTGCGTCCGCCGGCGCCTCGCGCGCCCGCTCCGGCGCGGGCGATGCCTGCCTCCGGTTGCGTGCGCAGGCGTGGTCATGCGCCCGGCCGGAGGCCGTCGCGTCGCGGCATGTTCAGCGCGGTGACTGGCAGCGCCGCAGCAGCGTCTCGATGCCGGCCGGCAGGCCGCTGCGGGGCTTGGGGGGCGGGGCGGCGAGGCTGCCTGCGCGGGCCTTGCGCACCCCCAGCGCGTGCAGGGCTTCGGCGTGGAGGACGGCGCTGGACACGCCGTCGACGACGGGCACCGGCAGGCGGCCGGCGACGCTGCGCGCGAGACCTGCGAGCGGCGCGCCGGCCAGGATGATCACGTCGGCGCCGTCCTCGCGCACGGCGGCCTCGCACAGTTCGAGCAGGCGCGCGGCGTGGTCTTCCTGCACGCTGCCGGCATCGCGCAGGGGCGCGTCGAGGTGGCGGATGCTCGCGAGGCGCTCCAGCAGGCCATTGGCCGCCACGGTTTCGCGATACCAGGGGGCGATGCGCGCCGAGATGGCGACGATGGAGAAGCGCGGGCCCAGCAGGCAGGCGTTCATGAGCGCGGCTTCGGTCATGCCGATCACCGGAACGTCCAGCACCTCCTTGAGCGCGCCGAGGCCGGGGTCGCCGAAGGCGGCGACGATCAGCGCGTCATAGCTGCCGGCCTGCTCGCCGGCGATGCAGGCGACCGCATGCGCGCCGAGCAGGGCTTCGAAGCGCGTTTCGATGTAGGCCACGCCCGTGGCGGCGGTGGCCATGGTGAGGGTGGTGGCCGGCGAGGCGCAGCGGCGAGCCTCGGCTTCGATGAGGTGGGTGACGCTGGTGGAAATGTTGGGATTGACGATCAGCAGGCGCATTGGGGGCTCCGGGTTCAGGGCTGGCGCAGCAGCGGGCTGCGGTTGTCCAGCCCCAGCAGCGCTTCGATGCGGGCGGCGGCGGCGAGCACGCGCGTGTCGGCGAAGCGCGGGCCGACGATCTGCAGGCCGATGGGCAGACCCCGTTCGCCGAAGCCGCAGGGCAGCGACAGGGCCGGCACGCCGGCGTGGTTGAAGAGCGGGGTGAACACGGCGTGAGCGCGCGGCCCGGCGGGGCGGCCGCCGATGCGGGCGGGCCCGGGCTGGTCGAGCGGCCAGGCTTCGCAGGGGACGGTCGGACACAGCAGCAGGTCGTGGCGCGTGAAGAACTCCGCCACCTGGGCCACGATGCGTTCGCGCAGCAGCAGGAGCTTCACGACGGCGCCGCCGCTGACCGCGCGCCCGGCTTCGATCTGTTCGGTGATGGCCGGGTCGAAGAGGTCAGCCTGCGTGCGCGCGCGTTCCCCGAACAGTTCGGCAAGGCCCGCGTGCTGGAGGACCATGAGCTGGGTGGTCGGCAGGGCCTCGGGCCAGTGTGGCGCGGCGTGCTCGATCCGCCAGCCGGCGTGGCGCAGGGTGTCCACGCAGTCCTCGAGCCGCGTGCGCACCGCGTCGTCGAGCGGATAGCCCAGGCCCAGATCGGGCGTCCAGGCGATGCGCAGCGCGCCGTCGTCGGGCGCCGGCGGGCAGGGCGCGCCGAGCGGGTCGCCCGCGTGGTATCCGGCCAGGGTGTGGAACATCAGGGCCACGTCGGCGACCGAGCGGCCGATCTGGCCGATGGCGTTGAGGATCTGCGTGGGGTCCGCGAAGCCCCAGGGATGCGGCACGCGCCCCGCGCCCGGTTTGAAGCCGACGAGGCCGGTATGGGCGGCCGGGCGGCGCGTGGAGCCGCCCGAATCGGTGGCGAGCGCGAGTGGGCCGAGCCCTGCGGCGACCGCCGCGGCCGCCCCTCCGGAGGAGCCGCCGGGCGTGAGCGCGAGATCCCACGGATTGCGCGTCGCGCCATGCAGCGGGTTGCTGGTGACGCCCTTGCAGGCGAACTCGGAGCAGTTCGTCTGCCCCACGATCAGCGCGCCGGCCGCGCGCAGGCGGGCCACGCTCCAGCTGTCGCGCGGCGCGATGAAGTCCGCGAACACGCGGGAGCCGCAGGTGGCCGGGCGGCCGGCGACCCACAGATTGTCCTTCACGCTGACCGGCACGCCCGCCAGCGCCAGGCGCTCGCCGGCGGCGAGGCGCCGCTCCACCTCGCGGGCCTGCCGCTGCAGCAGGTCGGCGTCGAAATCGACGAAGGCGTTGAGCGCGGGGTCGAGTGCCGCGATGCGCTCGCCCAGCGCCGCGCCGATCCCGGTGGGGCGGAGGCTGCCCTGCGCAACCAGGGAGGCGATGCGGGTGGCGGGCAGCGTGCAGGGCATGGCGCTCAGGCGAAGATGTCTTCGAGGTCGATGTCGGGGCCGTCGTCGGCGGAGAGGTCGAGCGTGTCCTGGATGTGCTGCAGATGCTCCACCACCGCCCGCGTCGCGCGCGCCTCGTCGCGGGCCTCGATGGCGTCGATGAGCTCGCTGTGCTCGTGGTTCGGGCAGGCCGGCATGTTGGGCGAATCGTAGAGCAGGATGATGAGGCAGGTCAGCGAGGCCAGCTCGCGCAGGACCTTGGTGAGCTGCGGGTTGCCGACCATCTCGGCCATCAGCAGGTGGAACTCGCCCGAGAGCCGGATGATCGCGCGGCGGTCGTCCTCGGCGCGCGCGGCGCGTTCGAGTGCTACGTGGTCGCGCAGGCGGCGGATGTCTTCCGCGCCGACGCGGGCGATGAGGCTGCGGACCAGGGCCGGCTCCAGGATGCGGCGCGCGTCGAAGATCTGGCGGGCCTCTTCCACCGACGGGCTGGCGATGAAGGAGCCCCGGTTCGGGATGGCGTTGACGAGGCCTTCGTGCGCCATGCGCAGCAGCACTTCGCGCACGCGCGTGCGGGTGATGTGGAACACGCTCGCGAGCTTCTCCTCCACGAGCTTGGTGCCCGGCGGCAGGCGGTGTTCCATGATGGCCTGCACGATGCGCTCATACACGGTGTCCGCGCTGGCCGTCACGTCGCTGTCGGGCGCGGGAAGGGGGGAGCGGCGCGTGGGGCGGACCAGCGTCTTTTCGGTCATGGCGGGGTTTCCGGGGCAGGGCGCGTGAGTAGTGGGGCGGATTCTAAGCACCCGGATGCGTGTTGTCACGTTATTGGTACGGATTGTCACAGTCATATGGCGCGGCTGTTTCAAAGTGGTGCGCCATGCACTCCGCAGGTGCGGCGCGGAGGCGTGACGGGCATCGCAGAACCCCAGCAGTGGCGCCAGAGCGATGTGGCATGCGTGTTGCTACGGGTTTGTCACAATCCGCTCGATCGTTTGTGGCAAATGTGTGGCGAGCATGACGGCGGATTGCTCCCTGATCGCTTTCCGCTGTTCTTTCCGGAGTCGCCATGTTCAAGAAAATCCTCCCCCTCGTTCTTGCTGTCGCGCTGGTTGTGCCGGGGGGCGCGTCTGCCCAGTCCAAGCCCGTCGTCAAGCTCGGTTTCGCCAAATGCGCCCACTGTCTGCCGATGGCGCTGACCCCCGGCCTCGCGACGGACGCCACCATAGAGGCCAACGCCTTCAATTCCGGCAACGACGTGCTGACCGCGCTCGTGTCGAAAAGCATCGACGTGGCGCAGGTCACCTACCTCCACTACGTCACCGCGCTGGACAAGGGCTTCGACGTGGTGGCCATCGCCGGCCAGGTCAATGGCGGTTCCGAAATGCTCACGGCCCGTGGCATCGATCTGAAGGCCGACGACTGGGACGGCCTGCGCAAGCTGATCGCCGAGTACAAGGCGCAGGGCAAGCCGTTCCGCGTGGCGGCTTCGCGCGGCAATGCGCAGGACATCCACATGCGCGGCGAACTCATGCGCAACGGCATCAACCCGAACCGGGACATCCAGTTCGTGAACATCCCGAATCCTTCCGATCACGCCGCCGCGCTCCAGCGTGGCGAGGTGGAGATGATCTGCTCGGTCGAGCCTTTCGCCTCGCAGATCCGCATCTCCGGCGTGGGCAAGACCTTCACGCTGCCCTACAACCAGGCCGCCGGCAATCTGACCAACCTCATCGTGACGCGCTCCGATGTCATCAAGCGCGACCCGAAGGGCGTGCAGGCCACCGTGGGGGCCGTGGTGAAGCTCGTCGACAGGCTCAAGGCCGACCGCAAGGCGTGGGTCGAGGTCATCAACAAGTACACCGCCATGGATGCCGCCGTGGCCAGCGAGGCCCTGAAGAACGCGTTCCCCGACTACGCCATGCACCGCAAGCAGGCCCAGGCCATCGCCGTGATGATGAAGGACCTGAAGTACGTGCAGCGCGACGTGTCGGCCGACGTGGATGCGCACATGGACTACGGCTTCCTGGCCGCGGTGACCGGCAAGCCCAAGACCGAGCTGGGCTACTGAGCGCGGGGAGAAGACGATCATGAGCTGGCTTGCCTCACTGCGTGGCTCCCGGGACAGGTTCATCGTGCCGGTCGTGCTGATCCTGGCCTGGGAATGCCTGTCGCGTTCCGGGCTGCTTCCGGCTTCCCTGCTGCCCGCGCCTTCCACGGTGTGCGCGACCTGGGCCGACTGGATCTTCGGGCTCGACGAGTCGTCGCAAGCCAACTCGGGTCGCTGGCTCCACGATGCGCTCGCGAGCAGCCTGCGGGTCTTCGCGGGCTACTCGATCGCCGCCGTCGCCGGCATCGCGCTCGGGGTGGCGATCGGCTGGTGGCGCTGGGTGGAGCGCACCATCGAACCGACGATCCAGATGCTGCGGCCGGTGCCGCCGGTGTCGTGGATTCCGCTGGCCATCATCTGGTTCGGCATCGCCAACAAGCCCGCCATCTTCCTGGTGTTCCTGGGGGCGTTCTTCCCGGTGCTGATGAACGCCATCCATGGCGTGAAGACCGTCGACCGCAACCTCATCCGCGCCGCCTCGATGATGGGGGCGGCCGAATCCCAGATGCTGCGCTTCGTGGTGCTGCCGGCCGCCCTGCCGAGCATCTTCTCGGGGCTGCGCATCGCCATCGGCTCGGCCTGGATGCTCACCGTGACCGCCGAGATGGTGGCGGTCAAGAGCGGCCTGGGCTACGTGCTGTGGGACTCCTACTACTTCATGCGCTTCGACCTCGTCATCGCGGCGATGATCAGCATCGGCCTGCTCGGCTTCCTCACCGATCTGGCGATCAAGCTGGTCATGGCGCGCATCCTGCACTGGCAGCACGGTCAGACCGTGCAGGGCCGCACCCTCTGAAGGAGAGCGTCATGGCTTCCATCGAACTGAACAACATCGTCAAGATCTACGCCGACCGCAAGCGCGGCCGCGAACTGCTGACCCTGGACCACGTGAGCCTGAGCGTGCAGAGCAACGAGTTCCTCTGCCTGTTGGGCCCGAGTGGCTGCGGAAAATCCACGCTGCTCAACATGATCGCGGGCTTCGAGACCGCCACCGCGGGCGAAGTCCTGGTCGGCGGACGGCCGGTGACGGCGCCCGGCGCCGATCGCGGCATGGTCTTCCAGCAGGCCACGCTGATGCCCTGGCTGCCGGTCTGGGACAACGTGGCCTTCTCGCTCAAGCTGCGCGCCCGGAGCGCCGCCGAGCGCCGCGCCGCCGCCCAGCCCTTCATCGACATGGTCAAGCTCACCGGCTTCGAGAACCACTACCCGGCCGAACTCTCGGGCGGCATGGCGCAGCGCGTGGGCATCGCCCGCGCGCTCCTGCTCAATCCCGGCGTCATCCTCATGGACGAGCCCTTCGCCGCGCTCGACGCGCAGACCAAGATCGAGATGCAGGAAGAACTCGTCTCCATCTGGCAGCGCCACCAGGGCACGGTCGTCTTCGTGACCCACAGCGTGGACGAGGCGCTGGTGCTGGGCACGCAGATCGCGGTGATGACCCATCGCCCCGGCCGCATCCGCGAGCTGATCCGGCTCGATCTGCCGCGCCCCCGCGACTCCACCTCGCCCGAGTTCAACGAAATCAAACGGCATATCCTCGCGCTGATCCGCGAGGAGTCCGCGCTCGCGCGCGCCGACCTGGCGAGCGCAGCCTGAGGGCCGACCCATGCACAGCGAACACTTCGACCTTCTTCTCACGGGCGCCGAACTGGTGGGCGTCGGCGCCGACCTCGAAAGCCTTTCGCCCGGCGTGATCGGCATTCGCGGCGAGCGCATCGCATGGGTGGGCGCCGAGGCGCCGGCCGGCGCCACCGCCACGCGCACGCTGGCGCTCGCGCGCCACGTCATCAGCCCCGGCTTCATCAACATGCACTACCACGCCGGCCTGAACTTCGTGCGCGGCATCGCGCCCGATCTCGGCTTCGCGCCGTCCTACACGCCGGGGCTGCCGCAGGCAGCCTGGCTCACGCCGGAAGAGGCCGCGGCCCTGTCCGCGCTGGGCGCGCTGGAGGCGCTCAAGGCCGGCTGCACCACGCTGGTCGACAGCTTCGTGCGGGCCGATGCGATCGTGCCCGGCATGGCCGCGCTCGGCGGCCGGCTGTTCGTCAGCCCGAGGCTCAACGACGTCGACTTCGCCTCGGTGCTGGCGGGCGAGCGGCGCTTCGACCCCGCGCTCGCGCAGCGCATGCTCGAGGAGGCCGGCGCCTTCATCGAGCGCTGGCACGGCCACGCCGACGGCCGCGTGCAGGCCCACCTCACCGCCCACGCGCCGGACACCTGCTCGCCCGAGTTCCTGGGCAGCGTTGCCGCGCTCGCCCGGCGGCACGGCCTGAGGATAGGCACCCATCTCGCGCAGAGTCAGGCGGAGGTGGACTGGGTGCAGGCCCGCCACGGCCGCACGCCGGTCGGCCTGCTCGACGCCCTCGGCCTGCTGGGGCCGGACCTGCTCGCCGGGCACTGCATCCATGTGGACGCGGACGACATCGAACGCCTCGCCGCCAGCGGCACGCCGGTGGTGCACATCCCGCTGGGCAACGCGGCCTCCGGCCGTTTCGCGCCCACCCACGCGCTGCGCCGCCAGGGCGCGGTGCTGAGCCTGGCCACCGACACCATGCATGGCGACATGATCGAAGCCATGCGCTGGGCGCTGGCCATCGGCCGCATCCAGGAGGGCCACGTCAGCCACCGCTGGCAACCGGCCGACGTGCTGCGCATGGCCACCCGCCACGGCGCGGCGGCACTCGGGCGGGAAGCCTCGCTCGGCAGCATCGCGGTCGGGCAGTTCGCCGACCTGGCCATCATCGACACCCGGCGCGCGCATCTCACGCCCTGCATCGACGCGCTGGGCACGCTCGTCCACAACGGCACGGGCCAGGACGTGGCCCACGTGATCGTCGGCGGCCGGCTGGTCGTCGAGCACCACCGCTGCGTGCTGGCCGACGAAGACGCCATCCTCGCGCGTGCGCGGGAAGCCGCGCGCAGCGTGTGGTCACGCTGCGGGCAGCCCCTCTACGCGCGCGCGCCCGCTTTTCTCCGGGAGCCGGCATGACACGCATCCGCCTGGGCGTGCTGACGCCTTCCTCCAACACCGCGCTCGAGCCCCTGACCTGCGCCATGCTGCACGGTCTGGCCGGCGTCAGCGCGCATTTCTCGCGCTTCAGCGTCACGCGCATCTCGCTGGATGCGCAGGCGCTCGGCCAGTTCGACGACGGGCCCATACTCGGGGCCGCGCGCCTGCTCGCCGATGCGCGCGTCGACGTGATCGGCTGGAGCGGTACCGCCGCGGGCTGGCTGGGGTTCGAGTCGGACCGCCGCCTGTGCGCGCGCATCACCGAGGCCACGGGCATCGCGGCCACCAGCTCCATCCTCGCGCTCAACGAATTGCTGGCGCGGCGGGGCATTCGCCGGATCGGCCTCGTCTCGCCCTATCTGCCCGACGTGCAGCAGCGCATCGTCGCCCACTATGCCGCCGCCGGCATCGAGACGGCGGCCGAATCGCACCTCTCCATCGCCGAGAACTTCGCCTTCGCGGGCGTGGACGAAGCGACGCTCGCGGCCCAGGTCGCCAGCGTGGCGGCCGCCGCGCCGCAGGCCATCGTGCCCTACTGCACCAACCTGTATTCGGCGCAGCTCGCGGCGCGCTGGGAAGCGCGGCACGGCGTGCCGGTGTACGACACGACCACCACCGTGGTCTGGAAAATGCTGCGCCTGTGCGGCTTCGACACCGCGGTGATCGAAGGCTGGGGCAGCCTCATGCGGGAGGGCGACTGACATGGCCGGATTCGATCTCGTGATCCGCAACGCACGCGCGGTCACGGCGGCAGACATCTTCGACACCGACATCGGCATCCGCGACGGCTGCATCGTCGCGCTGGGCCGCAACCTGGCCGCCGGCGCGCGCGAGATCGACGCGGCGGGCCGGCACGTGACGCCCGGCGGCGTGGATGCCCACTGCCACTTCGACCAGCCCACGGGCGATGGCAGCGTCATGGCCGACGACTTCCTCACCGGCACGCGCTCGGCCGCCTGTGGCGGCACCACCACCGTGATCCCGTTCGCCTGCCAGCAGAAGGGGCAGTCGCTGCGCGCGGCCGTGGAGGACTATCACCGCCGCGCCGGCGGCAAGGCGCTGATCGACTACGCCTTCCACATGATCGTGACCGACCCCACGCCGCAGGTCCTCGCGCAGGAGCTGCCCGCGCTGATCGCGGAGGGGCTCACGTCCTTCAAGATCTACATGACCTACGATGCGCTGCGGCTCGACGACCGCCAGATGCTGGAGACGCTCGCCGTGGCGCGGCGCGAGGGCGCGATGGTGATGGTGCACGCCGAGAATGCCGACTGCATTTCGTGGCTGACCGGCAAGCTGCTGGCCGCCGGCCATACCGCGCCGCGCTACCACGCGACCTCGCGCCCCATGCTGGTCGAACGTGAAGCCACGCACCGCGCCATCGCGTTCGCCGAGCTCGTCGACGTGCCGGTGCTGATCGTGCATGTATCGGGCCGCGAAGCCGTCGAGCAGATCCGCTGGGCGCAGGGCAACGGCCTGCGCGTATATGGCGAGACCTGCCCGCAGTACCTCTTCCTGAGCGCCGCGGATCTCGGTGACGACGACGCGTTCCATGGCGCCAGATGCATCTGCAGCCCGCCCCCGCGCGACAAGGCCAACCAGGAGGTGATCTGGGAAGGGCTGGAGAACGGCGTGTTCCAGGTGTTCTCCTCCGACCACGCGCCGTTCCGCTTCGACGGCCCGGACGGCAAGCGCGCGCACGGCGAAACGGCGTCCTTCGACAAGATCGCGAACGGCATTCCCGGCGTCGAGACGCGCATGGCATTGCTGTGGTCGGAAGGCGTCATGCGCGGTCGCATCGAGCCGCAGACCTTCGTCGAGCTTACCGCGACCAACCCTGCCAAGATCTACGGCCTCTATCCGCGCAAGGGCAGCATCGCCATCGGCGCGGACGCCGATCTCGTGATCTGGAACGAAGGCGAGTCCTTCACGCTCGACAACGCGCGCCTGCATCACGCCGTGGATTACACCCCCTACGAAGGCATGCGCCTGCAGGCCTGGCCGGCGCTGACCCTGTCGCGCGGCGAGGTCGTGTGGGACGGCGTGGCGCCGCTGGAAGCCGCCGGGCGCGGGCGCTTCCTGCCTTGCGAGCGCCCCGCGCCGGCCCGCAAGCGCCGCCGCGCCACCGAGCTGCCGCTGTGACGGCCGTGGCGCCGCGCGTGGCGGTGCTGGCCGGCCTGCTGTGCGAGGCGCGGCGCCGCAACTGCCGCCTGCCCCTGCCCGGCGGCGACTGGTCCGGCTTCACGCATGAGGAGGCGCTGGCCGTGCAGCAACGGGTCGCGGAGCATTTCGGCTGGTTCGGCGGAGGGCATCCGCCCGCCTGGAAGCTCGGCGGTTCGCCGCACGCGGGCGCGGTTGCCGCGCCGGTGCCCGCGCAGGCCGTGTTCGCGGCGCCATGGGCGTGTCCGGCGGGCTTCGCGGTGGCGCATGGCATCGAGGCCGAGCTGGCCGTGCGCCTGGGGCGCGATGTGCCGGCGGGGGCGGGTGCGGCCGAGGTGCTGCAAGCCATCGACGCCTTCTTTCCCTGCATCGAACTGTGCGACACCCGCATTCTCGCCAGCGGGCCGCTGCCGGCGGCTCTGCCGCTCGCCGACCAGCAGAGCAACCGGGCCCTGGTGCTCGGTCCGCCGCTGGCTCCGGCGCGCCTGCCGGAGCGTGGCGCCCTGATGGTGCGCGTCGCGTGCGGTGGCCGCATCGTGCATGCCGGGCGCGGCGGCCATCCCTTCGGCGATCCGCTCGCCTCGCTGCCGTGGCTCGCCACGCACGCCGCGCGCACGCACGACGGCCTGCATGCCGGCGACATCATCGCCACCGGAACCTGCTCGGGCATCCACTGGGCCGGCGCGGGGGAGGATGTCGAGGTCATGTTCGGGGGCCTGGGCCGCGTGGCCCTGCGCACCCCCGCCTGAACCCCGCCGGCCGCGCGCCTCGCGCAGCGAGTCCGCCTGCTGGCGTGCGCGCCCTCGTTGCCGCCTGACGGCCGCTCCGCGTGTGCCCGTCAGAACCGGCATCGCCGGTACCGATCCCGGCGACGCCCGGTCCCTTTGCCGCCCCCTGCCGCGGCGCGGGGCACTGCGGGCCCGGTGGCCTCTGCGCGGGGCGGGATGCCGAAGCCCAGCGGTTGGCGCGCGCGGGGCTTGCCCGCGCCGGCGCGCGTCAGACCTGGAAGCGGTGGATCGCGGTGCCCAGCTCGTCGGCCAGCGCGTAGAGCGCGCGCGAGGCCGCGCTGGAGCGCGTGGCGCCCACGCTGGTTTCCTCGGCCATGCGCGAGACGGCCTCGACCTGCCGCGACAGGTGCTCGGACGCCTGCGCCTCGGCCCGGATCGCCTCCGAGATGTCCGCCGTGGCGGCCTGCGCGCTCGCCGACACTTCCGCGATACGCGCCACCATCGCGCCGGCTTCGCCCGCGTGCGCGACGCTCTGCGTGATCTCGGCGACGGTGCGCGTCATGTCGCTCACCGAGGCGTCGGCATCGGCGCGCATCGCACTCACGCTGCGCTCGATCTCACCCGTCGACTGCGCGGTGCGCTCGGCCAGCTTGCGCACCTCGTCCGCCACCACGGCGAAGCCGCGTCCCTGCTCCCCGGCGCGCGCCGCCTCGATGGCGGCGTTGAGCGCGAGCAGATTGGTCTGTTCGGCCACCTCGCGGATGATGCCGACCACCGCGCCGATGCGTTGCGCATGACTGGCCACCTGGGCGAGGCGGTCCGCCACCGCGTGGGAACCGTGATTGACCTGGTCGATGTCGCGCGTGGCGGTGCGGATCACGTCGCAGCCTTGCTGCGCCAGCTCGCCGCTGTGGCGCGCGCCCGCGTTGGCGTCGGCCGCCTTGTCGCTCACATGGCTGATGCTCACGCTGAGCTGCTGCAGGTTGGAGGCCATCTCCTGCACGGCGCCGTGCTGGCGCTCCGCGCCGCCCGACATGCCTTCGGCCAGCTCGGCCATGCCGGCGGCGGCCGTCGTGAGCTGCTGCACGCCCTGGCGCGCGCGCGTCACGCTTTCGCGGATGCTCGCGAGCATGTCGTTGAAGGCCTCCACGGTGGCGCCGATCTCGTCGCGCGCCACCACCGGCGCGCGCAGGCGCAGATCCAGCGTGTCGCGCACGGCGGTCACCGTCTGGCGCAGCCCGCGCACGCTGGCGCCGATGCGCCGGCGCGTCTGGTTGCCGAAGAATCCCAGCAGGCCCACCGCCAGCGCGGTGGCGATGGCGGCCGTGGCGAGCGCGGAGCGGTAGGTGTCGCGGCCCGCCGCCACGCGTTGCTCGGCGCGCTGCTGCACGTAGAGCCGGTGCGCGCGCAGGTCCTCGGAGACCTTGCGGATCTTCGGTTCGGCGTCGAACAGCGTGTCGCGCGCCTCGACCATGATGTGTTCGCGGTTCGACTGGTGAGCCGATTCCATCGCCTTGTAGAACGCCGCGAGATTGGCCGCGTGCTGCGTCAGCATGGCTTCCTCGCGTGTGTCGTGCGGGCCGGCGGCGTATTCGGCGAGCTGCGCGTCGAGCGCTTCGCGGCGGGCCTTCACGAGGGCGTCGACGGCGCCGATCTTCACGATGTCGTTGTGCATGACCTGCAGGTAGGCCGTGGCGAGCAGATCCTGGAAGGCCGCCTCGGCGCCCGCGAGGCGGGCCACCGCCGGCAGCTCCTGACCGCCCATGGCCTGCATGCCTTGGTCGATGCGCCAGACCTGCCCGACGCTGATGAAACCCACCGTCATGACGGCGCCCACCGCGCCCAGCGTGAGCCACGCAAGGCGCGCGCCGATGGAAGCGCTCGGGCGCGGCCGCGCGGCCGGGTGCCGGGCTGCGTCGGGCGGGGCGGACAGCCGCGATGCGGGGGCCGGCGAGGGCGCCAGCGGGGCCAGGGCAGAGGAAGTCACGTCGGGATTCGCAGCGGAAGGGAAGTCGGCTCATCAGAACATACGAGCATGTATGTTTGATGACAGAGCCCCTGCTTCCAGTGCGGGCAATGTCACGCCCGCGCCGGGCACCCCTGCGGCGCGCTCAGCGTGTCGCGGGGTGGGCGCGCCGCACGGCGCGGCCGATGCCCCAGGCCACGCCGAACAGCAGCACGGCCACCGCCACGAGCACCCCCGAGAAGGCGTCGTCGAAGGCCTGGCGGGCCAGCGTGGTGAGTTGCTGCGCGGCGTCGGGCGGCAGCTGCTCGGCGGCGAGCAGGGCTTCGTCGAGGCTGTCGCGCACGCGCTCGGGCAGGGCGAGCCCGGCGGGCAGCGCGAGCGTGCGGGCATAGATCGTCGAAAGCACGCTGCCCAGCAGGGCGACGCCGATCGCACCGCCGAGTTCGTAGGAGACCTCCTCGATGGAGGCCGCCATGCCCGCGCGCTCGGCCGGCGCGTTGAGCATGATCGCGCTCGACGCGCCCGTGATCGCGATGCCCAGGCCGAACCCCAGCACCGCCAGGCTGGCCACCAGCGCCCAGCGCGCGCCGTCGTGGCTGACCAGGAGCCCGAGCACGCCGGCGGCCGCCAGCGCGAGGGCCAGGGCCATCATGCGACCCGCGTCCAGGCGCCTGAGCGCGAGGCCGGCGAGCGGGCCCGCCACGAAGGCGGCGAGCGGGATAGGCAGGATCAGCCACGCCGCGGCCAGCGGCGAAAGCCCCGCGACGAGCTGCATCCGCTGCGCAAACACCAGCTCGATGCCTACCAGCGCGACCGAGGCGGTGATCGCCGCCGCCACGCCCGAGGCGAAGCGCCGGTCGCGAAAGAGCGAAAAATCGATGAGCGGAAACGCCGCGCGGCGCTGCCGCCGCACGAACAGCGCCATGAACGCCGCGCCCGTCAGCACGGCCAGGCCGACCGCCGCGAACGAGGGCGCGCGGTGGCCCAGTTCCTTGATCGCGAAGGCCAGCGCGATGAGTGCCACCATGACCTGCAGCGAGCCGGCCAGATCCCAGCGTCGCGATGCGTCGCCGGGCCGTGCGGGGATCAGCCGCCACGCGAGCGGCCAGGCCAGCAGCACGATGGGCACATTGATGAGGAACACCGAGCCCCACCAGAAATGCTCCAGCAGCATGCCGCCGAGCACCGGCCCCAGGGCCGCGCCGCCCGAGGCCACGGAGGCCCACACGCCGATCGCGAAGGCGCGCTCGTCGTCGTCCTCGAACGTGTGGCGGATGATGGAAAGCGTGGCCGGCATCATCATGGCCGCGCCCACTGCGAGCACCGCGCGCGCCGCGATCAGGGCGGCCGGCGCGGGCGCGTAGGCGGCGCAGGCCGACGCCGCGCCGAACACCACGAGGCCCGCCAGGAACAGGCGCTTGTGCCCCAGGCGGTCGCCCAGCGTACCCGCGCCGGGCAGCAGGCCGGCCACCACCAGCGGATAGGTATTCACGATCCACAGCTTGGCCGAGGCGCTCGCGGCCAGATCGTGGGTCAGGCGGGGCAGCGCGGTGTAGAGCACCGTCATGTCGACCACGATGAGCAGCAGGGCGACCGAGACCAGCGCGAGGATCAGCCAGCGGTTGCGGGCGGGGGTGGGCGCGGACATGCAGGGAACTCCGGGAACGGCGGCTTGCGACCGCACGGGGAGGCGAAGTATAAATACGTCCGTATTTATTTGAAAGAACGGAAGGCGCCATGGGCCGCACCAAGACCATCGATCGCGACGCAGTGCTCGACGCCGCGGGCGCGATCATCCACGCCAGCGGCGCCGCCGCCCTCACGATAGACGCGGTGGCGCGCGCCGCGGGCATCAGCAAGGGCGGCGTGCAATCGTGCTTCGGTACCAAGGATGCGCTGATCGACGCGCTCTTCGAGCGCTGGTCGGCCAGCTACGAGCAGTGCTTCCACGCCGTGGCGGGCCCCGCCGCGGGCCCGCGCACGCGGGTGCGCGCCCATGCCGAGGCCACGCGGCGTTCCGACGCGGTGTCCAGCGCGAAGGCCGCCGGCCTGATGGCGGCCTTGCTGCAATCGCCCGAGCACCTGGGCAGCACGCGGGCGTGGTACGCCGGGCGCCTGGCGGGGCTGGGCGCGCAAAGCGCGGCCGACCGCCGCGCGCGCCTCGCCTTCTACGCCACCGAGGGGGCATTCATGCTGCGCTTCTTCGGCTTGCTGGAGATCGACGCTACCGAGTGGGACGCGCTGTTCGGCGATGTGGCGGGCCTGCTCGACGACCTTCCGGACGCCGCCGCCTGAGGGGGCGCACGGTGGCCTCGGCGTCTCAGCCGGCCGGCCGCGCCGGGGTCAGGTAGCGGACGAGGGCGCGCGCGTGCGTGGGCAGCGCCTCCAGCGCGCGCAGGCACAGGCGCAGCTCGCGCGTGGCCCAGGCATCCGTCAGGCGCACGATGCGCACCGGCAGCTCGGCCGCGTGCCGCGCCGCGGCCGCCTCGGGCAGCATCGCGATGCCGGCGTTCTGCGCCACGAACTGGGCGATGGCATCGAAGCCCGGCGCACGCACGCGGATCCGCAGCGGCATGGCGTTGCGCGTGGCCATGTCCTCGATGAAGCGCTGCATCGAACGCTCGGCCTGCAGGCCGATGAAGGGAAAGCCCAGCGCGTCGCGCAGGCTCACCTCGGCCCGTGCCGCGAGGGCGTGGCGGGCCGCCACCAGCAGCACCAGGCGGTCGTCGCGGAAGGGCAGCGAAACCAGCCCGCCGGTGGGCAGGTTGCCGTCGTAGACGCCGATCTCGGCCTGTCCGTTTTCCACCGCGAGCAGGATCTCGTCGCTGCGCTGCTCGACGAGCTTGAGATCCACTTCGGGATAGTCCGCCAGGAAGGGCCCCAGCGCGGCGGGCAGGAAGCTGCTCGTGGCCACCGTCGTGGCCGCCAGGCGCAGCACGCTGCGGCGCTGCCCCGCGAGGCCGGCGAGCGTTTCGCGCAGGGCCTCGGCGCTGGCCAGCACGTCGCGCGCCTGTTCGAGCAACAGGCGGCCCGCCGGCGTGGGCGTCATGCCCTCGGCGGTGCGCACGAACACCGCGATGCCGCAGCGGGCCTCGAACTGGCGCAGGCGCGTGCTCGCCGCCGAGACGGCCACCGGCACGCCGGCCGCCGCCTTGCTCAGACTGCCGGTGGTGGCGATCGCGGCGAGCAGGCGCAGATCGGCCAGATCGAATGCCGAGGGGTTTCTCATTTCAAGAAGGCTGCCTGCGAAAAATGCAGATTCTAGCCATGCGGCGTTCTGAAGATAATAAATCCCCTCCGTGCTTTCTCCCCGTCCGATGAACGCCTTGCCCGCATGCATCCGCCGCCTCGCCGCCGATGGTCGTCTCTACGCCGTGCTGTCGGCGGCCGGCTTCGCGCTCAAGGCGATCTTCGTGAAGCTCGGCTACGCGGCCGCTCCCGTGGACGCGCTGGGCCTGCTGACCTTGCGCATGGGCATGGCGCTGCCGCTGTTCGCGTGGCTCGTCTGGCTGAGCCGCGGCGAGGCCGCCGCGCGGCCGCTGTCGGGCCGCGACGCCCTGCGCGTGCTGGCCCTGGGGGCGGTGGGCTATTACCTCTCCAGCCTGTTCGATTTCTATGGCCTGGAATACATCAGCGCGGGGCTGGAGCGCATGATCCTGTACGCCTACCCGACGCTGGTGCTGGTGTTCCAGGCGGTGCTGCTGCGCGCGTGGCCGCGCGCGCAGACCGCGCGGGCGATGGCGATCTGTTACCTCGGGCTGGGCGTGGCCTTCGCGCACGACCTGGCCTTCGCGGGCGAGCGCCGCGCCCTGCTGGTCGGCTCCGCCTGGGTTTTCGCGAGCGCGGTGACTTATGCCGGCTACTACATTGGCATGGGGTCGCTGATGCGCCGCGTGGGTTCGATGCGGCTGGCGGGGCTGGCGGGCGCGGCGTCCTCGGTGTTCGTGCTGCTGCACGCCGCGCTGGCCGGCGCGCCCGGCGCGCTGCTGGCCCTGCCGGCTTCCGTGTGGCTCTACGCGGGCCTGATGGCGGTGATTTCCACCGTGCTGCCGGTCTACTGGATGGCGCTGGCCATCCACCGCCTCGGCGCGGCGCAGGCCGCCGCGATCGGCAACCTCGGCCCGGTGCTCACGGTCTTCGCGGCCTGGGCGCTGCTCGGAGAGGCGGTCTCGCTGTATCAGGCGTTCGGGCTGGCGCTGGTGCTGTTCGGCGTCTCGCGCCTCAAGGCCGCGCCGGCCTGAACGGCGGCTCAGGCCGGTGCGTACTGCGCGTCGGAGACTTTCTCCAGCCATTCCACGACCTGGCCCGCGCGCTGTTCCTGGAGCGCGATGTGGCTCATCGCGGTGGCGGGCGCGGCGCCGTGCCAGTGCTTCACGCCCGCCGGAATGCTCACGACGTCGCCGGGATGGAGCGTCTGCGCGGGCGCGCCCCATTGCTGCACGCGGCCGCAGCCGGCGGTGACGATGAGTACCTGGCCGAGCGGGTGCACGTGCCAGTCGGTGCGCGCGCCGGGCTCGAAGGTCACGAGCGCGCCGCTGCCGGTCGCGGGCGGTGCGGCGGTGAAGAGCGGGTCGATGCGCACCTGGCCCGTGAACCAGCCGGTCGGGCCGGGAAGGGAATCCTGCGTGCCGGCGCGGGCAATGCTGAGGGTGGGAAGGGGGTGTGTCATGGTCTGCCTTTCAGGGGGCGGCTCGCGCCGCGCGGGGAGGGCGACGGCTCAGTATTCCTGGCGCGTCGGGCGGTAGAGGATTTCATTCACGTCCATCTCGTCGGGCTGGCTCAGCGCGAACAGCACCGCGCGCGCGAAGCTGTCGGGCGCGATGGCATGGGCCGCGTAGAAGGCCTGCAGCGCGGCGGCCACGTCGGGTTCGCCGGCGCTGGCGGGCAGTTCGGTATCCACCGCGCCGGGCGAGATCACGGTGCAGCGGATGTTCCACGGCTTCACTTCCTGGCGCAGGCCTTCCGACAGGGCGCGCACGGCGTGCTTGGTGGCGGCATAGACCGCGCCGCCCTTGCTCACCTTGTGCGCGGCGACCGAGGCGACGTTGATGAAATGCCCGCCGTGCTGGCGCTGCATGTGTGGCAGCGCGGCGGCGATTCCGTGCAGCACGCCGCGCAGGTTCACGTCGATCATGCGGTTCCAGTCGTCGAGCCGCAGGCGCTCCAGCGGCGAATGCGGCATCAGGCCGGCGTTGTTGATCATCACGTCGATGCGGCCGAAGCCCTGTGTGGCGGCGTCGACCAGCGCCGCGACCTGCTCGGGGCGCGTCACGTCGGTGGTCACGACGCGGGCCTCGCCGCCGTGGGTGCGGATGTCGGCGGCGAGCGCTTCCAGACGCTCGCGGCGGCGCGCGCCAAGCACCACGCGCGCGCCCTCGGCCGCGAGCGCGCGGGCGGCGGCTTCGCCCAGCCCGCTGCTGGCGCCCGTGATGACGATGACCTTGCCTTCGATACTGGACATGGGAGAGCTCCGGGTGAAAGTGAAAGGGTGTCGTGTTCAGCCGGCCGCGCGGGCCAGCCAGGCATTCACGCGCTCCATGACGCGCCGCTCCTGTTCGGCCTCCATCACGAAGGCGGGGCGCAGCGTGGCGCCCGGGGCGTGGCGGGCGAGCACCGTCAGGCAGTCGCCGGTGCCATGGCCGCCGTGGGTGATGAAGGGGGTCAGCGTGCGTCCGGCGAGCGCGTGCTGGCGCAGGAAGCTGCGGATCGGGGCGGGCGTGGTCATGCCCCACACCGGGAAGCCGAGCAACACGTGGCGGAAGGGCGTCACGTCCATCCGCGCCGCCAGCCCGGGCTCGGTGCCGGCGGCGGATTCGCGCCGCGCGCGTTCCACGGTGGCCAGGTAGTCGTCGGGGTAGGGTGACGCCGCGCGGATCTCGAAGAGCGTGGCGCCCAGCGCGCGCTGGAGCAGGCCGGCGATCACGCGCGTATGGCCCGTGCGCGAGAAATACGCCACCAGCGTGTCGCCCGGCGACGCCAGCGCGGGCAGGGCTGGCAGCGTGGCGAGAAAGGCCGCCAGGGCGCGGCGTTGCGGATCGTGATCGTGAGGCATCGTGAGGCTCCCGGGGGTTCAGTCGGCGTCGCGCGCGGGCCGGCCGATGTAATTCGCCGAGACCAGCAGGGCAAGGAGTACCAGCAGCGCGCTGGCCTGCAAGGCCACGCCGGTCCGCACGGCCAGCGCTGCGGTGCCCTGCGCATGAGGCGCCTCCGCCTGCGCGAACACCACCACCAGCACGGCCAGCCCCAGCGAGGCGCCGAGCTGGTGCGCCACGTTCACGACGCCCGAGGCCGCGCCCGCGTCGTGCGCCGGCACCCCGGCCACGCCGGCCAGCGTCAGGGGTGCGAGCACGCAGCCCTGTGCCAGCCCGGTCAGCAGCATGGGGATGGCCACCCCCACGACATACGAGGCCTGCGCGGCGGCGGCCCCTTGCCACCCCAGCCCCAGCACGCTGAGCGCAAGGCCGCCCAGCAGCAGGCGGCGCATGCCGAAGCGGCGCGCGAGACGCGGCACCGCCATGGCCGAGGCGAAGTTCGGCAGGGTCACGGGCACGAAGGCGAGCCCGGCCAGCAGCGGGCTGAACCCCAGCACGCCCTGCAGGTACTGCGCCGTGAAGAACCAGAAGCCGACCATGCCGGCCAGGAACAGCAGGCGCGCGGCGTAGGCGCCGTTGCGCGCCGCGTCGCGGAACAGCCGCAGCGGCAGCACGGGGTGGGCCACGCGGGTCTGCACGACGAGGAATATCCCGAGCAGCGCGAGCCCGGTGGCGAGCGAAGCGAGCGTGAGCGGCGCGCCCCAGCCCCGCTGGGCCGCTTCCACGATGCCGAAGACGCAGGCGCTCATGCCCAGCGTGGCGCAGATCGCGCCGGCCAGATCGAAGCGACCCGCGAGGCGTGGCGTTTCGTCGAGGTAGCGGCGTGCGCCGGCGATCAGCAGCAGGCCCACGGGCAGGTTGAGGAAGAAACCCGCGCGCCAGGACACGAGATCCGTGAGCAGTCCGCCCAGCACGAGGCCCAGCGTGGCGCCCACCCCCGCCGCGGCGGCGTACCAGGCCAGCGCGCGGGTGCGCTGGGGCTCCTCGGGAAAATGCGTGGCGAGCAGGGCCAGCGTGGCGGGCGCGAGGATGGCGGCGCCGAAGCCCTGCACGGCGCGCGCGGCGAGCAGGGCCGTGGCGCTGGGGGCGAGCCCGATCGCCAGCGAGGTGAGGGTGAAGATCGCGAGCCCGCTCACGAACATGCGCCGCCGCCCCAGCAGGTCGCCGGCACGGGCGCCCAGCAGCAGGAAGCCGCCGAAGCTCAGCGTGTAGGCGTTCTGCACCCACGACAGCCCGGCCGCCGAGAAGCCCAGCGCGTCGCGGATGCGCGGCAGGCCCGTGAGCACGATGGAGATGTCCACGACGATCATCAGATAGCTCGTCATGATGATCGCGAGCACGATGCCGGCGCGGCCGGGGCGGCATGAAGCGGAGGGAAGCATGGGGCGGGGGGCTCTGCGGCGGTAGCGGGTGGCTGCACTGTAGATTCCGCACCCGCATCCAACTAGACTCATTCCGCTTGCTTGACTGGCAACTCCGGGTTGCTTATCCCGTCACGACACCCTTGCCGCTTTCCATGCCCATCAACGAATTCCGCGCCATCTCGCTGTTCATCCGCACCGCCGGGCTGGGCAGCCTGCGCCGCGCCGCCCAGGCCCAGGGGCTCACGCCGCAGGCGGCGAGCAAGGCGCTGGCGCAACTCGAACGCCATCTCGGCGTGCGTCTGTTCCACCGCACCACGCGCAGCATGGCGCTGACCGAGGAAGGCCGGCGCCTGCTCGAGAGCACGCATCCGCTGATGCAGGGGCTGGAGCACGCGCTGCACGCCGTGCGCCAGACGCGCGACGAGATCGCCGGCCCGCTGCGCATCAGCGGCCCCCGCACCACCTTGCGGCCGCTGATCGATGCGCTGCTGGCGGAGTTCTGCGCGCGGCATCCCGACATCCGGCCCGAGGTCGTGCTCGACGACCGGGTGGGCAACTGGGTCGAGGAACGCGTGGACGTGGGCTTTCGCATGGGCGTGTCGCCACATGAGGGCGTGATCGCGCGGCGCTTGTTCGCGCTGCAGCTCATCGTCTGCGCCGCCCCCGCCTATCTGGCGCGTCACGGCGCGCCGCACGGCCCCGGCGAACTGGGCATGCACCGCTGCAGCGCCTACCGCCATCCCGGCACCCAGGCGCTGGTGCCGTGGCGCCTGCGTCACGGCGACGAGGTGGTAGATCAGCACGTCGCGGCGGCCTTCAGCACCAACGATGAAGAGCTGGAACTGGGCGCCGTGCTGCGCGGCGAAGTGATCGCCCAGCTCGCGGGCCCCACCGCGGCGGCCCATATCCGCGCCGGCCGGCTGGTGCCGCTGTTGCCGGCGCACGTCAGCGACCACTACAGCGTGTTCCTCTATTACGGCAGCCGCGCGGCCCAGCCCGCGCGCACGCGTGCCTTCATCGATCTCGTGGTGGCGCGGCTGGCGGAGTCCGCCGACCACGTGCTCACGCGCGCCGAACTCGAGGCCGCGCACGCGCGCGGGCTGGCCGGGCTGGCGCCGCCGGTGGCCTGAGGCGCGCCCCGCGACGCGGCCGCCTGCGCCCCGGGCGGGCGCATGAAGCGGCACGGACGCCGGGCGTTCCCTGAAAATCCCTTCCCCAACGGGCAAGCGCGGGCGCGCCGGGCGTGACGGCCAGAGCCCCGCCCGGAACCGGCGCGGGCGCGGGACGGCCGGCCGGGCGATCTCCCGGATGCGCCTTGCGATGCGGCATTGCAGCAAGCGGGGGGACGCGCGCGGAGGGGCGCATGGCGCTGGAGCCGCCGGATTCCCGGTAGGGGTTCGCCCTTAGGTCGGTGTGAATGCGACGGAACAATCCCGGTGAGCACGTTCAAAGAAAACGGGCGCTGCCTGAACGGCGCGTCCTTCCCCCACAGTCAGACATAAGGAGTTCCATCATGAAGCACATCAAGTCTCTCATCGTTACGGGTTCCGGTCTTGCCCTGTTCGCGACGTCCGCTTTCGCCGAAGCGCCCGCGAAGGTCTCGGAGGAACAGCTCAACGTGATCTCCGCCGGCCAGACCGAGCAGGAAGTCATCCAGATCCTCGGCCAGCCGACCGATACGCCGCGCTGGACCGACGGCTCGCAGTCGCTCGTGTATGAAATCGCGAGCACCGAAGGTTCCGGCGCGCGCGCCTACGTCGACCTCGGCCCCGACAGCCGCGTCGTCAACGTGCAGGTCGGCACCGACAGCGGCAACGCCGGCGACGGCCACTGAGGCTCGCGCCTGAGCAACTCCTGAAGGGAGCCGGCGATCATGCAGCCCATGATCGCCGGCTTAAGTTTCCGCTAAGTCTGCGTGTGCACAATGCATTTCAAGGGCAGCGCAACAACGCCCTGCAGCACAGACCGAATGGAACCTCCCCCAAAATCCGACAGGAGTCAGAAAAATGAACGTCAGAACCTCCCTCATCTTCGCCGCCATCGCGCTCTCCGCCGCTTCCGCCGGCGCCAGCGCCGTCACCGTGCAGCAAATCCAGTCGATCCGTTCCGGCGAAAGCCAGGAAGCCGTGATCCAGGCGCTGGGCAAGCCCCTCAACACCCCGACCTGGCTCAACGGCACGCATTCGCTGGTCTATGCGCTGAGCGACTCGAGCAACCTGACCGCCCGTGCCTACGTCGACGTGGGGCCGGACAACAAGGTGCGCGTGGTGCAGTTCTCGGATGACGGCCGCAGCAACTGAGCTTCCGCTTTCCAGACGACGGCCCGGCCCTGCCGGGCCGTCGTGCGTTCACGCCGCCCCCGGCGACATGCCTGCGGCATGATGACGCGGGTCGTCTCACGGCGTGTTCGCGCCCCGGCGGGCGCCGCGTTTCGTTATCCTAGGGGCGCAAGCCGCTCATCCTCCCCCCGGGGCGGCGCAAAGGAACGTGCATGCAACTGACCCTCATCAGCGGGTTGTCGGGTTCGGGCAAGAGCATTGCCCTGCGCTTGCTGGAAGACACCGGCTACTACTGCGTCGACAACCTCCCCGCGAGCCTGCTGCCCCAGCTCATCGCCCAGCTCGAGACCGAAGGCCACGCGCGCGTGGGCGTGGCCATGGACGTGCGCTCCGGCGCGAGCATCGAGGCCCTGCCCGAGATCGTCGCCGAGGTAAGCCGCAGCGTGCCCGATCTGCGCTTCATCTTTCTCGATGCGCGCGACGAGGCGCTGATCGCGCGCTATTCCGAAAGCCGCCGCCGGCACCCGCTGGCCGAAGGGCAGGTAACGCTGCAGGAGGCGATCCGGCGCGAGCGCGAGCTGCTCGAACGCATCGCCGAGATCGGCCAGCGCATCGACACCAGCGCGCTGCACCCCAACGTGCTGCGCGGCTGGCTGCGCACCCTCATCGAAACGCCGCCCGGCGCCCGCACCACGCTGCTGTTCCAGTCGTTCGGCTACAAGCACGGCCTGCCCGTGGATGCCGATTTCGTGTTCGACGTGCGCTGCCTGCCCAACCCTTTCTACGATCCGTCGCTGCGCACGCTCACGGGGCTGGACGCCGAAGTGATCGCCTTCATGGAAGCGTCCGACGACGCCATGCGCATGGCCCAGGACATCCGCCGCTTCGTGGCCGACTGGCTGCCCACCTTCTGCCATGACGGGCGCCGCAATCTCACGGTCGCGATCGGCTGCACGGGCGGCCAGCACCGCTCGGTCTATCTCGTCGAATGGCTCGCGCGCGAGTTCGCGGGGCAGGCCCACGTCGTGGTCCGCCACCGCTCGCTCGATGCCGGCCTGCAGGTCGTGCACTGAACCGCGCGGCGGCATGCGAACCTGGCTCGCCCTGTTCCGCCCCGGCGACTGGCTGCTGCTCGCCGCCGCGGTCGCGCTCACGCTGCTTGCCGGGCGGGCCTTGTGGCAGGGCGATCACCCCACGCGGGTCGTCGTGCGGGCGGGCGGCGAGATCGTGGCAAGCCTGCCGCTCGACCGCCCGGGCCGCCTCGCCGTGAAGGGCCCGCTCGGGCTGACGCAGATCGAGGTGGAGCCGGGGCGCGCGCGCGTGGCCACCGACCCCGGGCCGCGTCAGTACTGCGTGCGCCAGGGCTGGCTCACGCGCAGCGGCGCGGCCGCGATCTGCGCGCCCAATGAAGTCAGCCTGCAGCTCGCGGGGCGGCGCGACACCTACGATTCGATGGCGTACTGAACATGACCGCCCCCGCCGACCCGCACCGCGTGCGCATCGAGGCTTCCGACTACCGCGTGGCACGCTATGCGGCCGCCGCCATCGCCCTCAGCGTGGCCGAGGCCGCCATCCCCACGCCCTTGCCGGGCGTCAAGCCCGGGCTCGCGAACATCGTCGTGCTGCTCGTGCTGCTGCGCCACGGCTGGCGCGAGGCCGCCTGGGTGGCCCTGCTGCGCGTGTTCGCGGCGAGTCTGCTGCTCGGGCAGATTTTCGCGCCCGGTTTCTTCCTGAGTCTGGCGGGCAGCCTCGCCAGCCTGGCCGTGCTCGCGCCGGCCGCGCACCTGCCACGGCGGCTGTTCGGGCCGGTCAGCCTTTCGCTCATCGCCGCGTTCGCCCACGTGGGCGGCCAGATGCTGCTGGCGCGCGTCTGGCTCGTGCCGCACGACGGCCTCTGGGCCTTGTGGCCGGTATTCTCGGCCACCGCCACGATCTTCGGCGCCATGAACGGCCTCATCGTTGCCCGCCTGCTCGCCGAACCCGCCGCCGCGACCCTGCCCGGCGGCGGCCGCGCCGTCTAAACTTGCCGCACGCCTTCCGCCGACCCGACCCCCCTTCCATGAAAACCATCGCTCTCGCGCTCACCGGCGCTTCCGGCATGCCCTATGGCCTGCGCCTGCTCGAATGCCTGCTCGGCGCGGGATGCCGCGTGCAGCTTGTCTATACGCAGGCCGCGCAGATCGTCGCGCGGCAGGAGATGGACCTCGCGCTGGCCGGCACGCAGGAGACGGCCGCGCTGCTGCGTGCGCGCTTTGCCGCGCCCGAGGGGCGGCTGGAAGTTTACGGGCGTGAGGAATGGTTCGCGCCGATCGCCTCGGGCACCAATCCGCCCGACGCGATGGTCGTGTGCCCCTGCACCATGGGCACGCTCGCCGCGATTGCCGCGGGGTTGTCGTCCAACCTCATAGAGCGCGCCGCCGACGTCTGCCTCAAGGAAGGCCGCAAGCTCGTGCTGGTGCCGCGCGAAGCCCCGCTCTCCGCGCTGCATCTGGAGAACATGCTGCGCCTCGCGCGCCTGGGCGCGGTGATCCTGCCGCCCAGCCCGGGCTTCTACCACCATCCGCAGAGCGTGCAGGACCTCGTGGACTTCATCGTCGCCCGCATCCTCGACCAGCTCGGCGTCGAGCACGCGCTCATGACGCGCTGGGGGCAGTAGCGCCACGCCGTCTGGGCGGGCGCAAAAAGCAGAACGCCCTCCCGAAGGAGGGCGTTTGAGTCCTGGAGGGGCACTGAGACAAAAGGGTTTGTCGAGCAGCTCTTTCGCCCCCGTCGAACCTGTTACTTGGTCAGCACCGTTTGGTAGATGCGGAGGCCACCACTTCCATCACCCGCACGCGTGAAGAGGACGACGAACGAACCGTCCGCTCCGGCTGCCACGGTATCAGTGGCAGTGGCCTCCGTCTGGGTCGCGGTCCCGACGCACGCCGACGCTACGCTCAGCACCTTGCCGGCCTTGTTCGTGATGGCAATCTGGCTGTTGGCGCAGGTGCCCGTCGAATTGGTGAAGGTGACTTTAGCCTGCACGGAGGTCGTGGCAGCGTTCGTGTAGGGTACTTCCACGTAGCGGCTCACGGTCGTCAGATCGATCGTTTCGCCAACGGTGAGGGCGCGCCCCGCATCCGCGGATGCCATCGAGGTGCCGTTGTAATTGATGGCGAAGTCGCCTGCGGTGGAGCCACTGCAATCGGCATTTGCCACGTCATACAGACGCAGGCTTGCCAGCCCGCTTGAGTAGAACTTCAACCCGTCAATCGCCACCGGAGAAGGCGTGGCGTTGAAGCTGTTGTTGTTTGCCGTTGCTGCACCCCCGGAGGAGGTACCACATGCCGTCGTAACTGCGCTGGCGGCGATGAACGGAGCGCGAGTGGGCTTCCAGGTCGTTGTCGTCGGAGTCGCAGGAGCTCCGCCTCCCGTGGTCGAAGAGTTCGCCGCAGACGACGAGGCGGCCGAAGACGAAGACGCTGCGGGCGCGTCGTCGTTGTTGTCGTCGTCACCGCCGCCGCAGGCGGCGAGCGTCAGGGCGAGGATCAGTGCGGAAGCTGCGAATTTCGTGGAACGGTGCATCTCGTTGTCTCCTATGTGAAAGCGTCGGTCCGTGGAGCCGCGCCCTCTTTTTGCCTGTACCCGACCGTCGCCGGGCGCTCCGGAATGCATCCACCGCCTGGCGGATACGGATCGATTCTGGTCGGGCCATGTTTTCGGTCTCAAGCAAAAAAACGCCCGAATATGAAAACATCGTGAAAAACACTTATTCGGGTTAACGGAATGCAACAGTTGTCAGGCATTTACCCGTTTCAAGTATTTGTTTGTCTAGGGGTTTACCCTCTATCCGCGCTTTGTCACGCGGCCTGCCGGGTGCGCCCGCGTGCGCCTTCGCGGCGGCTCCGCGCGCTTGCCGGCCGGCACGCCAAAAGGCTTGATCTATCGGGGCTTTTTGCCCTGCGCTAAACTACGCGGTTCTTTACGTCGCCCCGGCCGGGGCGGCGCGTGGTCTTTCCGGGATTCCTGTCGTGCTCATCGCCAACAACATCACCATGCAGTTCGGGGCCAAGCCCCTGTTCGAAAACGTCTCGATCAAGTTCGGCGACGGCAACCGCTACGGCCTCATCGGCGCCAACGGGGCCGGCAAGTCCACCTTCATGAAGATCCTGGCCGGCGTGCTGGAGCCCTCGGCGGGCAACGTGGCGCTCGATTCGGGCGAACGCATGGCCTTTCTGCGCCAGGATCAGTTCGCTTTCGAAGACCAGCGCGTGATCGACGTGGTGATGCAGGGGCATGCCGAGATGTGGGCGTGCATGCGCGAGAAGGACGCGATCTACGCCAACCCGGAGGCGACCGAAGAGGATTACATGCACGCCGCCGAGCTCGAAGGCAAGTTCGCCGAGTACGACGGCTACACGGCCGAGGCGCGCGCCGGCGAGCTGCTGCTGGGCGTGGGCATTCCCACCGAACAGCACACCGGGCCGATGAGCGAGGTGGCGCCGGGCTGGAAACTGCGCGTGCTGCTGTGCCAGGCGCTGTTCTCCAACCCCGACATCCTGTTGCTGG
>JAVHXQ010000050.1 GCA_031119555.1 Candidatus Dactylopiibacterium sp.
CTGGCGGACTTCCGCCGCGTGATGCTGTAAGGAGGCCGACCCATGAGCCAGATCGTTGAAGTAAAGGTGCCGGACATCGGCGATTTCGACGCAGTACCGGTCATCGAGTTGTTCGTCAAGGCGGGCGACCGCATCGCGGTGGATGAGGCCATCTGCACGCTGGAATCCGACAAGGCCACCATGGATGTGCCCTCTCCGGCCGCCGGCGTGGTCAAGGAAGTGCTGGTCAAGATCGGCGACAAGGTCGGCGAAGGAGCGCTGCTGCTCAAACTGGAAGCGGCCGGCACTGACGCTCCGGCGCCGCAGCCCGCGGCGGCCCCCAGCGCAGCACCCGCCGCCACGGCTACGGCGCCTACCGCCGCCAGCCATGCCGGCGGCGCCGATGCCGAGTACGACGTGATCGTGCTCGGTGGCGGCCCGGGCGGCTATTCGGCCGCCTTCCGCGCCGCCGACCTCGGCCTCAAGACCGCCATCATCGAACGCTACGCCACCCTGGGCGGCGTGTGCCTGAACGTCGGCTGCATCCCGTCCAAGGCACTGCTGCACGTGGCCAACGTGATCGACGAAGCCTCGCATTTCGCCGACGTGGGCGTGGCTTTCGACGCCCCCAGGATCGACATCAACCGCCTGCGTGCCCACAAGGAAAAGGTCATCGGCAAGCTGACCGGCGGCCTGACCGGCATGGCCAAGGCGCGCAAGGTCGATGTCGTGCGCGGCTACGGCAACTTCATCGATCCGAACCACATCGAGGTCGAGCTGACCGCGGGCGAAGGCCAGGGCCGCACGGGCGAGAAGAAGATCATCCGCTTCCAGAAGTGCATCATCGCGGCCGGCTCGTCGGTCGTGAATCTGCCCTTCATCCCCGAAGACCCGCGCATCGTCGATTCCACCGGCGCGCTGGAACTGCGCGCGGTTCCCAAGCGCATGCTCGTGATCGGCGGCGGCATCATCGGCCTGGAAATGGCCACGGTGTATTCCACGCTGGGCGCACGCATCGACGTCGTGGAAATGGGCGACGGCCTCATGCCGGGCGCCGACCGCGACCTCGTGAAGGTCTGGGAAAAGCAGAACCTGCATCGCTTCGACAAGATCATGCTGAAGACCCGGACGGTGGGCGTGACCTGCCGCCCCGACGGCGTGCTCGTGAAGTTCGACGGCGACCAGGCGCCCGATGCCGAACAGAAGTACGACATGGTGCTGGTGGCCGTGGGGCGCAGCCCCAACGGCAAGAAGATCAGCGCCGAAAAGGCTGGCGTGATGGTCGATGAGCGCGGCTTCATCCGCGTCGACAAGCAGCAGCGCACCAACGTGTCGCACATCTTCGCGATCGGCGACATCGTGGGTCAGCCCATGCTCGCGCACAAGGGCGTGCATGAAGCCCACGTCGCGGCCGAGGTCGCGGCGGGCCAGAAGTCGTACTTCGACGCTTCGGTCATCCCCGGCGTGGCCTACACCGAGCCGGAAGTGGCGTGGGTGGGCGTGACCGAGACCGAGGCCAAGGCCAAGGGGCGCAAGATCGGCGTCGGCAAGTTCCCGTGGGCGGCCTCCGGGCGCGCCATCGCGAACGGATGCGACTATGGTTTCACCAAGCTGATCTTCGACGAGGAAACCCACCGCATCATCGGCGGCGGCATCGTGGGCCCCAACGCGGGCGACATGATCGGCGAGATCACGCTGGCCATCGAGATGGGCTGCGACCCCGTGGATATCGGCAAGACCATCCACCCGCACCCGACGCTGGGCGAATCGATCGGCATGGCGGCCGAAGTGTTCGAAGGAACCTGCACCGACCTGCCGCCGCAGCGCAAGAAGTGACGAGACGCCGGGCGACCGGCGTTCTCCGGCCCTGCGGGGCGTGTTCCAGGGCCGCCCGCAAGGCGGCCCTTTTCCATTGCGCGGAGCCGGAGGACATGTTTCCGGTGCACCGGCCTGGCGCGCGCTTGCTCGAATGGGTAGGGCATTCCGGGGCTGCGTTCCGCGCTCGTTACCATCACGATTTGGCTTCCGGACGCGATGTCGCGTCGCGGGCCGCGTGGTGGGGAACAGGCGGCGATCCGTTCAAGCTTTGCTGAGAGGACAAGATGATGACGAACGTGGTAATCGTGGCCGCGGCGCGCACGGCAATCGGCAAATTCGGCGGCGCGCTCGCAAAAGTGCCCGCGCCGGAACTGGGGGCCACGGTGATCCGCGCGCTCATGGCCCGCAGCGGTCTCAAGCCCGAACAGATCAGCGAGGTGATCCTGGGCCAGGTGCTGACGGCGGGATCGGGCCAGAACCCCGCGCGCCAGGCCGTGATCCGCGCGGGTTTGCCGGCCGAGGTGCCGGCCATGACGATCAACAAGGTCTGCGGTTCCGGGCTCAAGGCCGTGATGCTGGCCGCCCAGGCGGTGCAATGCGGCGACGCCGAAATCGTGATCGCCGGCGGGCAGGAGAACATGTCGGCGAGCGGCCACGTGCTGGCGGGCTCGCGCGACGGCTTCCGCATGGGCGACGCGAAGCTCGTGGACACCATGATCCACGATGGCCTGTGGGATGCCTTCAACAATTACCACATGGGCATCACGGCCGAGAATCTCGCCAGGCGCTACGAGATCAGCCGCGAGGAGCAGGACCGCTTCTCCGCCGCCTCCCAGCAGAAAGCCGCCGCGGCCCAGGCCGAAGGGCGCTTCCGCGACGAGATCGTCGGCGTGACGATTCCCTCGCGCAAGGGCGACATCGTGTTCGAAGCCGACGAGTTCATTCGAGCCGAGGCCACCGCCGAGTCGCTCGCCACGCTGCGCCCGGCCTTCGACAAGGCCGGTACGGTCACGGCCGGCAACGCTTCCGGCATCAACGACGGCGCCGCGGCGGTGATCGTGATGAGCGAAGACCGCGCACGCGAACTCGGCCTGCCGGTGCTGGCGCGCATCCGGGCCTTTGCCTCGGCCGCCGTGGACCCCGCGTTCATGGGCATCGGCCCCGCGCCGGCCTCGCGTCGCGCGCTCGACAAGGCGGGCTGGACGCACGCCGAGCTGGACCTCATCGAGGGCAACGAGGCTTTCGCCGCGCAGGCGTGCGCCGTGAACAAGGAAATGGGCTGGGACACGGGCAAGGTGAACGTCAACGGCGGAGCGATCGCGCTGGGGCATCCCATCGGGGCGTCGGGCTGCCGCATCCTCGTGAGCCTGATCCACGAAATGCAGCGTCGCGACGCCAGGAAGGGGCTTGCCACGCTCTGCATCGGGGGCGGCATGGGCGTGGCGATGGCCATCGAGCGCTGAGCGCGGCGCTGCTTCACGCGTCCTTGCGCGACGGCATGGGCGAGCGCCGGTGGCTCATCTAGAATGGCGCTCTCCTTCCTCCCGAGACACAGCATGAATCAGGACGCACTCAAGCAGGCCGTGGCGCAGGCCGCCCTGGCCTACGTTCCCGAAGGCGAAATCATCGGCGTGGGCACCGGCTCCACGGCGAATTTCTTCATCGACGGCCTGGCGGCCATGAAGGATCGCATCGTCGGCGCGGTCGCCAGCTCCGAGGCCAGCGCCCAGCGGCTCGCCGGACACGGCATCCGTCTTTTCGATCTCAACGAGGTCGACGCCCTGTCGGTGTATGTCGACGGTGCCGACGAGATCGACGCCGGCTTTGCGATGATCAAGGGCGGGGGCGCCGCGCTCACGCGCGAAAAGATCGTGGCGTCGGTCGCGCAACGTTTCGTGTGCATTGCCGATGCGTCCAAGCTGGTCGAGGTTCTCGGCCGTTTCCCGCTGCCCGTCGAAGTGATTCCGCTCGCGCGGGCGCAGGTGGCACGCGAGTTGCAGGCGCTGGGTGGCAGGCCCGTGTGGCGCGAAGGCGTCGTGACCGACAACGGCAACGTGATCCTGGACGTCCATGGCCTGGAAATCCGCGACCCGGTCATGCTCGAGTCACTGCTCAACCAGATCGTGGGCGTGGTCACCAATGGCCTTTTTGCCCGCCGGCCGGCCGATGTGTTGCTTCTGGGTACCGCTCAGGGCGTGCAGCAGCGCGTTCGGGGCGGCTGAAACATTATTGTCACGCCAGAACCGGATAATGGTCTGTTTCCTGGCACAGCATAGAGAATCCGATGGCTGAACATACCGTGAAGCAGTATGACGAAGAGCTCGACGGCATCCGCACGCGGGTGCTGCAGATGGGCGGCTACGTCGAGCAGCAGGTGGTGCAGGCGATGGAAGGCTTGTTCGACGGGGATCTGCGCACGGTCGAGCACATCATCGAGAATGACCACAAGGTCAACGAGCAGCAGGTCGAGCTGGACGAAGCCTGCACCCAGATCATCGCGCGACGCCAGCCCGCGGCAAACGATCTGCGCACCATCATGAGCGTGTCGCGCATCGTTACCGACCTGGAGCGCATCGGCGACGAGGCCAAGAAGATTGCCAAGGCCGCGCGCTCCTTGCTGCAGAACGAGAACTCCGGGCCGCCGCGCGTGCAGATGCGTCACCTGGGGCGGCTCGCGGTCGAGCAGTTGCGCAAGTCGCTCGACGCCCTCGCACGGCTCGACCTGGATTCGGCTGCCGAGGTGGTGAAGGACGACCACGATCTCGACACCGAATTCAAGGCCGTCATGCGCCAGCTCATCACCTTCATGATGGAAGACCCGCGCACGATCTCGCGCGGCATCGACGTGCTCTTCGCGGCCAAGGCGCTCGAGCGCATCGGCGACCACGCGAAGAACATCGCCGAACACACGATCTTCCTCGTGCATGGGCGCGACGTGCGCTACATCGGTGTGACCGAGGTGCTCAAGGAAGTGGGCTACCGCCCGCCCAACTGAGCGCGGGGGGCGTGGGGCGCCTGTGGTGCCCCGATGGCGCCCTCTGAAACCGTCTCCCGGCCGCCTTCCGCCGCTTCAGGCGGAGGGCCGGCGGCGGTACTCGACGATTTCGAAAGCGTGATCGTTGTCGGTCGAGGCGGCAAATGCCTCGCGCGTCACGGCTTCGAAACGCTGGGCGTCGAAAGCGGGAAAGTGCGCATCACCGGTGACGTCCGCGTCCACCTCGGTGATCCACAGCACGTCCGCCAGATCGAGTGCCTGGGCGTAGATTTCCGCCCCGCCGATCACGAACACGCGCGCCGCGCCGGCACAGGCGGCGACCGCCTGCGCCAGCGAATGCACTACGCGTGCGCCTTCGGCGGCATAACCGGCCTGGCGCGTGATGACCACGTTGAGCCGGCCCGGCAGTGGCCGGCCGAGGGATTCCCAGGTCTTGCGGCCCATCACCACCGGGCTTCCGAGGGTGCGTTGCTTGAAGCGCGCCAGATCTTCGCGCAGACGCCATGGCAGGCCGTTGTCGCGTCCGATCACGCCGTTGCGCGCGCGCGCCACGATGACGGCGATTTCGGGGCGGTTCATACCGCCACCTTGGCCGCGATATGCGGGTGCGGGTCGTAGCCTTCGATGGCGAAATCCTCGAAGCGGAAGGCGAAGATGTCGCGCACGGCGGGATTCATCACGAGGCGCGGCAGCGCGCGCGGTTCGCGCGTGACCTGCAGCCGCGCCTGTTCGAGGTGGTTGGCGTACAGGTGCGCATCGCCCAGCGTATGCACGAAGTCCCCGGGGGCAAGATCGCAGACCTGCGCGACCATGTGGGTCAGCAGCGCGTAGCTGGCGATGTTGAAGGGCACGCCCAGGAAGATGTCGGCGCTGCGCTGGTAGAGCTGACACGACAGGCGGCCGTTGGCCACATAGAACTGGAACAGCGCGTGACACGGCGGCAGCGCCATGCCTTCGATCTCGCCCGGATTCCAGGCCGACACCAGGTGGCGGCGCGAATCGGGATTCTTCCTGAGGCCGGCGATGAGCTGGCTGATCTGGTCGATGCTGCGGCCGTCGGCGGTCTGCCAGCGGCGCCACTGCTTGCCGTATACGGGCCCGAGCTCGCCCTCGGCGTCGGCCCATTCGTCCCAGATCGACACGCCGTTTTCCTTGAGGTAGCGGATGTTCGTGTCGCCCTGCAGGAACCACAGCAGCTCGTGGATGATGGAACGCAGATGCAGCTTCTTGGTCGTGACGAGCGGGAAGCCCTCGGCGAGATCGAAGCGCATCTGCCAGCCGAAGACCGAACGCGTGCCGGTGCCGGTGCGGTCGGTCTTGTCCTGTCCGTGCTCGAGCACGTGGCGCATGAGGTCGAGGTATTGGCGCATGGGATGGCGGGCGGCTGAGGGAAGCCGACGATTCTATCGCGCCACGCACGGGCGCGCACGGCGCTCCGGTGGGAGGCGTACGGCATGGCGACGCCGGCGTGTTTTTGGTGTTCGCCCTATCGGGTACAATGGCCAACCTTTTTTGCGGCAGATCCCGTCTGTGAAAACGACCTTCCTCGATTTTGAACAGCCCATCGCCGATCTGGAAACCAAGATCGAAGAGCTGCGGTTCGTACAGGATGATTCCGCCGTGGACATCTCGGAGGAAATCTCGCGGCTCGAAGTCAAGCGCCTCGCGCTCACCAAGGACATCTACACCAAGCTCTCTCCCTGGCAGATCGCGCAGGTGGCGCGTCATCCGCAGCGCCCTTACACCTTCGACTACGTCGAGCACATCTTCACGGATTTCGAAGAGCTGCACGGCGACCGTGCGTTTGCCGACGACAAGGCCATCGTGGGGGGGCTCGCGCGTTTCAACGGCCAGAGCTGCATGGTGATCGGCCACCAGAAGGGGCGCGACACGAAGGAAAAGATCCTGCGCAATTTCGGCATGCCGCGTCCGGAGGGCTATCGCAAGGCCTTGCGCATGATGAAGCTGGCCGAGAAGTTCGGCATTCCGGTCTTCACCTTCGTTGATACGCCGGGCGCCTATCCCGGCATCGACGCCGAGGAGCGCGGGCAGTCGGAGGCCATCGGCCACAACCTCTATGCGATGACGGACCTCCGGGTGCCCGTGATCACCACGGTGATCGGCGAAGGCGGCTCGGGTGGCGCGCTCGCGATCGCGGTGGCCGACCAGGTTTTCATGCTGCAGTTCTCCACTTATTCCGTGATCTCGCCCGAGGGGTGCGCCTCCATTCTCTGGAAGAGCGCCGACAAGGCGCCCGAGGCGGCGGAGATCATGGGCATCACGGCCGCGCGCCTCAAATCGCTGGGGCTCATCGACAAGGTCGTCAATGAACCGGTGGGCGGTGCCCACCGCGACCATCGCGCCATGGCCGTGACGCTCAAGCGCGCGTTGCAGGACGCGCTCAAGCAGCTCAACGAACTTTCTCCGCAGGAACTCACCGAGCGCCGCTACGAGCGTTTGCTGGCCTACGGGAAGTTCAAGGAAATCGCGGCCTGAGCCGCAACGGGGCGGGCCGGCGGTCCGCCTCCGCAGACTCCGGCCTGCCTCCGCCCGTGTCGCGCCACTTCCGCTCCGAGATCGAGGCCTGCTGGCCCCCCGGGCGCGTGGCGCGCGTCGCCATCGGATACAGCGGCGGCGTCGATTCGACGGTCCTTCTGCATGCCCTGGCGGATCTGCGCGAAGCGCGCGGCTTCGCGCTCGAGGCAGTTCACATCCACCACGGCCTGAGCCCTTTCGCCGATGCCTGGGCGACCCATTGCCAGGCAGGCTGTGACGCGCTCGGCGTGCCCCTGCGCATCGTGCGCGTGCAGCCCATCCCCGCGGGGAAGGGGCTAGAAGCCGCCGCCCGGGCGGCGCGTCACGCCGTGTTCGCCGCGCTGGACGTCGATTGGATCGCGTTGGCGCACCATGCCGACGACCAGGCCGAGACGCTCCTGCAGCGGCTGGTGCGGGGCACGGGCGTGGCGGGGGCCGCGGCGATGCGTCCGCTGGACGCCGCGCGCCGCCTGTGGCGCCCGCTGCTGGCGGTGCGGCGGGCCGACATCCTTGGCGAAGCCCACGCGCAGGGCCTTGCGTGGATAGAGGACGAAAGCAACGCCGATACGCATTTTCTGCGCAACTTCCTGCGGCATCAGATCCTCGCTCCGCTGGACGCCCGTCTGCCGGCGGCGAACGCCAACCTGCTGCGGGCCTGCGCGCATTTCGCCGAGGCCGATGCGCTGCTGACCGAGGTGTCGGCCGGCGACGCCGAGTGGATCGGGCTTGCCCGGGCGGGGGCGCGCACGCGCTGGCGAAGTCTGGGTGAGGCGCGCCAGCGCAACCTCTTGCGTCACTGGCTGCGCGAAGACGGCGCGCAGGCCCCCGACGCGGCCCGCACCCGGCGCCTGTGCGCACGCCTGGCGGGCACGGCCGCCGTGCGCGAGCGCGTGGGGGAGCGCGCGTTGTGCGCGGCCCATGAACGGATCTGGTTCGAGCCGGCCGTCTTGCCCGTGCCGGCACCGCTGGGGTGGCACGGAGAGCGCGAGCTGGCCTGGGGCGCGGGCCTGCTGCGCTGCCGCCCCGGCGTGGCGGGCGGGCTGCGCGTGGATGCATCGGCGCCCGGGCTGGAGTTCCGTCCGCGGGCCGGCGGTGAACACCTGCGGCTGGCGGCGGCACGGCCCACGCGCACGCTGCGGCAGCTCTGCCAGGAGGCGGACCTGCCGGCCTGGTGGCGCGATGGTCTGCCCTTGTTGTGGCAGGGCGACCGCTTGTTGTGGGCGGGCGGAATAGGCGCTGCCGCAGCCGCGCGCGCGACCGCCGACGAATCGGGCTGGGCGATCGAGTGGGTCGCGCCGGACGGTCTCGCGCGCGAGGCGTGAGCCGCGCCGCCGCGTGAGGGTCAGGCGGCCGGGATGCGGGCGAGTGCGGGCCCGGCCGCGTCAGTCCGCGTCCGGCGTGCCGACCGGCAGTTGCAGATAGAAGCGGGTGCCGCCATGCGGCGCGGGCTCGAACCAGAGCCGGCCCGAGTGCTGCTCGGCGATCGAGCGGCAGATCTTGAGCCCCATGCCCATGCCGTCGGGCTTGGTCGTGAAGAACGAATCGAACAGGCGGTCGGCGATTTCGGGCGGAATGCCCGAGCCGTGGTCTTCCACCATGAGGCGCGCCATGCCGTCCACGGTCTGGGTGTGGACGTGCAGGACGCGGCGGTCTTCGGGCGTGTCGCGCATGGCGTCCATGCCGTTGCGCAGCAGATTCACGATGACCTGTTCGATCATCACGCGCTCGCCGTGGATGGCGATCAGGTCCATCGCCAGTTCGATCTGCAGGCGCACCTTGCGACGCAGCGACTCGGCTTCGAGCAGGCCGGTGGCTTCGAGGATGGCCGCATTCACGTCCATGCGTTCGCGGCGCGATTCGCTGCGGCGCACGAAGCCGTAGATGCGGTGGATGATCTTGCCCGCGCGCTGCGCCTGGTGATTGATCTTGCCGAGGATGTCGGTGAATTGCCGCTCGTCGTAGCGCCCCGCCTTGAGGGCGTTGAGACAGCCCGCGCTGTAGCTTGCGATCGCCGACAGCGGCTGGTTGATCTCGTGCGCGAGCGTGGAGGCCATCTCACCCATGGTGACGAGGCGGGCGGTGGCTTCCAGCTGCTCCTGCTGGGCGCGGGCGAGCGCTTCGGCGCGCTTGCGCTCGGTGATGTCCAGCACCGAGCCCATCCACCCCGTGTGGTGGCCGTTGGCGTCGAACAGAGGGGCTTCGTAGATCAGCACGTCGATCCGGGTGCCGTCGCGGTGGCTGTAACGCGTTTCGAACATGCGCGCCGCGCCGCCTTCGTCGTCTACGCGGTCGGATACCGGCTGGCGTTCGACGCCTTCGGGCCAGAACGGCATCGGTGGCGCCCGCCCCACCAGGGTTTCGGCGGGCCAGCCGACAAGGCGGCAGAAAGCGTTGTTGACGTGCGTGGTGCGGCCTTCCAGATCGCTCGCGCGCAGGCCCACGAGCGTGGAGTTCTCCATCGCGAGGCGGAAGGCGTGCTCGTGGCGCAGCGCCGATTCGGTTTCCTGCAGGCGCGTCATGCGCGTGCGCAGGGCCCACAGGCTCCATGTCAGGATCAGCGTGAAGCACAGCAGGACGCCAACCACGATGCTGGGCATCACGCGCGCGTTGGCGCGGTAGGCTTCCACGCGGATGCCGAGCCCCCCCATCTGGTCGAAGCTCACGCCGAAGGAAAGGTTGGAGGACACCGCGTTGGACGTGGTCGTGCTGGCCAGCTCGTTGTCGAAGTCGTCGCTGAAGGCGATCCGGTAGCGCTCGGCGAACCACCATGGCACGTGCTTTTCGATCACGCGCGAGAGCGAGAAGATCCCCACCGCGTAACCGTTGAAGTCGTTCGCGCCGAAGACCGGCAGCACGACCTCGAACATCCACGCATTGTCGTCCTGCTTGTACGGGCGCACGTAGGCCGGGCGGTTGAGGGTGCGCGCGCGCATCACGGCGACCGGATGCTCGCGTGAAAGCTGCACGGGCGCGGCGCTCGCCGGCAGGGTGCTGAGCATTTCGCCGTCGGAGTTGAGCCAGAGGATCGCGAAGAGACCGGAGTCGCCCTGCAGCAGCTCGCGGACCTTGTCCTGCGCCTCCTCGGAGTGCAGCTCGCCGCCGATGCCGAATTCGTTGCCGATGCGCGCGAGCTGGTCCACCGTGCTCTCGAAGTGAAAGCGCAGGTTCTGCTCCATCCAGAGGGTGTCGCTGACCAGGGCCGCGCGGCGCTCCTCGTGTTCCTGGCTGAGGCCCAGCCAGGTGGAGAGGGTGATGACCGCGACCAGGACGGTGATCGCGAGGGCCGGCAGGCGCCAGAACCACTTGCCGGTGCGCGAGGGTTGAGGGGCGGCGGGAAAGAGCGGAGGCGGATTCATGCGCGGATGTTAACGCGCGGCTTGTCAGCCGTGCGGGCGGCGTGGCGCGACGCGCCGCGGACGGCGCCCGGGTGTTTGAATTAGGTCAGGCGCGGGGGCCAGTGTGCTGATAAAATAGGCGGTTTTGATAATAACAAACCAGAATTTCCCACCACAGACGGAGAAGACTCATGGCCATTGAACGCACGCTGTCCATCATCAAGCCGGATGCAGTCGCCAAGAATGTGATCGGCAGGATCTACCAGCGTTTCGAGGATGCCGGGCTCAGGATCATCGCGGCGCGCATGGTGCAGTTGTCCGCCCACGAGGCGGGGCAGTTCTATGCTGTGCACCAGGAGCGGCCGTTCTACCGCGACCTCGTTGCGTTCATGAGTTCCGGCCCGGTCATGATCCAGGTGCTCGAAGGCGAGGGGGCGATCGCGCGCAATCGCGAGCTCATGGGGGCGACCGACCCGAAGAAGGCCGCGCCCGGCACCCTGCGTGCCGATTTCGCCGACTCCGTCGAGGCCAATGCGGTACATGGCTCCGATGCGCCCGAAACCGCCGCCGTGGAAGTCGCTTTCTTCTTCCCCGGCCTCAATCTCTATAGCCGTTGAGCGGCAGGCGTCCGGTGCCCGGCGCCGGATGCTGAAAGTGTATTGCCATGCAGAACCTCCTTGATCTCGATGCCGACAGCCTGATCGCCTGGTTTGCCGAACGCGGCGAGAAGCCCTTTCGCGCGCGCCAGATCCTGCGCTGGATCCATCGTTTCGGTGAAACCGATTTCGATGCGATGACCGACGTCGCCAAGAGCCTGCGCGCCCAGCTCAAGGAGAGCGCCTGCGTGATCGCGCCGGTGCCGGTGCGCGACAACGTGTCGTCCGACGGCACGCGCAAGTGGCTCATGGACGTGGGCAATGGCAACGCCGTCGAGACGGTCTACATCCCCGAGAGCACGCGCGGCACGCTGTGCATCTCCTCGCAGGCCGGCTGCGCGCTCGACTGCGCGTTCTGCTCGACGGGCAAGCAGGGCTTCAACCGCAATCTGTCGGCGGCCGAGATCATCGGCCAGCTGTGGCTCGCCAACCGCCTGCTCGGCGCGGAACCGAACGGCGAGCGCCTGATCTCGAACGTCGTGATGATGGGCATGGGCGAACCGCTGGCGAACTTCGACGCCGTGGTCGCGGCCTTGCGCCTGATGCTCGACGATCACGCCTACGGCCTCTCGCGTCGCCGCGTGACGGTGTCCACCTCGGGCATCGTGCCAGCCATCGATCGCCTGCGCGAGGAATGCCCGGTGGCCTTGGCGGTGTCGCTGCATGCGCCCAACGACGCGTTGCGCGACACGCTGGTGCCGATCAACCGCAAGTACCCGCTCAAGCAGCTTCTGGCGGCCTGCAACCGCTACCTCGAGCGCGCGCCGCGCGACTTCATCACCTTCGAATACATCATGCTCGAAGGGGTCAATGATTCCGACCAGCACCTGCGCCAGCTCATCGACATCGCGCGCGAGGTGCCTTGCAAGTACAACCTCATTCCGTTCAACCCCTTCCCGCAGTCGGGTTTCCGCCGCTCGGCGGCCCCGGTCGTCCGGCGTTTTTCGCAACTCCTGAACGAGGCCGGTATCGTGACGACGACGCGCAAGACGCGCGGAGACGACGTCGACGCGGCGTGCGGGCAGCTGGCTGGCCAGGTGCTCGACCGCACGCGCCGAACCCAGAAACGAGTGCTGCCCGTGAAAGAGGTACGTGAATGAATCGTGTATTGACGAGAAATCTGTTGCCGGTGTTCCTGAGTGTCCTGATCGGCGCCTGCGCGAGCGGCGGCGGGGTGACGGGTGGCGCGCAGGCGCCGCTCACGGGCGGCGCCGAGCCTCAGCGTGCCTCGGCCGATACGCCGGTGGCTTCGCCCGCGCAGCGGTCGGCGCGCGTGCACGTGGAGCTGGGCACCGCTTACATGCAGAGCGGCCGCAATGGCGTTGCGCTCGATGAAGCGCGCGCGGCGATCGCCTCCGACCCGGGTTATGCCCCGGGCTACGCGCTGATGGGCCTCGTGTATGCCGACCAGGAGCAGTACGCGCTGGCCGGCCCCGCTTTCGAGCAAGCCGCGCGCACCGCGCCGGGCGACCCCGAGATCGCCAATGCCCATGGCTGGTTCCTGTGTTCGCAGGGGCGCGTGGATGAAGGTCTCGCGCGCCTTGAGCAGGCCGCGCGCAATCCGTATTACGCGACGCCCACGCGTGCGTGGACCAACGCCGGCCTGTGCCTTGCGCGCAAGGACGAGCCGGGCGCGGAATCCCGCTTCGAGCGCGCCGTGCAGGCCGACGCCACGAACGTGCAGGCGCTCGTCTATCTGGCCCAGATCGCGCAGAAGCGGGGCCACGACCTGCGCGCCAAGCAATGGGTCGACCAGGCGCTGAAATATCCGCAGGGCAATAATGCCGCCGTGATCTGGCTGGCGGCGCGCATCGAGCAGCGCCTGGGCAACCGCGGCAGCGTGCAGGAACTCGGCGCGCGGCTGCGCCGGGACTTCCCGGGTTCCAACGAATATCAGTACTTCATCCAAGGGAAATTCGAGTGAGCGAAACGATTCACGATCCCGTGAGCGCTGCCGCCGAGCCGGCGCAGCTCTGGGAACGGCTGCGGCTGGCGCGCGAGGCGCGTGGCATGAGCGCGGCCGAGGTGTCGGCCCATCTGAAGCTCACGGTGCGGCAGATCGAGGCGATCGAGCGCGGCGATCTTTCGGTGTTGCCCGGGCAGACCTTCGCGAAGGGGTTCGTGAAGAACTACGCCCGCTTCCTGGCGCTCGACCCGGCCCCGTTCCTGGCCTTGCTCAGTTCCAGCGAGCCCGCCCAGAAGAGCTTCAGCCCGAGCGAGGCGATGAGCCAGGGCCTGGGCGAGATGCCCGTGGTGGGCAGTCGTTCGTTTTCGATGATGCCCGCGCTGGCGCTGGCCCTGGTGCTCGCGGCGGTGATCGGCGCGGGTTGGCATTACGGCTGGTTCGAGGCGCGCGAGGATCGCGCCCTGCTCGAGAGCTTCGTCGAGACGCAGCCGCTCGTGTCGCCCGCCGAGGGGGGGGCTTCTGCGGTGGAAGACGCACCGGCTGCCGTGGCCCCCATCGAGGCTGCCGCGGCGTCGGCGGTGCCTGCGCCTCCTGCGCCGCTCGCGCCCGCTTCCGCCGTGGCGGCGTCCGTGCCGGCTCCGGTCGCGGTGGGCTCGCCGGCCGTGCCCGCGCCTGTGGCATCGGCGCCCGCGGCCAGCGCCGCCGCCGAGGGGCTGGCGCGGCTGGTCCTGAGTTTTTCCGGCGATTCCTGGGTCGAGGTGCGCGACGCTTCCGGCAAGGTGGTGTTCTCGCGCCTGAACCAGGCCGGCAACGTCCAGGAAGTGCAGGGCGTGGCGCCCTTCACGCTGATCGTCGGCAATGCGCCGCATGTGAGTCTGAGCTGGCGCGGCCAGGCGATCGATCTCGCGCCGCTGACGCGGGGTGAAGTCGCGCGCCTGACCTTGAAGTGACGGAAAGAACATGACCCAGGAAGCCCTCTCGGCCCAGGCCCTGCCACGCAAGGCGACCCGCGAAGTCCGCATCGGGCCGGTGCGCGTGGGCGGCCGTGCGCCCGTCGTCGTGCAGTCGATGACCAACACCGACACGGCCGACCACATCGCCACCGCGATCCAGATCGCGCAGCTTGCGCGCGCGGGCTCGGAGCTCGTGCGCATCACGGTCAACAACGATGAGTCGGCGAAGGCCGTGCCGAAGATCGTCGAGCAGCTCGCGAAGATGAACGTGGAGGTGCCCATCATCGGTGACTTCCATTACAACGGCCACAAGCTGCTGAACGACAATCCGGCCTGTGCCGAACTGCTCGCGAAGTACCGCATCAACCCCGGCAACGTGGGGCAGGGCGCCAAGCGCGACCTGCAGTTCGCGCAGATCGTCGAGCTGGCCTGCCGCTACGACAAGCCCGTGCGCATCGGGGTGAACTGGGGCAGTCTGGACCAGTCGGTGCTCGCGCGCATGATGGACGAGAACGCCGGGCGCGCCACGCCATGGGATGCCGGCGCGGTGATGCGCGAGGCGCTCATCGTCTCCGCGCTCGAATCCGCGCGTGCCGCCGAGGACGTGGGCCTGGCGAGCGACCGCATCATCCTGTCGTGCAAGGTTTCGTCCGTGCAGGATCTGATCGCCACCTACCGCGAACTCGCCTGCCGCAGCGAGTACCCGCTCCACCTCGGGCTCACCGAGGCCGGCATGGGCAGCAAGGGCATCGTGGCGTCGACCGCCGCGCTGGGCGTGCTGCTGCAGGAAGGCATCGGCGACACGATCAGGGTCTCGCTGACGCCCGAGCCGGGCGAATCGCGCACGCAGGAAGTCATCGTCGCGCAGGAGATCCTGCAGAGCATGGGCCTGCGCGCCTTCACGCCCATGGTCACCGCCTGCCCGGGGTGCGGCCGCACCACCAGCACCTTCTTCCAGGAGCTCGCCCAGAGCGTCCAGAACTACGTGCGCGAACAGATGCCGGTGTGGCGCAACCAGTATGACGGCGTGGAGAACCTGACGCTGGCGGTGATGGGCTGTGTCGTCAATGGTCCGGGCGAGAGCAAGCATGCCAACATCGGCATCTCCCTGCCGGGCACCGGCGAAACGCCCGCCGCGCCCGTCTTCATCGACGGGCAGAAGGCCATGACGCTGCGCGGCGACAATATCGCCAATGAATTCCGCGCCATCCTCGATGAGTATGTCGCGACGAAATACACGAAAAAGACCGGAACAGCATGAGCAACAAACTGCAAGGCGTGCGCGGCATGAACGACCTCCTGCCCGAGGAGGCCGAGCGCTGGGAAGCATTCGAGGAAATCATCCGCGACTGGCTGCGGAGCTACGGCTACCGGCCGATCCGCACCCCCATCGTGGAGTACACGCGGCTGTTCTCGCGCGGCGTCGGCGAGCACACCGACATCGTCGAGAAGGAGATGTACTCCTTCGAGGACCGTCTCAACGGCGAGCAGCTCACGATGCGCCCCGAGGGCACGGCCTCCTGTGTGCGCGCCGCGATCGAGCACAACCTGATCTTCCAGAACCCGCAGCGCCTCTATTACAGCGGCCCGATGTTCCGCCACGAGCGCCCGCAGAAGGGCCGCTACCGCCAGTTCCATCAGGTGGGCGTGGAGGCGCTGGGCTTCGCCGGGCCGGACGTCGACGCCGAGCACATCGTGATGTGCCGCCGCCTGTGGGATGACCTGGGGCTCGAGGATGTCGAGCTCCAGCTCAATTCGCTGGGTGACGCGGCCGAGCGCGCCACGCACCGCGCCGAGCTGATCGCGTATCTCGAGCGCTTCCATGACCAGCTCGACGAGGACGGCAAGCGCCGCCTGCATACCAATCCGCTGCGCGTGCTCGACACCAAGAACCCCGCGCTCGAAGACATCGTCGCGGGCGCGCCCCGGCTCATCGATTACCTCGGGGAAACTTCCCTCAAGCATTTCGAGTCCGTGCAACGCCTGCTGCGCGAAGCGGCCGTGCCCTACCGCATCAATCCGCGCATGGTGCGAGGGCTGGACTACTACAACCGGACCGTGTTCGAATGGACGACCACGCGCCTGGGCGCGCAAGCCACCTTCTGCGGGGGCGGCCGCTACGACGGCCTCATCGAGCAGCTGGGCGGCAAGCCCGCCCCCGCCTGCGGCTTCGCGATGGGCATGGAGCGCGTGATGCTGCTGTGGCAGGAAGGGCTGGAAAGCGCCGGCCTCGCGAGCCCCGATGTGTACGTCGTGCATCAGGGCGAGCAGGCGCAGGCCTTCGCCTTCCGCGTCGCCGAGACGCTGCGCAGCGCCGGTTTCTCCGCGATCTATCACTGCGGCGAAGGCGGCTTCAAGTCGCAGATGAAGAAAGCCGATGCCTCGCGGGCGGCTTACGCGGTCATCGTCGGTGACGAGGAAGCCGCGGCCGGGCGTGCCGCCCTCAAGCCGCTGCGCGACGAGGGCGAGCAGATCGCGCTCGAGCCGGAAGCCCTCTGCGAATGGCTGGCGCAGCGCCTCTACGGCGACGCCGACTGAACGGATTCATTCACGATTCATAGCTACGGACGATAAAAGCACAATGGCAGCATACGATCTGGAAGAGCAGGAACAGCTCTCGGCCATCAAGGCCTGGTGGGAAAAGAACGGCAACATCGTGACCGGCGTGGTGCTGGTCTTCGTGCTCGCCGTGGCGGCCATGCAGGGCTGGCGCTGGTATGACAACAAGCAGGCGCTTGAAGCCGGCGTCATCTACAGCGCCCTCTCGCGTGCCGCCGAGGCGCGCGATGGCGGCAAGGTCGCCGTGTTCGCCGACGAACTCGCGAACAAGCATGGCAAGAAGGTTTCCGCCGTGCTCGGCGCGCTCGAGGCCGCGCATTTCGCGATGGAAGCGGGCGACACCAAGACGGCGCGCAGCCGCCTCGAATGGGCTGCCGCGAGCAAGGCCGATCCGCTGGTGGCGGATCTCGCGCGTCTGCGCCTGGCCGCGCTGCAGGCCGACGGCAAGGAATACGACGCTGCGCTGGGCACCCTGCAGGCCGCTCCCGATGCCGCCTTCGCGGGCCGCTTCGCCGACCTGCGCGGTGACATCCTGTTTGCCCAGGGCAAGCACGAAGATGCGCGCGCCGCCTACAAGCTGGCGCTCGACGCAGCGGCAAGCGCCGGCGCCCAGGCGGCCACGTTCCGCGATCTGCTGCAGACCAAGCTGGACGCACTCGGAGGCGCCTGATGACATCCCGCATCCTGATGGCCACGGCCCTGGCGCTCGCGCTGGCGGCCTGCGGCAGCAAGAACACCAAGCCCGAAGCCAAGCCCGCGCCGCTGCCCGCCTTCAAGCCGACGGCCGAACTGCGCGTGCAGTGGTCGGCCGGACTGGCTTCGCTCGAAGAGTCGATGCTCGCGCCGGCCTTTGCCGGCGGCAGCGTGTATGCGGCCGACCGCAAGGGCGATCTGGCGCGTTTCGACGCGGCGGGCCGGCAGGTATGGAAGGTGCGCACGCTGCCGCGTCTGTCGGGCGGGGTGGCCACCAATGGCGAGCGCGTCGTGGTGGCGAGTTCGGATGGTGATCTGGCCGCGCACGACGCTGCCGATGGCAAGCAGGTCTGGAAGATTTCGGTGGGCGGCGAAGTGCTGGCCGAGCCGCTGCTCACGGGTGAGCTCGCGATCGTGCGCATCGGCGACAACAAGATCGTGGCCTACGGCCTGGCCGACGGTTCGCGGCGCTGGGTCTATCAGCGCGCGCAGGCGCCGCTCGCGCTGCGTAGCTACGGCGGTCTGAGCCAGGCGGATGGCCTGGTCTTCGCGGGCTTCGCGGGCGGCAAGCTGGTGGCGCTGACCACGGCTGGCGGCCTGCAGCGCTGGGAAGCCACGGTGGCCCAACCCAAGGGGTCCAACGAGATCGAGCGCCTCACCGACGTGGTCGGCAAGCCCGTGGTGCAGGGCGACATGGTGTGCGTGTCGTCGTTCCAGGGGCGCGTGGCCTGCGTCGAGCGGGCCGGCGGCAGCCTGCGCTGGGCGCGCGATTTCTCTTCCGCGGCCGGCCTTGCCGCCGACGCGGGCAACGTATTCCTGACCGATTCGGCCGACGCGGTGCATGCGCTCGATGCCAGCACGGGTGCCACGGTCTGGAAGCAGGACAAGCTGTCGCTGCGCCGTCTGGGCCAGCCGCTGATCGTGGGTGACACGCTGGTCGTGGCCGATGGCATGGGCTACGTCCATGCGATGAGCCGTCGCGACGGCGGTTTCGTCGCCAATTACCGGGTCGATTCCTCGGGCGTGCGCGCACCCCTGCAGGCCTTGCCCAATCAGGCGTTCGCGGTGCAGGCGGTCGATGGCGACCTCTACGCGCTGAACCTGCGACGCTGAGTTTTCCGGAGTTCGAGTGAAACCTACGCTGGTACTGGTCGGGCGTCCCAATGTCGGGAAGTCCACCCTTTTCAACCGCCTCACGCGCACGCGTGACGCGCTCGTGGCCGATCTGCCGGGCCTGACCCGCGATCGCCACTACGGTCAGGGCAGGGTCGGCTCGCGGGCCTACCTGGTCGTCGATACGGGCGGCTTCGAGCCGCTCGCGAAAGAGGGCATCGTGGCCGAGATGGCGCGTCAGGCGGAGTCGGCGATTGCCGAGGGCGACGCGCTGGTGTTCATCGTCGACGGCCGCGTCGGCCTGACGCCGCACGACAAGCAGATCGCCGATACCCTGCGCCGTTCCGGCCGGCCCGTGTATCTCGCCGTGAACAAGGGCGAGGGCATGAACCGCGACACCTTTTCGGCCGAGTTCCACGAACTGGGTTTCGGTACGCCGTATGTGATCTCGGCCGCGCATGGCGAAGGCGTGCGCAGTCTCATCGACCTCGTCCTCGAAAGCTTTCCGCAGGCGCCCGAGCCCGATGAGGGGCACGACAAGCATCCTCGCGTCGCCATCGTGGGGCGCCCCAATGTGGGCAAGTCCACGCTGATCAACGCGCTGCTCGGCGAAGACCGCGTGATCGCCTTCGACATGCCGGGCACCACGCGGGACGCGATCGAGGTGCCCTTCGAGCGCAACGGACGCGCCTACACGCTCATCGACACCGCGGGTCTGCGTCGTCGCGGCAAGGTGTTCGAGGCCATCGAGAAATTCTCGGTGATCAAGACGCTGCAGGCGGTGGAAGAAGCCAACGTGGTGGTGCTCGTGCTCGATGCGAGCCAGGACGTTTCCGATCAGGATGCGCACATCGCGGGCTTCGTGCTCGAGTCCGGGCGCGCGCTGGTGCTGGCGATCAACAAGTGGGACGCGGTGGACGAATACCGCCGCGAACGCGTCAAAGGCGACATCGCGCGCAAGCTCTACTTCCTCGATTTCGCGCGTCATCACTACATCTCCGCGCTGGAATCGACGGGGATTGGCGCGCTGCTCAAATCGGTCGATCTGGCCTATGCCGCCGCCATGGTCAAGCTGGCCACGCCGCGCCTGACGCGCGTGCTGCAGACGGCCATCGCCAAGCAGCAACCGCCGCGTCAGGGCATCTTCCGCCCCAAGATGCGCTATGCGCACCAGGGGGGGCAGAATCCCCCGGTGGTGGTGATTCACGGCAATGCGCTCGACCATATTCCGGATGCGTATCGGCGTTATCTGGAACGCACGTTCGCCGACACGTTCAAACTACAGGGCACGCCTTTGCGCGTGGAATTCCGCTCCGCGCGCAATCCCTATGCGGACAAGGACTATCCCTGATAATCTTCCTCTTTGGGCAGTGACATGGGCGGCGCAAGCTGTGCTTCACTGAACCCGCTTTTTTCTCAATAACAAGATATCCGCGAGGGCCAAAACCATGAGCAACAAAGGCCAGATGCTGCAAGACCCCTTTCTGAACACGCTGCGCCGTGAGCACATCCCCGTTTCCATCTATCTGGTGAACGGCATCAAGCTGCAAGGGCACATCGAATCCTTCGACCAGTACGTGGTGCTGCTCAAGAACACGGTGACGCAGATGGTCTACAAGCACGCCATTTCCACGGTCGTGCCCGCCCGCGCGGTCAGCATTCCGCATGAAAACGGCGCTGGCGAAGCGCCTGCCAAGGACTGAGCGCCATCCGCTCCGGGGCCGCCGCGGCGACCCCGCTTCCCCGAACCCGAACCCGGATCCGGTTGTGGCGTCTGACCACAACCGGATCCTTTGCCGTTGACTGCCATGTTTGATCGCCCCGCCTCGGAAGGCAACCGTGCCGTTCTCGTCCAGCTCGACTTCGGCGATGGCGGCCTCGCAGAGCATCTTGCCGAGCTGCAACTGCTGGCGGGGTCCGCCGGCGCCGAAACGGTGGCGGTGGTGCAGGGGCGTCGGCGCGCGCCCGATCCCGCGCTGTACGCCGGCTCGGGCAAGGTCGACGAGATCGGCGCCGAGGTGGCCGCCACGGGCGCCGACCTCGTGATCTTCAATCACGAGCTGTCGGCGGGCCAGCAGCGCAATCTCGAACAGTTGCTCAAGTGCCGGGTGGTGGATCGCACCACGCTGATCCTCGACATCTTCGCGCTGCGCGCGCGCAGCCACGAAGGCAAGCTGCAGGTGGAGCTCGCCCAGCTCGAGCATCTCTCCACGCGCCTCGTGCGCGGCTGGACTCACCTCGAGCGCCAGAAGGGCGGCATCGGGCTGCGGGGGCCGGGCGAGAAGCAGCTCGAAACCGACCGCCGTCTGCTCGGCAAACGGGTGGCGCTGCTCAAGGAGCGCCTGCGCCAGCTCGAGAAGCAGCGCAAGGTCCGGCGCCGGTCACGGGAACGCAGCGAAGTGCCCACGGTCTCACTCGTCGGCTATACCAATGCGGGCAAATCGACCTTGTTCAATGCGCTGACCAAGGCGGGCAGTTATGCCGCCGACCAGCTCTTCGCCACGCTCGACACCACCTCGCGCCGGGTCTATCTCGGTGAAGCGAGGCGCACCCTGGTGCTCTCCGACACCGTTGGCTTCATCCGGAGCCTGCCGCACTCGGTCGTCGAGGCTTTTCACGCCACGCTGGAGGAGACGGCGCAAGCCGACCTGCTGCTGCATGTCGTGGATGCGTCCTCGCCCGACCGCGAGGCGCAGATCGAGGTGGTCAACGAGGTGTTGCGCGAGATCGGCGCGGGCGACGTGCCGCAGATCGAAGTCTGGAACAAGGTCGACATGACGCATGGTGTGCCGACGGCCGAAGACGATGGCTATGGTAAAATCTCGCGTATTTTGCTCAGCGCCCGGACGGGTGCGGGCGTGAGTCTGTTGCGCGGGGCATTGGCGTCCCGGTTGTTCCCGATCGAAGTCGCGGAGGTGGCAGAAGCCGCCGGCTCCGCAATTCCCATGGATGGTTCTGACCAGACAAACTCATGATTACCGGACTCATCATGTCAATCAACGATCCTCGCTGGGGCAGCCAGAAACCCGAGGACGACAAGCGCAACCCAGAGCAGGGCCCGCCCGATCTGGAAGACATCTGGCGCGATTTCAACAGCCGCCTCGGGGGCATGTTCGGGCGTCGGCCCGGGCAACGCGGCACGCCGCGTGGTGATGGGGGTGGTCCCGGCGACACGCCGCCGCAGCCGCCCGTGTCGGCCCGCCAGATGGGCGGCGGCATCGGCCTGATCATCATCGTCGCCCTCGCGCTCTGGTTCGGCAGCGGCTTCTACACGGTCGACGCCTCGCAGCGTGGCGTGGTGCTGCGTTTCGGCAAGCTGCAGGAGGTCACCAACGAAGGCCTGCGCTGGCATCTGCCGTATCCGGTGGAGCGCGTCGAACTCGTGAACGTGACGCGCGTGCGTACCGTGGAGGTGGGTTTCCGCGCCAACGATCGCGCCAAGAACCTGCATGAGTCGCTGATGCTCACGGATGACGAGAACATCATCAACATCCAGTTCGCCGTGCAGTACACGCTGAGCGATCCGGCGTCCTTCCTGTTCACGAACAAGGATGGCGACGTCACCGTGAAGCAGGTGGCCGAATCCGCGATGCGCGAGATCGTCGGCAAGAGCAAGATGGATTACGTGCTCTACGAGGGACGCGAAGCGATCGCGAAGGATGCTCACCTGCTGATCCAGCGCATGCTCGACAGCTATCACCTGGGCGACTACAAGACCAGCGGCATCCAGGTGATGCGCGTGACCATGCAGAACGCGCAGCCGCCCGAGCAGGTCCAGGAAGCCTTCAATGACGCCGTCAAGGCGGGGCAGGACCGTGAGCGCCTGAAGAACGAGGGCGAGGCGTATTTCAACGACATCGTGCCCAAGGCCGAGGGTTCCGCCGCGCGTCTGCGCGAAGAGGCCAAGGGCTACGCCGGTCGCGTCGTGGCGCAGGCGGAAGGTGATGCGAGCCGCTTCAAGCAGGTCTTCACCGAATACGCGAAGGCGCCCGAAGTGACGCGCAACCGTCTCTATCTCGATGCCATGCAGCAGGTCTACAGCAACACGTCGAAGATCATGGTGGACACCAAGAGCAACGGTAATCTGCTCTATCTCCCGCTCGACAAGCTCATGCAGGCGAGCGCGCCCGGCCAGGCCGAGGCCACCGCCGCCGCGCCTGCCGCGGCCATGCCGCGCGCGGCCGACACGCCCGCCGCGCGCATCGATGACGGACGCAACCAGGGTGGTCTGCGTTCGCGTGAAAGGGGAGATCGCTGATGAGCGGCCGTATGCCTGTCGTACTGGGAGCACTGCTGCTGGCGGTGATCCTGTTTTCGATGTCCATCTTCACGCTGGATCAGCGCAGTTACGCGCTGGTGTTCCAGCTCGGGGAAATCAAGCGCTTCGAGGTGGAGCCGGGTCTCAAGTTCAAGCTGCCGATGGTGCAGGACGTGAAGTTCTTCGACCGCCGCATCCTGACGCTGGACACGACCGAGTCCGAGCTGTTCCAGACCGCCGAGAAGAAGAACGTGCTGGTGGATTCCTTCGTGAAGTGGCGCATCAAGGATCCGGCCATGTTCTATCGCGCGTTCGGCGTGGAAGAGACCCGCGCCCGACTGCGCCTCGAGCAGACCATCAATGCCGTGCTGCGCGAGGAGTTCGGCAAGCGGCTCGTGCATGACGTGATCTCCGGCGAGCGCCAGGCGCTCATGGCCGTCGTGCGCAGCAAGGCCGCGGCCGATTCCGAGCAATATGGCGTGGAGATCGTCGACGTGCGCGTCAAGCGCGTCGAACTGCCCGCCGATGTGTCCGAATCGGTCTATCGCCGCATGGAGGCCGAGCGCAAGCGCGTGGCCAACGAGCTGCGCTCGACCGGCTCGGCCGAGGCTGAGCAGATCAAGGCTGACGCCGACCGTCGCCGCGAGGTGGTGGTCGCCGAAGCCTATCGCGATGCCCAGGTCACGATGGGTGAGGGCGATGCCAAGGCCGCCGCGGTCTATGCCGAAGCGTTTGGCCGCAGCCCCGAGTTCTATCGCTTCTGGCGTTCCATGGATGCCTACAAGCAGACCTTCAGCAAGAAGAGCGACGTGCTCGTCGTCGATCCTTCCTCCGACTTCTTCAAGTACCTGAAGAGCGGGGGCGGCAGGGAGTCCGGCAAGTAATGCTGCGCTACTTCCTCGGAGCACTGGCGCTCATGCTGGTGCTCGAAGGTATTGCTCCCCTCTGCGCGCCCGCTGCGTGGCGCGCAACCTTCCAGCGCATCACGCGCTGGGCCGACGGGCAGATCCGCTTCGCGGGGCTGCTCTCGGTCCTCGCGGGCTTGCTGCTGTTCCTTATCGCCAGGTAACTGTTCCAATGGCTTTGCCGCGCTGGGCCCTGCCCGAGTATTTCGAGGACGTGCTGCCGCTCGAGGCGCAGCGGGTCGAACGTCTGCGCCGTCTTCTGCTGGATGAATTCCGGCTGCACGGCTACCAGTTCGTGATCCCGCCGCTCGTGGAGTTCATCGATTCGCTGGGCTCCGGGGCCGGCCACAAGATGGCCGACTCGATGATCAAGTTCGCCGACCAGCTTTCCGGTCGCACCATGGCCCTGCGCGCCGACACCACGCCGCAGGTCACGCGCATCGACGCTCACCTGCTCAACCGCGAAGGCGTGACGCGCCTGTGCTATTGCGGGCCGGTCGTGCATGTCCTGCCGCGCACCATGACCGCTTCGCGCGAGCCGCTGCAGATCGGTGCCGAGCTCTACGGCCACGCCGGCATCGAGGCCGATGTCGAAGTGCTGCGCCTGCTCTCGCGCACGCTGGCGCTCAGCGGCGCCGAGGCCATCCGCATCGACGTCGGCCACATCGGGCTGTTCCGCGCGCTGAGCCGGCTGGCCGAACTGTCGCCGGAAGCCGAGGAGTCGCTGTTCGGCATCCTCCAGGGCAAGGACGTGCCCGCGCTGCGCGAGTTCGTGGCGGGGATTGCCGAGCCCGCGCGTTCGGGTTTCCTGGCGCTGCCCGAACTCTATGGCAATGCCAATGTGCTGGTGCGCGCGCGCGACCTCTTGCCCGATCTGCCCGGCGTGCATTCCGCGCTCGACGAATTGCTGCACCTCGCGCGCCATTTCGGCGATCGTCCGCTGAGTTTCGATCTCGCGGACCTGCGCGGCTACCACTACCACACCGGCCTCATGTTCGCCGCCTACAGCGGCGCCTCGCCGACGGCGATCGCCCTGGGCGGCCGCTATAACGAAGTGGGGCGGGCATTCGGGCGCCCGCGCCCGGCAACCGGCTTCAGCCTGGACCTGCGCGAACTGGCGGCGCTGGGCCCGAAGAACACCGCGCCGGGAGCGATCCTGGCGCCTGCAGACCCGGCGGCGGAGCTGACCGAACTGGTCGCGCAACTGCGCGGTCAGGGCGAAGTCGTGATGCTGGAACTGCCGGGGCATGACGGCCGCTGGCGTGAAGCCGGCTGTGATCGTCGCATCGTTTCGCTGGATGGCGCATGGCGCGTCGTTCCGCTCCAAGATTGAGCTGAGGAAGAATCAAATGGCAAAGAATGTAGTGGTCGTCGGCACGCAGTGGGGCGATGAAGGCAAGGGCAAGATCGTTGACTGGCTGACCGACCACGCCCAGGGCGTGGTGCGTTTTCAGGGCGGCCACAATGCCGGCCACACGCTGGTCATCGGCGACAAGGAATACAAGCTCAACCTGGTGCCTTCGGGCATCGTGCGCGAAGGCGTGCAGTGCTACATCGGCAACGGCGTGGTGCTCGACGTGCATCACCTGCTCTCCGAGATCGCCACGCTGGAGCAGGACGGCATCGAGGTGCGCTCGCGCCTGAAGATCAGCCCGGGATGCCCGCTGATCCTGCCGTATCACGCCGCGCTCGATCGCGCGCGTGAAGCGAGGAAGGCCGCCTGCGACAAGATCGGCACGACCGGCAAGGGGATCGGTCCGGCCTACGCCGACAAGGTCGCGCGCCGCGCGCTGCGCGTCTATGACCTGTTCAATCCGGAGCGTTTCGCGGCCAAGCTGCGCGAAGTCCTCGACTACCACAACTTCGTGCTCACGCAGTATCTGGGCGCGGAAGCCATCGATTTCCAGACCGTGCTCGATCAGGCCCTGCGCGACGCGGAAGTGATCCGTCCCATGGTGTCCGACGTTTCGGCCGATCTGCACGAAGCCAACAAGGCCGGGCAGAACCTGCTCTTCGAGGGCGCGCAAGGCACGCTGCTCGACATCGATCACGGCACCTACCCCTTCGTGACCTCGTCGAACTGTGTGTCCGGCCAGGCCGCGGCGGGCTCCGGCGTGGGGCCGGACAAGCTGCACTACGTGCTGGGGATCACCAAGGCCTACTGCACGCGCGTGGGCGGCGGGCCGTTCCCGAGCGAACTCGACATCGAAACCGCCGGCACGCCCGGTGAGCAGATGTCGACCAAGGGGCGCGAATTCGGCACCGTGACGGGCCGCAAGCGCCGTTGCGGCTGGTTCGATGCCGCAGCGCTGCGCCGCTCCGCGCTCATCAACGGCCTCACGGGCCTCTGCATCACCAAGCTCGACGTGCTCGACGGGCTCGACGAACTGCATATCTGTACGGGCTATCGCCTCAACGGCAAACTCATCGGGCTGCTGCCGGTGGGCGCCGACGACGTGACCGCGTGCGAACCGGTATTCGAAAGCATGCCGGGCTGGCAGGAGACGACGTATGGCGTCAAGCGCTGGGAAGACCTGCCGCCCGCCGCGCAGGCTTATCTCAAGCGGCTCGAAGAAGTCTGCGAAGTGCCCATCGCGATCGTGTCGACAGGCCCCGAGCGGGACGAAACCATCCTGCGCCAGCATCCGTTTGCAAACTGAGCGCGGTGATTCCGGAAAGCCGGCGCAAGCCGGCTTTCTGCCAGAAGGCGGATGGTCGTCCGCGCGCGTGCAGGGGAGGGTGGCTGCGCCCTTCGCCGCGGGCGAAGCTTTGCGTGAAGCGTGCGTGGGGGTGCTTACCAGAGTGGGCAAGAAGAGCGCGGGCAAGAAAAAAGCCAGCTCGATTGAGCTGGCTTTGATCTGCGAATCTGGTGCCCAGGAGAGGACTCGAACCTCCACACCTTGCGGCACTAGTACCTGAAACTAGCGCGTCTACCAATTTCGCCACCTGGGC
>JAVHXQ010000051.1 GCA_031119555.1 Candidatus Dactylopiibacterium sp.
GAGGGGGGCGGGCTCCTTGCCGCGCGGGCAGGGTTCGCGCCGCGCGTAAATCCTGCCGCGGAAGGCGGCGCGCCGGGCCGCCCACGCGGTTTCAGCGCGGCGGCACGGCCCCGGATGCGAGACCGGCCAGCAGCGCTTCGGCTTCGCGCGGGTGGCGCAGGCGGATGAAGCGCAGATGGGCGTAGCGCGGATCGCGCTGCAGGGCTTCCAGGCGCCGCCGCGTGGGCGCGTGCGACCTCAGGGTCCACAGCAGGATGGAGTCGCGCGAGAAGAGTTTGCGGAAGCTCTCGCGATTGCCGCTGCCGGGCCACAGCTCGGACCGGCTCCACGACCGCGCCAACGCGCGCCGCGCCGCGCGCCAGAGCGTGAGGCCGAAGCCGTAGTCGAGCCAGATCACGGTGCGCGCCTCGCGCCATTTGACGGGAATCGTGCGCGTGTAGTTGCCGTCCAGCACCCACGGCCCTTGCGCGAGCGCGGCTTCGATGCGGGCGAGGAATTCGGGGTCGGGCGAGGCCTGCCAGCCGGGGCGCCAGAACAGCGCGTCGAGCTCGACGTGGCGGGCGCCCAGCGCTGCGGCCAGACGCCGCGCGAGCGTGCTCTTGCCGCTGCCGCTGGTGCCCACGACGTTGATGTTGAGCCAGTCGCGCGAGGCGACCGGGGTCGCCATCAAGGGGCGCGCCGCGCCGCGCCGGGGCGGGCCGGGCGGGCGACGGGACGCGTGGCCGAGCCCATGCCTCAGGCGTTCTCGACCATGCCGCTGTGGCGCAACAGTGCATCGACCTGCGGCTCGCGACCGCGGAAGGCGCGGAAGGATTCGAGCGCCGGCCGCGAGCCCCCCACCGACAGGATCTCGGCGAGGAAGCGCGCGCCGGTGCCGCTGTCGAACACGCTGCCGCCGGCCGGACGGCTTTCCTCGAACGCCGCGAAGGCGTCCGCCGAGAGCACCTCGGCCCACTTGTAGCTGTAGTAGCCGGCGGCGTAGCCGCCCGCGAAGATGTGGCTGAAGCTGTTGGCGAAGCGGTTCCAGGCCGGCGGGATGTTCACGGCCACCTCGCGGCGCACCTCGTCGAGCAGCGGCTGGACGCCGGCCGTGGCGTCGAAGGGCCAGTCGCCGTGCAGGCGCAGGTCGAACAGCGCGAACTCGAGCTGGCGCATGGTCTGCATGCCGCTCTGGAAATTGCGCGCGGCCAGCATCTTGTCGAACAGCGCGCGGGGCAGCGGCTCGCCGGTTTCGACGTGGGCGCTCATCGAGGCGATCACGTCCCATTCCCAGCAGAAGTTTTCCATGAACTGGCTGGGCAGTTCGACGGCATCCCATTCGACGCCGGAGATGCCCGACACCCACAGTTCGTCGATGCGCGTCAGAAGGTGATGCAGGCCGTGGCCCGCTTCGTGGAACAGCGTCTGCACGTCGTCGTGCGTGAAGGTGGCGGGCTTGCCACCCACGGGGCCGGGGAAGTTGCAGACGAGGTAGGCCACGGGCGTCTGCACGCCGTGCGCGGTCTGGCGACGCGACACCGCGCTGTCCATCCACGCGCCGCCGCGCTTGGTGGCGCGCGCGTGCAGGTCGAGATAGAACTGGCCGATGAGCTCGGCGCCCGCCGCGCCTTCGCGTTCGATGCGGAAGAAGCGCACGTCGGCGTCCCACGCCGGGGCTTCGTCCTCGCGGATGCGCACGCCATAGAGACGCTCGACGACGCCGAACAGCCCGGCGAGCACGCGCGGCTCGGGGAAGTACTGTTTCACTTCCTGGTCGGAGTAGCTGTAGCGCGCCTGGCGCAGCTTCTCGGAGGCGAAGCCGATGTCCCAGGCTTCCAGCGTGGCGAGCCCCAGCGCGGTGGCCGCGAACTCGCGCAGCTCGGCCATGTCGCGCTCGGCGAAGGGCCGGGCCTTGGCGCCGAGTTCGCGCAGGAAGGCGATGACCTGCGCGGGCGACTCGGCCATCTTGGGCACCAGCGAGACTTCGGCGTAGTTCGCGTAGCCCAGCATCGCGGCGAGTTCCTGGCGCAGCGCCACGATGCGCGCGATCACGGGAGCGTTGTCCCATTCGGGGTGGCCCTGTTCGGCCGAGAACTCCGAGGCGCGGGTGGCCGAGGCGCGGTACAGGCGCGCGCGCAGCGCGCGGTTTTCGGCATACTGCATGACCGGCAGGTAGGACGGCATGCGCAGCGTGAACAGCCAGCCCGGCTTGCCCGCCGCATCCGCCTCGGCGCGCGCGGCGGCCACGGCGTCGGCGGGCAGGCCCGCGAGTACGGCCTCGTCGGTCACGTGTTCGGTGTAGGCATTGGTGGCGTCGAGCACGTTCTCCGAGAATTTCGCGCCCAGCGCGGCGAGCTCTTCCTGGATCGCCTGGAAGCGCGGCTTCTGCGCCTCGGGCAGTTCCGCGCCGGACAGGCGGAAGTCGCGGATCTCGTTATCGACGATGCGCTGGCGCACCGGCGACAGCGAGGCGTAGTCGGCCGAGTCGCGCAGTGCCTTGTAGCGGGCGAAAAGCGCGAGGTTCTGACCCAGCTCGGAGTAGTAGCGCGTGACTTCGGGCAGGATCGCGTTGTAGGCCTCGCGCCAGGGGGGGACGTCGAGCACACCGTGCAGGTGCGAGACGATGCCCCAGGCGCGCGACAGGCGTTCCCCGGTGTCGATCAGCGGCGCGACGAAAGCGTCCCAGGTGGCGGGCACGTCGTCCTGCGTCTGGCGGGCGATGCGCGCGCGGCCTTCATCGAGCAGCGAGCGGATGGCCGGGCCGACTTCCTCGGGCGTGATCGCGTCGAAACGGGGCAGGGTCTGGAGATCGAGAAGCGGGGAAGTCATTCGGTATTCCTTGCACGAAGGCTGAAGATGGCGGCATTCTGCCGCCATTGTGGCAATGCGGCAAAAATGGCGGCGAGAGGGGCAGGCTATGGATCAGACAGCCGACCGACGCAGCGCGTTCAGCGCGGCGGTCGAGCGGGAATTGCAGTGTGGCGAGCTGGTGTTCCCGACCAGCATGCAGGCCGCGCTGAAGATCCGCCGTGCGCTCGAAGATGAAAATGCCGGCCTGAGCGCGGTTGCGCACGTGGTGGGGCTGGAGCCGCTGCTGGCCGTGAAGTTGCTGCGGATGGCCAATTCGGCGCATTTCAGCCCGCGCCAGGTGCCCGTCAGCGACGTCTATCGCGCGCTGCTGCGCGTGGGGGTGGACAACGCGCGCCTGCTGGCCGTGACGCTGATCGGCGAGCAACTGGCGACGGCCGAGGATTTCGCGCCCGTGCGCGCGCTCGCGCAGCAGCTCTGGGACCATTCGCTCGACGTGGCTTCGCTGTGCTATGCGATCGCGGTGCAGGCCGAAGGCGAGGGCATCGCGCCCGACACGGCCCTGCTCACGGGCATGGTGCACAGCATCGGCCAGTTCTACCTGCTCGCGCGCTCGCGCGAGTTTCCCGAACTGCTGGAGGAGCAGAGCGAGCTGGCCGATTTCATTCTCGACTGGAACCACCGGATCGGGCAGGCGGTGCTCGTCGCGCTGGGTACCCCGGCGGGCATCGTCGATGCCATCGACCACTGCGGCAAGATCCCGTGTTCGTGGCCGCCGACGCGGCTTGCCGACATCCTGTTCCTCGCCAGCACCGCCGCCAGCGTGCCCAACCCGTTCTCCACGGTTTCGCTCGAAGCCTTGCTGGAGCGGCGCCGCGCGGCGTTCTCCACGGTCGACCCGGAACGCCTGGAGCGCGTCCTCGACGAGGCGCGCATCCGCCGCGCCGCCGCGCTCGCGATGCTGGCCGCCTGAGGCCGCCGCGCGCCGCGCCGGCGCGTTTGACCCCACGGGCTTGTGCGGAATCTTGCGATCCCTATAATCGCCTTTTCTTTTTTGCGCAAATGAGAGTTATTCTCATTCTGTATCGCAAGTGTCTTGACGCTTGCGCGGCGCATTTCCCGTTTCAGACCACGGAGTCTTCCCAACATGTCGCACGGTGTCTTTCCGCGAACGCGGATCTTCCTTTCCCTGCTGGCCGCGCTCGCGCCGGCGGCGGCGCACGCCCAGGCTGAAGCCACGGATGCCAAGGCCGGCAACCTGGCTACCGTGGTCGTCAGCGCGAGCGCCGATGCCTCGGCCGAAGGGCTCGCGCCGGCCTACGCCGGCGGGCAGGTCGCGAAGGGCGGCCGGGTCGGCATCCTGGGCACGCAGGACAACCTGAGCACGCCCTTCACGGTCACGAGCTATACCAACACGCTGATCCAGAACCAGCAGGCGGCCAGCGTGGGCGACGTGCTGCTCAACGACGCGGCGGTGCGCGTGGCGCGCGGTTTCGGCAGCTTCCAGCAGTCCTACCTCGTGCGCGGCATGCCGATGTTCTCGGACGACGTTTCCTACAACGGTCTCTACGGCCTGCTGCCGAGGCAATACCTGGACGTGCAGCTCGTCGAGCGCGTCGAAGTGCTGCGTGGCGCGAACGCCTTCCTCAACGGGGCCGCGCCGGGGGGCACGGGTCTGGGCGGTGCCGTGAACGTGGTGCCCAAGCGCGCCGGCAACGAGCCGCTGACGCGGGTGGCGACGGGCGTGCAGAGCGGCGGGCTGGCGTATGTCGCCACCGATCTGGCGCGTCGCTTCAATGACGACAAGCTCGGCCTGCGCCTGAACGCGGCGCGGCGCGATGGCGAAACCGCCGTCGAGGGCGACCAGCGCGACATCCGCGTGGCCGGTCTGGGCGTGGATTACCGCGACGGCGGCCTGCGCATTTCGGGCGACCTGGGCTATCAGGTCAACAACATGCGCGGCACCATGCCCAGCGTCACCGTCGGCGCGGGGCTGGACGTGCCCGGCGCGCCGGATGCGTCGAAGTCGAACGGGCAGCCCTGGACCTACTCCAACGAGAAGGACACCTTCGGCACGCTGCGCGCCGAGTACGACTTCAACCGCGTGTTCACGGGCTGGATCGCCGGGGGCATGCGCAGCACCGATGAAGACAACTCCCTCGCCGGCCACACCACGACCGACATGCTGGGCAACAGCACGTCCTACCGCTTCGCCAACACCCGCCACGATTTCGTGACCACCGCCGAAGCCGGCCTGCGCGCGAAGTTCGCGACCGGCGCCGTGGGCCACACGGTGACGCTGTCGGCCAGCAAGTTCGAGAAGGAAGAGAAGAATGCCTGGGGCATGTCTTCGCCGAACTATGCCGACAACATCTATGACCCGCTGGTGGTGGGCGAGCCCGCCATCGCTTTCCGGGGCGGCGACCAGAACGCGCCCAAGGTCGTCGATCGCATCCGCACGCAGAGCGTGGCGCTTGCCGACACGCTGTCGCTGCTGCGCGACACGCTGCTCGTCACGGGCGGCCTGCGTTATCAGCAGATCCAGAACTACGGCTACAACTACACCACGGGCGCGCAGGAAGGCGCCTACTCCAAGAACGCCATCACGCCGGTGGCGGGCGTGGTGTACAAGTTCACGCCGCAACTGTCGGCATATGCCAATTACATCGAAGGTCTGATCAAGGGCGGCAAGGCGGACGAAACCCACAACGGCAAGATCGTGACCAACGCCGGTGAGATGACCTCGCCGTACCGGACGCGTCAGGTCGAAACCGGGCTGAAGTTCGACGCCGGCCGCCTCGGCGGCTCCATCGGCGTCTTCCAGAGCCGCTCGCAGGTTTTCGGCTACACCGAGACGGCCACCAGCTCGACCTTCACGCCGCTGGGCGAGCAGCGCAACCGGGGCGTGGAGCTGTCCGCCTACGGCGAGCCGGTGCGCAACCTCAAGCTGCTGGCGGGGCTGAACTACCTGCAGGCGCGTACCGAAACCGGTTCCGATGCCATCGGTTCGCCGAAGTGGCAGGGCAACGTCGGCGCCGAGGTGAGCGTGCCGCAGGTGCGCGGCCTGGCGTTCGACAGCCGCGTGATCTACACCAGCGCGCAGTACGCCGACGTGGCGAACACCCAGCGCGTGCCGTCGTGGACGCGCGTCGACGTGGGCGTGCGTTACGCGATGCCGGTGGCCGACTATCTCGTGACCCTGCGCGGACGCATCGAGAACCTGGCGGACCGCAACTACTGGGCCTCGGCGGGCGGCTACCCCGGCGCCGGTTATCTGACCGTGGGCGCACCGCGGACCTACGTCGTCTCCGCGACGATGGACTTCTGATGCACGGCGCCTGACGCCGCATTCCCGCCGCCCCCCGCGTTCGCGCGCCGGGGGCGGTTTCACGTCACACCTTGCCGATATCCACCATGAGTCCTCGCGCCATGCGCACCTGGACCTGGCTGCACAAATGGAGCAGCCTGGTCTGTACGCTTTTCATGCTGCTGCTGTGCCTGACCGGGCTGCCGCTGATCTTTCACCACGAGATCGGCGAGCTGCTCGGTACCGAGGCGCATGCGCCGGAGATGGCGGCCGACGCGCCGCGCGTGAGCCTGGACCGCGTCATGGAGGTCGCGCGCGCGCGCCACCCCGGCAAGGGCGGCATGTTCGCGTCGCAGGAGCGCGATGACGATCGCGTCTGGTACGTGACCCTGTCGGACACGCCCACCTCCGAAACCGATCTCAAGCAGGTCGCCGTGGACGCGCGCAGCGGCGAGATCCTGACCGAACCGCAGCTCGACAACGGGTTCATGTACATCATGTTCTCGCTGCACGTGAATCTCTTCGCGGGCCTGCCCGGCATGCTCTTCCTGGGCTTCATGGGGCTGCTGCTGCTGGTCTCGCTGGTATCGGGCGCGGTGCTCTATGCGCCCTTCATGCGCAAGCTCGAGTTCGGCAGCGTGCGCCGCGAACGCAGCCCGCGCGTGAAATGGCTGGACCTGCACAACCTGCTCGGCATCGTCACGCTGGTGTGGTTCTTCGTCGTGGGCTTCACGGGGGTGCTCAATACCGGCGCCGACCTGCTCGTGCAGCACTGGCAGAACAACCAGCTCGCGCAGATGGTCGCACCCTATCGCGGCCAGCCGCCCCTGACCCGGCTTGGCTCGCTGGAGGCGGCCGTGAGTGCGGCGCGGGCCGCGCGGCCCGACATGGCGGTCTCCTTCGTCGCCTTCCCGGGCACCAGCTTCAGCAGCCCTCATCACTACGGAATCTTCATGCACGGCGACTCGGCGCTGACTTCGCGCCTGCTCGTGCCGGTGCTCGTGGATGCCACCACGGCGCAGGTGACCGATACGCGCGAGCTGCCCTGGTATTTCTCGGCCCTGCTGATTTCGCGGCCGCTGCATTTCGGCGACTACGGCGGCAGGCCCATGCAGATCATCTGGGCGCTGCTCGACGTGCTGACCATCATCGTGCTGGTGTCGGGGCTCTACCTGTGGCTGCGCAAGCACCGCGCGGGCGCCGCGAAGGAGGCCGCATGAGCGCGCGCCGCCCCTTGCCGCATCATGGCGGCCGCGCCCACCGCCATGGCCGGGCGCATCGTCACCGGCCGCTCTGGCGCTGGCCGGTGCGCCTGGGCGTGGTGACCCTCGTGGGGCTGCTCAGCGCGCTGCTGGCGGATGGTTTCTGGGATGTCGTGTCGTGGCTCGCGCTGGGCGCGCTGGTGGCCGTGTGCGTGTTTTTCGGCTGGTTGCGCCGGGGCTGAAGCGGAGCCCGCGCGGCGCCGCCCCTGCAGCGCGGGGCGGCGAGACCCGCCGGCGGCGGGCAGGGCGGGCGCGGCGGACGGCCGCCGTCGCGGCCGTCGCGCGCCTGGCGGTGCGTCAGTCGTCCAGGCCGCGGCCGGTGAGCCGCTCGTAGGCCTCGATGTACTTGGCGCTGGTGCGGGCGATCACGTCGGCCGGCAGGCGCGGGCCCGGCGCGGTCTTGTTCCAGTCCAGCGTCTCGAGGTAATCGCGCACGAACTGCTTGTCGTAGGACGGCGGCGAAATGCCCTCGCGATAGCTGTCGGCAGGCCAGAAGCGGGAGGAGTCGGGCGTCAGCGCCTCGTCGATGAGGTGCAGGGTGCCGGCGTCGTCCAGACCGAACTCGAACTTCGTGTCGGCGATGATGATGCCGCGCGTGGCGGCGTATTCGCGCGCTTCGGAATAGAGACGGATCGCCGCGTCGCGTACCCGCGCGGAGAGATCCTCGCCCATCAGGTCCACGCATTTCGCGAAGTCGATGTTCTCGTCGTGGGTGCCCATCTCGGCCTTGGTCGAGGGCGTGAAGAGCGGCTGCGCGAGCTTCGCGGCCTGCTTCAGGCCGGGCGGCAGGCGGTGGCCGCAGACCTCGCCGGTGGCGAGGTAGTCCTTCCAGCCGCCGCCGATGATGTAGCCGCGCACGACCGCTTCGATGGGCAGCGGCTTGAGGCGCTTGACCACCAGCGCACGGCCGCGCACCTGGTCGCGCTCGTGGGGAGCCACCACGTCCTCGGGGGCGATGCCGGTGAGCTGGCCGGGCAGGATGTGGGCGAGGCGGTCGAACCAGAACAGGGCGGTCTTGGTGAGCACTTCGCCCTTGCGCGGGATCGGGTCGGGCAGGATCACGTCGAAGGCCGAGAGGCGGTCTGAGGTCACGATGAGCAGCTTGTCCTCGCCGACCGCGTAGATGTCGCGGACCTTGCCGTGGCCGAGCAGCGGCAGGCTGGTGAGGGAAGCTTCATAGAGAGGCTGGGTCATGGCGGGGAACACCGGGAACGGAAGAAGGAGGGCGGGAGGCAGCGGCCCCGGGCTGTGCGAGGCTCCGCCAGGGCGTTACTGCGGCGGCACGTAACCCGTGGCGGCGTCGGCGCCGGTGCCGAAGAAATGGCGTTCCATCTGCTCGGCGAGGTACTTGCGGGCCTTCGGGTCCATGAGGTTGAGGCGGTTCTCGTTGATGAGCATGGTCTGGTGGCGGACCCACTGCTGCCAGGCTTCCCTGGAGACGTTCTCCCAGATCTTCTTGCCCAGTTCGCCGGGAACGGGCGGCAGGTCGAGGCCTTCGGCTTCGACGCCGAGCTTGATGCACTTGATCATGCGTGCCATGGCGGATTCCTGTGTTGTGCGTCGGGGGCTGACATTGTAGTGGATGCCATGCGCGGCGCGAAAATGAAAAGGCCCCGCGCTGCGGGGCCTTGCGGAATGCGGACGACCGCGCTCGCGCGCTCGCTCAGCGGACCTGCTGCGCGAGGGCGCCGCTCTTGTACTGGGCCGCGATCCTGTCGAGCATGAGGGGCTTGATCCTGCTGGCCTGGCCGGCGCAGCCGAAGGCTTCCATGCGCGCCTTGACGATGGCCTGGGCGGCCGCGCGGGCGGGCTTGAGGTACTCGCGCGGGTCGAACTTGGAAGGGTTCTCGACGAGGAACTTGCGGATCGCGGCGGTCATGGCGAGGCGGATGTCGGTGTCGATATTCACCTTGCGCACGCCATACTTGATGCCCTCGACGATCTCCTCGACCGGCACGCCGTAGGTTTCCTTCATGTCGCCACCGTTCTGGCGGATGATCTCGAGCAGCTCCTGCGGCACGCTCGACGAGCCGTGCATCACGAGGTGGGTGGTGGGGATGCGCGCGTGGATCTCCTTGATGCGGTCGATCGCGAGGATGTCGCCCGTGGGCTTGCGCGTGAACTTGTAGGCGCCGTGGCTGGTGCCGATCGCGATCGCGAGCGCGTCGCACTGCGTCAGCTTGACGAAGTCGGCGGCCTGGTCGGGGTCGGTCAGCAGCGCGGAGTGGTCCAGCTTGCCTTCGGCGCCGATGCCGTCTTCCTCGCCGGCCATGCCGGTTTCGAGCGAGCCGAGGCAGCCCAGTTCGGCCTCGACCGAAACCCCGATCGCGTGCGAGAACTTCACGACTTCGCGGCTGACTTCCACGTTGTATTCGTAGGAGGAGGGGGTCTTGCCATCCTCGAGCAGGGAGCCGTCCATCATCACCGACGAGAAGCCCGACTTGATCGCGGCCATGCACACCGCGGGGCTCTGGCCGTGGTCCTGGTGCATCACGACCGGGATGTGCGGATAGGCTTCGACGGCTGCTTCGATGAGGTGACGCAGGAAGGCTTCACCCGCGTATTTGCGGGCACCGGCCGAGGCTTGCATGATGACCGGGCTGTCCAGTTCGTTGGCAGCTTCCATGATCGCCGCAACCTGTTCGAGGTTGTTGACGTTGAACGCGGGCAGGCCGTAACTGAATTCGGCGGCGTGGTCGAGCAACTGGCGCATGGAAACAAGTGCCATGGTGAGGATCCTTTGTCTGGGTGAATGTCGTTGAGCTCGCGTGCGGACGCGATATTCGTGGGCGCGATTCTACGCTTTCCCGCTATTTGTGCTGTGCACAAATCCCCCTTCGGGGCAACAAAAACGGCCCGTCACGTAGCGTGAGGGGCCGTTCTGGCGGAGGCGGGGCCTTGCGGCTCACCGCCCCCGGGCGCGCGCGGTCGGAGGGACCGCGCGGGCGTTCAGGCGCCGATCTTGACGATCTTGAGGCCGTTGGTGCCGCCGGACTGGCCGAGCGGTTCGCCCACGGTCACCACCACGATGTCGCCGGGCTGCACGAGCTTGTTCTTCAGCAGCGTGAGTTCGGCTTCGTGCAGCAGGTGGTCGCGCGAATCGGTGATGCGCGGCATGGCGATCGGGAAGACGCCACGGTAGAGCGCGCACTTGGCGACGGTCTCGACCTGCGAGGTCAGCGCGTAGATCGGCAGACCCGGGCGCACGCGGCTCATCCACAGCGCGGTGGAGCCGGACTCGGTCAGCGCGACGATGGCCTTGGCGCCGAGGTGATGGCCCGAGAACAGCGCGGCCATGGCGATCGACTGGTCGATGCGCGACAGCGTGCGGTTCAGGAACTCGGGGTCCAGCGTGCCCGGGTAAGACTTCTCGGCTTCCTCGCAGACGCGGGCCATGGTCTCGACCACTTCGATCGGGAACTTGCCGGCGGCGGTCTCGGCCGACAGCATGACGGCATCGGTGCCGTCGAGCACGGCGTTGGCCACGTCGGAGACTTCGGCGCGGGTCGGCACCGGGCTGGTGATCATCGACTCCATCATCTGGGTCGCGGTGATCGCCAGCTTGTTCATCTCGCGCGCGAGCTTGATCATCTTCTTCTGCAGCGCGGGCACGGCGGCTTCACCGACTTCCACGGCGAGGTCGCCACGCGCGACCATGAGGCCGTCGGAGGCTTCGAGGATTTCGCGCAGGGTCTTCTGTTCGACGGCTTCGGTACGCTCGATCTTGGCGATCGTCAGTGCGTTGGAACCGGCGGCGCGCAGCAGCGTGCGGGCCATGTACATGTCGGCGGCGGTCTTGGGGAAGGACACGGCGACGTACTCGATGCCGATCGCGGCAGCCGTCTTGATGTCTTCCATGTCCTTGGCGGTCAGCGCGGGCGCGGTCAGGCCGCCACCCTTCTGGTTGATGCCCTTGTTGTTCGACAGCTCACCGCCGTGACGCACGCGGCAGTGGATCTCGGCGCCGACGACCTTCTCCACGTCCAGCACGATCGCGCCGTCGTTGAGCAGCAGGATGGTGCCGGCCTTCACGTCGTTCGGCAGTTCCTTGTAGTCGAGGCCCACGCGCTCGTCGTTGCCCAGTTCGCAGGCGGCGTCGAGGATGAAGCTCTGGCCCTTCTCGAGGAAGGTCTTGCCGTTGGCGAACTTGCCGACGCGGATCTTCGGGCCTTGCAGGTCGGCCAGGATGGCGACGGGCTTGCCGACGCGCTTGGCGGCTTCGCGCACCATGTTGGCGCGGGCCATGTGGTCTTCGGGCTTGCCGTGCGAGAAATTCAGGCGCACGACGTCGACGCCCGCGCGGATCATGCGCTCGAGCGTGTCTGCATCATTGGAGGACGGGCCAAGGGTGGCCACGATCTTGGTGTGACGTTGCATGGAAACTCCTTCGTAAACAATCTTCTGATTCTGGGCAGGGAGAGTCTTGGCTGCGCTGCGGCGCGCCGGGGCCTTGGCCGCTGCGGGCGCAGCGGGGGTCCGGGTCGTTTTCTTCGCGGGCTTGGCAGCCGGGGCTTCGGATTTGGTCATCGGGATTGTCTGGTCTTGTGGTGCGACGGATGCGCACCGTTCGTGTGATTCATGAGCTCAGTCACGAGCCCTCTGCTGCAATGCCTCGAGCAGGGGCAGCGTCTTGCCTTCGAGCGCTTCGAGGAAGGCGACACCCGCGTTCGAGATGTGGTCCAGCTGCTCGGCGATGCCGAGCCGGCCGATGGCTGCGATCGTATCTCCGCCGCCGGCCAGCGATCTTGCGTTGGAGCCGGCGATTGCCCGGCCCAGGCTGCGGGTGCCTTCGGCGAAGCGGTCGAACTCGAAAACACCGAGCGGGCCGTTCCACACGATCGTACGCGCAGTCTGCAATTGTGCCGTGAGTTGTGAAGCAGTTTCCGGACCAATATCAAGAATCATGTCGTCATCGGCGACTTCCGTGACCGCTTTGACGACGGCTTCGGCATGAGGCGCGAACTCGCGCGCGGTGACCACGTCGACGGGCAGGCTCAGCGTGGCGCCGCGGGCCTGCATGGCGGCCACGATCCGGCGCGCCTCGGGGAGCAGTTCGGTCTCCACGAGCGAGCGTCCGACGCGATGGCCGGTCGCCAGCAGGAAGGTGTTGGCGATGCCGCCGCCGAGGATCAGCGTATCCACGCGCGTCGCGAGATTGGCGAGGATGCCGAGCTTGCCCGACATCTTCGAGCCGCCCACGATTGCCACGCAGGGCGCCTCCGGCGCGTCCAGCGCGCGCCCCAGCGCTTCGAGCTCGGCGCACAGGCGCGGGCCCGCACAGGCGACCGGTGCCGCCAGGGCAAGCGCGTGCGTCGTGCATTCGGCGCGATGCGCGGTGGCGAAGGCGTCGTTCACGTACACGTCGCACAGCCGCGCGATGCGCGCGGCCAGTCCGGCGTCGTCGGCCTGCTCGCCCCGGTTGAGGCGGCAGTTCTCCAGCAGCACGACCTCGCCGGGCGCCACTTCGATGCGATCGAGCCACTGCGCGAGCAGCGGAACCTCGCAACCGAGCAGGGCCGCCAGCCGCTGGGCCACCGGCGCCAGCGAATCGCCAGGCCGGGCCTCGCCTTCGGTAGGGCGCCCGAGGTGGGCGCAGACCATCACGGCGGCACCGCGCGAGAGCAGGTCGCGGATGACCGGCACGGCGCTGCGGATGCGGGCGTCATCACCGATGTTGCCGGCATCGTCGAGCGGAACGTTGAGATCCGCGCGCAGGAATACCCGCTTGCCGGCGACGTCGATTTCGCTGGATTTCCGCAAGTGCATGGCCGCGATCCTTCTGGTTGTGGCGCGTGCAGAAAAAATGAGCCGCTGGTGGGCGGCTCATTCTCCGGGCTTACTTGCTCGCGGCGACGCGGACCATCTCCAGAACCTTGTTGGAGTAGCCCCACTCGTTGTCGTACCAGGACACGACCTTGACGAAGGTCGGGTCGAGCATGATGCCGGCATCGGCGTCGAACACCGAGGTGCGCGACTCGCCACGGAAGTCGGTCGAGACGACCTTCTCGGTGGTGTAGCCCAGCACGCCCTTGAGTTCGCCTTCGGCGGCGGCCTTCATGGCGGCGCAGATCTCTTCGTAGCTGGTGGCGCGGTCGAGTTCCACGGTCAGGTCGACCACCGACACGTCGGAGGTCGGCACGCGGAAGGACATGCCGGTCAGCTTCTTGTTCAGCGCCGGGATGACCTTGCCCACGGCCTTGGCGGCACCGGTCGAGGACGGGATGATGTTCTCGAGGATGCCACGGCCGCCGCGCCAGTCCTTGTTGGACGGGCCGTCAACGGTCTTCTGCGTGGCGGTGGCGGCGTGCACCGTGGTCATCAGGCCGCGCTTGATGCCGAAGGTGTCGTTGAGCACCTTGGCGATCGGGGCCAGGCAGTTGGTGGTGCAGGAAGCGTTCGAGATGATCGCTTCGCCGGCGTAGGCGGTGTGGTTCACGCCGTACACGAACATCGGGGTGTCATCCTTCGACGGGGCGGACAGGATGACCTTCTTGGCGCCGGCGGCGAGGTGCTTCTCGGCGGTTTCCTTGGTCAGGAACAGGCCCGTGGATTCGACGACGATGTCGGCGCCGACTTCGTTCCACTTCAGGTTGGCCGGATCGCGCTCGGCGGTCAGGCGGATCTTCTTGCCATTGACGACCAGGGTGTTGCCCTCGACGGCGACTTCGCCCTTGAAGAGGCCGTGCACGGAGTCGTGCTTGAGCATGTAGGCCAGGTAATCGGGCTCGAGCAGGTCGTTGATGCCAACGATCTCGATGTCGTCGAAGTTCTGCACGGCGGCGCGGAACACCATACGGCCAATACGGCCGAAACCATTGATGCCGACTTTGATTGCCATCTTGTTACTCCTGAGTACAAAAATATTGTTGAACAATCCACCACCACCATCGCGTGCCGTGCCGTGTCTCAAAGCGCGGCCGCACCGGGACGGGGGAACGTTCCGGTGCGCGAATCGAACAGTCTAAACCAGCTTCGTGACAGCTTCGACCACCTTTTCAGGCGTGAAGCCGAAATGCTTGAACAGCGCGCCGCCAGGGCCGGATTCGCCGAAACGGTCGAGGCCGATCACGGCGCCTTCGAGGCCCACATACTTGTACCAGCCGTCGCTCACGCCGGCCTCGATGGCCACGCGCGGCAGGCCGCTGCCGAGTACCGCGCGCTTCCATCCGGCATCCTGCGCGTCGAACAGACGCGTGCAGGGCATCGAGACCACGCGCACGGGCACGCCGGCTTCGGCGAGCTGCTTCTGCGCGGCAAGCGCCACGCCGACTTCAGAGCCGGTGGCGATCAGCACCGCGCGGGCGCCTTCGGCGTCGGCCAGCACGTAGCCGCCGCGGCGGATGTCCGCGATCTGCTGCGCGCTGCGCGCCGAGAACGGCAGGTTCTGGCGCGTCAGGGCGAGCAGCGTCGGGCCGTCCGTGCGCTCGATGCCGTGGATCCAGGCCACCGCGGCTTCGGTCGTGTCGGCCGGGCGCCATACGTTGAGATTCGGGATCAGGCGCAGCGAAGCGGTGTGCTCGATGGGCTGGTGGGTGGGGCCGTCTTCGCCCACGCCGATGGAATCGTGCGTGAAGACCATGACCTGGCGGATCTTCATGAGCGCGGCCATGCGGATCGCGCTGCGGCAGTAGTCCGAGAACACCAGGAAGGTCGCGGTATAGGGAATGAAGCCGCCATGCAGCGCCACGCCGTTGGCGATCGCCACCTCGGCGAACTCGCGCACGCCGTAGTTGATGTAGTTCGCGTCGCGCACGCCGGGCAGGAAATCCTTGCTGCCCGACCAGTGCGTGAGGTTGGAGCCGGCCAGGTCGGCCGAACCGCCCAGCAGCTCGGGCAGGGCCGGCGCGAGGGCTTCGATGGCCGCCTGGGAGGCCTTGCGCGTGGCCACGGTCTCGGCCTTGCTGAGCGTGCGCTCGATGAGGGCGTCGGCGGCGGCGCGGAAGCCCTCGGGCAGCTCGCCCGCCACGCGGCGGCGGTATTCCGCGGCCAGCTCGGGATGGGCCGCGGCGTAAGCCGCGAAGAGGGTGTTCCACTCGCCTTCGGCGGCGGCACCCGCGGCCTTGGCGTCCCACGCGGCATAGATCTCGGCGGGGATCTCGAAGGCCGGGTGCTCCCAGCCGATCGCGCGCCGCGTGGCTTCGATCTCGGCCGTGCCGAGCGGCGCGCCGTGCGAATCGGCGGTGCCGGCCTTGCTCGGCGCGCCGGCGCCGATCGTGGTGCGGCAGATGATGAGCGCGGGGCGTTCCGCGTCGCCACGGGCCTCGGCGGTGGCGGCCTGCAGCGCGGCGGCATCGTGGCCGTCGATGGGGCCGATGACCTGCCAGCCGTAGGCTTCGAAGCGCTTGCGGGTGTCGTCGGCGAACCAGCCGGTGACTTCCCCGTCGATGGAAATGTTGTTGTCGTCGTAGTAGGCGGTCAGCTTGCCGAGCTTCCAGAGGCCGGCGAGCGAGGCCACTTCATGGCTGATGCCTTCCATGAGGCAGCCATCGCCGAGGAAGACCCAGCTGCGGTGATCCACCACCTCGAAGCCCGGGCGGTTGAACTGCGCGGCGAGCATCTTTTCGGCGAGCGCGAAACCCACGGCGTTGGCGATGCCCTGGCCGAGCGGGCCGGTGGTGGTCTCGATGCCCGGGGTGTAGTGCACCTCGGGGTGGCCAGGCGTCCTGGAGCCGAGCTGGCGGAACTGCTTGAGTTCCTCGATCGGCAGCGCGTAGCCGGTCAGGTGCAGCAGCGCGTAGTGCAGCATGGAGCCGTGCCCGTTCGAGAGCACGAAGCGGTCGCGGTTGGCCCAGGCCGGGTTGGCCGGGTTGTGGCGCAGGTTGTGGCGCCAGACGACTTCGGCGATCTCCGCCATGCCCATCGGCATGCCAGGGTGGCCGGAATTGGCCTGCTGCACGGCATCCATGGCAAGGGCGCGCAGGGCGCCGGTAATCGGATTGAAGGCGATGGAGGAAGATCGGGTATTCATGGGTTGGGTCGGACGAGCCGCTTCGGGGGAGGGTCAACAGCCGCGCATTATCGGCCAAGCGCCCGGGTGACGCCAGTCTGCCCGATAGCCAGCAGTTACGGATTCGTCCCCGGACGATAGCCTTTTGGACCTCCCGCCGCCTTGACGGAGCGCAACCGCCGCCCGGGTGCCGGCGGCGGGGTTTCAGGCGCCGCCGCGCGCGGCCCGGCTGCGTTCGAGCAGGGCCTTGATGCGTGGCAGCAGGATCACCTGCAGCGCCAGTTCGATCTGCCCGCCCGGCACCACGATGGTGTTGGGCCGCGTGAGCCAGGCGCCGTGCAGCAGCGTGAGCAGCTCCGTGAAATTCACGCGCGACGGGTCGCGGAAGGAGATCACCACCAGGGTTTCGTTCGGCAGCGGGATGTCCTTCGCCGCGAAGGGGTTCGAGGTGTCGACGATGGGAACGCGCTGGAAGTTGATATGGGTGCGCGAGAACTGCGGCACGATGGTGTGCACGTAGTCGTGCATGCGCCGCAGGATGGTCGCCTGCACGGAGGCGAGCGAATGCCCGCGCTCCTGCGTGTCGCGCATGAGCTTCTGGATCCACTCCAGGTTGATCGTCGGCACCACGCCGATGAGGAGGTCGACGTGCGCCGCGATGTCCGCCCCGGCCGTCACCACGCCGCCGTGCAGCCCCTCGTAGAACAGCAGCTCGCTGTCGGCCGGCAGGTCTTCCCACGGCGAGAAGCTGCCGCTGGGATACCCGTGGCGCGTGGCGGCCTCTTCGTCGTGGATGTAATGGCGCGTGCGTCCGCCGCCGGTTTCGCCGTAGCCCGCGAAGAGCCCGGCGAGCTCCGCGAACAGGTTGGCCTCGGGCCCGAAGTGGCTGGGCCCGCGCTCGCCGCGCGCCTCGGCGGCGAGGATGCGCGTGCGCATCTCGGCGCGCGTGTAACGGTGGAAGGCATCGCCCTCCACGCGCGCGGCATGGATGCCCTCGCGACGGAAGATGTGGCCGAAGGTGCGGGAGATGGTCGAGGTGCCGGCGCCCGACGAGCCCGTCACCGCGATGATGGGATGGCGTTCGCTCATTGCGTGTGCGCCTGCAGCCAGGCGAGCCATTCGGCATGAAGCGCCGCGCTGGCCGCGATCACCACCGCGCGCTTGGGCAAGGGCTCGGCCTCGAGCGCGCCGCCGTCGAGCACGCCGCAGACGCCGCCGGCTTCCTCCAGGATCAGGCGCCCGGCGGCGTAATCCCACAGCGCCTGGCCACCATGCAGGTAGACGTCCAGCCGGCCGGCGGCGACGAAGCACCACTCCAGCGCCGACGAACCGAAGTTGCGTTGCGAGTAATACGGTGGACGCGTGACCAGATTCGCGGCGAGCGGCGCCGGGATGCGCTTGAAATCGATTCCCGCCACGGCCACGCCCAGGCGCGGCGCGGCCGGCCGCAGCGGCAGGCGGCGGCCGTTGAGCCAGGCCCCTTCACCGCGCGCGGCGTAGAAGGATTCGTCGGTGGTGGGGTTGTAGACCACGCCGAACTGCGTGACGCCGCCGACCATGTAAGCCACCGAGATCGCAAACAGCGGCACGCCGTTGGCGAAGTTCGTGGTGCCGTCGATGGGATCGATGCACCACACGCCTTCCTGGCCCGCGCTCCAGCATTCGAGCTGCTGTTCGGGCGTCATCTCCTCCCCGATCACGGGAGCGGCGAGCACTTCGGGCAGGCGCGCGATGAGCGCCTGCTGCGAGGCCAGGTCGGCGGCGGTCAGCGAGCTGCCGTCTTCCTTGAACTCGCGCGCGGCGCGCAGGAAGTGCGGCATGATCGCCTCGCGGGCGACGTCGCGGACAACGGATTCGAGAGCACGGGCGCGTGACAGGGGCGGCATGGTGACGGAACCGGAAGGTGGGCGGCGCGCAGGGCCGCCGGGGAACGGTTGGAAACAGCGCGGGCATGGCGCGCAAGGGGCGCTCGGGCGGCGCGAGAACGGCGTGAATACGCAGACGGGCCCGGCCTGCAAACCGGGCCCGGGTGGCGTGCGGACGGTCTGCTTCGCGCGCCCGGCCGTCGCCACTGGCGCGGGCCGTGCAATTCGTGCTGGCGCAGCGGGCAGAGCCGATAAATAATGCGCGCCGGATCAACGATCATAGCACCATGCCCCCGCGCTTCCATTGCCCGCTGCCGCTCGCCGAGAACCGCAGCCTGCCGCTGCCCGAGGCCGTCGCCCATCACGCGTTGCGCGTGCTGCGCCTGCGGCGTGGCGAGGCGGTGGTCGTCTTCGATGGCGCGGGTGCCGAGTTCGAGGGCGAGCTCATCGACCTGGATGGCGTGCCGGGCGTGCGCCTGACGCGCGCCACGGGCGCGCAGCGCGAGTCGCCGCTGCGTGTCGAGCTGGTCCAGGCGCTCGCGGTGGCCGACAAGATGGACTGGATCGTGCAGAAGGCCGTCGAACTCGGCGCCGCCGCCGTGCGTCCCGTCGAGGCCGAGCGCTGCGTGCTGAAGCTTGCCGGCGATCGTGCGGGCAAGCGCGTGGATCACTGGCGCCAGATCGCCGCGGGCGCGGCCGAGCAATGCGGCCGCAGCGTGCTGTGCGAGGTCGGCGCCATCGAAAGGTTCTCGCATGCGCTGGCGCGTCCCGCCAGCGGCGAGCGCTGGATACTCGCGCCCGAAGGGGGGGCTGCCCTGTCGTCGCTCGCGCCGCCGCAAGGACCGGTGAGCCTGTGGGTGGGGCCCGAAGGGGGCTGGAGCGAAGCGGAACTGGCGGCGGCGCAGGCCGCCGGTTGCCGGCCGGTGCGGCTGGGACCGCGCGTGCTGCGCACGGAGACCGCCGGCCTTGCCGCGCTGGCGGCGATGATGGCCCTGTGGGGTGATTTTTGAGATGGAAACCATGAACCAGGATGTCCGGGTACTGAGTGCCAATCTGTCTGCCGCCGTGAGGATGGGGGACGACGAGGCGATCCGCTTCGTCGACTGGGTGCGCGGCGCGGCGCCGTATTTCCATGCCTTCCGTGGCAAGACCTTCGTGATCGCCTTCGGCGGCGAGGTCGCCCAGGGGCGTGAGCTCATGCAGGATCTCTGCCACGACTGCAACCTGCTCGCCGCGCTGGGCGTGCGGCTCGTGCTGGTGCACGGCGCGCGTCCGCAGATCGAGGACGAACTCGCGCGCCGGGGCCAGGATTCGCACTATCACAACGGCCTGCGCATCACCGACGAGGCCGCGCTCGACTGCGTCAAGGCCGCCGTCGGGGTGACCCGCATCAACATCGAGGCGGCGCTCTCGCAAGGCCTGCCGAACACGCCCATGGCCGGTGCCTACATGCGCGTGACGGGGGGCAACTTCATCACCGCGCGCCCGATGGGCGTGGTCGATGGGGTCGATTTCCAGTACACCGGCACCGTGCGCCGCGTGATCGTCGAAGAGATCAAGGCCGACCTCGACCAGCAGAACGTGGTGCTGATCTCCAACCTCGGCGTGTCGCCCTCGGGTGAGATCTTCAACCTCGTCATGGAAGACGTGGCCGAGGCCGTGGCGATCGCGCTGCAGGCCGAAAAGCTCATCTACCTCTGCGACGCCCCCGGCCTGCTCGACGCCCAGGGCCGTCTCATCGAGGCCATCACCGCCGACGAGGCCGAGCGCAAGCTCAACGCCGGACTGGGCCTCACGGAAGACCTGCACCTGTTCCTGCCGCGCGCGATCAAGGCCGTGCGCAAGGGCGTGGCGCGTGCCCACCTCATCGACCGCGACAAGGACGGCGGCCTGCTGCTGGAATTCTTCACGCGCCAGGGCGTGGGCACCATGGTCAGCCGCGAACCGCTGCACCGCCTGCGCCAGGCCACCATCGACGACGTGGCCACGCTGCTGCAGCTGCTGGCGCCGCTGGAAGCCGACGGCACTCTCGTGCGCCGGGGCCGCGAACTCATCGAGATGGAGATCGAGCGCTTCACGCTGGCCGAGCATGACGGCGTGGTGGTCGGCTGCGCCGCGCTGTACCCGTTCCAGGAAGAAAAGATGGCCGAGATGGCCTGCCTGGCCGTCACGCCCGAATTCCGCCGCGCGGGCCTGGGCGAGCGGCTCATGCAGCACATCGCCGACCGCGCGCGCCAGGGCGGCTTCCACGAACTCTTCGTGCTCACCACGCGCACCGAGGCCTGGTTCCGCGAGCGCGGCTTCCACGAGGCCCAGCAGGAAGAGCTCCCCGAGCGCAAGCGCGACCTCTACAACCTGCAGCGCCGTTCCAAGATCTTCATCAAGTCGCTCTGAGCATGACCGATTCCTCGCCCAAGCCGCCGCGCGTCGTGGCCTGCCCCACCTGCGGCAAGCCCGTCGTCTTCGCCCCCTCCAGCCGCTACCGCCCTTTCTGTTCCGAGCGCTGCAAGCTCATGGACATCGGTGCCTGGGCCTCGGAGCAGTACCGCGTCGAGGGGCAGGACGAACCGCTGTCCGACGACGACAAGAACTGACCCTGGGCGTGTGCGCGGCTCGCGCGTGGCGCGCCTGCGTGCGTGGCCTGCGCGGGGTGACGCGACGCCGTGGCGCGTCGGTGCTTCCCCGCTCACCGGGATGGCCGCGCCCTGCGGGCATCCGTGGGGGCCTGCGTGTTCCCTTGTCATGGATTCGCTTCGGCGGGCCGCGTTGCCGGCGGTTCCCGGCATCGGTGCTTGGGGCCGGGCCGTTTCCATGCGGCGGGGCGCGGCACGCGAGCGGCGCGATGCGCGCGACGGACGCCCGCCGGTCTGGCGGGCGCGCGCCCCGCGCGCGAAGGGCGCTTCTTCAGGCGTCGCCCGCGGGCCGCCCTGGCGGGCGCGCGGCGCGTCCGCCCCCGCGTCGCCGCGCCGGGCGGCCCATCATCTGCCGCGAAGGCCGGTGCCGGCCACGCTCAGCGCCACGCGCCCCGGATCATCGCGATGCCGTGAGCGCCATGGCGGCGCGCGTCTTCCATGTCATGCGCCTGCAGGCCGCCGATGGCGAGCACGGGCAGTGGCAGACCGGTCACGAGTTCGGCGAAGCGCGCCCAGCCCAGATCCGGCTGGCCGGCGTGCGTGGGGGTCTGCTGCACGTGGCCGAGCAGGGCGTAATCGAGGCCGAGCGCGGCGGCGTGTTCGAGCTCGGCGCGCGTGTGGCAGGACGCGCCGACCCATTCCGCCTGCGGGCGCGCGGTGAGCGCCATGAGCTGGCGCGCGGGCAGGTGAAGGCCGCGAGCGGGGCCGAAGCCGTCGGGCAGCTCGGCCGCGTTGAGGCTGCACAGGGCGCCGGCGGCGGCGCAGCGCGCTTCCACTTCGCGCATGAAGACGATGCGCTCGGCGAGCGGCATGTCCGGCTCGCGGACCTGCACCCACGCCAGCCCGGCGTCGAGCGCGCGCTGCAGGGCGTCGAGCTGCGCCGCGACGCCGATCTGCGCGGCCTGCGTGACGCCCATCGTGCGCGGCAGGCGCAGCGCCTTGAGGATGGGGCCGTTGGCCGGCAGCATCGGCGCCACGCCGGGCCGGTCGGGCGCCTGCCAGGCCAGCGCACTGTGCACGTGGCTCTGCGCTTCGCCCTGCCAGCGCGGCACCTCGAAGAAATGCAGGCTGACGTGGGCGTGTTCATAGACATGCTCGCGCGTGAGCCAGGGGTAGGCGGTCTCGACGCGGATGCCGAGTTCCTCCTGCAGTTCGCGCACCAGCGCCTCGCGCGGGCTTTCGCCGGCTTCCACCTTGCCGCCGGGGAATTCCCAGTAACCGGGGTAGAAGGTGTCGGGCGCGCGCTGGCCGAGCAGGAAGCTGCCATCCGCGCGGGTGATGACGGCGGCGGCCACGTGGACGATCTTTTTCATGTGCGTTTCGTTTCGGGGGAAGGGCTGCCCACCAGGCAGACCTGGCGGGCATGGATCTGCGCGAGCTGCGCGCGCACGAGGGCTTCGCCGCCCAGCTCGCTGCCGCTGAGCGCGTGCGCCATGAGCGCGGGTGTGAGACGTGGCAGGGCCGGCAGCGAGACCGGCGCGAAGGACAGGTGCCAGGGCTCGACGTGCATGCCGCCGCGCTCGGCGTCGTAGGGGCGGAAGAAGCCGAACGCGGCCATGTGCGCGTCCAGCCATGCGCTCAGGCGTGCGAAGGGGCCGTCGGGTGCGTATTCGGCGGGCAACAGTTGCAGGCGATAGCCCTCGGGCAGGGCCGCGCGGTCGTAGACATCGAACTCGCTGCCCCAATGGTGGCGGCTCGCGCCCGGCAGCGCCGACCACTCGAGGATGGCCGCGACGCGCCCGGCCTCATCGAGCGCGGCGTAGTCCAGGGGCTGGCCGTGGGCGTCGTAGAGCGGGCGTTCGCCGCGCCACTTGGCCTGCCAGATGCGGGCCTGGTCGACGAAGCCGCGCCAGGCGCTCGCCACCGCCAGGTCGATGCCCGCTTGCGCGGCGGCCGCGTGCAGCGCCAGCAGGGCCTCGCCGGCCTGCGGCTGGGCGCGGAAGCTCGCGCCGCCGGGCAGTGCGAAGGCGCGCACGTGGCTGTCGCTGCGCCCGGTGAGCGCTTCGTCGGCAAGCATGGCTCAGGCCTCGCGACCCGCGTAGTCGCGCGCGAACTGCCAGGCGACGCGGCCCGTGCGCGAGGCGCGCAATTGCGACCAGAGCAGCGCTTCGTGGCGGATCGTGGCGTCCCACGCGGCGAGATCGACGCCGAACTCGGCCAGCCAGTGACGCACGATGGAGAGGTATTCCTCCTGGTTGAAGCTGTAGAAGCTGATCCACAGGCCGAAGCGCTCGGACAGCGAGACCTTCTCCTCGACGGCTTCGCCCGGGTGAAGCTCGCCGTCGCCGTGGCGCGTCTGCAGGTTCTCCGAGAAATACTCGGGCATCAGGTGGCGCCGGTTGCTCGTGGCGTAGATCAGCACGTTGTCCGGCACGGCCGCGAAGCTGCCGTCGAGCACGCTCTTGAGGGCCTTGTAGGCGGGTTCGCCATCCTCGAACGACAGATCGTCGGCGAACAGGATGAAGCGCTCAGAGCGCTGCGCGACGAGATCCACGATGTGGGGCAGGTCGATGAGGTCGTTCTTGTCGACCTCGATCACGCGCAGGCCTTGCGCCGCGTACTCGTTGAGCGCGGCGCGCACCAGCGAACTCTTGCCGGTGCCGCGCGCGCCGGTGAGCAGTACGTTGTTGGCGCGGTGGCCGCGCACGAACTGGCGCGTGTTGGCGTCCAGGCGGGCCTTCTGGTCGTCGATGTCGCAGAGATCGCTGAAGCGGATCTGCTGCGGGCGGTGGATGGGTTCCAGCCAGCCGCGCCCCTGGCGCGTGCGCCAGCGATGGGCGAGGGCGTTCCAGTCGGGGTCGGGCGGAGCGGCGGGGAGGAGCTTCTGGACCTGATCGAGGAGGTTTTCTGCGCGGGCGAGGAAGCGCGCCAGATCGTCGGATTTCATGTTCGCGGCACGGGACGGAGAGGCGTCAGTATACTTGCCGCTTCGTTCAATGAGGGCTGTGGGCATGAAGCGGATCTGGATCTTGGCGGGATGGTTTCTGGCAGGGTGTGTGTCGCAGCCGCCCGCACCCCCGGCGCCGGAGCCCACGCCCGCGCAGAGCTGCCCGGTGTGCCCGGCGGCGCCGGTCGCGCCCGTCACCCCCGAAGTGACGCCGCCCGCGCCGGCGTATGCGCCGGCCGCCTGGAGCGATCTGCCCGACTGGCAGCGCGATCGCGTCGAGGACGCCTGGCCGGGGTTGCTCGCCTCGTGCCGCGCCATCCGCCAGCCCGAAGTGAAGGCCGCCTGGGCCGCCACCTGCGAGGCCGCGCGCGCGCTCGGCGAGAAGCCCGCCGGCCCCGCCGTGCGCAACTTCCTCGAAACGCATCTGCAGCCGCTCGCCTTGTCGAATGCCGACGCCTCGCGCGAAGGCCTCGTCACGGGCTACTACGAGCCCCTCATCAAGGGCAGCCGCTGGAAGAGCGCGAAGAACGCCGTGCCCGTGCATGCGGTGCCCGACGACCTCCTGCAGCTCGATCTGGCCGAGGTCTATCCCGACACCCGCCACATGCGCCTGCGCGGTCGCGTCGAAGGGCGCAAGGTCGTGCCCTACTGGTCGCGCGCGCAGATCGAGGCCAGGGGCGACGCCCTGCCGGCCAGGGTGCTGCTGTGGGCGCAGGACCCCGTCGAGTTCTTCTTCCTGCAGGTGCAGGGCTCGGGGCAGGTGGAACTCGCCGACGGCTCGCGCGTGCGCATCGCCTATGCCGACCAGAACGGGCACCCCTACAAATCCATCGGGCGCTGGCTCATCGACCGGGGCGAACTCACGCTCGCGCAGGCCAGCATGCAGGGCATCCAGAAATGGGCCCAGGCCAATCCGGCACGGCTCAAGGAACTCCTGGACACAAACCCGAGCTACGTCTTCTTCCGCGAGGAGGCCACGCAGGGCGAGGGGCCCAAGGGCTCGCTGGGCGTGCCGCTCGCGGCGGGGCGCGCGATCGCCGTGGACCTGCGCACCGTGCCGCTGGGCGCGCCGGTCTTCATCAGCTTCGCGATGCCTGACGGCAAGCCCGTGCGCCGCCTCGTGATGGCGCAGGATACCGGCGGCGCGATCCGGGGCCGCGTGCGCGCCGACTTCTTCTGGGGGTTCGGTGCCGAGGCCGGCCGCCTCGCCGGCCAGATGCGCCAGCAGGGCCGCATGTGGGTGCTGTGGCCCAAGGACGCGCCCCCGCCCGTGGTCGTGGAGCCCGCCCGCCCCGGCGCCTGAAAACGCGAAGGGCGCCCGCGGGCGCCCTCTTCAGCCGGCCGTGGCCGGGCTCAGTTGTAGCGGCCGCCGCTGCCGCCCAGGCTGTAGCGCCCCGCGCCGAGCAGCATGATGACCACCGCGTTGAGCAGGAAGAACGCCTGCAGTTCGAGCGCCCAGCCCCCCGTGCGCGTGATCTCCGTGAGCTGGCCCATGTGCATGAGCCCCACCGCGAAGAGCATGTTGATGGCCACCACGCCCGCCGCCGCGCGCGTGAAGACCCCGAAGATCAGCGCCAGGGGCGCCACCACCTCGCCCACGTAGGCCAGGTAGGCGATCGCGCCGGGCAGGCCGACGCGGACCAGCGCGGGTTCGATGAAACCCACGCCGTTGCTGATCTTGGCGATGCCGTGCAGCAGCAGCAGGATTCCCAGCGTGAGGCGCAGGACGAGTTTTCCGGAGTCTTGTGAAGAGTTCATGGCAGGTTTTCTCTGTCGTGATGTTGTGGGAAGCGGCTCCGTGGCGACGGAATGCCCGGATCGATTATGGAGCCGGTTCGCGGCCCCGCGCTGCTGCCGTGAAGGGCGCATGCCCCGGCTGGCGGTGCGGTGGCGCGTGAACAGGCTATTAGTCGGACGTTGCGCGGGGAAGTTCAGCGCCGACGGACGGCGCGCCGGCATGCCCGCTCAGGTGCGCGCGCCCGCCGCGCTGCCCAGCGAGGCGGCCACCACGAGCGCGATGCCCAGGCTCTGCGGCACGTCCAGCCGCTCGCCCAGCACGCTCCAGCCCGCCAGCGCCGCAATGGCCGGCGCGGTGCTGACCAGCATGCCGAAGACGCGTCGGGGCAGACGGCGCAGCGCCGCCATCTCGAGCGAGTAGGGCAGGGTGCTGGAGAGCAGGGCGATCGCCAGGCCCACGCCCAGCACCGTGGGCGTGAACAGCGCGCCCCCCGCGTGCGTGACGCCCAGCGGCACCGCGAACGCGGCCGCCGCCGTCATGCCCCACGCCACCGCGTGTCCGCCCGGCAGGTGCGAGACACGCTTGCCCGCCACGATGTAGAGCGCCCAGCAGGCCGCCGCCGCGACGGCCCACGCCACCCCCAGCGGATCGAGCGCGGCGTGGTGCGAAGTCAGCGGCAGCAGCAGGAACAGCCCGCCCGCCACGCAGCCCAGCCATGCGAAATCGCGCGCGCGGCGCGACGACGCCAGCACGACCGCGAGCGGCCCGCTGACTTCGATCGCCACCGCGATGCCGATCGGGATGCGTGCGAACGCGTGGTAGATGAACAGGTTCATGCAGCCCATGCCCAGGCCGTAGAGCACCAGCGCGGGGGCGTCGGCGCGCCGGCAGGCGCCGCGCCACGGGCGCCAGAACGCCAGCAGCACGAGCGCCGAGATTCCCACGCGCAGGGCCGTCACGCCTTCCGCGCCGACCAGCGGGAAGAGCTGCTTGGCGAGCGCGGCGCCCACGTTCTGGAGGATGAGGGCGAAGGTCACGGTGCCCGCGGCGAGCAGCGGGTGATCCAGGCGGGAGCTTGAAGCGGTCATGGCGGAACGCGGCGGCGCGCGGCGGCGGCGAGGCCGGCGTGCCTGCCGGGGGAGGCGGCGAAGCGGCCGAGTATAGCCCGCCGGGCGCGCCTGCCCC
>JAVHXQ010000052.1 GCA_031119555.1 Candidatus Dactylopiibacterium sp.
CGGCAAGCCCGGCTCGGGGGCGGCGGAAGCGGCGGCGGAAGCGGCGACGGCTGGCGCCGACGCGAAGGCTGGCGAGGGCGTCGCGCTGCGCGGCACGGCCGCCCCGGCCCCTTCGGGACGGAATGCGTGCAAACGCAGCAGCGCCATCGTGAAGCCGGTGTACTCGTCGGGCGCGAGCGGCAGTTCATCGCGGCCGTGGATCACGATCTGGTAGGCGAGCTGCAGGAATTCGGGCGCGAAAACCTGGGCATGGGCGACGAGGCGCTCGCGCTCGAACGCGTCGGCGATGGCCTGCGGCGCGAACTGGGCCAGCGCCACGCGATGCAGCAGGCTGGCGAACTCCTGCAATGCCGACGCAAAGCTCAGGCTGCGCGCCTCCATGGCATCGGCCACGGCGATCAGCGCGTTTACGTCCTGCGCGCGCAGCGCCTCCAGCAGCTCGTGCAGGTGGTCTTCTCCCACCGTGCCGAGCATGTCGCGCACGCCTTCCTCTTCGACCTTGCCGGCACCGTGGGCGATGGCTTGGTCGAGCAGTGAAAGTGCGTCGCGCATGGAACCATTGGCGCCCTTCGCGATGTGGCGCAGGGCGCCTGGCTCGAAGCTCACGCCCTCCTGCCCGAGGATGTTGCCCAGGTGCTCGACGATGTGCGTCTGCGGCATCTGCTTGAGATTGAACTGCAGGCAGCGCGACAGCACCGTGACGGGAATCTTCTGTGGATCGGTGGTGGCCAGGATGAACTTCATGTGGGCCGGCGGCTCTTCGAGCGTCTTGAGCATCGCATTGAAGGCATGCCCGGTCAGCATGTGCACTTCATCGATCATGTAGACCTTGTAGCGACCGCGCGCGGGCGCATAGGCCGCCTTCTCGAGCAGCGCCGCCATGTCGTCCACACCACGGTTCGACGCCGCATCCATCTCCACGTAATCGACGAAACGCCCCGCGTCGATCTCGGTGCAGGCCGTGCATACGCCGCACGGGGTGGCCGTGACGCCCTGCTCGCAGTTCAGGCTCTTGGCAAGGATGCGGGAAATCGTGGTCTTGCCCACCCCGCGCGTCCCCGTGAAGAGATAGGCGTGGTGCAGGCGGCCGGTGGTCAGCGCATGCGTGAGCGCGCGCACGACGTGCTCCTGGCCGACGAGGGTCTCGAAACTGCGGGGGCGCCACTTGCGCGCGAGGACCTGGTAATTCATGGCCGCGATTGTAGCCCGGAAGGCGCCCGGGCCCTTGCCGAATTTGGGCGCACGCGACACCTCCGGCGGCGGGTTGGTCGAGCGAAAACAACAAAGAAACTAATCAAAAACCTAAAAATCAATTCTCAATGACTATCACCGGACTGCGTTTAATCAATTGGATCGATTCCGTGCATTCCGATAGATTTTTCCCATAGCAACCGCATCCCGGGAACCCACCTCATGCACCTGCCCACGCTCTCCCCGCCGGCCTTCCTGCGCTTCGAAGCGGAACGCTTTGCGGGTTTTCAGGAACAGATTCAATACCTGTTTCAACTGTAAGGTTTTATGGCTTACCTACCGTCCTGCCCAAGGAGACCCTGATGTCAAAAATGCATACCGCCGCCGGCGCCCCCGTCGCCGACAACCAGAACAGCCTTACCGCCGGCCCGCGCGGCCCCGTCCTGCTGCAGGACGTCTGGCTGCTCGAGAAGCTGGCCCACTTCGATCGCGAACGCATCCCCGAACGCGTCGTCCATGCCAAGGGCTCCGGCGCCTTCGGCAGCTTCACCGTCACGCACGACATCTCGCGTTACACCAAGGCCCGTCTCTTCGAAAGCGTCGGGAAGAAGACCGACGTCTTCCTGCGTTTCTCGACCGTCGCGGGCGAAATGGGCGCGGCCGACGCCGAACGCGACGTGCGCGGCTTCGCGCTGAAGTTCTACACCGAAGACGGCAACTGGGATCTCGTCGGCAACAACACTCCCGTGTTCTTCATCCGCGATCCGCTCAAGTTTCCCGACTTCATCCACACCCAGAAACGCGACCCGCGCAGCCATCTGCGCAATCCCGCCGCGGCTTGGGACTTCTGGTCGCGTCACCCCGAGTCGCTGCACCAGGTCACCATCCTCATGAGCGACCGTGGCCTGCCCCGCAACTACCGTGAGATGCACGGCTTCGGCAGCCACACCTACTCCTTCCTGAACCGCGTGGGCGAGCGTTTCTGGGTGAAGTTCCACTTCAAGTCGCAGCAGCCCATCACCTATTACACCAATGCCGAAGCGGCCGAAGTGGTGGGGCAGGACAGGGAAAGCGCGCAGCGCGACCTGTTCGACAACATCGAGCGTGGCAACTTCCCGCGCTGGACGCTCAAGGTGCAGGTCATGCCGGAGGCGGAGGCCGCGCGTTACCACATCAACCCCTTCGATCTCACCAAGGTGTGGCCGCACGCGGACTACCCGCTCATCGAAGTCGGCGTGCTCGAACTCAACCGCAACCCCGACAATTACTTCGCCCAGGTCGAACAGGCGGCCTTCACGCCCGCCAATGTGGTGCCTGGCGTCGGCTTCTCGCCCGACCGGATGCTGCAGGGGCGCCTCTTCTCGTATGGAGACACCCACCGTTACAGGCTGGGCGTGAATCATCACCAGATCCCGGTCAATGCCCCGCGCTGCCCCTTCCACACGCCGCACCGCGACGGCGCCGGCCGCGTCGATGCGAATGGCGGCGGGGCAACCAACTACAACCCGAGCGGACTGCCGGGAGCGCTCTTCGATGACCCGTCGCTGAACGAATCCGCGCTGGCGATCACGGGCGATGCGGCCCACTACGATCACCGCGTGGATGACGACTACTACTCTCAGCCCGCAGCCCTGTTCCGCCTCTTCGACGCGGGCCAGCGCGAACGCCTGTTCGCCAACATCGCCGCCGCCATGCAGGGCGTGCCCGACGACATCCGCGCGCGTCAGCTCGAGCACTTCCGGCGCGCCGACCCGGCCTATGCCGAGGGCGTCAGGCAGGCGCTCGCAGGAACGGCACCGGCGCCCGCGACGCCCACGCGCTGACAACTGGAGTCGGCTTCGTCCGACAGGCGCCCCGTACGGAAAAACGCAGAATTTCCGTACGGGGCTTTTTCAATTGGCGCACACATGTCATACCCCCCGGCTATCGGGGCACACGGGCAGAAGTCATTGGCCGCCGCGCCAGGCGGCAGCCACACTGCGATACAGGAGGCAACCATGAAACATGCACACACAGGCGTACGCCACTTTCGCGAAGGATTGGGCTTCTGCCTCGTCGCGATCGGTGCACTCATCCTCGGCAGCGGCGCGATCCTCTGACCGACCTCCTACCCGGCAGCAGGCCCGGCCTGCAGAGAAGAGGCGAACATGGCCCCTCAACCCACGCTCAGAGAGAGAGTCCGTCAGTTCCTGCACCTGCTTGGAGTGACGGCATTGGCGGTCGTCGTGATGTGGCTGCTGAACTTTGCGTTCAGCGTCGGATTCACGCCCGACGAAACCCTGCCGGCCGCCGCCGAGCGCCCGGAAAACATCCGGCCGACGCGCGACAGCACCCCGCCGCTGGTGCCTCAGCAGCGCGCCTGATGGCCCTGTCGCTCAGCAACACCGCGCGGGGCTAGCGGATCAGCGTTTCGGCACGCGTCAGCGCCCGCTTGGTGGCGAGAGGCGCGACCGACGGGTTGCCGGCATAAGACTTCCCGTTGAACGCCAGCGTCACGTCCCCCCGCCCACGCGAATGCACGATCAGCGTGCGCCAGCCGTGCCTGCGCTCGCGGCTCGCGCGCACCGGCTCCTCGGCCACGGTCACGCGCGAAACGAAGCGGTAGGCTTCGCGCCCGCCTTTTCCGCCGCCTTCCAGCACCAGCAGGGTGCAGCCCCCGCTGCCGCACCAGTCGGAGCCCAGCAACAGCACGACGGCATCGTCCACGCCGTCGCCGTTGAGATCGCTCAACGCATGCCGGAACTCCTGGCTGCGCGGCGACCCCTCGGCCGCGGCATAGGCGCGCAACGCTTCCACGAGCGCGTCGGAAGCCTGCGCCTGCGCGCCCCACGAGGCCACGGCGAGGGAGGTGACAACCAGAAAAGACACGAGGCGCATGGAGACTCTCCCGCAGCAGAAACGCAAACGGCGCAGGCTCTGGAGCCTGCGCCGTTTCCTTGAATTCAGGGCGGCGAGCCTGACCCCCGGCACTCACAGTGAATGGTTATGGCTGCTTCCTTCCGGACCTGACCAGATTCCCATGCTGCAATGCGGGGAGACCCGCCGCGCTGGATTGTAACGTGGTTTCCGGCGCCGGCACAGTCCTGCGCCCGCACGCATGGGCACACAGCCCCCGGGCGGCCCCGCGGGCGGCTCCTCCCCGCCAGGAAAAAACCCCTGTGTAACAACAAATTGCGTGCAATCTCGCGCGACATGCGTTACATTCTCGCGCCTTCCGTCGCCTCGCGGCGGAACCGTTTCATCGTCCCTGACCCCTTCTCACGCATTTCCGCCCCACTCGCGCCACGCGCGATCCGGAATTCAAAGAGCGTTCGTCGTACCGGTTGGCGCCGATGTTGTTTCGCGCAGCACACGCTGCGCCTGTTCGCGCCAACCCCGCCTGCCTCCCGGCAGCCGCGGATGCTTCGCGCTTTTTCGATTGGAAAGAAATGTCGTTCGATACCCTGGGTCTCAATCCCGCCATCGTTGCCGCCGTCAAGCGCGCCGGCTATGAAACGCCTACCTCCGTGCAGGCACAGGCCATCCCCGCCGCGCTCGCCGGTGCCGACCTGATGGTCTCCGCCGCCACCGGCAGCGGCAAGACCGCCGCCTTCATGCTGCCCGCGCTCGAGCGCCTGTCGCAGCCCGCCAGCGTGCGCAGCATCGGCCCGCGCATCCTCGTGCTCTGCCCCACGCGCGAACTGGCCCAGCAGGTCGCCAAGTCCGGCGTCACCTATGGCCGCGCGCTGCGCCGCCTGTCGGTGGTGAGCGTGGTCGGCGGCATGCCCTACCCCGCCCAGCTCAAGCTGCTGCGCCAGCCGGTGGACGTGCTCGTGGCCACCCCGGGCCGCCTGCTCGACTACATCGGTAGCGGCCGCATCGATTTCGCACGCCTTGAAATGGTGGTGTTCGACGAAGCCGACCGCATGCTGGACATGGGCTTCATGGAAGACATCGAGCAGATCGTCGCCGCCCTGCCCGAAACGCGCCAGACCGTGATGTTCTCGGCCACCTTCGGCGGCGAAGTGGGCCGTCTTGCCGCTTCCATGCTGCGCGAACCCCGCCGCATCGAGCTGGCGAACTCCACCGACCGCCACGCCGACATCGAACAGCGTCTGCACTGGGCCGATGACGAAGCGCACAAGAACCGCCTGCTCGACCACCTGCTCAAGCAGAACGACGTGAATCAGGCGATCATTTTCACGGCCACCAAGCGCGACGCCGAATGGCTCGCCGAAACGCTGGCCGACAAGGGTGTGCGCGCCGCCTCGCTGCATGGCGACATGCCGCAGGGCAAGCGCAACCGCACGCTCACCGGCCTGCGCCGTGGCGACGTGAAGGTGCTGATCGCGACCGACGTGGCCGCGCGCGGCATCGACGTGCCCAACATCACGCACGTCATCAACTACGGCATGCCGATGAAGCCGGAAGATTACGTGCACCGCATCGGCCGCACCGGGCGTGCCGGCCGCAGCGGCGTCGCCATCACGCTGGCCACCCCCGCCGAACGTTTCAAGGTGCGCGCCATCGAGCGCTTCACCACGCAGCGCATGCCCGCCACCGAGATCGAAGGCCTGGAGCCGCGCGTGAAGCCGGATCAGCGCAGCGGTCGGCCGGGTGGGCGCGGCGGCAACGACCGCCCGCGCAGTTTCGGCGATCGCCCGCGCAGCTTCGGTGACCGCCCGCGCAGCTTCGAAGACCGTCCGCGCGCCTTCGAGGATCGCCCGCGCAGTTTTGAAGACCGCCCGCGCTCCAACGCGGAGCGCCGCATGGGCGACCGCCCGCAGGGGTTCTCGCCCCGCCCCGGCAGCTTCAACGGCGAACGCAGGTTCGACGCGCCGCGCCGTGACGACGCCGCCGCCACCCCGCGTGCCCGTCGCGACGAAGGGACACGCAGCGAGCGTCCGCGCGCAGACTTCGGCGCGCCGCGCGCTGAGCGCCGCGAGGGCTTCGAATCGCGCCGCCGTGAAGGGGGCTTCGACGAGCAGCGCGGTGAGCGTCCGGTCCGTCCGGCACGCACTTTCTCGCGCTGAGCGCACACTGCTCCGCCAGAAGGCCAGGCCCGCGAGGGTCTGGCCTTTTTTCATGCCCGGGCCGCACGCGCTCCGGCCTCAGGCGGCCCGCGCCAGATCTCGCGCCAGGCGGTTGTGGCGCTCCAGCACGCGGGGCAGGTCCAGGGTGGCGATCTGCCCTTCGCGCACCACGACCCGCCCGCCGATGACCGACCAGCGCGCCGCGGGCGGCGTGCAGAACACGAGCGATGCGACCGGGTCATGCACCGCGCCCCCCGCCATGCCGGGGCCGTCGAGCGGAAAAGCCACGCAGTCGGCGCTCATGCCGGCGGCAAGCGCGCCGATATCGTCGCGCCCCAGCACGCGCGCACCGCCGCGCGTCGCGATTTCCAGCGCCTGACGCGCCGACAGGGCGGCGGGGCCATGCCCCACGCGCGCCAGCAGCATCGCCTGACGTGCCTCACCCAGCAGATGCGCGCCATCGTTGGAGGCCGAACCATCCACGCCCAATCCCACGGGCACGCCCGCCGCCAGCATCTGCGGAATCGGCGCGATACCCGAAGCAAGACGCATGTTGGAACAAGGGCAATGCGCGACACCCGTGCCGCTGTGCGCGAAGCGCGCGATGCCGGGCGCGTCGAGCTGCACGCAGTGCGCATGCCAGACGTCGGGGCCCGTCCAGCCCAGCGATTCGGCGTATTCGGCGGGCGTCATGCCGAACTGCTCGCGGCTGTACGCCACGTCCTTCACGTTCTCGGCGAGGTGGGTGTGCAGGCGGACGCCGTAGCTGCGCGCGAGCGCGGCGGATTCGCGCATCAGCGCCCGGCTCACCGAAAACGGTGAACACGGCGCCACCGCGATCTGCAGCATGCTGTGACGGGAGGCGTCGTGGTACTGCTCGACGAGGCGACGCGTGTCGCGCAGGATCGCCTCTTCGCGCTCCACCACGTGATCGGGCGGCAGGCCACCCTGCGAGCGGCCCACGCTCATGCTGCCGCGGCTCGCCGTGAAGCGCATCCCGATCGCGGCGGCGGCCTCTATGGTGTCGTCGAGCCGGCAGGCGCCGGGGTAAATGTAGAGATGATCGCTGGAAGTGGTACAGCCCGACAGGATCAGTTCGGCCATCGCGGTCAGGGCCGAGACATGCAGCATCTCCGGCGTCAGGCCGGCCCATACGGGATACAGCGCGGAGAGCCAGTCGAAGAGCTCGGCGTCCTGAGCGGCGGGGAGCGCGCGCGTCAGGCTCTGGTACATGTGGTGATGCGTGTTGATGAGGCCCGGCATCAGCACGTGGCCCGCGAGATCGATGGTCTCGTCGGCCGTCGCGGGCAGCTCCGCCGTCGCGCCGACGGCCTCGATCACGCCATCGCGGATGAACACGCCGCCGTACGGAATCTCGCGCCGCGCGTCGTCCATCGTCAGGACCACCTCGGCATTCTTCAGCAGCAGACTCGCCATGCATCCCCCGTGTGCGGACGCGGGGCGGAAATGCCCGCGCAGGGGCACATTCTTCCCCGCCCCGGCCGCCAGGGGAAGCCTGACCACCCGGTGACGCGCACCGCCCCGCGCGAACAGCCCCGGGGCGGGCCATCGCGCACCGGACGCGGGCATGGGCGAAGCTCAGTTCATGAGCCAGATCACGAGCAGCAGGAGAGGCAGGAGAAGCAGTGAAACGATCAGGTCGATGAGCAGGAAGGCCCTGATATCAATTGGTTTTCCTTCCCCGGCGGTGCGCTGGAAATACGCCAGCCAGCCCGCGAGGAGCATCCGGAAATGACGGCCATTCATGAGGGGAAACCGCAACAGCAAACAGAGGAGTCATTAAACTAGCAAGAAACATGACGTGACCACCCCATTTGCATGACATGCATCAAGCTTGTCTTACATGCAGTGTAAAAAAACCCGCCGGCGCGGTAGCGCGGGCGGGTTCCGTTCCCGTGGCGGCGCGGATCAGGCGCTCTCGGGCTCCAGCGCGATGGCGCCGCAGGGGCATTCCTCCACGCAGACGCCACACCCCTTGCAGTAGTCGTAGTTGAACTCGAACTTCCTGCCCGGGCCGAGCTTGATGACCGCGTTGTCGGGGCAGACCCCGTAGCAGTTGTCGCACTCGAAACAATTGCCACACGAAAGGCAGCGGCGCGCTTCGAAGAGCGCATTGCTTTCGTCCAGCCCGCCCTGCACTTCGTCGAAGCTCGACTGGCGACGGATGATGTCCAGCATCGGACGCACCGTCTTGTCGGCATCGGTGTAATACCAGGGGTTGAGCTTGTCGAAGGTTGCGATTTCCTTCTTGGCCGGCTTGTCGTAGGTCGTGCCCTTGAGCCAGGCGTCGATGTGGCGCGCGGCATGCTTGCCGTGGCCGATGCCGACGGTGACCGTGCGATCCGAGGGCACCATGTCGCCGCCCGCGAAAATGCCGGGGTAGGCGGTCATCATGTTGTCGCCGACCTGCACCACGCCATCTTCGAAGGACAGGCCGGGCACGCCGTCGAGCAGACCCAGGTCCACGTCCTGGCCCAGCGCGAGCACCACGGAATCGGCCTCCAGCGTGTCGAACTCGCCCGTCGGAACGGGGCGGCCGGCTTCGTCGAGCACCATCTTCTCGACCTGGATCGCCCCGCCGTCGCCGACCTGCTTGATCGTGGACAGCCAGCGCATCATGACGCCTTCCTGCAGGGCTTCCTCGACCTCGAAGTCATGCGCGGGCATCTTGTCGCGTGTGCGGCGGTACACGATGATGGCTTCCTCGGCGCCCAGGCGCTTGGCGGTGCGGGCCACGTCGATGGCGGTGTTGCCACCGCCATACACGACCACGCGCCGACCCAGCATGGGGGTCTCCTCGCCTTCCATGCTGCGCAGCACCGAAACGGCATCCAGGATGCGCGAGGACTCGGTGGCGGGAATCGCGGTGCGCTTGGCGATGTGCGCCCCGACGGCCAGGAAGGCGGCGTCGAACTTTTCGGCCTTCATGGTTTCGAGGATGTTGTCGACCTTGGTCTCCAGGCGCAGCTCGACCCCCATATCGACGATGCGCTGGACTTCCGCGTCCAGCACTTCGCGCGGCAGGCGGTACTTGGGAATGCCGAAGCGCATCATGCCGCCGGCCGCCGGACCGGCCTCGAAGATCACCACTTCGTGGCCCATGCGGCGCAGCTGGTAGGCGGCCGACAGGCCCGACGGGCCCGCGCCGACCACGAGCACGCGCTTGCCGGTCGAAGCGGCGGGCTTCGAAAAGGCCCAGCCCTGCTTGATGGCCTCGTCGCCGAGGAAGCGCTCCACGGAGTTGATGCCCACGGCGTCATCGAGCTTGCCGCGGTTGCAGGCGCCCTCGCAGGGGTGATAGCAGACGCGGCCCATCACGGCGGGCATCGGGTTGGCTTCGGTGAGATGACGCCAGGCGGTTTCGTAATCGCCGCTTTCGGCATGGAAGAGCCATCCCTGGGTGTCTTCGCCGGCGGGGCACGCGTTGTTGCACGGCGGCAGGCGATTGACGTAGACGGGGCGGAACGTGCGCCAGGAGCCGGTCTTGTTGGCCAGCGAACTGCCTACCTGGAGCGTGATTGCAAATGGTTTGTTCATCGCGGATCTCCTTCGCGCTTCACTTGTGCTCGCTGCCGGGGAAACCCACGGCGGCACGGTCGCTCCCGAGCAGGCCGAACTTGCGGATGTTCTGGTCGGCCATTTCCTGGAAGCGGGCCACCACGTCCAGGCGCGGCTTCTTGCCAAAGAGGTGGGCGAAGCGGCGCTGCAGGCGCAGGTAGGCTTCCACGGGTTGCTTCTGACGGATCTTGGACACGTTGGTCACTTCGCCGTACTCGGCCTCGAAGACGGGGAACAGACCGGTCTCCTTCGCCAGCCGCGCGAGCTTGATGGTGTCCTGCGAGGCGGACCCCCAGCCCAGCGGGCACGGCACGAAGATGTGGATGTACCGCGCGCCGCGCATGTTCATGGCCTTCGTGACCTTGTATTCGAGGTCGCGCAGGTCGGACACGGAAGCCGTGGCCACATAGGGAATCCCGTGTGCCATCGCGATCAGCGGCACGTTCTTGCCCTGCCCCCACTCGTTGCCGGGCTCGTCGCCGACCGGCATGGTGGTGGCGGTGCGCGCGGCCGGCGGCGTGGCGGAGGAACGCTGCACGCCGGTGTTCATGTAGGCCTGGTTGTCGTAGCAGATGTAGAGCACGTCATCGTTGCGCTCGAACATGCCCGACAGGCAGCCGAAGCCGATGTCGGTCGTGCCGCCATCGCCGCCCTGCGCGATCACGCGGGTTTCGGGCAGCGCCAGGCCGGCCTTGCGGGCCTTGACCTTGTTGGCCGCCGCCACGCCGGTGGCCACCGCCGCGGCGTTGCCGAACAGCGAGTGGATCCAGGGGATCTGCCACGAGGTTTCCGGGTAAGGCGTGGAGAACACTTCCAGGCAGCCGGTGGCGTTCACGGCCACCAGGCGGTTGCCCGTGGCGCGCATCGCCGCATCGATCGCGTAGCGCGCGCCGAGCGCCTCGCCACAGCCCTGGCACGCGCGGTGGCCGGAGTTCAGCGAGTTGGTGCGCTCCATGTCGGCCTGCACCGAACGTTGCTCGGGCGGCAGCAGACGGTTGCCGACCGTGAAGGTGCCGGTCTGGTAGAACTTGATGTCTTGGTGACCCATGCGTCTCTCCTCAACCCACGTTCGACTTGGTCTGACCCAGGTCGCGCAGGATGTTTTCGGCAATCGGGCCGGAGCGGCGCGTCTGGCGCTCGCGGTCGAGCTCGCGATTGACGATGTTCCATTCGAGGTCCATGAAGTGCAGCCCTTCGAGCTGGTCGTGCATGGCCATGCGCAGCACGCGATGCAGCGAGGCGCGCGTGATGTTGCGCCCGCCCAGGCCGGCCACCACGGTGTAGATGCGCTGATCCAGCCCGTCCATGGCCATGCGCACGTCGGTGGCGACGATGCCGCCGATGCCGACCGCGAAGCTCTTTTCGAGCACCACGATGCGCTTGGCGTGCGAGAGCGCGCGGCGGATCGCGGAAACCGGGAAGGGGCGGAAGGAGTTGATGCCGAGCACGCCGATCGAAATGCCGTCGGCACGCATCTCGTCGATGGTGTCCTTGATCGTGCCGAGCACAGAGCCCAGCGCGATGACGACGGTGTCCGCATCCTCGAGCAGATACGGGCGCACGAGGCCGCCCGAGTCGCGGCCGAAGATTTCCTTGAACTCGCGCGAAACCTTCGGAATCAGCTCCAGCGCCTGCATCTGCTTGGCGTGGGCAAGGTAACGCACCTCGGTGTAGGCCTCGGGCCCCACCATCGCGCCGATCGAGACCGGGTCGCGCGGGTCGAGCACCTGACGCGGCACATAGGGCGGCAGGAAGGCATCCACCTGCTCCTGCGTGGGCATGTCGACACGCTCGTAGGCGTGCGTGAGGATGAAGCCATCCATGCAGACCATGACCGGCAGCGACAGCTCCTCGGCGATCTTGAAGGCCTGGATGTGCAGGTCGGCCGCTTCCTGGTTGTTCTCGGCGAAGAGCTGGATCCAGCCGCAATCGCGCTGGCTCATCGAGTCCGAATGATCGTTCCAGATGTTGATCGGCGCGCCCAGCGCGCGGTTGGCCACCGTCATGACGATGGGCAGCCCCAGGCCGGACGCGTTATAGACGGCCTCCACCATGAACAGCAGACCCTGCGAGGCGGTGGCGGTGTACGTCCGCGCGCCGGTCGCCGAGGAACCGATGGCCACCGACATGGCGGCGAACTCGGACTCGACGTTGATGTATTCGCAATCCTGGATCTCGCCGGCCTTCACCATCTCGCCCAGACCTTCAACGATGTGGGTCTGCGGAGAGATCGGGTAGGCACAGATCACTTCCGGACGCGCGAGCGCCACGGCTTCGGCAACGGCATGCGAGCCTTCACACTGCTTGAGCATGGGCGACCTCCCTGGCGGCCTTGACCGCGTTGTAGGCTTCGGTGGCGGCGGCGATGTTGCCGTCGGCGACCTTGCCGGAGAACTTCTGACGGATCGCCGAGGCGACCGATTCCAGCGAAATCAGCCCGGAAGCGGCGGCGAAGGCGCCCAGCATGGGCACGTTGGGGGCGTTGCGGCCGACGTGCTTGAGCGCGAGCTCGGTTGCCGGAATCGTCACGAGGCGCTCGGGCCGGAAGCGGCGGGCGAGTTCGCCCAGGCCCATTTCCTCGAAGCTGCGGTGCGTGTTGAGGATGACGTAGCCCTCGGTCTCAAGCCCGGAGAACACGTCGATCTGCGCCAGCAGGGTGGCATCCTGGATGATCAGGGCATCCGGCTGCATGACCGGCTCGCGAAGCCGGATTTCCTTGTCTGCGATGCGGCAGAACGCAACCACGGGTGCGCCTGTCCGCTCCGAGCCGAAGCTCGGGAACGCCTGGGCGTGACGGCCCTCAAGGAAGGCCGCGATCGAAAGCATTTCCGCTCCCGTGACCACCCCTTGACCGCCCCGTCCGTGAATTCTCACCTGGAACATCAATATCTCCCTGATGCGAGATTAACTGCGGAACCGGAAACACGGGACGCGGGGGCGTGCCGGCGCTTCCTTCTCGTCGCGATCGGCCGAACCTCGTCATGACGGCCAAAGCGATGAACGGAAGCTATTGCATGCCACTCGTTATCGCCATGCGCCATATCAACATTTGGAAAAAACCACGGCCCCGGAACGAAGCGCGCACAAAAGAAAACGGCCGGGTTGCCCCGGCCGTTCTGGTTTTCCCTTACAGGACTTATCTGAGCTCGCGCTGCAGCAGGTTCAGGATCTGCCGCGTGGCCTCCGGCGTAGCCGGCTTGTCGCCCTCGTTGGCGAGCAGGCGCACCGTGGTCTGCACATCGTTGCCCACCACCGAGACGCGGAACTGTCCCGTGCCCGCGGCCGGCTTCTTGCGCCCGAAGAAGCGCGAGAACCAGCCCTGCTCCTGCGCGCCATCGAGGTCTTCGCTCGCCACGTAGCGCACGAAATAGACGCCACGGGCGCGATCGCGGTCCTCGACGACGACGCCGGTGCGATCCAGCGCCACCCCCACGCGGCGCCAGGCGCTTTCCATGCCTTCGCGCACGACGAGCTGCTGCGAACCATCGGCCGCCGTGTTCAGCGTGGCCCGCGAAGTCTGCGGCGCCGCCTTGGCGTCGTCCGTCATCTGCTTCGCCACGGTCTGGTCGGCGCCCAGGCGGACCATGATGCGCTGGAGCATCTCCGCCTCAAGCTCCGGATTGGACGGACGCAGCTCCCAGTAGGTGCCGTCGCGGTCGCGGTTGCGCAGCTCCTCGGCGCCACGGTGGCTCACATAGACCTCCACGGCCCCCGGCGTGCTCAGCGAGGGCTCGATGCGCGTGCGGTAGCGGTCGCGCTCGCCATTCGACACGAAGGAACCGAGCACCTTGCTCAAGGCATTCTGGATGGGATCGCCCGCAATGCGCGCGCGGTTCTCGACCCAGTCGGTTTCCATGATCCCGGTGGTCTGGTCGTCCTTCACGAGCACGAAGCCCAGATCCTTCCAGAAATCACGCAGCTGCGGCCACAGCTGGTTAGGCGCAACCGTGGTGACGAGCCAGCGCGTGGTGCCATCGCGCTCGAGGCGGAACTTGGGCACGCCCGCAGCGGGCGCGGCCGCGCTGGCCGGCTGCGCGAACGGCGTGACCGCACCCGCGGGCGCCGGCTGGCGCGCGGCCGAATACGTGGAAAGCGTGGCGGAACCCGTGCCGGCGCTGTCGGGCACGGCGTAACGGTCGTCGCGCGAAGGGCTGACCAGATCGGGCGGCACTTCGAGCGGGCTGGACTTGGAACGCAGGTCGATGCCGGGCGTCTTGTAATCGACCTTCTCGTTCTTGTTGCCTCCGCAGGCGGCGAGCGCCAGGCTCAGCGCGGAAGCGGTGAAGAGTGCTGCAAAAGTGGAACGCATCAATGAAACCTCTCAGGACTGGATGCCGGCAGCGCGCATGGCAGCGCGCAGGCGCTCGTGGAAGGGCTCGGACAACGGGGTGAGCGGCAGGCGCAGACTGCCCTCGAGCAAGCCCATCTGCTGGGCCACCCACTTGACGGGAATCGGGTTGGCCTCGACGAAGAGATCCCGGTTGAGCAGGAAAAGCTGACGATTGACCGCGTTGGCGCGCGCAAGGTCTCCGCCCCGGGCCGCGACACAGAGCTCGTGCATCAGGCGCGGCGCGACGTTGGCGGTGACGGAGATGACGCCGTGGCCGCCCAGCAGCATGAAGCACATCGAGGTGAGGTCGTCGCCGCTGTAGAGCGCGAAGCCCTCGGGCGCGCGCATCGCCAGGTCGGTGATGCGCTCGATGTTGCCCGTGGCGTCCTTGATGCCGACGATGCCCGGCACCTGCGCCAGGCGCAGCACGGTGTCGTTGTTCATGTCGGCCACGGTGCGGCCCGGCACGTTGTAGAGGATCACCGGCAGCTCGACGGCTTCGGCAATCGCCTTGAAGTGGCGGTACATGCCCTCTTGCGTGGGCTTGTTGTAATAGGGCACGACCGACAGCGAGGCTGCGGCGCCCACATCCTTGGCGAAGCGCGCAAGCGCGATGGCTTCGGCGGTGGAGTTGCCGCCCGTTCCCGCAATCACGGGCAGGCGCCCCGCCGCGTGCTCGACGGCCACGCGGATCAGCTCGCAATGCTCGTCCACGTTCACCGTCGGCGACTCTCCGGTGGTCCCGACAACGACGAGACCGTCCGTCCCTTCGCGAGCGTGGTAGTCAATCAGGGCCCGGAAGGCCGGCATATCGAGCTGCCCGTCCGCCGTCATCGGCGTGAGCAGGGCAACGAGGGAACCTGTGATCATGGCTGACCGCGCAAGGTGTCAAAACGGCGATTGTAGATCAATGACCGCATGCTGCGGATGGGCGGAGCTGCAAATCGGCGCAATGCGCGCGCGCCGGCCCTCAGAGGTCGGCCAGCGCGCGCAGGTGCGCCATGACGCTGCGCCCGAGTGCGGGCAGGACGTAGCCACCTTCGAGCATGGACACGATGCGCCCTTCGCAATGCGCGTCGGCCCACTCGCGCAGGGTGCGGCTGATCCAGCCGAAGTCGGCGTCCAGCAGCCCCATGGAAGCCATGTCGTCATCGTAATGCGCATCGAAGCCGGCCGAGAGAAACAGCATCTGCGGCGCATGACGTTCCAGCGCGGGCAGCCACGCTTCGCTCACGAGTTCGCGCACGCGCTCGCCGCGCGTACCCGCCGGCAGCGGCGAGTTCAGCATGTTGGGCGCCGTCACGCCGGTGCCGCAGTAGGGATAGAGCGGATGCTGGAAGAAACTCAGCATCTGCACGCGGGGCTCGCCGATGAAGATGTTTTCGGTGCCGTTGCCGTGATGCACGTCGAAATCGATGATGCTGACGCGCTCGAGGCCGTGGACGTCGAGCACGTGATGCGCGGCCACGGCCACGTTGTTGAAGAAACAGAACCCCATCGCACGCAAGCGCTCGGCGTGATGCCCCGGCGGGCGCACCGCGCAGAAGGCGTTGCGGACGCGCCCCGCGAGCACCAGTTCGCTGCCCAGGATGCCCGCGCCGGCGGCCCGCAGCGCGGCGCGCAGGGTGTGGTGCGTCATGGCGGTGTCGGGATCGAGGTGGCGCAGGCCGTGTTCGGGCGCGATCTCGAACAGCTCGTCGACGTAGGCCGGCGAATGCGCGCGGTAGAGCTGCTCCAGCGTGGCGGTGGGGGCGTCCTCGCGCATGTCGAGAAAGCCGTCGAGGCCGTCGCCCCGGACGCGATCGAGGATCTCGCTGAGGCGTTCCGGAGATTCCGGATGCTGATGCCCCATGTTGTGCAGCCAGCAATCCGGATGCGTGATGAAAGCGGTGCGGCTCATGGGCTTCTCCGTCGGGCGGCGGCAGTGGGAGAACACCCTGCCGTTACACTTTGGCTCTTGGTGGCCGGTGTCGAACGATTTCGAAGCGTAACGGTCTGCCTCCAAAGCAAAATCCGGAGAATCCCATGCCCGCAGCATCCGCCGCGCCCCACCCCGTCACATCCGCGATCCTCGACCAGCTCGGCGGCATCGTGCTCGGCAAGACGCACGCCCTGCGGCTTGCGCTGTCCTGCCTGCTCGCGCGCGGCCACCTGCTCATCGAGGATCAGCCCGGCGTGGGCAAGACGACCCTGGCGCACGCCCTCGCGGTATCGCTGGGGCTGGAGTTCCAGCGCGTGCAATTCACGAGCGACCTGCTGCCCGCCGATCTCATCGGCGTGAGCATCTTCGACGCGACCCAGCAAGGCTTCCGCTTTCATGCCGGCCCTCTCTTCACGCAGGTGCTGCTCACCGACGAGATCAACCGCAGCACGCCCAAGACGCAAAGCGCGCTGCTCGAGGCCATGGAGGAACGCCAGGTTTCCGTCGACGGCAAGACCCACGCCCTGCCCACGCCGTTTTTCGTGATCGCGACGCAGAACCCCTCGCAGCAGATCGGGACTTTTCCGCTGCCGGAGTCCCAGCTCGACCGCTTCCTGATGCGGCTGTCGCTGGGCATGCCGGACGCGGCGGCCGAGCGCGCGCTGCTGGCGGGAGAAGACCGCCGCGCGATGATCCAGCAGCTGAAGCCCTGCATCGATCCGGCCGGCCTGCTCGCCCTGCAGGCGGAAGTGGCGCGCGTCCATGTCGGCGAGTCGCTGCTCGACTACGTGCAGGTCCTGCTCGCACGCAGCCGGCAGCTCCCCGGCGGCGGCCTTTCGCCGCGCGCGGGGCTCGGCCTGCTCGCGGCGGCCCGCGCGTGGGCCTTGACGGCCGGACGCCAGCATGTGCTTCCCGACGACATCCAGGCGGTGCTGCCCTCGGTGGCCGCGCACCGCCTCAACGCGACTGATTCACGCGCGAGCGGCGAAGCCCTCGTGCGCGAACTCATCGAAGCCGTCGCGTTGCCGTGAGCACGGCACGGCCCCGCTGGCGCGCGCGCCTGCGTGCCTGGGCACTGCGCCGCCATACGCCCGAAGCGCAGCCAATCAGGCTGCGCCAGCGGCGCGTATACGTGCTGCCCACGCGCGCCGGCGTGGCGCTTCTCGTCACGCTGGTCACGATGCTGCTGGCTTCGATCAACTACAACCTCTCGCTGGGCTACGCGCTGGTGTTCCTGCTGGGCAGCGTCTTCGTGACGCACATCCTGCACACCTGGCGCACCCTGGTCGGCCTGCGGCTCGAGTGCGCGCGCACGGGCGAGGCCTTCGTGGGCGGACGGGCGGCGTGGCTGCTGCGCGTGTTCAACGATGCGACGCATGAACGCGCGGGGCTGCGCGTGCGCGATGCCGAAGGCGCGTTGCTGGCGCAGACGCACCTGGCGGGCGCGGCGCATGCGGAGCTTCGCATCGAGCTGACCGCGCCGCGCCGGGGCCTCCAGAACCCCGGCCCGCTGACCGTGGAAAGCACCCAGCCGCTGGGCTGGATCCGCGCCTGGAGCTACCTTGCGCCCGACGCGCCGCAACCGGTCTATCCGGCGCCGCATGGCGCGCGCGCACTGCCGAGCGCCGTCATCGCGAGTACCGAGGCGCACGGCAGCACGCACACGGCCCTGCGCGGGCAGGGCGACGACTTCGCGGGTCTGCGCACGGGGCAGGCGACCGATTCGCCGCGCCACATCGCGTGGAAGCAGTACGCACAGGGCAAGGGGCTGCTGACCAAGACCTGGGCCAGCCCGGCAACGAGCGACTGCGTGCTCGACTGGCGCGCGCTGCCGCCGGCCCTGCCCCTGGAGGAACGCCTCTCGCAGCTCTGCGCGTGGGTGCTCAGCGCGCGCCGCGCCGGGCTGCGCACCACCTTGATCCTGCCCGACGGCACCAGCGGCCCGGGCGAGGACGCGGCCCATCACGAGGCCTGCCTGCTGCGCCTTGCACTGTACGGCCACGGAGGCCGCCCATGAGCGCCTCGCCCTCTGCCGCGCCGCTGCCACGCGAAACGGGCTACGCCCTGCTCGCCACCGCCACGCTCTCGCTGCTGCCTTTCCTCTCCGGCCTGCCGGTGCTCATGGCGGCGCTGACGGCGCTGCTGCTCGCCTGGCAGTTCTGGCGGGTCCGCCAGCAGGCGCCCCGCCCGCCAGCGCCGCTGATGCTGTTGCTGGCGATCCTTGGCGCCGCGCTGTGCTATCTGGAGCTGCGCAGCCTGTTCGGTCGCGAGGCCGGGCTGGCGATGCTCACGCTGCTGCTGCCGCTCAAGCTTGTCGAAGGGCGCGACCGGCGCGACGCGCACGCTGTCCTGCTGCTGTGCTGCTTCATGATGACGGGGCAGTTCCTCAACGCACAAAGTCTGCCCGTGGCGGCCACCGTGGGCGTCTGCGCGCTTGCGATCCTCGCGACCAGCGCGCGCCTGGAGCGACCCGACCTGTCGCTGCGCGCCGCGCTGCGTACCGCTTCGCGCCTGCTCGCCACGGCATTGCCGCTGATGTTGCTGCTCTTCGTGCTCTTCCCGCGCATCGACGGGCCGCTCTGGCGCATGCCGGGCGATGCCTTTGCCGCGAGCACCGGCCTGGGCGACACGATGCAGCCGGGCTCCATCTCGCAGCTCATCCTGTCTGGCGAAATCGCTTTCCGCGCGGAGTTCGCGGGCGCGCCGCCGCCGCCGCGCGAGCGCTACTGGCGCGGCCCGGTGCTGTCCGACTTCGACGGCAGGGTCTGGCAGGAACGTCCGGCCTTTACCGATGCCACGCCCAACTACCGCCCGAGCGGCAACGCCTATGCCTACACGCTCACCGTCGAGGCGCACGACCGTCCGTGGCTGCTGGCCCTGGATTTCCCGATCGCCACGCAGGAGGACGTGCGCTACGGCCGCGACTTCACGCTGCGTTCGCCGCGCCCCGTCCGCACGCGGGTGCGCGTGGCCCTGGTCTCCTACCCGGACACGCGGGTCGGCCTGACCGAAAACCCCGGCCGCCTTGCCCACGCGCTCTGGCTGCCCGAGGGCAGCAACCCGCGCACCGTCGCCGCCGGACAACAGCTCGCCGCGCGCGGCGCGACGCCGGACGAGCGCCTGCAAGGCGCCATCGACTTCATGCGCGACGCCCGCCTCACCTACACCCTGAACCCGCCCCTGCTCGGCACGCACGGCGCAGACGAATTCCTCTTCGATACCCGGCAGGGATTCTGCGAGCACTTTGCCAGCGCGTTCGTAGTCCTCGCCCGCGCCACCGGCCTGCCCGCGCGCGTCGTCACGGGCTACCAGGGCGGCGAACTCAACCCGCTGGACGGCACGCTCGTCGTGCGCCAGTCCGACGCCCATGCCTGGGCCGAAGTGTGGCTGGCCGGGCGCGGCTGGGTCCGCGTTGACCCGACCGCCACGAGCGCACCGGCCCGCATCGACGGCGGCATCGCGCAAGCCCTGCCCGCCACGGATGCCCTGCCCTTCCTGCTGCGCAGCGATTCCCCGGTGCTGCGCGAGCTGCGCCATCGCTGGGAGGCGCTGTCGAATGGCTGGAACCAGTGGGTGCTCGGCTACAACGCGAGTCGTCAGGCCGAACTGCTGAAGCAGCTGGGACTGCCGGGTACCGGTTGGCGTGAAATGATCCTCGCGCTGGGCGCGGGCGCAGCGCTCTGGCTGGCCTGGCTGATGTGGCGGCTGGCACCGCGCGGACGTCGCCGCGACGCGCTCGACCGACTCTGGCTGCGCGCCTGCCGCAAGCTCGCGCGCCGGAATCTGGCGCGCCAGCCCTGGGAGACGCCAGCGGCCTACGCCGCCCGTGTCGCCCTCCGCCTGCCCGGGCAGGCGGCGGCGTTTCGCGAGATCGCGGAGACCTATGCTAGCCTGCGTTACGGCCCCGCGCCGGACATGGCGGGGCAGCTGCCCCGCCTGCGCGACCTCATCCAGCGATTCCGCCCATGAAACGCCTGCTCCCCGCCCTTTTCATCACCCTGCTGGCCCCCGTCGCTCACGCAGGCTATTTCACCGAACGCAGCGACGTGCGCGCTTTCATCGCGGAGGTCTCGAGCCGCCAGGGCATTCCGGCCGCCGAACTCACCGCCGCGCTCGACGCGGCCACGCCCCTGCCCCGCGTGATCGAACTCGTGAAGCCGCCCGCCGACCCGGGCGTGCGCTCGTGGCAGCGCTATCGCGCGCGCTTCATCGACAACACGCGCATCCAGGGCGGCCTGCGTTTCTGGCGCGAGCATCAGACCGCGTTGCGCGCGGCGTCGGCGCGCTCCGGCGTGCCGGAGGAAATCATCGTGGCGCTGATCGGGGTGGAAACCGTGTATGGCCGCAACACCGGCAATTTCAGCGCGCTCTCGGCACTGGCGACGCTGGCTTTCGACTACCCGCCGCGCGCGCCGCTGTTCCGCCGCGAACTCGAAGAACTCTTCCTGCTGGCGCGCGAGCAAGGCCATGCGGTGGAGAGCTACAAGGGCTCCTATGCCGGCGCGCTGGGCTACCCGCAATTCCTGCCGAGCAGCATCCGGCGCTATGCCGTGGGTGGCGACGGCGACGGGCGTATCGACCTGCGCGGCAGTCCGCAGGACGCGATCTTCAGCGTCGCAAGCTTCCTCGCCGAGCACGGCTGGCAGCGCAACGGCCCCATCGTGCTGCCGGCACGCATCGCCGACGACGACGCCGCGCGCCGCCTGGTGGATGCCGGCATCCTCCCCACGCTGGACGGCGCACGGCTCGCCGCGGCAGGCGTCCGCAGCGCATTGCCCGCCGACAGCGCGGAACGCGTGACTTTCGTGGACCTGGCGACGCCCGGTCAGGGCGTCGAATACTGGTTGGGATTCCGCAACTTCTACGTGATCACCCGCTACAACCGCAGCAGCTTCTACGCCATGGTGGTCAATGATCTGGCCGCAACGCTGAGCGCTGCGCGCGTAGGGGTGCGGCCCGGCGGCTGACCCGCCCGCGTCCGCTCAGAACAGCACTTCGCGCGATACGCCGCGCCGCTTCAGGATGCGGCGCAACTGCGCAAGTGCTTCGAGCTGGATCTGCCGCACGCGCTCGCGCGTCAGGCCGAGCTGGGCCGCGAGGTCTTCGAGCGTGAGGACCTCCACGTCATCCAGACCGTAGCGGTACTGGATCACGAGCTGCTGCTTCTCGGACAACTGGCCGATCCACTCACGGATCAGCAGCTCGATTTCCGCCGAGTGGATGTTCACCTCGGGGCTCACCGCCTGCTCGTCCGCGAGCGATTCGCCGATGGAAAGATTGGGGTCGATGTCGAGCGGAGCGTCCAGCGACGCGGTGTGCTCAGATAGCGCCAGGATCTGCCGGACTTCGTCCAGCGGCCGGTCGAGCCGCTTCGCGACCTCTTCCAGACGCGACGAATTGCCGTTGGCCGCATCCACCTGGCGCTGCGCGCGCAGCACCTGGTTGAGTTCCTTCACCACATGCACCGGCAGCCGGATCGTGCGCGACTGATTCATGATCGCGCGTTCGATGTTCTGGCGAATCCACCAGGTGGCGTAGGTCGAGAAACGGAAGCCGCGCTCGGGATCGAACTTTTCGAGCGCATGCATGAGGCCGAGGTTGCCTTCCTCGACGAGATCCAGCAGCGGGATGCCGCGGTTGATGTAATGCTTGGCGATGTTCACCACGAGACGCAGATTGCGCTCGATCATGATCTGGCGGGCATCGAAATCGCCCTTGCGCACACGGCGCGCGAGCGCGGCCTCTTCTTCGGCGGTCAGCAGCGGATTGAGGCCGATCTCGTTCAGGTAGATCTGGGTGACGTCGTTGAGAAACTCGTTCTCGGGCTGGGGGGCCGGCTGCGCTTCCGGCTCGGAAAACGCCTCCAGCTCTGCGGGCAGATCCGTTTCCTTTTCTTCAGAGTCGTCGAGGAATTCCGGATCGTACATGAGGCCCCCTTCAGCGTGACGGCAGATACTTCATGGGATCGACAGGCTTGCCCTGTCGGCGGATTTCGAAATGCAGCTTGGGCCGGTCGGCGTCGGATTTGCCCAGCGTGGCAATCTTCTGCCCTTTGCGGACCTGCTGGTTTTCCTTTACCAGGATCTCCTGATTGTGCGCATACACGCTCGAGTACTCATTGCTGTGCTTGATGATGACGAGATTGCCATAACCCCGCAAGCTGGAACCGACGTACCGGACTTCCCCCGCCCCGGCAGCCAGCACCTCGTCACCGATATTGCCGCCGATGTCGATGCCCTTGTTGCTGGAGTCGTTGAACGTACCGATCACCTTGCCCGCCGAGGGCCAACCCCAGGAACCGTCACCCGTCGCCACCGGCGTCGAGGCGCGCGGCTCGGGCGCGGCACTTTGGTCAGCATGCGGAGCAGCCACGATGGACACCGGAGCGCTGGCCGTGGCAGCGGCGGGTTGCGTCAGATCTTTCCATGCCTGTTCGGAGTAGGCCACCCTGCCGCCCTTTGGTTCAGTCTTGAGCGCGCCGGAGGCGACCGCCGGTGCGGAGGCCACGGCCGGCACCGGCGTGGTCACGATGGCCGAGCCGCCAATCGCCGCACGAGCAGGCACGGGCCGCGACTCCACGCCGGGCGATGTCTCTGCCATCGTGGGTGCGGCCTCGCCGGGCGGCACGACGCGTAACTCCTGCCCCGCGCTGATCACGTTCGGATCGCTGATGCCGTTCCAGTCGGCCAGCTCACGAAAGCTGCGGCCATGCTGATGCGCGATGCTGTAGAGCGTATCGCCCCGCTTGACGATGTAATGGCCGGGGCGCGCCACCACGGGCGCGGCCTCCGCCGTGACCGGGGCGGCCGTGCGCGTCTCGACGGGAGCGGGCTGCTGCGAAGCGCAAGCGGCGAGAAGCAGGCTCGCGAACAGGGCAGAGCGGGAGGCGAGGCAACGGGTATCCAGCATATCGGGTCTCATTCAGTTCCAGGCAGCAGGGGCACGAAGCGCACGCTGTCGAGGCGGCTTTCCTTGAAGCCACCGTTCGCGAGGCGTTCGATGAGCACCAGGATCTGCTCACCAGCCGCCACGCTGAGGGGGAAAACCATGCGCCCGCCCACGGCGAGCTGTTCCTGCAGGGCCTTGGGCGTAGACGGCGCTGCCGCGGCAAGGATGATCGAATCGAACGGGGCGACCTCGGGCAGCCCGAGATTGCCATCGGCATGTTTCAGACGAACGTTTGGCAGGCGTAACGGCCGAAGGTTCGCGCGGGCCTTGTCGAGCAGCTTGCCGATGCGCTCGAGCGCGTAGACATCGCTGGCCAGATACGACAGCACCGCCGCCTGATACCCGCAGCCCGCACCGACTTCAAGCGTCTTGCCGAGTGGTCTTCCGCCGGCGCCCAGCAGCTCCGCCATGCGCGCCACCACGTAAGGCTGCGAGATGGTCTGACCATGCCCCAATGGCAAAGCGTCGTTGCTGTAGGCATGCCCGGCGAGCGCCTCCTCGACGAAGGCGTGGCGCGGCACGGTATTCAGCGCGGCCAGCACGCGTTCGTCGCGAATGCCCTGCCCGCGCAGGAACTCCACCATTCTGGCGCGCGCGCGCATGGCCTGACCGGCCGGCTGAAGGGAGGTGGCCACGGCTAGGTCTCCAGCCAGCGGCGCGTCGTCTCGATCTGCGCCACACGCGTCAGATCGATCTGCAGCGGCGTCAGCGATGCGTAACCGTTGGCCACGGCGTGGAAATCCGTTCCGTCGCCGGCATCGGCCGCCTCGCCTACGGGACCGATCCAGAAAATTTCTTCCCCGCGCGGGTTCCTGTCGCGGATGACGGGCGCCGCGCGATGGCGCTTGCCCAGACGTGTCACGCGCAAACCCTTGAGCGCCTCGGGCGGCAGATCGGGCACATTCAGGTTGAGCAGCACGGGGGCGCCGAAGGCGCTGCGCTGAAAGCGTTCGACCATGTCGCGCGCAAGCCGGGCGGCGGTCTCGAACTGCGTGGGCGAGCGTCCCACGAGCGAAACGGCCAGCGACGGGACGCCCAGAAGATAGCCTTCGGTGGCCGCGGCGACAGTCCCCGAATACACCGTGTCGTCACCCATGTTGGCGCCATGGTTGATGCCGGAGATGACCATGTCGGGCTGTACGTCGAGCATGCCGGTGACCGCGAGGTGGACGCAATCGGTCGGCGTGCCATTCACGTAGTAAAACCCGTTGGGGGCCCGGCGCAACTGCAGGGGGCGGTCCAGGGTCAGCGAGTTGCTGGCGCCGCTGCGGTCGCGCTCGGGCGCGACGACCGTGACGTCCGCAACAGAACCCAGGGCGGCCGCCAGGCATTCCAGGCCCGGCGAGAAGTAGCCATCGTCGTTACTCAGAAGAATGCGCATGCTTCATCACAGACTGATCAGGGGAATGATTATAGGCGGCAAGTCGGTGACTGTCCCGCGCCGCCGGGCCGGCAAAATGACTGCCGGCAGGACTGGTCGGGAATGCAAGAAGCCTGCCGGCACGTGATGCCGGCAGCATGAAACGATGCGGCCGCCACGCCAGACGGCGCGGCAGCCCGGCCTCAGGCCTGCTTGAGCGTGACTTCGCAGCCCATGCGCGCAATGATTTTCTGCACCCCCTTGCGCGCGGAGACATTGATCACGAGAGGTGCCATCAAGTTGGCCTGCACGGACGCACCGGGGGCTTCCGAACGCCGCAGGATGAGCAGAACAGCGACGTCCTCGACACGTTCGGCTCCCAGGAGAGCCTGTTCCTCAGGAGCAAGCGTGAACTCATAGTGCAGCCCCAGGAGATCGGGCGTGGTCACAGAGAACAGCACGTCCGGGTCATCCACGCTCTGCAGCAGTGCGTAGGCCTGCTCGGACTGCTCAACCTCGAGCACGGTGAAACGCCGGCAATGCTCGAAGCCGGGGATGCCTTGGGGAAACTCGATCACACGATCGCTCGGGACTTCAAGACTTCCCAGCCGGGGACTATCGATCTGCATTCGAAGCTCCTTGTGACATGACCGGAAGCGAGGCGCTCTTCGCCCCATCCGGTTCGGTATTGGCCGACGCCGCATGCCCACCATGCGGGTCCGGATCGCTAGTATGCACCGGGACGCCTAGAGGCAAACCCGGAACAAGAAGGGCAAAGGCCGCTCAAGGCGCGCTTTGGGAGGCCTGAGCGCCGTCTATTCCGATGCCTGCGCGCTGCAGACGCGATTGGGCGTCCTGGAGCTCCTCGGGCGTCCGGAACGGACCGATCTGAACGTGAATCACCTCCCTGTAGCCGACACCCGCCTGACGCAGCCGCCGCAGCAGCGCCTTGGCTTCCTCGGGCCGCGCGAAGCTCCCCGCATCCACATACGGTGTCAGGGGCAGAGGCGCGCCCGCCGGGGCGTCGGCGACGGCCGACTGCTCGGCAACCGCCGGCGAACTGGCCGCAGCGCCGGGCGCCTCGTCAGAAAGTGCGGTTCCGGTAGGAGCGGCCGGAGCGGACGCCTGCACCGCGGACGTCTGTGCGGAAGGATTCGCGAGCGGCGCAAGGGCGGCGGCGTCGGAAGCCGGACGCCCTGCGGAAGGCTCAGGTCGACTAAACGGAGCCTCCTCCGGCATCCATGCACGGAGCACGATCAGCCCGGCAGCCACCGCGCAGACAAGTCCCACGCGCAGCCAGGACGCTCTGGCACTCATCACATTCAGACTCATTCACGTCCCTCGCGGATGGCGTTCGGCAAGTGACCTCACCAGTTGCGCCTCGGCAATCGAAATGCCGCAACGCTCGGCGATGGCTGCCGCATCGTAACCGCGCTTGGCGAATGCGACGGCTTCACCGTACATCGCGCCCACGGGCGGCGCAGCATCCACCGCCTTGAGCTCGTCCGTCAAAGCCTGGATACGCGTGTTCAGCGCTTCATGGTGCGCCTCCAGCAAGGCCACCCGCTGCGCGAGGCGGCGGATCTCGCGTGCCGCGGCGGCCCCCTCCCCCATATCGGCTCTCGTCACGGCGCGGTCGGAGGGAGGCTCCGGCGCCGCAGGGAGAGGCACCGGGTCAAACGACGGACGCACCGATCCTTCTGGCGTGCTGACCGCGGGCTCACGCACCTCTGGCCGCCGGCCTGCACGACGGGAACGGACAAGGCGCCCCCCCAGCCAGACCAGATAAAGCGCCAGCATGATCAGGGCGCCATCGATGACATCGCGCAGACTCAATTTTTCCTCGGCATTCGTCGAACGTCCGGACTGTAATGCTTATTGAGCCCCCGCGCCAAGTCCGCCCAGAAGCCGGCCAGGTCACGCGTTCAGGGAGCTCGCTCGCAAGCTGCGTCACCGGCAAGATTCTCTCTGGGGGGAGCCGTCGGACAATGGCTAGGTTCTCGAATCAGTCAAGCAACCCACGATCGCACTGTGCCCGAGACGCATCCGGAAGCCAGCTTTTGCATGATCGTGCAATGCCCGGCGAAACCCGCTCAGGTTCAGCAGCGGCCGTCAATGCCTCGCCCGGCGTTTTAATGCCCAGCGCCCGGGGTGTGCCTCGATAGTGATAGGGGCCGCTCCAGTCACCCTGGGCGCGGCGGGCTCTGCGTACGTATCTGCTGCGCATCGCCGGCTTCCCGCTGATTCTCCTCGCGGCCGCCGTTCTGTG